>JAIBBE010000136.1 GCA_019694835.1 Fimbriimonadaceae bacterium | reverse complement strand
ACTCGGAGACGTTGTAGAAGGCTTGGCCCGCCGACATGCGCAGCGCGCCGTCCTGCTCGGCGACGTTGTGCGCGTCGAGGAACCTCTTGCGTTCCAGCACTTCCTGCTTGGTCGGCTCCAGCACGGCGTCCAGACGGCGCAGCACGGTGAACGGCAGGATCACGTCGCGGTACTTGCCGCGCACGTACACATCCCGCAGGCGGTCGTCGGCAATGTTCCAGATGAAGTCGGCAACCCACTTGATCTGGCTTTGGTCTTGGTGTTTCGTCATGCCTTCCCCCCGCGTTGGCCGCCTGTCGTTTGCTGCGCAATCCACTGCTCCAGGTCGGCCTTGCGGAACCGCCAAGTGCCGCCGAGCTTGAACGCCGGGATCTTCTGATCCGCCGCGAGCCGGTAGACCGTGCGCTTGCCCGCCTTCAGGTAGGCCGCGACTTCATCCAGCGTGAGGATTTCGTCTTCTGCGTCCGCCATCACCTTGCCTTGCCCTTGCCGACGTTAAAATTTGATTGCCAAATCTAGCCAATTCTGCCACGTTAGGGCGGCGTCGGCCAGATCCGAGGCTCGGTCAGTCGGTAGAGTGGGGGAAACGGCAAGAAGCGAATGGGGCGCTGCGCAGGAAGGAGGATAGGCTCCGCGCTTCGCACTCAACCGCCGAGCCCGTTGCGGTTCAATCCGATACCGCAGCTCCTGCTTATACTTTCATAGAGTGGAAAGATTTCGAGGCAAATAAGCTGTGTAAATAACTAGCAAGGAGAGCGCATGGCAGTCGCCACACGAGAGTCATTCGCATGCGAGGCGTACTACAGAGAATGCTCCGGGCGAGCTTCCGGCAGGCTCGTGCTGTTGTGGCTTATTAACTTTGCACTCGCTTCTGTTCTCTCCGCGCCATCACAAGCTTCGGCTCAGGCGGATGCACCTCCCCGCGACTACTTGGACCTGGGGCCACATTTTGTCTTTGCTCCCGGCTTCGGCTCTACCACCGAGTTCAGAGACCTCCTGCTACAGAAGGCGGCGTCGCTACGCGTGACCGGGACCGCAACCTACCGAGGCTGGTCGCTGTCAGGCACGCTTGACCAATCCATCGAATCCACGCGAACTCGCGCTTCCGAGTTGCTTGCGACATACAGCCACAAGTTGCCTTACGCGGACCTGCACCTCGGAATCGTGTATGCCCAGATTGATGGGGGTTTTTCAGGCGAGTGTACCGCAGCGAGCGCAACTGTCAGCTCCAATAGTTTGCCGTCCACAAAACTCGATTTAACGGTACAGAACGACCTTTCTGGTACATGTCGGCTAATTTCAATTGGTGCTTCGCAGGTGCTGTGGCGGCGTGGCGCCCATCAGTTTGAATTACGCGCAAGCGCGACCAACTGGGAAACCGACATTCTGAAAACTGACGGATGGTCGGTACGACTGATGGGGCGCTCGCAGCTAGGCGCAAATAAAAGCGTCCATTACCACATTGGATATGTAGATTCCAACTTAAGGCAAGGCGCAGTGCAACGCGAGCCCAGCGGAATCACCATGGGCGTAAATTATGTCTGGGAGTTCCGCTGATGGATATTCGATGTGCTCAATTATTTCAGAGCCAAATATTCAGAGTGCGCGACGCCTTGAGGCTTGTGCTACTTGTTGTAATCGCGGTTGTCTTCGGATCGGTTGAGGCGGCCTTAGCCAGCATTACCCCAGGTACAACAGATGGTCAGGTGAGCGTTGGTCCTGACGGTAGCGTAGGCTATTCGATACCCATTCGTGTCCCGCCAGGCACTGCTGGATTGGAGCCAAAACTTGTCCTCGCATACAACAGCAGAGGTGGTCCATCGGCATATGGGTTCGGATGGGCGGTTGGGGGTGTTTCCTCAGTTCAGCGAGGCCCTCGAAACATCCCTGAAGACGGATCTGTTCGTGGCGTGTACCTCGAACAACGAGACGCCCTTTATCTGGACGGCGAGAAGTTGGTGCAGGTCTCGGTGAACACCGATGGATCGCGAGAGTTTCGAACAAGAGTCGACAACTATTCGCGAATCCGTGCATATGACTGGAATGATCAAGGCCCGAAGAGGATCGTGGTCAACACCAGGGCTGGGCTGAAGCTCTTCTTCGGCAGTTCAAACGCTTCGAGGGTGAGTCAAGATCCAAACGGACCGGTATTGACATGGCTATGCGACCGCATCGAAGACAGCGTTGGTAACTACATGACTTTCGCCTATGTTATCGACGGACTCGATCATAGGCTCCTGGAGGTCTTATATACAGGCAACGATCAAGCAAAGCTACAGCCTTACGCAAAGGTGGCTTTTGAATACTCCCCAATAAACCCATACGATCTCAAGTACTTGCTGGGAAGCAGGGTGACACAAAAGACGCTGCTGACGCGGATCGTGAGCTCATATCGAGGCAAGGTACTCCGGGAATACAAACCAACCTTCGAAGCGATCGATAAATTCCGGTCAGCGCAGAAGCTGATATCGCTGACCGAGTCCGGTTCTGATGGACTCTCGTATCGGCCACTTCAATTTGTGTACGCCAGTGCTACGGGAGGGTGGAAAGCAATCGAGAAAAATCTTCCAGATGATGTTGTGAACGTCACTGGAAAACAGACTTTTGAGTTCGCAAACATCCAGGGAAAGAACCGTCTTGAGCTCTTCTATCGCTTTACTGCAGCCGGTCAGAGTGTCAGCGGTGCTTTCGAGTACGAGACTAAAGGTCATCCGGTACCGCTCGACAAGAAGTGGAATCCGCCCGTTGACTTGGTGGGCAAATCCTATCTGGTTGCCGATCTCGACGGTGATGACTTTGACGACATCTTGACCGACGACTTCACTTACCTATCCGATCAGATCAAGGGTTGGCAGAAAATCGCAAACGCGGGGCTGGGCTTCAAGATTTCTCGTGATGGCCGCTATTTGCGCACGTGGATCGACTTTCAAGGCAAGAAGCAGCCCGTTCTACTTTGGTCATCGCCGAATCAGACCCCAAAGTCCGGTGCAGCCCGCCTAGTTGGGAACCAATGGGTTCAGCTTCCAGAGTTCGCGCCTCCGTTTCCGTTCTCAACTGATGCCGATGGTCAACTGAATGGCGTTTATGCGCTAGACGTGGACTGCGACGGAGAACTCGAGCTCGTTTACAACTTTCTAAGGGTTGACGGTACGACTGTTCGGAGTGCATTCCGGACCACATCGAAAGGTTGGGAACCGCTCAAAGACATCCAAACGTTGGTGCCGTTTGACCCAGCGCCACATAGCGCAGCACTAAAGCTGGCAGACCTCAATGGCGACACATGCAAAGATGTCGTCATTGCCTATAAGGTCGGCAGTCGATCTGTTCAGCAGGCATGGCTCGCGACCAGCAAGGGCTTTCAACTCGACCCGCGCCCTCTCCCCGATACCTACTTTTATCGTAAGACCGGCTCAAATGCAGGGCAACTGCTTGCTGAGATGGGTGATCTCCGGGGGGACGGAGTCCAATTTATATTTTGGCGTGAACGTCAATCGTCTTCTGGGCAGAACTCAGGCGCGTACAGGATTGACTTAAACGAATGGGTCTCCGAGAGCTCGTATGTGCCCCCGGAGCCTTTGCTCAACAGCGTTGCCGACCGAAGGTCGTCTTTCGCTGCAATTCAGCTGCTCGGCAAGGGTAAGACTCAGCTCGCGTTCTTTAAGGATCAAGGTCGCCCAAACATCTACTCTTATTCTGGTGGGCGCTGGCGACTTGATGCACAGCTGACGCCGCCAGAAACGATTGCTCAATTTGATAAGGCCGATCTCGGTGTTCGGTTTCCGGACCTCAATGGCGATGGATTTGCAGACATCGCATACACCAAAAAGATCTCGGACGGGAAGCTGGTCAAAGTTGCGTACGTGTTTCAGCCTGGGGCGCAGAAGCCATGGAAGGAGGATGTGCGATTCATGTATCCGCGTCCAACCTTCTCCGAAGATTTCAAGGATACAGGTGTCTTTCTTGTTGATATCAATGGGGACGGAATAACTGATCTGTTGTATGCATATCAGCCTGCAGATTCATCCAAGCCGCCAGTACTTGAGGCGTATGTCAATTGCAGCTTGATTCCAGAGTGCAGGAATAACGTTCCTGATGGTCAGGAAGGTGGCTATTGGAAGAGTGTCACGGATTCAATTTTCAAAGGACGCTACGCCGGATATGTTCCACCAGTGCCGTTCGCTAAAGAGGGTGTCGGATCGTTGGGTGTGCGAGCGGTTGATATCAATGGCGATGGATTGACTGATCTCGTCGTATCAAGGGAGGAGGATGATGCGCAGGGAATTCCGCACCTTGTTCAAAAAGTCTTCCTAAATAGCATCGAGACTACTGCGTCCGGTCAAGGGGTCGGCAGATGGGTCGAATCGAAGGGAGCCGATCTCTTGCCTCCCGTTCCATTTGTTCGTCCGTATCGGAAAGATCTAGGTGAGTCCGGTAGTCCACTTTCATCTGTTAGGGACAATCGTGTTGAACTGATTGATCTTGACGGAGATCGTCTTCCGGATTTCGTCTATCAATTCCGCTCGGCGGTTCCGAAGAGCGAGACGTATGAAGAAAGGCAGCAAAGGATCGCGGATGGCCGCCCACTTCCTTTTGAGGAGAAGTGGATTCAAGGCGCGTACTTGAATCGAAATGGGAAGTGGGTATTCTCACCGTCCTATACCCCTTTACATCGCATCGACTCTGACGATAGCGACGCGGCTTCTAGTGCAATATCGGCGCCCCAAGTTAGTTTCCAGGACGTTAACGGTGACGGACTTCCTGATCTGATTTACGCAGAGCGTTGTGAAGGCTCTTGCTCCCAGGCGGTCAATAAGACATACCTGAACACAGGGGCCGGTTGGGCATACGAGAAAGCCTACGATCTGCCGGTTGATGCCTTGATGA
>JAIBBE010000042.1 GCA_019694835.1 Fimbriimonadaceae bacterium | reverse complement strand
TGGGTGTGCACACCGCCAGCGTGCAGGTGCCCCAAAACGGATTGGGCGCCAAGCCGGCGTCGTGCTGCATCACATACGTGTAGAGATCGCTCATGAGTGCCTCGCTCTGACATTCTCGGCAGGCATCGCGTGTCGCTCGATCAGGCGACCGGCCCACTGGATAGCCTCGGGATACTCGCGACAGTCCAGCACGAACTCCTGGCCCTTCGACACGGTCTGCAGATATAACCGGTCGCCATGTTCTTTCCAACGGTCCGGCCTGCCGTGATAGCTCAGCGGAGTGCGTCCCTGGCGAGGATCGAACCAAGTTGGTAAGTTCCAGATCGACCGATTCGCCCCCTCGGCCGACAGCACGAGCTCGTCGGTCCACTGCCTGAAGCGACCGCCTGCATCACCAAGACGGCTGCCGCCGAGCTGGAGGTGATCGGCGGCCACGTAGATCGTGTTGCCTTGCCCGCCGAACCTCGACGCGTGAGCGACATGGGGATGCTCCGCAAGCCACCCAGGTACATGGGTCGTGTCGTGGTCGGGCAATTCGATCACTACGCCAACCTGCAGCCATCCAAAGAGCGCATGGAAGCTGGCACTGCCGGGCATGAAGCGCCATCCATCGGCTTGACGCTCGGCGTGGCGAAACCATCCGAAAAACAGGAAGAGGTCGCCGACCCCCACGCCGTGATTGACCAGGTGCGACTGCGCCCCGCCGACCTGCCCGAACGCAGGCCTCCACCCTGGTCTGCGACTACGACCACCCGGATCGAGGTCAGGGTCGAAATGCACCGATGTGCCTGCATCGTGCTTCCCGCGCGACAGCTGCGAAAGCAGGTCTCCCAGAGGAAATCCCGCTGCGCTGTAGGACCTTGCCGGCTCCCCCGCCTGAGACGGAATTGGCAGAGACACCGGTCCAATCCCAGGCAAGACAGGGCTTGGAACCCCGCCGTAACTCGAGTCGAAGCCCTTTCGGCTGAGGACGATCTTCACGATGATGGACCCTGAACACGAGCGCGAGCGGTGACGATCCCAATATGCATCAGGTCAGCTGAACAGGTTCCGGTCTTTCTGCAATCGCGCCGATGGCTGCTATCCCCCCATCATCCGGTCGGATCGTTCTGCGCAATCACCACCTGTAGGTCAAAGAAGTGCGTTCCTACGAAGTGGACCATGCGGTGCTCGCCAGCTAGGACCAACGACACGGCAACCCTGGCTTCGACCTTTTCACTATCTACAGCAACGATGGCCGCCCGGACATCCTCATCGGTACTACTGCGCGCGAACTGATACATGGCGGAGCATGTGGGACATAGCGCGAGCCTGTTTTCATAGAAGTGCTGAGCGAGCCCCTTCAGCACTTGCACGGCCTCAAAGTAGTACTCACCAGAACGAAGCTTGAACGGCATTTCGTTCGAGCATGCTTGACAAACCATCTGTCCGTGGGCATTCGTATACTTCGCGCGGAGGTATGCCTTAGCCTCAGCGACGACCCCCGGCAGATTCGGCTGGATCGAGCGCTCCCGTCGCACGGCCGAGTTCTCGGGGGCGTTGTCCCGATGTTCCATCACGCCTTTTCGGCGTCTCGTTGGATTGCGTACCTCCTCTTCAGGCTGCTCGGGCCTTGCTGCATGCTGCTTGATGAGAGCCGCCGCTGTCTTGGGATCGATGCCTGACTCGCGCAACGCGTTGGCTAGCTCCGTGGCGGCTCCGAGTCCGTCGAAGCCGAACTCTCGCGCTACGAGGTCCTTGCGCCTGTACTCGGCGGACTGTCGCTGGATAGCCTCCTCGAAACCGATTGCACTCAGGAGCCCGTTGCGGTCATCGAACAGGAACCCCGGTGGCAGTTGATCACGGCTGATGTCCTGGGGTCTGTGGAAGTCGCCATTGGCATCAGGTATCCATGCGTTGGCCTTGAGCCAGCAGATCAGCTGCGAGTCTGCTTCTCGGACCGTGTATTGCCGGTTTGGCCGGAATCTCGCCTTGGCCACTTCCGGACGCGCGTTGGTCAAGGTCGCCCAGAGAAGACGACTGCTCTCTATTGTCGGCGTCCTGACAAAGGTATCGATGTGCTTGATCGTCCAGTCAGCGTCGATTGCTGAATCCGTCCACCGTACCCCAGCTCGATGGTAGTCGGCGCGAAGTTCGTTCCTGGCGGGGTTGTCGTGGGTGCTCGTTTGAACGACGGGCAGGTCGGCTTGGATACCAAGTGCCTTGACGAACTCGATGAACGCTTTCTTGGGGCCCACCTTCTCATAGCCGCTCCAGAGCATTCGCTTATCACTGGCCCCCTCGATCGCTGACAGCCCGGTCTCTTCAAAGGGCACATCAAGAAAAAGGCTCTTCACCGCGCACCAGTGAAGATCGGTCTCACTGCCTACCTTCTGTCCGAGGAAGATCCTCTTACCGTGGAAGATCCGCGTCTTAAGCGGAAAGGCCTTATGAAAGGCCGTGAAACGCCTGATGTGATCAAGGTGGGTCTTCCGGTCCGGAAACGTTTCTCCGCTATATAGATCGAGTACCGTGGCGAGTTCAGCCTCCTCATCAAAGACGCGTACCCCCGCCTTCTCAAGGAACAGCCGCGCAGCGTTTTTCTGTGACTCCGACTTCCCCGAGGAATAGGTGTCTGGTCTGACGAGCAACACATCCTTTGGCGCCAACGCCTCGTCGGGGGGCGGAAAGAAGGCCTCAGCTGGTTTGACCATGCGGGTGCCGGACCCAGCGTCCACACGAACCAGCGCGAGGCCCGAAACGTCGAGATAGTGATAGTGGCGCATCGTCGCGTCGTGAAGGAGCGCGTAGAAGCGCCTCAGCCACGCGTCGTCCTTTGCCGCAAGCCAACCCTTGAGGCGTTCAGGTCGCGTCGGGTCTTCCTCCGACTCAAGATTCGCGCGATCGCACCTAAGAGCGTCGCAAAGCTGGTCCCATCCCCAGTCGTCGATCTCAAGCGCATCAAGGAACTTGTCAGCCCGCTGGTTGACCTGAGGAGGATTTGCGCACCACAAGGGAATCGCCCACTTGTCCCCGGTCACCGTCGCCAAGTCCTCGTCGCCAATCAGATTGACGATGTCCGATGGTCCACGAAACAGGTTCTCAGCCATTCGATGAGCCCCCGACTTCGTCGGAACCAAGTGCTTCGACTTGAAGGCTTCGACAATTCGAGCCCTAACGGGGGCATAGAACGGCGACAGATTGTCGTCATCGATCGGAAGGGCCTCAAGTGCCGCCACCGTCAGTAGGCCGCGATCACGAATGTCCTCCATAGATTCCGCGGCCAGTGCGGCAAGCGCAGCGAGGAGCTGGTCATTCCCCGGACTGTCCCGCACGCTGTCGCGTGCCACCGTCGAAGCGAATGGAGCATGCATATGGAACCGAAGATTCGAGGTCTCTTTGTCCGCCGGGAAGTAGATGCAAACACGTCCCGGACTCAGAGGAACTACCCGCCATCGCGACTTCTGACTACGCCCTTCGGCTTCCTCGAGTCCAAATGCCACGGCAACTGTGCAGTCCTTGCGTGTCGACTCGTCATCGATCGCTACGACTTTTCGGTAACGCAACCAGTGCGACCTGCGTGGCTCACCTGCAGGGCTTTGAACGCTGACCTCTATGTGTTCGCCCTTGCTCCTTGCTTGCTGTAGATCCGAGGGCAGAACGCGCTCCAACTGACCCTCAGAACCATCCGGCAGCACGTAGCTGATCCGGCAAATGTTCGATAGGAAGAGCAGAGTCGCGTCGTCCAGCGCCTGCAACGCGCCGGTGATCTCAGGAGTGGCTTGCCGACTACTCTTCTTTGGGTGGTCAAAGGGAAAGACGAACTTCGTCTTGAACCCATTTGCACCGAGGTACGAAGACTGCAGCAGCTCCGGAACCACGAGATCACGGATGCGAAAGTGATACTCGCCGGAGAGAATCTCAGGGGTCTGCGTGTACGCAAAGACCGCCTTGAAACCCACCCCGAACTTCCCGATTTCCGTCGGAGAGTCCGCCTTCGTGCTGTCCCCTATGCTGGTAATGGACTCCACGTCCCGTGCCGAGAACAGCCGTGAACCGTCGTGCTCGAAGACCAGAGACTCCTTGGAAAGGGTGAATCTCGCATGAGATGCCTTGGCATCCTCTGCGTTCTGTAGGAGTTCGTAGATAAAGTGCGCGTTGTCGGGGTAGAGCTGCGTGAGCAACCGAAGAATGCCCGCTTCGAAGCCCTTGTTTCGTCGGAGACCATCAACATAGGCGAGACGATCTGACCGGAGCTGCTGAAACGCCGCCTTGTCAAAACTCATCGGGACCCTCGCCGATCCTTTGGGTAGTCGCCATTGGTCACGATCCTGCCTGCCCGGGCGGTTTCTCGACCATCAAGACGCCAAGGACAGCAGCCTCGGCCACGATCTCTGCCTGCCCGGCCACGCGCTCCAACTCGGAACGCCGCCGCTCATAGTCCCGATTGGCCGCTTCGAGCTGTCCCTCCTTCATTCGCCTGATGCGAGCGTCAGTGGCCTGATCGCGCTGTTCTTCGAGCAGCGCCACTCGCGCCTGGTGAGATGCCTTGAGGGATGCGAGCCGCACCTCGGCGGACCGAGTTACCGATTCGATATGCTCGCCGCGGCTACTCATCCAGACGCGATAGTGGATGGCTTCGAGTCGTTCCTCTTCGGCAGCGGTCATCGCCGAGGTATCTTGAGTGGCGACCGCATCTTCGAGGAGTCCCAGAAGCGCCTTTGCATGTTCTTCGCTTTCGCAGACGGGCTGGAAGGCGAAGGACTCTGTCACACCCAGGATCTTCCAGCGGTAGATCGCGAACGGATAGCGGCCGGGTGCGACGGTGGACGATTTCGCCGACACCGAACACGAGATCGTTGCGGAGGGGTCTAGAGACTTGGCCGCCTGCCTTGCCAGCGGATGTGTCGGGGTAACGAACGTCGCCGACCGATCTTCGTCGGCTGTGGCTGGGTCAAAGGTGACTCTGAGATACGGATCGCTT
>JAIBBE010000097.1 GCA_019694835.1 Fimbriimonadaceae bacterium | reverse complement strand
GTCCGACCTGTGCTTCTTTGGGAACGATATAAAGTGTGTACTCTTCCTCGGCACCCCGATGTACTGTGCGCTCATACTCCGGCTCGGCGATATTGTGGCCTTCAGGGGCATAGAGCTGCCGGATCCTGATATTGACTTCCGTTTTGTCGGGAAGTCGTTCGACTCCCGGAACCACGACGCTGATCTGGGAAAGGAGTTGATCAGGATGTACTGTCGCGAGCGGCGTCAGTGTATTCGATGGGATAACGATTCGATCAACGAAGCGGTCGTCACCAAGCAGGGTATAGATGTCGAGATAACGGTTGATGAGTTCCTCAGGCGTGGCGGTAAACGTCTTCCCATCTGTCGGTTGGGTGATTGCCTGCTGCAGGTACGACACATCGGCTCCAGCGCCAAGCGCAACAGCAAAGATCTTTCGGTAACCACGCTCCTGAAACCGAGCAATGACATCATGAATGCGCTCGCGCTGCTTATCGCCGGTTGGAAGTCCGTCTGTGAGAAGCAGGACGAACTGCTCCTGATTCGGCCCGCGTGCATCGGCCACTGTTGTCTCAAGCAAAGTGTAGGCATACTCCAGGGCGGTGCCCATATGTGTTTCTTCGCCGAGCGGCTCACTGGCCAGCTTCTGAATCTCCTTTTTGAGATTGAGGATATCGTTCTTCTCTTTGATGCGAGTCATCCGCGGATTCCATGGTCGAGTGTGTGCTGCATCCGACATCACCACGAAGCCTACGCGATCGCAGACATCCAACAGATCGACAAATAGCTTCACGGCCGCGATGCTCAGCGAACTCGGATCATTGTCACGCATGCTTCCGGAGCGGTCGATTATCAGCACAATATCTCGACAAGGCGCTTCCTGTGTCGCCTGCGCCTGCGTTCCAGCAGGCGGCAACAATATCAAGATCACAAGTAGCGCCAACAATCTACAAATGTATCGCATCATCGTCAGACCTCCAACTCGACTCCCCGTGCGCGGAGCGCCGCAAATGTCCTTGTTGCCGGGCCTACTCGCACATGCTCGCCGAGGACTTCGCCAGTGGCAGCGTTTCCCTGCCGTACGAAGCGAAAAACGTCCTGGACGACCACCTGGCCGCGTTCGTCCAACCCTGCCAACCCAGCGATCGACACGACCTTCCGGCTTCCATCTTCCATGCGTTCTTGTTGGACAATGATGTTGAGAGTGCAGATCTGCCGGCGAATGGCAGCCAGCGTCAAACCCTCCGTCTCACGGGCCATCAGCACCAACGTCTCCAGGCGATCGGGAAGCTCTTCAGGTGCGTTCGCGTGCAGCGTCGTAAGAGAGCCTGCATGGCCCGTGTTCATGGCTTGCAGCATGTAGAGCGCTTCCGGACCGCGCACCTCACCAATCACCAGGCGATCGGGGCGCATCCTGAGCGCATTAATGACAAGGTCGCTGATAGTAATCCTTCCTTCACCAAAACTATTCGCAGGGCGGGTCTCGAGCCGAACCACGTGGTCGCCCGCACGTCCAATCAACAGCTCCGCAGTATCTTCAATAACGATGAGTCGCTCGTGCTGCAGGTCAATTTCGCTGGCAATCGCACCTAGGAGGGAGGTTTTGCCACTACCCGCTCCGCCAGAGATGATGATATTGAGACGAGCACGGACACAAGCTTGGAGAAAGCGCGCCATTTCGTGTGTCATGCTCCCTAGGGCAACTAGACGCTCAAGGGTCAGGCGAGTACGGCTGAAGCGGCGAATGGTCAGAACAGGGCCTTTGATTGCCAACGGATCGAGCAGCGCATTGATACGCCCTCCACCAGGGAAACGCACATCGTCGGGCAGGCGTGCATCCACCATCGGATTAAGTTCATCGAGTCGTCGATCGAGCGGTGCAATGATGGTGTTAATGATATTGAGCAGATGAATGCGATCCCGAAAGAAAACCTCTGTGGCACGACGCAAGCGGCCGCGCTCCTCAACCCACACGTCCTGCGGGTCGTTCACCATAATCTCGCTGATGTCCTCATTTTGAAGAATTGCTGGGCCGAGGACCTGTTGGAGATAAGTCGACTCGAACAGGTGAGTCAGCGAACCGCTGTGGAGCTCGAGGCGTGGGAGGTGTCGAGGAATAGCTCCAGTAGCTGTAAAGCTGCCGCCGAGACTCCCATCTATTTCAATGTTGGGATGGAACGCAAACAGCTCGCGTAGCACAACCTCTTCGTGGCTAACCCCCTGCACTTCAGCAATACTCACTATTCGTCGCTGGCCGTCCTTCATCCGGCCAATTTGAACGATAATATCGATGGCGCCAACCAGTTGCTCGCGAATGGCTTGCAAAGGGAGTTCTTTGGCCCCATCCGCTCGCCTGATCAGGATCGCGAGGCGATTGAAGGCTTCGCGGGGGCTATTCGCATGAAGGCTGCTCATTCCAGCATGACCCGTGTTCAAGGCCTGCAGCATATCCAGGGCTTCATTACCACGGACTTCGCCCATGATGATCCAATCTGGGCGTTGGCGGAGTGCATTGCTGACAAGTTGGCACGCCGAGATTTCGCCAACCCCCTCGATATTCGGACGACGAGTTTCCGTCCTTACGACATCAGGATGGGAACGGTAAAAGCTTAATTCAGCTGCATCTTCGATCGTCACGATACGTTCCGATCCTGGAATGAAGGAAGCTAGAACGTTGAGCAGAGTCGTTTTTCCGGTGCTGGTGCTGCCGACAACAAGAATGTTGCAGCGCGCGATAACGCAGGCTTTGAGAAAGTCCGCCATGTCGGTCGTCAGCAAACCCATTGTGATCAGGTCAGACATCGTGAAAGGGTCCCGACGGAAGCGGCGGATCGACACATCCATCCCATCGACGGCAATGGGCCGCATAATGACATTGACACGGCTGCCGTCGTGAAGCCGAGCGTCCACCATTGGCACGCTCTCGTCGATACGCCTACCAAGTGGGGCGACAATACGATCGACGATGTGCTTGAGGTGATCAAAGCTTTCGAACTGAATACCCACCTCGTGGAATAGCCGACCATGCCGTTCGACGAATACACGTGCAAAGCCCTCCGACTCGCTATCTGGTCGGCCGATCCAGTTGACCAGGATCTCACTGACGCTTGGATCACGCATGAGGGCTTCCAGTGGCCCGAGACCTACCGTCTCATCGAGAATGAGTGTGATGAGATCCAGTCGGAACTTACTCGAAAATACCTCGCCATCATGCGCCATCATCCGGTTGACAGCCGCTTCGATATAGGCACGACGCGCCTCATGTGGCAGGGCGATAATCTGGTCGAGATCTTCTTGCTGTCGCAATAGATCGCGATAGCGACGAGCAACCGACGCAACAGTATTTACGCTCGCAACAGATGTCGTCCGCCTAGTTTGATAGGTCGACGATACGCCTTTCTTTGGTTGATTCTCATGTCGATCAAGGATGCCCATAAATCGCCTCCTCTGACGGTAGATGGAAAGATGGTATACTCCACTATGTGCGTTCCACGCGTGCCACGGGGATACGGGCGATGATTCGCGAAGCGAGCGAACTGATCGCCTGCGTGAGCGTATCGTGCCGGCCAGGAGTCGCGGCAATCGTGCCCACATTCCAGGATGGTTGTAGCCTGGAAAAATCGGAAGGAATCTCCGCCAATAGCTCGCACTCGGGAAACAGACTCTGCACATCGCCTGGCTTAATAGAAGCATGGCGTGACGTACGGTTGAGGACATACGCAATGTTCGAGCGATTGATCCCAAGCTCTCCAAGGAGCGACCAAGCTGCCTTAGTCGCACGGATGCTCGGAACATCGGGGGTACAGACAAGTACAATCAGATCCGACAATCGCAGCGCTGCCATCACCACATCGTCCAGATGTGTGCTGGTGTCGACCACGATATAGTCGTTGTGACGGCGCAAAGACTGAAGCGCGTTATGAGCCAGTGCCACGAGTAACTCTCGGACCTTCTCCTTCTTGAGCAGACCCTCAAACGCATTCATATGGTCGTCATCGATCTGGGCACTCCGCTGCTCACGAATATTTCGCAGTGCCGAGTCGACGAACGCGACTCGATCCTTGCTCAGGATTTCGGAATCGAGCACGTCCCGTGCGAACTCAAGGCGTTCAGCATCAGGTGGCGCCGGAAGGATGCGTAACCCCTCGGCGATCGCCTGAGCGGTGCTCTCAAGTTCAGTCAGACTAATGGCATCAAGCACCGAGATAAGGTCCATAATCGACTGGTGCGACGTGTGGTGCATGAATGAATCGAGACCACCAAAGAGCCAGTTAAAGTCAGCCAGCGCCACCTGCTGGCGTGATGCCTGCCCCCAAAGCCACGCCGCTAGATTCATGGCAAGAAACGTCTTTCCAACACCGCCTTTAAGGCTGAACAGCGTGATGATGCGGCCGATACCGCCACCAGTACCGATAAAGATGGCATCGCGATCATCGCAGGATTTGGCCACACTCTCAGCGATCTGTTGGAACCTGAGATCGGTATACGGAGGCTCGACTGGGATGACGTCATACGCACGACCGCTCGTAAAGAACACTTGTCGATCGTCTGGCGAATGGTCGGGTGCGTTCACAGATAAGACGATGGGAACTATGCGCGGATGAATATAACGTGCTTCGCGGCACACCTCTATTGTGTCGAGGCTGGCATTGTCGTCGCTAATAAGCAAGACATCCGGGGCCTGGCTCTTGATCAGCTCCAGAATTTCACCCCGCGTTGTTGTCGATCCAACTAGCCGCATGCTCCAGCCTTGCTTAATGAATGCCTCTGCGCGCTCTCGTAGCACAGGGTCGGTAATGGCGATCAGTACACCTCGCGGCTGTTGCACCTGTGATTCAGTATTCAGTTGCATCACTTTGTCCCTTCTATCGGCGCCGGCGTCGGCAGCGTGGCTGTATCTTCGGCAGCACCATTCCTTGTTGCGCTTCCGGACTGACGGCTGATGAGTTGCACCGGATCCATCGCGGGAATCGGTGGCTCGTCCAGCCGCCAAATCATCAACTGAATGTCCTTGGCGAAAGTTTCGGCGTGTGACAGGAGGAG
>JAIBBE010000053.1 GCA_019694835.1 Fimbriimonadaceae bacterium | reverse complement strand
CCCTCCTGAACAGAAGGGCCGACGCTCTTGCCCGCTTGGTTGCTCCCGCAGGAGCCGCATCCGCTTTCGCGATCCACCTTGCCCGGGTAGGCAGGTTGGCATGGGCGTCGGCCCAATTCCAAATGTGCCAATATTCTAACTCAGACGACTTGCCGGCAGCATCCGTCGCAGATGGTCAAGTGTGCGAGTCGTCTGAGTGCGACGTCCATCTCCGTGCGTCCTGGCCAGGCGGAACTGGCGCTGCACATGTTGCCGGGGCGCGGGAATTGACGAATATGGTCGCCACGAGGTACCCGAGCGACAGTTCGCCAAGCGCGGCGAGTCCCCAGATCACTTCGCTATGACTACCCCAGAAAACTGAGATAAAGGCGATATAGAAGAACCCTACCTTTGGACTTGGGATAAAACGGCCGATTGCAAAGCCAATGATCGTGAAGATGATGAAGTACTTGATCACTTGACGCCTCTTATGTGTACTCGAGTCACTGCTTCAGCCGTGCCGCGCTCGCTTCGCTAGGGGCTTCGTTGCCTGCGTCCAACGCGGCATTCACCGCAGCGACAACTGCACCGTCTTCCGATCGCGCGGCCATGCCACGGAGCACCCGCACTGTGGTGGCAGGGTTCCTAGACCGGTCAAGGGCGGCCAGCAAGGCTCCTTGGGCCAAGTCCGTCTTGCCAGTAAGTGCAGCGTTGATTCCGACAATGATCCACGTGTTCGTCGCTCCGGGAGCAAGCGCCGGAAGGATTGCGGCCTGCACCTCCAGCAGTTCCCGCTGACCCAAGGCGATCGCTGAGAAACCCAGCGCCGTGTGGTAATCGACCTTCAACGGGTCGGCGTAAATCGCAGCGGTCACTAGCCGGATCGCTTCAACGTGGTCACCACTGTCGGCCGCCGCGCGAGCAGCAAGCGAAAACCATAGCCCTGCAGCACTGTCAGTCTCTACACCTGGTCGTTCGTGGTTCTCGATCTCGCCGACCGTCATCGCCAGACTATCCTGACCGCCCTCGATCTGCGAGAGCAGGACTCGGACCTGTGGCGAAACCTGGTCGAGATACTCAGTCAGCTTCTCGATTGGCTTCAAGCGCTCTCTGGCAGCGATGTACTCTGCCGGAGAGGATGACTGCAGGCGAGTCAAGTCGGCCATCTCAATGACGATATCTGACGAGATCCATCCTTCCACGTCGCCATTGGCCCTTAGCTTGATGAATCCATCGCGTTGCTCCAGTGCCACCACCGGTGCGCCGCGCTTGAGAGTCCCAATCACCTTCGAGCGCGTACTCGGCAGAGCGCGTAGGTTTGCGTTCAATGCCGCGACTGCGTACACGCGAGGTGACTCGACCTGTTCGCGCACCGCAGAGTCCAATGTTGGCGCGCGTGCCTGGGATAAGCCGCTCAAGCCCTGTCGATCAGCGCCGAAGATCGCAATCAAAGCGACAAGACCCACCGCGAACGCGCCAATCCACAGCGGAAGCCTCGATGAACTGCCGCGCGCGTCCTGAGCCCCGCTACCTGTGACTGTTACTGACGACGATCTCCCTTCGGGAATACCTTGGCGCTCGTCATCAGCGTTCTCGGCGACTGGCGCGCTTGAGTCGGAAGTACGGGTAGACGCGGCACTCACTCGCCCCGCAGTCGACGTTGAACTCGCCGTGGCACTGCGCACATCGCCCGATGCTCCATCAACGACAGAGCTGACGTCGGAAACAAGTGACGCTAGTCCCGAGAACCCCTTTCTTTCGAGCGGCTCCCCATCATGGCCGGAATCAGACAACGCTGGTACCCCTCGCGATCACTCGCATCGAGCGGACCGCAATGCAGCCGCGCTGATTGACGAACCAGGGATCGAGGCCGCGACTCATCACAAATCGCTCTTCCTGGCGGATCCAACTCTTTGCCCGCCCGACGAGACGCGAGAGTAGGTCACCGTGATCGACGGGTTGCTGTACGACGTTCCATCATCCGTAACCTCGAAGTAGCGGGTCACGCTGACGGCGTCGTCCTTCGGCGTCGAGAAGGCGAAGAAGTAGGTTCCGGGGCAAACTCCTGACACCCTAACTGTCCCGCGGGTATCGACGCTGTCCCGACTGACAATCTTTGAACCTGGCCGGCGCCCCTGACGAAGCTCGATATTGATCAGTCCCGAGTAGTTTGATGAATTGATGCTGAGGGTCACCTCAGACGGGCACGCCGAAGCCGACTGCGATGCCATCGCGGCAAGTCCGAAAGCAATTGACGCCAGAAGCCTCCTCATCCCAAAACCTCCTCCAGTTGCGCTATCGCACGCACTCAGTGCCTGAATTCCCACGGCGGGACTGGCTCAGGCCCCTTCCAGAGCCCCATCCTGGCCCGTCGCGCGGCAACTTCGGCGGCCGCGTAGGCCACCTGGTCGCTGCTGCTCTGCTCGCTGGCGTACTGCTTGTAGTGCCACGCCATCCCAGCCTTGATCTGACCGAGTCCCGCATCACTGGTGTCAACACTCACCTTGCCGACGAGCCGGCCGTACCTATCCAATTTGTGCCAGTCCACGACGACCGATCTTCCGAACAACTGATTCGCAAGATGCTTCTTTGAAACCTTGCCGTAGGCCTGTCGCCGCTCAGGAGCGTCTATGCCTGCCAACCGGACTCTGTATCGCTTGCGATCGCCGTCAGCGATGGTGATAGTGTCGCCATCACTGACACGCACAACCTGACCGTAGAGCTCAGCAGCGTGCCCAACACCATGGAGCAGGACCGAGGCGATGCCGAGCAGGCATACCGCAATCTTCACATCGGCTCCCCACGTTCGCATTGCACGCCCGGCATGCAGAAGCTAGGCAAGATGGAAGCCCTCCGGCGCCTTCGCTGAATTCCGTTTGTGATACGGACATACGTAGATCGTCGCCACGACCTGACCATCAGCCGACAGCTGATAGATATCGATCATCCCGCTGGTCACATCCTCGGCGCTGGTTGAACCCATTCGATTGGCCGTCACCCGCCGTCCGTCTTTCGTCCTCAGGCTCTCCAGATACGCATTCGATCCCACGACGCTTCGAGTAGGAATTGGGTTCGTCTTGCACAGACCAAATGGTCCGTAAGCCTTCGGGATGTCGTCGGTGTCCACGCCATCGGCTCGTGCTTCGACCTGAAACTGCATGATCGCCTTCAGAAGCTCAGCAGCCTCCGCCTCTTCCTTCCTCTTTTTCCCGAAGAAATCGAACAAACCCATGGTGTCCCCCGATTACGTCAACTTAGCAACTCGCTCAAGCGCTTTAGGCCAGCTTGCTTGAATGCCATCCTTATCATCTGTTCCAAAAGGTGCGCATTCGGAACCTGAATGTAGGAAAGACTGACATACGCCTTCTTATCGTCCTTGGCACCAACCACAACAGCGCCGTCGGCAGACCAAATCTGAACCTGCAACCAAGGATATCGAACCGCTTCGTTGGATCCGAGAAACTTGCGCTTTACGAGGGTAATTCCATCGTCTCGAACAGCGGCTTCGCCAAAGTGGACTTCTGCTCCCTCTCTCAATGCCTTCAGAATATCGGTCATCAAGCGAACGCAGACCGCACGCCAGAGTTTCTCGGTGAACTTCGAGTAAGTTGCTTCACGCTTGATCGAGACAACGGACTCTGTCCTGTTGTCGCCAAACGCTACCGTGTAGTCCGTCCCCGTTGGAATTCCGTTGACTGAATGGCGAACCCCGCCCCACCTCACGCGTGTGATGCTGTCCAGAGGATATGTCTTGTCCTTCCAAGAGATGCCCTTCGCCGAAATAGAAAGGGTATCTTTGAAGACCACACCGACGTCCGCACTAAAAGCAATCTCTTCCTCCCACTCGCGTTGCTCACGCTCAGATTTCTTCCTCTGCTTCGCAATGTCAGACAGCGCTTGCGTGTCGGCGGAAACCCGCTCGGCAAACTCCGGAAGCTCAGAAAAGAGCTCAGACAGCAGCTTGGTCAGTCGCTGCGACTGAACGAGCAGATCGTGCTCGTTGAAGAGGTCAATGGCCAAGCTGCGGATCGAGTAGGCGAGTTCCTTGCTCGGCTCATGCTCAAGCCCACGGGCCTTCGAACTGAGTTGGATGGGCTGGGCGATCTTGTCCCACGTTCTCGCCACTGACTCGAGCTTGTCGATCAGCGGCCGAACCGCCGCTTCGCCCGCCTTCGCGCTGTCCAGTGCAGTGCGTATCAGTCTTTCCGCGTTCTGCGATTCCTTCGACAGGACACCTTGCGTTTCAACCGCATAGGCGTCCACCAATTCGTCGATCAACTCAGGCGCGTGAACCTCCCCGTCGAGAGTGGCGTTCTCGACGACCATCGTCATGGTCGACACCAACTCCGGAGAGTTCAGTCTGTTGAGGGCTGCCTTGATCGCATTCCGGTAGCAACGCTTGCGTTCGGCTAGCTCTGCCTCAATCAGGTCGATGTCCCGGACCTCCGGGAATCCAGATACGGCACGGTCCTCGTTGATCGATCGGAGCACCTCTTCCGGGTCAATTTCATCGACCAGGAGAGCAAAGTCGTGGATGAAGTCTGCCACTTCATCCGTAGAGAATTCGGCGTCAACAGCCTCTGAAGCGGCAGCCAGCAGGTTCGCCTTTGCCAGTGCTGGCAACCCATCCTCCTGCCTGATATCCCACGGTCGCGATTTCAGCGTCTCAACCAAGGCAGACGCCCTTCTGGGGGAGAGTCCCGGCAGCCACGCCAACTCTGCCGAGAGGCGAGTTCGTGGATTGGTCAGGTCGGACCTGGCCTTCTGGCACGTTTCAGCGTCAAGGTGAAGGGCCTGCTCTTCTGCCTGCGCCACGATCCTCCTTCTGTCATCGCGCATGCTGACGGACAACAGGTGGAACGGGCTGCGGTGTAGCGCCGTCGTCAGCCCTATACCCGTCTTCGGCGGGCCCCCCGCTTCCATTGGCCTGGAGCGCTGCGTTGGCGGCAGCTTGTGAACCATCTCGCGGATCAGCACTGCCGCCAGCTCATGGATCTCCGGGAACCATCGGGAGAGACTGTTCTGTGCGCGCGGATCGGGGGGGCG
>JAIBBE010000106.1 GCA_019694835.1 Fimbriimonadaceae bacterium | reverse complement strand
AGGAAGAGTTCGCAGCCGTTCTAGAAGCCCTCCAATGTATAGCTGCAACTCCAAAAACCCACCGTGAACCAGTAGTCATGGCAGTATCCCAACTACCCGAGTAGCTATGGCGCCCTTCACCCACCGACGCCACCTCGGCGACGGCTTCTCTGGCCGAGTGGAATTGGAGTACGACGAAGGCCTCAACCGTCTGTGCGCGACGAAATACATTACAAACACCGGGTTCGCACTGAACGATCTAAGCGAGGCACAGCTGATGGAGCTGGGCAAACACGACAATGTCGTCCAGGTGTATTCAGCCGAAATCGAGGGCACGACACCAGTTATCCGCATGGAGTACCTCGAGCAAGGCAGTGTCGCGGCGAAGTACGGGCGCGACGCAGTGCCAGTCCTCGAAGCACTTCAGATCATGGAAGCAGCGTGCCGCGGTGTCGAGCATATCCACCGCATCGGCCTACTTCACCGCGATATCAAGCCCGCAAACCTGCTGCTACATCCGTTACATACCGTGAAGGTCAGCGATTTTGGCCTTGCATGCGACTCCCTTGACGTCGGATCAGGTGCGATAACCCCATACCGGCCACACCTTCCCCCGGAGTCCTTCATTGACGGCACCAAGGCCATCACTCAAGTTACCGGCGACGTATATGCCCTCGCACTAACCACCTATCGTCTGATCAACGGCGACAGGGTCGTACGTCCGAAGCTTGATGCCAGAGTTCCACTTCCGATCGCGAAGGACTGGAAGCCGCACGTACACAAGTCATTACGCGGCGCTGTTACGAAGGCATTGAACTCGGATCCCCGCAAGCGTACTCAAAGCGCAAGAGAATTCAGACATGCGCTGGAAAAGGCGAGGCCAATAGTGAGCTGGCGGGAGGCCTTACCTGACGCCCACTCGCCGAGCGAACTCCGCGTCTGGTTCGGCTCAGCGGTTGATGGCACCGACTGGCGAGCGCGCGTAGTGGGATCAGCAAACACATCTGTCAAGTTCGGGGTGGAACGCCGCCTCCACGGTAAACGGTGGCGAGCGCAAAACAACGACAATTTGACCGCCGCCTCGTTACCTGAAGTACTGGCCTTCGCGGCCGAAGTACTCCAGCGAATTGCTGTCTCAGGCACCTAATGTGTATTACAGATTAACGCTACTGATCCTGCACCCCTACTTGCGGTCAAGTCTCTTCAAGCTGGTCAAGAACAGTTTCGACAGTCTAGGCTTTCGCGTTGCGGCATTAGTTCCGAGTTGGTCGCCGCCAACGAGGACCGGTTCCGCGAAACGGCAAAAGAATTCGGTGACGCCTGAAACTCGTCATCGAGCATTTTGGCGAGATGACGTTGCAGCAGCTTCGCATTGCCGACGTCGACGCCTTGTTCATTCTTCGGCTCGAAGGGAAGCCAATCGCGCAACGAGACAAGGGGGGTCGACGTGCGGCAGAGGTGCTCGCATTGCTCCGCAGTCGTCCCGATGGTGCGCAGTACTCGGATATCTATGCCTCTCTGGGTAATTCGGCTATCACGGCGCTGGATCGGCTGGTGGCAGCTGGTGATGTGCTGCGGCCGGCACGGGGCCGCTACATCGCTTCACAGCCCATGGACCCACAGCGAGCGAAGGTTCCCGGCGGAGTCACCGCGCGGACGGTAGTCAGCATGCTGGTTGTCCTGTCAGCGGCGCTCGACGAAGCGGTGCGACAGGCCTTGGTCACCCGCAACGTTGCGCGCATGGTGAAGCGTCCAGCGATCAAGCACTACGAGATGGCCACTTGGACACCCCAGCAAGCGATGCAATTCCGAGACCAAATCCTCCGTGGTGATCGATTGGCCGCATGCTGGCTGCTCACCCTTGCGGGTCTGCGGCGATCCGAAATCCTGGGACTGCGCTGGTCTGATGTGGACTTCGATGCGGGCACGGTGACCGTGGCCCAGGGCCGCGTCGTCGTCCAAGGTGTTGGAACGGTGACAGGTGACCCGAAGTCGAAGCGATCAAGACGCGTGCTACTCATGCCTCCCGACATCTTCGCCGCATTGCGCACGTTCAAGGTTCTGCAGGTCGCCGAGCGTCTCGCGCTCGGGAACGATTACCACGACAATGGATTGGTGGCCCTCAAAGAGGACGGTTCTCCGATTCGGCCAGAGACGTATTCGTCGGAATTTGCGCGCCAGTCGAAAGCTGCTGGGGTTCCTGCAATTCGGCTACACGATGTGCGCCACACTGCGGCGACCATGCTGCTGGATGGTGGAACCACCGCGATCGCGACCGCGAAGTGGCTGGGTCATGGTCCTGCGATCACACTGCGGGTGTACGGATATGTTTATGACGACGCCTTGGCAGCGGCTGGCGATGCTCTGCTAGGTCGGACTCGGCCTGGAGAGAAATGCAGCACAGGGATCGACTAAAACTCTCGAAGGCTGTTTGTCGGGGCACCGCCCTATTCTCAGTGTCATGTACCTGCAGAGTCGGACGCGACGATGGCTTCATGCGCTGCGCTACGCCAGCGTAGTTCTCGGCCAAGGCGTTCAGATGATGGAAATGTACGCAGCTCACGCCCATGAGCCGGGCGTCAGGCAGATCAGTGAGCGCGACCGCCGTATCACTGCGTTGATTCCCACAGACCAAATTTTGATGACGCTCGAAAGTCAGCCGCTCACGCCGGGCCTTTGGCTCGCCGATGCCCTCAGCGAAGTGACGACAGCACTTGGCGACCTCGACTACGGCGACGACTTCGTCCTTAGGCTGAGAGCTCTATCAACAGCCATCGAGAAGGCCATACCAGTTCTGGAGGAACGGATCGTCGAACCGGACCAATCAGTCGATGAAATTGTGGCCGATCTTGAGCGCGCGCTACTTATTTCGATTCTGAGCACACTGACCGCGCACAATCCCATACTGCCGCTTGTGGACAAGTGGACGAACGACCATCAGAGGTTTCTTCAAGGGCACCTGCCCTCCGACGTCGGCCACTATTTCTCGGTCGGCACTCTCACCTACGTTGACAAACCTGGGCCCGGCCGCGTCCATATGCAGCACTTGGTGTCAGCTTGCGATGGCGGCATGACACTATTCGCACCTGGCGCGAAGCAGGAAAGTTTGGAGAATCACCCCGAAATACAGGCCGTTGTATACGCCCAGTGGTTCGCGTATATCTTCGCCATCTGGGAGGAGCAGTTCCGGGACAGACTGGCGAAGTACTGGGATTCTGTTTCCAACGAGAAGATACGCCGTAGCGATATCCTGAATGACTACTTCGGCGACATCAGGCTCATACGAAATGACTTCGTTCACAACAAAGGCATCTGCGACGAATCCGCGGCCACCGTCGTTCTCAGATGGGGATTTACCCGGGGAAAGCCGATCGAGATCACTGCCCAGCAGATGATTTCACTCATCGACCTGTTCCCCGGGGACGAATTGTGCGCGGCGCCGACACCTCAGCCGTCGACTGGCTTGAATAGCGTCTCCGGTCGTATCGACGCTCAGTTGCAGGAAGACGTCAAGAGCCGAGCGCGCGAACTCGGACTGTCGGACAACGAAGTGAATGCTCGGGCGTTTTCAGCGTGGCTGGAAGCCACCGCCAGGGAGTCAAACTCGACGCCCGGTGCCCAAACTGGAGTCCGAGTTTGACAATTCAACGATCGAGGTTCGACTGGTGCCGGCACTGCGCTGAGTACGCGTGATGACGGACGAGCACCTGCCGCCCCGCGCTGCCGAAAACTGTTCGCCCCTAACGCTGTACAACGAACGGCGCGGTGCACTCGTGGCGGTACGGAGCTATTGGGACGGTCACGCCATTCCGTCGCTCTGTTCATCCTGCAACAACCGTGCAAGCCGTAGAGGATTGCCTCAGTCATACACGTCTTGGCGGACCGACGTGCTCGGCCACATCAACCTTGCAGCGGCAACCTTCGAGTTCCACACCGGACGTGCGAGAACGGACTTTTGGGCCCTGCGGAAGCGCGACGGCGAAGCATTTCTGCTGCCGCTCGAACACGGCAAGGGCCTGGATTCGAAGCAGATGATGAACCTGCATCCGGGACGAATCGCGCGACAGATCCTCGGCATGATTCTCGCCGTCCAATCAACCCGCGAACTTGTGGACAATCATTCGCAGTTGGCCGCTGCGTACTCTCAGATGGGTCCGAATCTATCGAACCGTTCAGCCCTCCACGTCGCCCTCGCAAACGCAGGCCTGAACTATTTCAACAGTGATGCTCACTCGATCAGGATCGACCTTAGAAGCGGCAATTTTACCGATGTCGGCTTCTGGATGATCAGCTTCCCTCCATTCCTGATGTGCCTCGTGAATGGACCGGAGGCTCCGATCGCTGCCACCCGGATCGATCAGTGGCTGGCTTGCCCGATCGATCAAGTCTTCCGCAAGCCCGAACGCAAGGTCGCCTATCCGATCGCGAATCAGAACGAGCCGCTCATCGCGACGATGTACGCCGGGTTGGACGTCTGAGGGAGCTAGCGATCTAATCGCCACCGCCGTCAGGACTGCCAGAGCCGTCGGCGCGGAGTTGAAGACGACCGCACAATCCCTGACAGTCTTTATCTTGTCCACCCCGGCCCCGGCCCCGCGTCACAGCCGAGGACCGGGAACCAAGCCGACACCAAGCGTGGTGTCGAGATGGGCCATACCTGTTGAGGCTCTGCCGTTCGGAAATCTCGTAGCACATTCTCGGCACAACGGGGGTTCGGAAAGCTGCAGAGAATCCGACTGCTTAGCCTGTGATCTGGAGTTTTATTGGTGGGCGCGGACGGTATCGAACCGCCGACCGCTGGTGTGTAAAACCAGAGCTCTACCACTGAGCTACGCGCCCGTGCGCAGGCAGGTTACACGCTGGCGCGCGTCGCGCTCAAAAGCCGTCTGCGAGACGGTCGGCGCTCAGCCCCACCAGAACGACGTCGCGATCGCCACGTAAAGCGCGCAGAGCACCGTGCCCTCGAACCAGTTCGATTCGCCGTCGAAGGTGACCAGCACAGCGACCAGTGCCGACATGATCAACGACGCCAACAGCAGCGGTGAGAACACCAGATCGAAACCGGGCTGGCCCAACCACACCGCGGCCAGGCAGACGATCGGGGCGATGGTGAGCGCGATC
>JAIBBE010000112.1 GCA_019694835.1 Fimbriimonadaceae bacterium | reverse complement strand
CCTGAGTCACGGTTCCGGCTCGATCCGCCAAAACTCCTTCCCCTGGGGACATGATGTCCATACGCGGCGCGACGACCAGCGTGAACAAAACCACGCAACTCGCCAGCACCCAGTACATCGTGGCTCGGGCCCCGAACCTATCGCTCATCCACCCTCCAAGGGCACGAACTAAGCCGCTCGGAAGGCTAAAGATGCTCGCCATCAGGCCTGCCATCGCGAGGCTCATTCCGTAGACGTTGAGGTAGTAAGGTACAAGCCACTGAGCCAGGGCAACGAACGCCCCAAACACAAGAAAGTAGTACGCACCGAATCGCCAAACTCGAACCGACTTGAGAGGGGCAAGCATGGTGCGGAGCGTTTTTTGGCTCGCTCCTTCCGTAACCCGATTCTTCGTAACGAGCGCAAACAGGATCGTCATTCCAAAAAGGCATGCCGCATAGATCAGAGGCAAAGTTCGCCACCCTTCCAATTCGTTGCCCTCTTGAGTAAGTCTTTGCAACGCGAGGGGAGCAAGCAGGGTGGTTAACGCCGAGCCCGCATTTCCAACTCCAAAGATCCCGAGCGCAGTTCCTTGCTTTTCCTTGGGAAAAAACACGGACGTATAGGCGATGCCGACCGCGAAAGCCGCGCCGCTCATCCCAAAAATGAGCCCCGAGATTACGAGATGGGCGAACGTAGTTGCGAAGCTCACGGATGCAACTCCGGCGGTCGCAAGGAGCATCACGCCGATGTAGATCGGCTTGCCCCCAAAACGGTCCGTGAGTAGCCCGACCGGCAACCGCATGATCGACCCGGTGAGAATGGGGACACCCAGGAGCCAACCGAGCTGCTCTTTGGAGATCGGAATGATCTGCTTATCGACCAAAAAAGCCCCCAGCACACCGTACATCGTCCATACGGCAAAGCACACCGTGAAGGCGATGGTGTTGAGAATGAGCATGCGGTTGGCAATGGCTCGATCTGGCATGACTCTTTTATGGCCCGCATTCTCGGCGAGGTCTATGATGGATATCATGGTTCCACGCGGCGGCTTACGCCACAATTCAGCCGTGACCCATGCGGACGTGCTGACGGACCGGTTTGGTCGATTCCACGACTACCTTCGGGTGTCGATCACGGATCGATGCAATTTTCGGTGCGTCTACTGCATGCCCGAAGAAGGCGTGCTCTGGCAACCGCGCGAAGAAATTTTGAGCTTTGAGGAGATTGAACGGTTAGCCCGGTTCTTCGTTGAACGTGGAGTGCGGAAGATTCGGCTTACCGGCGGCGAACCAACCCTGCGCAAGGGCTACATTAGTCTCGTTGAATCCCTTGCCGCCATCCCGGGTCTGAACCAGCTTGCATTGACAACGAACGGAACCCGCTTGGCCCATGACGCAGTGGCGCTCAAGACGGCTGGGCTGGAAAGCGTCAATGTGAGTTTGGATACGCTGCGGCAGGATCGCTTCTTTGAGATCACGCGGCGTAACGAGTTACCAAGGGTTCTCCAGGGAATTGAGACCGCCCATGCGGCGGGGCTTGAAACCAAGATCAACGTGGTGGTTCTTCCCGGAGTGAATGAGGATGAGATCATCCAATTCGGCGAGTTTGCCTGCGAGCACAGTTTGGCCGTCCGGTTCATTGAGTTCATGCCTTTTCTCGACAATGGTTGGAACGCAGGCCGGGTCGTCTCTTCTGCGGAGATTCGAACCCGTCTCTCCGACCGATTTGAGCTTCGACCCCTGGAATCTGGGGCCTCGGATGTTGCCCGGGAGTATGTCATCGATGGCTCCGAAGGCCGGGTCGCATTTGTGTCAAGCGTGACCGAGAGCTTCTGTTCAGGCTGCAATCGCCTTCGCTTGACTGCAGACGGTCAGCTCAAATCGTGTCTCTTCCTACCGCCGAGCGTCTCGTTACGGGACTTGATTCGAGGAGGAGCACCCGACTCAGAACTTGAGATAGCCGTTCAAGAGTGCCTCGATGGCAAGTGGAGCGCCCATCCACCGATGCGAAACTGGGCTCAACGAGATAACTTAACCATGGTGCAAATAGGCGGATGAGAGACGTTTCCTTTAAGAACACAACCAAGCGAACGGCCCTCGCTCGCGCTGAACTCACGGCGAGCGCGGAGACGATTCGCCGCGTCCAGACCGGCGACACCCCCAAAGGCGATCCGGTTCCCGTCGCCAAGGTGGCGGCTATCCAGGCGACGAAGAAGACAACCGAGTGGATTCCTTACTGCCATAACATCCCGATTGAGCATGTGAGGGTGGACTTTGAATTCCTGACAGACCGCATCGCAGTCGAGGTCTTTGTTGTTTCTGTCGCCAAGACCGGGGTCGAGATGGAAGCCATGACTGCGGCGGCTGCCGCCGCGCTAGCCCTCTACGATATGCTCAAAATGATCGACGACGACATGGAAATCGTCGGCGTTCGCCTCCTTTCAAAGACGGGCGGTAAGAGTGACCTTCCCAAGCGCAGTGACTGGAGCGCGCAAGTTCTGGTGATGTCAGATCGCGCGCATCGTGGTGAGTACGAAGATCGAAGCGGCCGAATATTTGAGCAGGCGCTCAAGGGTCACGGCGCAGGCTCCGTCTCGGTGAAAGTTCTGCCCGATGAATCGGATTTGCTAGTCAATGAGGTTTACGCCGCCGCTGAAAGGGGCGTGTCTTTGCTCGTTATCACGGGGGGGACGGGAATTGGCCCGCGTGACATCACCTTCGAAACCGTCGAGCCGCTTCTCGAAAAAAGTCTTCCCGGTGTGGTAGCAGCTTTCCAATCCTACAGCCACTCACGGCTTCCGACCGCGATGTTCGCCCGGCCGATTGCTGGGATCATTGGACAAATGGTTGTGCTGGCAATTCCGGGCAGTCCGGAAGCTTGCGAGGATGCCATGGCTTGCCTCATGCCGAGCCTTTTGCACGGCCACTCGATGCTCGCTGGTGGGGGGCATCCGTGATTTCGGTTGATGAGGCGCTGTCCATAATCCGCGACCACCGTCCAAGTTTCCCAACGGAACGAGTGACACTGCGCCACGCCTTGGGCCGGGTTTTGGCGCAAGATGTCGTTTCCCCATTTGATTTTCCGCTCTTTGATAACTCTGCGATGGATGGCTACGCCGTCGGGAGTCCGGAGGGGCCCTGGGAAATCGTTGGCGAGGTTGCCGCAGGGGCGACGGCTCCTGGGGGTATCCAGCCGTGTCAGGCCGTACGCATCTTCACGGGAGCCCCCGTGCCGACCCGAACCTACGGCATCATCGCGCAAGAAGACGCTTCAGAACAAGACGGCTTGCTCGTGGGAGAAGTTCGAAAGGGCGCGCATGTGCGGTTTCAGGCTGAAGAAGCACCAGCGGGGCATCTCGTTGCGCAGAAGGGTGCGACGTTGACACCACCCCATCTCGCCGCGTTCGCGAGTTGCGGTTTCGCCACAGTTGAAGTCCGCGGTCTGCCAAATGTCATCATTCTTAGCACCGGAAATGAAGTCGTGCCTCCTGGCCAGTCACTCCAATACGGTCAGATCTTCAATTCCAATGCGACAGCTCTCGCTTCTGCCTTGGCCCTCAGAGGCATCCGCGCACAAGTGCGACATGCTCCAGATTCCCAAGAAGAGCTGCGCGCTCAGATCCACGAGTCGATCCAAAGTTCCGAGCTCCTGATCACGACCGGCGGGGTTTCCGTCGGGGCTCATGACCTCGTTCGAGCGACCATGGAGGAGGCAGGTTTCCACTTGAAATTCCACGGGGTCGCCGTGAAACCGGGCAAGCCGATTGCCTTCGGAACGCGCGAAGATGGGAAGGTATGGTTTGGCCTCCCTGGCAATCCTCTCTCGACTTGGGTTGGTTATCTTGTTTTCGTCAGTGCCTGGCTGGGTGATGAGTTCCAATGTGAATCCAGGCAAATCGCGAAAACAATGGATAGGAAGCCGGGACGCGAAGAATTTCTCCCTGCGAAGCAACTACCCGGCGGTGAGATTACAATCCTAAACGTCATTGGCTCCCACGCGAACTTTGGCCTTTTGGAGAGCGACGGACTTGTGAGGATCAACCGCGATGTGATCACATTGGCCCAAGGCGAGCATATCGATTTCTTACCTTTTCCATGGAGTCGAAACCCATGAAGACCGTGACAATCCGCTATTTCGCAGTCCTGCGAGAGCGCCGTGGCCTCGCCGTTGAGCAGAAAACGACCTCATGCGAGACCGTTGGAGACTTCGTCGAAACGCTCATCGCCGAGCACCGGCTCGGTCTTCCGCCCGCACTGATTCGAGTGGCAATTGACCATGAGTTTGTCGATCCAACTTTCCCCCTGCAAGAAGGAAGTGAACTTGTCCTGATTCCCCCGGTGGCAGGCGGATGAAGTTCTCACTAAGCGATGCCCCGATTGCCGCTGAGCCGATAACCCATGATGAGGCGGGCGGATTTGTCGTCTTCGAGGGCAAAGTACGCAATCACGCCGAGGGGCGGTCTGTTGTTGGGCTCGAGTATGAGGCATACCCCGAAATGGCACTTTCCAAAGGGGAAGCGCTTGTTGAAGAGGCCATCGAGCGTTTTGGGCTCTCGGAAGCCAGGGTGATCCATCGCGTCGGGCAACTTGCCATCGGCGACACGGCAGTCGTCGTGCAAACGGCCTCCGCCCACCGGCGAGAGGCCTTTGAGGCCTGCGAGTGGATCATGGACCAACTCAAGTGGCGGGTTCCCATTTGGAAGCGCGAAACCTACGCGAGCGGAGTCGCCGAGTGGGTTGTCCCAGGTGAAGCCGCTTCTAGCCGGGTTGACGACGAGATGTTCGCCCGGCAAATGCAGCTTCCCGAAGTCGGACCCGAAGGTCAAGCTGCACTTGCTGAGGCACGGGTCTTACTGGTCGGGGTTGGGGGCCTTGCGGCCGGAAGCCTGCCTTCACTGGTGGGATCCGGCATCGGGACGCTAGGGCTCGTGGACGCCGACCTGGTTGAACTCTCGAATCTTCATCGCCAAACCTTGTTTGCCGCCTCCGATATCGGGCGGATGAAGGTTGAGCGGGCGGCGGTATTCGCGCGTCGGCTTCGGCCCCAACTGTCGGTTCAGCTATTTCCAGTGCGCCTCGCTGAAGGTAATGCCGAACAACTCATTTCCGGTTACGACTGGATCGTGGATGGGACCG
>JAIBBE010000064.1 GCA_019694835.1 Fimbriimonadaceae bacterium | reverse complement strand
CGGGTTTCCGCGCGATTCTGAGCTTCCGCCAGCGCTTCTTTGGGGGGCAAAGTGCCGTTCCAAATCTGGTCGAGCGGCGCGTTGATCAGGCTCGTGATCTCGGTCCAGTAGTCAGCGGTGGGGGGGAAAACGACGTGTGGCACCAACTGGTCGGTGACGATGCGGTTCGCCGGATACTGCTGATCCTTCGGCGTGTTCGGGCCGGGAATCCAGGGTTCTTTCAGCGCAAGGGCACGGATCGCGGGTTGGGCAATACCCGCCTTCGCCATCGCCATCATCCCCGGCTCGCCGCTCATCCACTTAAGCAGTTCCCAGGCTTCTTGAGGATGCTTTGTCGTGCTGACGATGCTGTACCCCGCGCCGCCGGTTGGGCACCAGAGGGTGCCGTCTTTGTAAGCTGGCACTGCGCAGATATCCCACTCGAAGAACTCGGGCTTGCCTTGGACGAGGGTCTCGCGGATCACCGGGGTATCCCAAATCCCTGACACGTGCATGGCTGCCCGTCCCCGCATGAACTCTTGCAGTGAATTCGATCCCAAGCCCACGGATAGCTCGCTTGGGCTTGGCATGTAGCGCTTCTTGAGCATCAGATCCGCGAGCAGTTCGTAGGCCTTCACGGTGCGCGGATCGTTGTAGCCGAGTGTGAGGGGACGCTCAGGGTCATCTCCGTAGCGCGCCCCGGTGGAGTAAACGAACGAGTCGCCGAGCGCGGCGGGCCAACCGGCGGCGAGACCGTACTGGGTCACCTTGCCCTTCGCGTCGAACTTGGTCAGGTTGCGCAGGACGTAGAGGAAGTCCTTTTCCTTGAGCTCGGGCCGCTCCTCGTAATCCCAAGTCCAGGTGCCATCGGGATACGGAATTCCGGCCCTGTCGAACAGCTCCTTGTTGTAGTACACGATCCCGATCGGAGCGATGTCCCGGGGCAGTACATAGAGTTCGCCTCTGTAGCTCATCGCCTTCACGATCGGCTCGTAATAGGCGTTGATGTCAAAGCTCTTGTCGTCCTGAACGAACGCGTTCAGCGGCAAGATCGCCTTCCGGATCGCGAAGCGCTGGAAGTTGTTCGGATCGAGCATCGCCACATCGGGAGCTACATTGCCCGCCATCTGGACCAACAGCTTGTTGAAGTAGTCGCCGTACGCCACCGGCTCGAGCTTGACCTTGATATTCGGGTGGGCTTTTTCGAATCCGTCGATCGCTTGGCGAAGCGCGACGAGGGCCTGGTCGCCATCCCAGAGGGTGAATCGCAAGGTCACGGGCTCGACAGCGCGAGCGAAGGCGCACATCCAGGCGAGCAGACCTAACAGAACCCACCGGAAGCGCAGTTGACGGATCATTCAACGCTCATTTTAACCCCGGATCCAAATTGGGGCCGCCTGCGACTAACGACCTACTTCCGGAACGAGGTCGAACGGGGAACGATCTGATACGTGCGGCTGAACCACGTCGCACCGCGAGAGCGGAGCGATAGACTTGCCTGTGGTCCCAGCCGCGATTTTGTTTTGCCGCGCGCCCAACGTCGAAGTTCGTCGAGGGAATTGGGCCCAAAATGCCGCTTCGAGCCGCGCAAACGGCTGGCTCTCGAACCATAATGAGGCCGTCATGAAGAAACTAATGGCATTCCTTATGCTGGGCATCATCAGCGGAGTCGTGCTCGCCGGTTGCGGCGATGGCGGTACAGCGACCGATCAGTCGCAGACCGTGCCAACTGCTTCGTCGGGCGAAGCCCCGAAGACGGACGAAAAGTCGGGCAACCAGATGGCTCCCCCCGAAAAGGCGTCCACCGACTAGGTATCAACGGCCAGCCACTTGGCTGGCCTCGACTTTTCTTCACCATCATGAAACGAGTATTTCCCTTTGTCCTCGGTGGGTTCGTTTGCCTGTGCCTCGGATGCGGTTCGGGCACGTCGTCAGCTCCCTCCGGCCTCAAGTCCAACGCCTTCAAGAAGGGCGGCTTTGCGCGCATTCTCAATGCAAGCGGAACCGTGGTGGGCCTGTCGGTCGGCACTTCGACGATTACCAGTTCGTGTCCCCCGGGAGGTTCGACTTCTTTCTCACTCGTGGCACGTGGCACCAAGGACGTGATCGTGCGCGAGGGCGCGAACGAAGTTTTCAAAGAGAAGACCACAATCGAGTCCGAAAAGACGATTACGGTTGTTGCCTATGAGGCGGGCGGAAAGCTGGCCGTCAAGATCCTGCCCGACCTTCCTCGTTACGGCGATTCGGCCGGGGCAATCGTTCAAGTCGCGAATTTCGCAGGTCAAGGCCTAGGAGCAACGGGCAGCGGCGGTGCCGACCTCGGCTCGAATCTGGCCATGGGCGCCGTTGGCCCGGTTGTCAAGGCTGGAGCCGGCAGCTTTTCGGCAGACATCGTGAAGGGAGGCAAGAAGGTTGCTTCCGCGAGCTTGGCCCTCGAAGATGGCCAGGCCTACACCGTTTTGATTATGCCCGGCCCGCAGCCCGGGAGCATCCGTGCGGCCATCCACCAAAACACGGTGAAGATGGAAGCCTCCGTAGGCGGCATCACGCCGAACTAAGGGGTCGGGTTTCGGCGAAAGGAGCGACGGCTGGCTGAGCAACCATCGCAAGTCCATTCGCGGTGTAGACTCAGCCCATGCCGCTGGTCGGGACGGTTGGGAGGAAGCGCTTTCGGGCGCGCCTGGCGATGGGGATTCTGTACGCTGTCCTCTGCTTGGGCGCGCTGACGACGCTCTACCCGTTCGCACTCATGGCCTCCACCGGCTTCAAGGGGCCGACGGATCAGAACGACCTCGAACTCGTGCCCGCCTACTGGTCGGACGGGGGCAAACTGTACGCTAAGTACATTGACGACAAATACTCCGGCAATCTGAGCCAGATTGACTCGACCCGTACGGGAGCAAAAGCAAGTCCCGAAGAGGTCGCCAAGTACGAGGAATTCCTCATGGGTCTGCCCAACGACTGGTGGTCAGCGGGCTTCCGGACGGCTTCCAACCAGGTCACCAGCCGCCTCAGTGTGCGTTACCAAACGTGGCTGCGTGGCCGGTACAAGAGCATCGACGCCCTCAATCGAGCCTACATCGAAGAGAACATCGCATTTCAGACGGTCTCTCCGCCGAACGAACTTCTCGACCGCGCCACGTGGGTGCCGCTCAAAGGCAAGAAGATCGAAGAGTGGGTGGAGTTCAAGAAGAGCCTTCCCGCTGAATTCCGGATTCCGGTGACCGGCACCCGCATGTGGCAGGAATTCTTGCGAGCCGAGTTCCAGAACTCAATGGACCGGGTGCCGGACCTGCTCAAGGGCAGCGCCAAGAAATTCGAGGAGATTGGCCGCATCGAAAAAGCGGAAACACCCGAGACCCAAGCGCTCCTGGACAAGTTCCTCGGCACGAAGCTGCCTCCCCGGTTCTTCGACGGACAATTGGTGGAAGACCTCTGGGCAAGAGTAGCTCCCGGCAAGCCTCTGCCCATCGCCGCATACGAAACCGACTTTGTCAAGAAGAACGAGTCCGCGATACGCTCAGAGTTTGCGGGCCGGAACTACCGCTATGTCCTCGACTACATCCTGATCAACGGTCGTGCGGTGTGGAACACCGCTTTGTTTTGTCTGCTCGCCGTTCTGACGCAATTGATCGTCAATCCGCTGGCGGCCTATGCGCTGTCCCGGTACCCCTTGCCCGCCACGGGCAAGATTTTGCTCTTCCTGCTCGCAACGATGGCGTTTCCGGCTGAGGTCGCAATGATCCCGTCGTTCCTCTTGCTCAAAGACCTCGGATTGCTCAATACCTTTGCCGCCCTCGTTCTCCCCTCGGCGGCGAGTGGCTACATGATCTTCTTGCTGAAGGGCTTCTTCGACAGCCTGCCCCAAGAGCTTTACGAAAGCGGCGAAATCGACGGAGCGAAAGAGACGACGCTGATGCTGAAGATCGCCTTCCCCCTCAGCCGCCCCGTCCTCGGCTACCTCGCGCTCCTCGCGTTCATGGGCTCGTACGGTGCCTTCATGTACGCGTTCCTGGTCGCCCAGGACCAGCGGATGTGGACCCTGATGGTTTGGATCTATCAGCTTCAAGCCGTCGCGCCAAAGGCGGTCATGATGGCGGCCCTGACTTTGGCCGCCCTTCCGACGCTCGTCGTCTTCCTCCTCGCCCAGCGCGTGATCCTGCGGGGCATCGTGCTGCCAGGCGAGCGGTGAGGGAAGTGAGGAGTGGCGAGTGAGTAGTGGGTAGTGAGTAGTGGGTAGTGGGTAGTGGCGAGAGGGAAGATTGTTTCCTTGGCGCGGAGATTCTTTGTTCGGGCTCTTCCTCACGTGCCTGACCACTCGCCACTATTTACTCGCCACTCACCACTCGCCACTACTCTCTATTCACGGGACCCCTGCCACCCAATTGAACCAGCGCATGTACAATGATTCGGGAATGCTGCATCAGGATTCGGCCCCGCGCGAATTTCGCGAAGAAGACATCCAAGAGATGCTTCTTCTCGCTGCGCGTCTGCGCGAGTCGCATGGCGGAGAACTCGACGACAATGCCATCCAGGCCGTCAGTGAGGCGACAGGGGCTCCCGCCGAATACGTACGCATCGCGCTCCACTCGGTCGAGGCGAAGAGCAAGGTCAAGCCTGTCTCGAAGTGGCGCAGCTTCTACCTCTCGTTCGACCCCGATGTTCGGCGCTATGTGATGGGCGGTTGGCTGGGGTGTATGGCGGGGTTCTTCGGGGCCCTCGGATCGACTTTCGGCGACCGAAGTTCGTTTATGGGCGTGCTCATGATCCTCACCCTTTGCGCGGCGGTCTGGAACAGCGCCCAAGCCCGGGACACCAAGGTCGGGTCAATCGCCGGAGCCACCTACGCCGGCCTGTACTTCATCGCCAAATCCGCGTTTCTGTTCATCCTCTCGCTGATTCCCACTCTCGAAGTGGGCAACGGTCCCACGCCAATCCTCCTTCTCTTTGTGGTCGCCGCCGGTGCCTTGGGCGGAGGAATCTCGAAAAGAGTCCTGAACCGCAACCTGACCAAACTCGGACTGAAGGACGCGGCGGACGAGCGCCAAGAACTGCTGCGCCAGCTTGTCGAGCTCCAGGACAAGCTTCGTACCGGCGAACAGAGCCTAACCTTTCTCTGCATCGACGTGGTCGGCTCGACAAAGATGAAGGAAGGTGCTGAGCCGCTCGCGATCGAATACACCTTCAGCGAATACCATCGTTACGTCGAGACGATCGTCAAGCGCTATGGAGGCCGCGTTCACTCAACGGCGGGCGACGGCGTGACGTGTGCTTTCGAAAGCGCGGACAAGGCCTTTCGAGCCGCACGGAACATCCAGAGCGGCCTCATCGAACTCAACACCCATCGCAATAAGATCGGCACGCCGATAAAGCTTCGGATAGGGATGCACACGGGCAATGTGATCGCACCGACTCAGGACATCCAGAGTCTCAACTTCGCCCACGTGATCGACATCGCCGCGCACCTGCAGAAGGTCTGCCCGATTGGCGGCATTGCAGTGAGCGAGGCCGCGCTTCTCGGCGTTCCCGGAGGCAAGCAGACGGTCGGGGAAGAAATCGTGTCGGCGCAAGACGTCAACGCCCGGGTCTGGATGCCGCGAGTCGCGATCCCTGCTGTCGCTTCAGGCACCGGTACGGCATGACGATCCGCCACTTGACGCTTTTGGCCGACGATATTCCGGCCTTGGCTGAGTTTTATGGATGGCTTCCTGCGCTGCCCTCTGAAAGTGGTGGACTTTGCCTGGAAATCGGTCGCAGTTTGCTCGAGTTTCGAGCTTCGCCAGGCGCACAGGGCGGTACCCATTTCGCGATCGACGTGCCAGTAGCGCGATTCGACGAAATCGCAGACTGGGCTGAGATGGAACTGGGTTTGATCAGCGACTCTTCGGGACAGACCCGATTTCGATTTGAGTCTTGGCGGGCTGACGCCTGCTACTTTCTCGATCCTGCTGGCAACATCGGTGAGTTCATCGCCCGTGAGGAACGAAGCCATCCAGAGTCTCCCCGTTTCGTCTCGCTCAGTGAGGTCGGTCTGGTAGTCGCTGACGTCACCGATACCCGCCAGTCGTTGGCCCGATTTGGAATCGAGCCGTACGGCCAGCCCGGCGATGACTTCGCCGCCATGGGAGATCCTGACGGTCTCTTTATCGTCGTGAGCGAAGGTCGAGGCTGGTACCCGAACGGCATCCCCGCTCGCGCCCTGCCTATGCTGGTCGAGTTCGAGGTTAATGGTCAGGTGGGCCGTCTCGGCCGTGGCGAGTGGCCGTAAGAATGTACTTTCGCCGTCCCGGCGATTCCCCGAATGGTCTAGTAGGGAATCGCCGGGACGGCGAAAGTACATTTCGATCCACCAAGCAGTTGCCTGACCCACATCGAGGAGAATCGCCGGGACGGCGAAAGTACATTTCCTCAATCGAGTGGCATCGCAGGGACGTCGAACGTACTATTCATCGCTGAGGTCGGCGCGGCCGTTGGGTGAACCGACAAGTGAGACCTTCTTGATCAGCTCCATTTCGCATTGCGCAACGGCCCGCAGAGCTTTCGTCCGAAACTCGGGCCCAGCATCGACCCGACGCAAGAGCTGGATTGGGAGGATGCCTTCGCCGTCCCCGAGTTGGATCACGACGCCGTATTCACCCGGTGTCTGCTCGATCAGTTGTCGAAGGCCGACGAGCTGGTCCTTAGTCGCCTTCTGAACCCGAATAACGAGGGTGCCGAGCGTCTCATCGTCATCATCCATCGCGATTTCTTGGGAGGGATCGATGAGCTGAATGTCTTCAACGCGAACCTCGACGGTTCGTTCGCCGCCATTGATCGTGCGATCTCGATAGGTGACGACGCCGCTGAGGCTGACGACTTTGTCCTTCTCGACAAGGTCGCGCAGCTTGGCGTAGGTGGCGGCGAAAAGGGTGCAACCGGCTTGGCCGCTGAGGTCTTCGAGAACGAGGGTGGCCATTTTATCGCCGCGCTTGGTCGTGATGGCGCGGGTGTTGGCGATCAGGCCGGCGAGCTTGATGTTCGTGCCTTCCTCGAGTTCGCTGATCGAGTCGCATCGGTGCGTTGCGGCGCGGCGGATAGCCTGCTCGTAGCCGCGCAGGGGGTGATCCGAGACGTAGATGCCGAGCACTTCTTTTTCGAAGGCGAGCGCTTCGCTGCGCGCCAGGGCTGGCTGCTCGGGCAGGGCGGGATAGTGGGTGGTCGAGGTCGTGTCGTCGGAGCCGCCGAAGAGCGAATCCTGACCCGCCTGTCGGTTGCGGAGGGCATTGTCGGCAAAGGTCATTGCCGGCTCAGCGAATTCGAGGAGCTTTTTTCTGTTCTTATCGATGCAGTCGAGCGCGCCGGACTTGATGAGGGCGTCGAGAGCCGCTCGGTTCATTCCGTATGGCTTGATCCGCTCGCAGAATTCGTAGAGGTGGCTGAACGGCTTTTCGGCTCGCTCCTGGATCAGGCTCTCGACGATTCCCTCGCCCACACCCTTGATCGCGGCGAGACCGAAGCGGATGGACTTCACCGGGGCGGGCGGCTTCTTCCCGTTCTTCCCGTTCTTGTGAACAGGCATCTGCTCTTCGATCGTGAAATCGACGCCGGAGAGGTTGACATCGGGGGGCAGGACCGAGATCCCCTGTCGCCGGCACTCCTCGATGAAGGCCGTAACTCGATCTTCTTTTGAGCGGTAGACCGCCAGCAGTGCGGCGAGGTACTCGACCGGGTAGTTCGCCTTGAGATAGGCAGTCTGGTAGGCGAGGATGGCGTAGCAAACTGCGTGGGCTTTGTTGAAGGCGTAACCCGCGAAGGGCAGCAGAAGCTCCCAGACCTTTTCGGCAGCTTCCTTGGCGACGCCCCGCTCTTGGGCTCCCTCCATGAATTCGACCATCATCGAGTCCATTGCCGCCTTGTCCTTCTTGCCCATCGCGCGGCGGAGGATGTCGGCTTTGCCGAGCGAGAATCCGGCGAGGGCTTGCACGAGTTTGAGGACCTGGTCTTGGTAGACGATGACCCCGTACGTCTCCTCCAAAATCGGCCTCATCCGCTCGTCGTGGTAGGCGGGCTGGGTTCGTCCGAATTTGTTGTTGATGTACGTCGGAATGTGATCCATCGGCCCAGGCCGATACAGCGCGACCATCGCCGCGAGCTCTTTTACCGAAGTGGGTTTGAGCTCGATGATATTCCTGCGCATTCCCCCCGATTCGAGCTGGAACACGCCCACCGTCTCGCCTCGGCTGAGCATCTCGAACGTCGCGGGGTCTTCGAAGGGGATGTCGTTGACGGTGAATCCGGCCCCCGTGGCGCGGCCGTCCCGCCCGCGCTGAGCAGAACTTGGACTTTCACCTCCCGTTTGGCTGACGGTTTCCTTGGAAGTTTGACTCTGCGCGGGCGGGACGGCCGCGCCACGGAGGGAGCCGCACCACTTCCAGTCCTTCAATCCGGCTGAGCGCGCATTTCCCTCGACGTAATCCACTGCGCGGGCAAACTCGGCTTCGTCGCGAATGAGGTGGTCGTAGTACTCGTCTTGCCAGAACGAGCCATCTCGATCCAAAAGCTGGTTCGCGGCTTTCGCGGTGAATGACTTCCAGCTACGAAGGATCTTCGCTAGTTCCTCGCCCGGAAGGACCTCGACGACGGCGTGGACATGATTGGGCATGACGCACCAGCCGTGCAACACGTAACGCTCCCCATCGAACTTGGCAAGAGCTTCGGCGACCATGTCCGCAATCTCGGGCCGGTTCATCCAGCACTCGCCGTATCCGCGATCGAGTTCAGACTCGATGAGGGTCTCTTGCAGCGTTGCTAGTCGCATCACTTCGTCGCCGGTGAGTTCTCGCCCCTCGAGTGTCGCATTTCCGATGATCGCTTGCCGTTCGAACCGATACTGCTCCAGCACATGTTGAGGCAATGAGCCGTCTAAGCGGAAGGTGACCGTGTAAGTGGCATGATCCTGAGTCCAATGAGGTAGGTAGCGCCCCTCCCGTTTCTCGATCGGCAGCTCATCGGAGTAGAGATAGACCTCTCCCCCCGTGGCGCGGCCGTCCCGCCCGCGCTGAGGAGAATCTTCATCTCGATCTACCGTCTTACTCTCGACTTCCCCAAAATTCTGAGTCTGCGCGGGCGGGACGGCCGCGCCACGGGGGAAGGGCATTGCATATTTGTTGACATTCTCGATCGTCTTGGCCAGAACGGTCAAGTTGCTCAGGCCGAGAAAGTCCATCTTGAGCAGCCCGATCTTCTCCAGGATGCCCATCTCGAAGGCAGTGATCGGCTGGCCGTCGTTGCCGCGATAGAGGGGGATATGCTCGCTCAGCGGATCCTTCGCAATGACAATCCCAGCCGCGTGCACACCGCAATGCCGACTCAAGCCTTCGACGCTCTCCGCCACCTCGACGAGCGCCCGCACGCTCGGCTCGTTCTCGACCATCTGCTTGAACTCGTTGATCTCCTCGTGTGCCTTTTTCAGGCTCATCCCCACCACGTTGGGGATCGTTTTGCAGATGCGGTCGGTCTCCTGGGGCGAATAGCCGAGGACTCGGCCCGCGTCTTTGATCGCTGCTTTCGCACCGAGAGTTCCGAAGGTCACGATCTGCGCCACGCGGTCCGCACCATACCGCTCGGTGACCCATCGGATCACCTCGTCGCGACGGGCGTCTTCAAAGTCCATGTCGATATCCGGCATGCTGATGCGTTCCGGATTTAGGAAGCGCTCGAAGGTCAGGTCGTACTCGAGCGGGTCGACGTCAGTGATGCCGAGCGTGTAGGAAACGAGCGAGCCTGCCGCTGAACCACGAACGCCAAAGTAGATGTCCTGAGCACGCGTGAAGTCGGCGAACTCACGAACGAGCAGGAAATAGTCGTCAAAGCCCGTCTTTTCGATGACTCCGAGTTCGTAATTGAGCCGCTCCCACGCAGCATCATCGGCATTGGGAAGTCGTCGTTCCAAGCCCTTTTCGGCTAGTTCGCGCAAATAGGATTTGGCGGTGTGACCCTCCGGCATCTCTGGCGTCGGCATGAGCGCGCGCTGGTTTCCGAGTTGGACATCGCACATCTCGGCGATCCGCAGCGTGTTCGCCAGCGCCTCGGGCGTATCGCTGAACAGCGCCGCCATTTCGGCCGGCGTTTTGAGATAGAACTCGTCGGTGTCGAACTTCAGCCGATCTTCATCGGCCTTCAGCCGCCCGGTGCCGACGCACAGGAGCACGTCATGGGGTTCGGCGTCGGTCTTGCAGAGGTAGTGGGCGTCGTTCGTTGCTACGAGCGGCAGATTGACCTCGCGGGCGATTTTGAGCAGGGGTTCTTTGATCTTCGCCTGGTCGGGCAGGCGGTGGTCTTGGAGCTCGATGAAGAAGCAGCCCTCGTCGAAGATCTCCTTATACATCCCCGCGAGGTACTGGGCACGGTCGTAGGTTCCTCGAAGCAACTCGCGGCAGATTTCGCTGGATAGACAAGCGCTCGTCCCGATTAGCCCCTTCGAATGCTCACGTAGGAGTTCGTGGTCGATGCGCGGTTTGTAGTAGAAACCTTCCAGCGCCGCCACGGAATGCAGCTTGCAAAGGTTGCGATATCCCTCGATGTTCCGCGCCAAGAGTAGCAGGTGGTAGCTCTGGTTCTCCTCACGTCCGGTCTTTTGCCGCAGTCCGTTCGGGGCGACGTAGGCTTCCATCCCGAGGATTGGCTTGATGCCCTGCTTCTTGCATTCGAAGAAGAACTCCATGACGCCGAACATCACGCCGTGGTCGCTGATGGCGAGGGCGTCCATGCCGAGTTCCTTCGCACGCGCGACCATATCGGGAATCCGATTGGCACCGTCGAGGAGGCTGTACTCGGTGTGGTTGTGGACGTGAACGAAGGACATAGCAACGCAAGTGAAGCGGGGAAATCCCCCCTGATTCTGACGAAAATCCAGGCCCGACTGGTGCCGCTTTCTGGGGAAATCGTGGGGCTAATCGCGCTTTGCTTTCGCTTTGCGCGGCCGCCGAAGTCGGTCGACAAAAACCATCTGCTGCGCATGCCCAGCCAGGTCGCCAAACTTGTCGCGAAACAGCCCGGCAATAGCCTGATAACGCTGCGGCGTCAAGCTCTTCTCGCGCCATTCCGGGAAGTACCGATCGACGGCTGCGTTCCAGATGTGCACGTCCACCGGAACCGCTCGCATGTGGTGAAGCCCGTACAGGCAGACGCAGTCGGCCACCTTCGGCCCGATTCCGGGGAGTTGGGTGAGTGCACCGTGCGCGTTCTCGTAGCTTGCTTGTCTGAGACTTTCCAGCCAGGCTTCTCCGCCGAGACTCAGTGCCATTTGGGCTGCCCCGACCACGCTTCGCGCCCGATAGCCGAATCCGAGATCTCGGAAGAAGCCTTCGGCTTGAGAAGCCAGGATGTTAAGAGGGGGAAACTCCCCCCAGAGTGGCGCGGCCGTCCCGCCCGCGCTGGCACCATCCTCAAAAGCAATCGCCTGACCTTCAATCTCTCGCGAACCAATGCGCCCTCGCGGCATATCGAGTCGAGCGTGACTAGCTTCCGTTTCTTCTGCAATTCCTGCCAGCGCGGGCGGGACGGCCGCGCCACGGGGGAGAGATACCAATCGATCGACCATCTGGTGGATGCGCGCCAGGTGGTTGTTCTGCGTGCAGAGGAACGCGAACAGAACCTCGACCGGCGACGACTGCCGCATCAGCCGGAGCCCGGTCAACGGACGCAGCGAGTCTGCGAGTTCGGGGGCGGCATCAAGGATCGACTCCCGAACCTGTTGATAGTCTCGATCGAGGTCGAAGAGGAAGTCGAAGTCAGCACGCGAACCGGTGGTCGACACGTCGACACCGCTTTCGTCCTGCCGCAAATGATAAACAAGCGCGCCATCCGACAACCAAAAGGACTCGCCGTCTCGACCCCAGCGGAACGTTTGACCCGCTGTTAGGCAGGATGCGATGTCAAGCTCGTGCGTCCTGCAACGGAAGCGAAACGTGGTCATGGCGTCAGTTTTGGAGCCGTCTGGACGAATTCTCCGACCCACTCATAGCCGATGCTCTGGTAGATGTGGTTCGAAGTTGGATTCGACAGGTCGGTGAATAGAGTGGCGTATCGATGGCCCGAGTCGAGCACCCGCTGGCTCGCCATGGCAACGCAGGCCGACGCATAGCCCCGTCCCCGTCGCTCGGGTGGGGTGTACACCGCGTTGATACGCATCGTGTTTGGTGTCTTTCCTGTGATGTTCGCCACGGACACCACCTCCCCCGAATCCTCCCAAATCAAGAGACCTTGAGCCGAGAAACGGCTCTCAATCCAGGTGCGAACTCCAGCCCGCTCGGGGGCACTTCCGTCCACCTCAATCCCGAAAGCGATGATCCAGTCGGTAAGCAACTCAAGATCTGTATCCGTAGCCAATCGGGCGGCGCCGGATACGCCTATCGGGTGTTTGACCGCGCTGAGCTGGTACAGGCCAAGCCGTTGGCGCACAGCAAGGGGAAGCGAGAACTCGCTCATCAGAAGCTCGAACTGAGCGAGCGAAGATACAAATCCGTTACCTGCGAGTCCAGCTTTTTCCGCAGCTCGAACGAGTTCGCGAAGGCCGGGCTCAGAAACGACGGAAAAGAGCAGTCGATGCGTAACCGACGTCCGGATCGCCACGCCGGTGACCTGGCTGCCATCAAAACTCACCGCGAGCCAAGGATAGGGCGGAGCCACGGTGCGGTAGATCTGGGGTGCGCTGATCAGCATGGCGTTCTCGACCTCGTGCTCCATCAGAAACTCTGAAGCCAAGGCCAGGAAAGCGTCCACGTCATGGCTGATCGTCACCATCGTCCTATTCTGACTTCCTGGAGGCCGCTGACCCCAGCCGGTACACTGAGGCCTCGCATGAGCAAACGCTATTACATCACGACGCCCAGCTACTACGTAAACAGCGTGCCCCACGTGGGGACCACGCTGACAACGGTGGTGTGCGACATCACCGCGCGTTATCAGAAGATGCGCGGGATGGACGTGATGTTCCTCACCGGCACCGACGAGAATGGGGCCAAGGTGGCGGAAGCGGCCGAGGCCAAGGGCGAGAAGCCGCAGGAATTCGTCGACCGGATCAGCGGGGAGTTCCAGAACGTGTTCCGCTCGATGGGGATCGATTACGACGACTTCCTGCGCACTACCGAGCCCCGCCACGTCCGTGCGGTACAGCGCTTCTTCGAGATCCTCAAGGAGAAGGGCCACATCTACATGGACAAGTACGAGGGCTGGTATGACGTGTCTTCGGAGACCTTCGTCAAGGAAAGCGACCTTGTTGACGGGAAGAGCCCGGACGGCAATGAAGTCCGGTGGGTAGAAGAGGAGAATTGGTTCTTCCGGCTTTCCGCGTTCAGCGAACCCCTGCTCGCTCACATCCAAGCGAACTCCGACTTCCTCCTCCCCGAGTCGCGCAAGAACGAGGTTCTGAGCTTTATCGGGCAGGGCCTGCGCGATATCTGCGTGACTCGTGCGAACCAGGGCTGGGGCATTGCGGTGCCGGGCGATCCGAACAAGATCGTTTACGTCTGGTTCGACGCGCTGATCAACTACCTCTCCGCGACTGGCTGGCCGGATAATCCCGATTGGTCGAACACGTTTCCCGCCGATGTTCACCTGATGGCCAAGGAGATTTTCACCCGATTCCACGCTACTCTGTGGCCGGCGATGCTGATGGCGGCCGACCTGCCTTTGCCCAAGCACGTCGTCGCCCACGGCTGGTTCACGTTCGGCGAGGACAAGATGAGCAAGTCGAAAGGCAACGTGATCCCGCCGCTTCCGCTCGTTCAGGAGATGGTGGACAAGACCGGCTGTCGTCACGACATCGCAGTCGACGCTGTCCGCTACTCGCTCGCGGTGCTGCTCCCGTATGAAGGCGACACCAATTACACCCGCGAAGAAGTCGATCGCCACTATAACGCCGACCTCGCCAACGACCTTGGCAACGCCTTGAACCGCAGCCTGTCGATGGCGCACAAGTTCGTGGGTGGCAAGATTCCGGATGGGAAGCTTGACGACGAGGCACGGGCGGCGATTGAGTCGGCGAAGGCCGGATTCGAGTCGGCGATGACGATCTTCAAGATTAACGCCGCCGTCGATTCGGCCTGGAGCCTGGTCCGGTTCCTCAACAAGTACATTGACACCAAAGCACCGTGGGCTCTGGCCAAGAACAACGACCCCGCCCTCGACTCGGTCATGCGCTCGATGCTCCTCTGTTTGCGAGCGGCCGAGGGTTTGGTCCAGCCAATCATTCCCAATGCGTCCCAAGAGATTGCGCGTCAGCTTGGCGTCGCCCCGATCGTACATTGGAGCGACATTGGAACTGACGCCAGCCTGCCCGCCGGTACCGCGCTGGGTCAGCCCGAACCAATCTTCCCCCGCATCGACCCCAAGCTCAACGAGACCCACAAGATGGAAAAACAAGAAGTCGCCGAACCCAAACCCAAGCCCGCCAAGACCCCGTTCGTCCCGCCTGCCGAGATCGATATCACGGAGTTCATGAACGTCCAACTCCGCGTCGCTCGGATTCTGGAGGCGGAAGCGGTCGAGGGGTCGGAGAAGCTGGTCAAGCTGCAGGTGATGGTGGGGGATGAGAAGCGGCAAATCCTGGCGGGGATTCGCAAGAGCTATGAGCCGCTGGATTTGGTGGGGCGGCAGGTCATCGTGGTGGCGAATCTTAAGCCCGCCAAGTTGATGGGCCACGAGAGCCAAGGGATGATTCTTGCCGCTGACGGTCCAGATGGAGCGGCGATCTTGCTTCAGCCGGAGGCTGAGGCACCCGAAGGCACGAGCGTGCATTAACCGTGTTATGGGTTAAGTGATGATACCGCCGCACCCCAAACGCTATTGCTGTCTGCGCGCTGAACAGCCCATTCGTCTTGACGGAGCATTGGGCGATCCGCAATGGGCATCTGCGGCTTGGACCGACGACTTTATTGATATTCAAGGCGAGGATTTCCTAACTCCTCGCTACTGGACACGCGCGAAGATGATGTGGGATGATACCTGCTTCTATATCGCTTGCGACATGGAGGAGCCGCACCTTTGGGCGACTTATAATCAGCACGACATGATCGTGTTTCACGAGAACGACTTTGAGGTATTCATTGATCCAGATGGTGATAACCATCACTATTTTGAAATCGAAATCAATGCACTCGGCACGGTTTTCGACCTCCGCCTTGATAAACCTTATCGTGACGGTGGTCCCGCCGTTCATGAGTGGAATGCTGTGGGAATGCAGAAGGCCGTCGCGTTGCGCGGCACTTTGAATAATCCTGAATCAACCGATAGCGGCTGGTCGGTGGAACTCGCGATACCTTGGTCGTGTATGGGCTGCAAACCTGCCCCAGGTGACGTCTGGCGAGTCAACTTCTCGCGGGTTGAGTGGACACTGGAAGTGGCTGATGGTCGATATCGAAAAGTCGACGGTTTGGCAGAAGATAACTGGGTATGGTCTCCCCAGGGTGCCATCGACATGCATCGGCCCGAGATGTGGGGATATGTGCTCTTTGCCGATGACCCCAATGCCGAGTGTCCCTTTGATCCCGATCATGAAGCTCGGATGACTTTGATGGACCTCTATTGGAAGCAGAAAGAGTTTCATGCCAAACATGGTCGCTGGGCATCGATACTCGAAGAACTGGCTTGGAACGGCCCACGTGTCCTGCTCTCCAACCATGACTCCGGTTTCACTGCGGAACATGCGGGTCTCCTGATCCGAGAAGACTCCAAGCTAACGAAAAAGCCAGATTAAACTATGAAATCAATCACTGAATATCTATGGTTCGAAACGAGGCAGCGCGAGGAGTTCGTAAGGATTACCGATGAAGTCGCCGATATCGTTAGCCGATCCGGAATCCAAGAGGGATTCTGCCTCGTCTCAGCCATGCATATCACATCGGCCGTCTATGTGAACGATTGGGAAGATGGCCTGATCGAAGATATTAAGGAATGGCTTCGAGGGCTCGCGCCGACCAAGAACTATCGCCATCACCAGACCGGCGAAGATAACGGCGAGGCACATCTCAAAAACCTGATCATGCACCACCAGGTCATCCTGCCCATCACTGGCGGGAGTCTAGATCTGGGGCCGTGGCAACAGGTGTTTTACGCTGAGTTCGACGGTCGGCGTCGGAAGCGGGTCGTCGTCAAAGCCATCGGCGAATAGATCAGTCGAAGGGCGGCCAGATGGCGAGGGCGGCGGCTCCGTAGAGTCCGGCGTTAGCCCCAAACGGGCTTCGAGGGAGATCGAAGTCAAGCCAAGCTGCTAATCCAACCGCTCCCGCGAGAATGATTTCATCGGGCATGAACAAGCCGCGAATCAGATCAACCGCCTGATGGGCTGCGACACAGGCATCCCGTTTCGCATCCTCAGATGGCTCCTGACCCGATGGTGAAAGACTGGCCCCGCCGAGCAAGTCTTCGAACGTCCGCCCGCCCAGGTCGACATCATTCAGCCTTGGATATTCGCCGTGTGGTCCCATCCAAGGAGATCCCCGATCGACCAATCCAAATCCGACCCCAGTGCCGAGGGCTAGCGTGGCGGTTCGCCGACCGGCGCACTGCGGGAGACAGGAGTGGCCGTAGGCGGTCGCAAGACCGTCATTGAGGGCATAGGTCGGCTTTGGTCCGAACCGCAAGACCATACCCACATGGTGAGGAATGATCGGCTTGGCTTCAGTCACGGTGCGGCTGAGGGGGTCGATGGTGCCGCCGCTCGAGATGCCGATACGCTCGACATCGCTGCCCGCACGGTCGCGCATCCACTTGTGACGCACTGCCGGATCGGCGGGGAGCGGAATGCGCTCGCTCTCGACGAGACGCCAATTCTCGAACCGACCACAGCGCAGCCAGGTTCCGCCAATGTCAAAACCGAGCACCCGTTTCGGTGTTGTTGCAGCCTTGACGAAACGCGCCGTCTGCTTGAGAGGGTCGTTGAGCGCCCCGCCGATGACGACCCCGACTGCACCTATTTGCAACGCAGATCGGACCTGCCATGCTTCCTGAAATCGCCCCTCGGCAATCACCGGAGCCGAGCCAAGATTAACCATTTGCTGAAGGGCGTCCAAGTCTGGCTCTGACGCTTGGGAGTTCGAGGTGTAACCGCACAGAGTCGTGCTCAATAGGTCAGCACCCGATTCGAGCGCAAACTGAGCCGACTCCACCCCGTCGCAATCCGCCCATGCAAGTCGCCCACCTTGATGGATCTGTCGAATAAGGTCCGGCAGCTGATTTCCGCCTGGCCGTGGACGGGTCGTGGCGTCGAGGGCAATTACCTCCACGGGAGAGGCCAGCAGTTCGCTGACTTCTCTCGCGGTAGGCGTTATTCGGACTTCCGAACCTTCACAGTCCCGCTTAATCAAGCCGACAATAGGAACGCCGAGGGTGTGGCACGCTTCAATATCGGACACGCCCTGAACGCGAAGGACCCCCACCCCTTCCTGCGTGCTCGACTGAGCAAAGCGACGGATGGTGTCGGGATGGTCCAAGGGGGCGCCTGGAGGAGCCTGGACGCTGGCAATGAGGGGGCACTTCGTCAAGAGTGCGACGAAGTTCTCGGTCGTCATGCCCGCATTTTGACCGAAAGGAAAGCCCCACCGAAGCGGGGCTTTGTTGCCGCCCGCCGTCGCGGGGGACGAAATGCGAGAACTTACGTCTTTGAAGTCCGCGCAGGAATCTAAGATGGTGAGTCCAATCCTCGATTAGACATTCACTTTTGGCGCTCACCGCGCCCATTGATATCGTAACTGAGAAGAACCGAGTTTGGGTGTCGTAGGGCGCGAAACCTGACAGGTTTGCGCGCCCAATCTGGTGCAATTAGCGGTCTTTAGCCGAGGACGCAGAAGGCAAGATCAACCGGCAGATTGTCGCATGGATCGAGAAGAGGGGCAAGCCAACCGACGCCACCGTGCTGACCGGCTTGGCAGTTTCGCACCGGACGGTAGCCGGACCACTTGAAGTCAATCGAACCCTGCTGCACGCTGCTATTGTCCAGTTCGGCAACGCGGAACCAGAAGTGGCCAGCTGGGATCGGCAGTGGCGACGCAAGGGTCACCAGGAACGTGTAGACGTTCTGTCCTTGGCAATCGACACCCACGAATTGTGTTTGTGGAATTGCCCAAGTTTGAAAAACTCTTGCGCCGGGTTTACATCCTGCATCCTTATAGATCGCAAGATAGTAAGGACGCGCAAGTTGGCCCAAACTGCTTACCGTGCCCCACCATCGGAAGTGATTGACGACGAAGTTATCCTTCAAGACAAAGTCGTCAGCTGCCGCAAGAGGCATCGGGATCGGGTTAGCAAAGCTTTGCACGGTCGACGTGTGAGCCGCATAAGGCGCATTGTAAACCTGTCGGTACTGGGCGTGGCTCATCGTGACGAGAGCGGCGACGAAAGTAAGGGTGAACAGTGACTTGTTTCGCATGTGTTATCTCCTTCCCCGACAATTCACGATTCGTGTCGTGTTACCGGGTACGCCCCGCAAAGACGCGAGTCCTCGGAGGCGGTTTAGGAGATGGTTCTTTGGTCCTACTTACAGGGTCAAACCGCCATCGACGACGAGTGTTTGGCCCGTGATGTAGCCCGCATCGTCGGAGGCAAAGAACAAGACGACACCAGCGACATCCGCAGGTGTCCCGAGTCGGCCGAGGGGTGCTGTCTTTACGACGCTTTCCTTCATTTCAGCGGGAAGATCGGTGGTCATGTCCGTTTCGATGAAGCCAGGCGCGACCGCGTTGCAGGTGATTCCGCGACTGCCGAGTTCTTTCGCCACTGACTTGGTCAGCCCAATAAGACCGGCTTTGGCAGCGGCATAATTGGCTTGCCCAGCCGCGCCCGATAAACCGATAATGCTCGTGAGATTGACGATTCTTCCGTAGCGTGCTTTCATCATCGGGCGGGAGGCCGTCTTAATGCACAAATAGCTGCCTTTGAGATTAACGCCAATCACCCGCTCCCAATCTTCGTCCTTCATCCGCATCATCAAGGCGTCTCGGGCGAGACCGGCATTGTTGATGAGAATTTCCGGAGCACCTAGCTCTTCGGCAATCTTGGCAAAAGTCGCATCGACTTGATCTGCATCGGAAACATCGCAACCATAGGCGCGAGCAATTCCACCGCTGTCAAAGATGGAACTCGCGGTGGGCATCGCATTGGTTTCGGTCGTTGCGATGCACGCGACCTTAGCACCCTCTTGGGCGAATCGAATTGCAATTTCTCGGCCGATTCCGCGACTCGCACCGGTGACGGCGACAACCTTGTCCTTAAACCTCAACCCAAATCCTCCGTCTCGGCAATCTTCGTATCGGTATCTTTCAGCGTCGCCATATCCACTACCGGCAGGCAAGGTGTCGACTTATCGATACGCCTTATCAATCCACTCAGCACTTCGCCGCTGCCGCATTCGACAAACGTCGTCACGCCGTCGTCGATCATATTGAACACACTCTCCGCCCACAGGACAGGACTTTTGAGCTGTCTCTCAAGCAGATCGGGCCATTGTGAGGCATCGTCGACCGCCTGGGCCGTGACATTGGAGTAAACGGCCGCACTTCCGTCGTCGTAGTTGACTTCGCGAAGAGCAATCGCCATTTCTCGGGCTGGTTCCTCCATAAGCGGGCTATGGAAAGCTCCGCTGACATTCAGGGGCAGTACACGTTTTGCACCCCGCTCAGAGGCCAGAGCGCTGGCCGCTTGGACGGCGTTGACATCGCCGCTGATCACCAGTTGGCCGGGGCAGTTGTCGTTCGCCACGACGCAGATTCCCGGGACTTCTTCGCATACCGCCTCCAGCGCCGCCCGCTCGAGCCCGAGAACAGCGGCCATCGTTCCCGGCCGGTCGCGCCCGCTCACGGCCATCAACTCGCCTCGGCGTTTGACCAACCGTGCCCCATCCTCCACGGAAATGACCTCGGCGCAGGCGAGCGCGGCATATTCGCCGACGCTGTGTCCGGCCATGATCGACGCATTCGCGCCGAGCGCCCGAAAGGCGGCCACCCCACAGGTGTAAAGGGCGATCTGGGCGTTCTCGGTCTGACGCAGCGTCTCGTCGTCGGATTCGAAACAAAGCCGGGCAACATCGGCGCCGATTGCTTCGGACACGGCCTCAAAGACCTGACGGGCCTCGGGAGTGTGAGCAAATAGATCCGAACCCATTCCAGGTCTCTGTGAACCTTGACCCGGGAAAACAATCGCAATCATAGGGGGACTTTACCCGCCGCGCGGTAAGCTCGGGCCATGCCGTTCGAGCCGCTGCAGACGGACGAAAAACTCACCTCCAAAGCCAAACCGGAGCGCGACATGGATTCGCAGATGATCTTCGGGTGCAGCAGCTTCGTCTTTGTCTCGATCATGAGCTACATCCTGGCGGTGTGGCCGATGTTCGTCGTGCAGGACACGCATACGTTGGTCAACCTCGGGGTAGCACTGGCTGCGGGCCTCTTACCGGCTTCGATTTTTGGCGGAGTGGCAACGCGAAAGACAGGCTTACCCGGTGCCTGTGGCTTTGTCGGCGGGGCGATGGCAATGGCGATATTCCTCTTTCTTCGCCTCGAACAGCTCATGCTCGGTTACTCGCGCAACGATATTCCGCAGCCTGAATATCCGCGTTCTTGGGTCTGGCTGGTGCCCTTGATTTGGCTCGTTGCGGCGATCCTGGTTGCGCTGGTTTTGCTGCCAAAGCGTGAGTTTCTGGATGAGTCAGAGACGACTCCGAGCCGATAATCTCCTTGTTCGCTCCAGTCCGGGACGACGAACATAAGGAACTATGTCGACCAGCAAGCACGTCTTCGAGTATCGCAAGCAGGCCGTCAACGGGGCATCGCCCCTCCAACTCGTGATCATGCTCTACGACGGGGCTCTGCGGTTCATGGAAGCCGGACGCCACGCAATCGCTGCCCGCGATATCGAGCGACAAAACACAAACCTGCAGAAGGCCCAACGGATCATCTCGGAGCTGACTTCTTGTCTCGATATGGCGAGAGGCGGCGAGGTTGCCCAGAACCTGTTTGCGCTTTACACGTTCTGCTACAACCAGTTGGTCGCTGCCAACGTCGAAGACCGCGCCGACCTCGTTGACCAGGCGATGAAGATCATGAGCGAGTTGCGCGAAAGCTGGGTGCAACTCGAATTGCAAATGAAGCAGCCGCAACCCGAGGTGCATGATGCTGCCGCTTGATCCCGAAGCACTTGCCGTCCGGCTCCTCTTGCTGACCTTGGCCGTCGAGCAAGCGGGCAATGACGAAGACCTGACCGCTCTGCTCTCCGAACGCGCGGCCGTCATCGAGAGTTTGGTCGATGCCCCCCTCTCCGAGCGCTGTTTCCAGATCTTCGAACAAGTGCAGGCCGTCGAGAAGCGGGCAAGGAAAGCCCTCGAAGCCCAGCGAACGCTCCTTGCCACGTCGGTGGACCTCTCCAAACGCGGGGAAAAGCTCGACGCACGCTATCGGCCCGGTTTGCCCGAAACGGACCAGCGCGTGGCCTAGCTGGTGAGCTGAGCCAGCAATTCCTTCATGAAGAACTCGCAGTCGGTGACGATGCCGACCGCTTGATGCGTGCCTCGGTCCGTGAGTTTGATGACGGTGTCGGCGTCGCTGTCCACACAGAACGTCTTCACCACCGCAGGCAGGATGTTGCCGGTCGCCACGCTGTGTAAGGTCGTCGCCACCATGAGCGCCACGCCGACGCCGCCGATATGCTCGCGCATCGCGTCCTGGGATTCCACATTGTCGGTGATGACATCCGGCAACGGCCCGTCGTCGCGGATCGAGCCGCACAGGACGAAGGGGATCGGTTTGGTGATGCAGGTGTGCATGACCCCGCTAGGAATCAGACCCGACTCGACCGCAGCGCGAATCGAACCCGCCCGGCGAACTCGGTTGATGGCGCGGAGATGATGCGTGTGCCCGTGCGGAACGCTTCGCCCCAGGTTCAAGTCAACGCCAAGCGAGGTGCCCAGCATCGAAGCCTCGATGTCGTGAGCGGCGAGGGCATTGCCAGCGAAGAGAACATCGATCCATCCGAGTTCAATCAGCTTGGAAAGAACGTGGGCGCAGCCGCTGTGAATGATCGCGGGGCCACCGACGAGGAGCACCTTCTTCCCCTGCGCCTTGGCGTGTCGGATCGCGGCCGCACATTGGGCGATCATCCGACCCTTCGGGCGCTCGCTGCTGATGTCGTTCGACATGAAGCGAAACTCGTCTTCCTCCTCCTCCTCGTCCTCGTCGGGGAGGACGCGCACGCCATCGAAGCCGACCACCAATCGGTCGCCTTGCTTAACTCGGTGCATGGGACAGGTGGCGGCGCGGGTCACGCCGGACTCATCTTCGAAGATCCGGATTCCGCAGTCCATTTCGAGGTTCTCGACATGGGTCCATTCCCCGTTCACCCGGACTTCGGTGGTGAAGTTGGTGGTCGAGTAGAAGTCTTCGGGCAAGACGCCATCCTGTTCCGCGATGGCGAGCTTGGCGTCTTCCATCGTGAACCGGGCACCGTAAGGCTCGCAAAGCTGGAGGGCGTGGTCGAGGACGTCTTGGTCGATGGCGCTGAGGATGAGTTCGATCAGCGAGGTCTCGTTGGCCGCTTCGCCGATGCGAAATCGCTTGACCTGGAACTTGATCTGGTGCTGATCGAAGATCGAGAAGACCTTGGTTAGGGTTTGTTCGTCGAGAAGGTGGCCTTCGATCGACAGCCGAGCATTGACCATCGGCTCCATTGTACCGAGCAGGCTGCCGCCATCAGAAACCGGCCGATCCCCAAGGCCGCCTTGTCTTGAGCAAGGTCATTAGCCCAACCGCGACCAGAGTCAGAGAAACCAGGCCCAAGGCGAGGAGCAGCGCCTCGGAATCGTGTCCTGCCATCACGGCCTCGTACAGCGCGATGGGCATGGTTTGGGTGCGACCCGGAATCGAGCCCGCCACCATCAAAGTAGCGCCGAATTCGCCAGCGGCGCGGGCAAAAGCGAGGGCAACGCCAGCACCCATTCCACGGGCCGAGAGTGGCAAAGCGACCCAGAACAAGAGCTGCCTCTCGTTGGCACCGAGCGTTGTCCCGATCTCCATGAGGGCCGGATCGAGCTCGCCGAAGGAGACAGCCAGGGTGCGCACATAAAGCGGAAACGCCATGAAGGCGGCGGCGATCACCGCCCCTTGCCAGGTGAAGAGAAGCCGGATTCCCGCCACGTCGTTGAGCCACTGACCGAAGGCCGTGCTCCTTCCCAAGAGAAGCAAAAGACCAAATCCCACTACGGTCGGCGGCAGCACGATGGGCAGCAGCAGAAGCGTCTCGACAGCACCGGAAAACCACGTCCGCCTGCGCCGAACCAGCAGCCACGCCATTGGAGTGCCAATCATGACGATGAGCACCATCGCGAGGCTGGAAACCAGGAGCGTCAGCAGGACTGGGGGCATCGGTTTCTCGGTCCGACTAGCGGTCGGGCGGCGTGAAGCCGTGACGGCTCAAGATGCTCTGCCCCTCAGGGCTGGAAAGAAATCGGGCGAAACTCAAGGCCGCGTCCCGTTGGTCGGATCGACGGACGACCGCCAGCGGATAGTCGATGGAGCGGTGATCGACGCCGTTGACGGCCCGGTCCAGGATCTTCACCTTGTCACCTGCCGTCATTGCGTCGGTCGCGAAGACGATCGCCGCATCGGTGTCGCCGTGCAGGACGTAGGCGAGGGTTTGCCTGACGTTCTCACCGAAAATCAGCTTATCCTTCACCTTTGCCATGAGGCCTCGCTTTTCGAGGGTCTCCTGCGCGTACCGGCCCGACGGCACCGTCTCAGGGTTGGAGACCGCGATCTTCGTCACCTTTGGCGACGCCAGATCGTTCCACGACGCGATGGGGCTATCCGGCGGCCCGACCAGGACAAGCTGATTGCTGGCAACATCCCTCCGACTCGCGGCATCGATCAGCTTTTTGGCGGCTAGGTCGTCCATCTCCTTGGCAGAGGCGGAGACGAAGAGATCGACCGGAGCCCCCTGCTCGATCTGCATCTTGAGGACGCCCGAAGCGGCAAAGTTCAACTCGACGGCGACCCCGGGGTTGGCGGCTTCGAAAGCAGCCGCGCTCTCTTTGAGAACGTCCGTCATCGAGCTTGCCGCTGAAATTCGTATCGTCTGCTGGGCTGCCGATCCCGCCGGTGCCTTTGAGCAACCGACCAGGACCACCAAGCAGGCCAGCAGGACCGCGAATCTCCGCATGCGTTCAGTATGAAGCGGGCTGGCTCGGATTGGCCGGTTGACGGGCCGACCAATGGTCCCCTATGGGGGTATGAGGAGCTTTGAAGAGTCAAAGGGGGCGAAAGCCCTCGCATGGGCTCCCCACCCGGGTCAGAAGCGATTTCTAGAGGCAAACGCCCGCATCAAAGTGCTTGCATGCGGAAGGCGCTGGGGGAAGACCGACGCCTGCGCGGCGCAGATTGCTTTACGCCTGCTCACCGACGCGTCGAGTCGGCAACTCATCGTTGCTCCGACCCTCGATCAAGCCCGGCTCTTGTTCGACCGTGTGGTCGAGATGCTCGACGACGCCGAAGTCCAAGGGTTCACGATCCGGAAATCGCCGTATCCCCATCTTCGGTTGGGCGAGCACCGGCTGATGGCGCGTTCTGGGCACCTGGGCCGGTCGCTGCGGGGTAACGAGGCGACCGACATCGTCATCGACGAGGCGGCATTCTTGCCTGAGGAAGTGATCACGGAGATTGCGTTGCCGATGCTCGCGACGACCCACGGAACCCTCACCCTCATATCGACGCCGAAGGGCCACAACCACTTCTGGCGGTTCTACATGCTGGGGGAGCGGGGTGATCACGGGGTGTGGAGCGCGACCGCACCGACCAAGGAGTCACCCTTCATCGCGCCCGGATTCCTGGAGATTCAACGCGACTTGATCTCGGATCGCGCGTATCGGGTGGAATACGAGGCTGAGTTCCTGGATTCAGCGGGCCAGGTGTTCCGGACCGAGGCGATCGATGCCTGTCTGGTCGCCGAATTGCCGCCCGAGCCGGAAGGTCGCGTGTACATCGGCGTGGACTGGGCGCGGTATGAAGACTTCACCGCCGTCGCCGTCCTCGCTGGCTATCGAGACTCGTGCCGACTGCTCCACATCGAGCGGATGACCGGTCTGACCTGGAACGAGCAGGTTCGCCGTGTGGCCGAGATCGTCGGTCGGCATCGCTATGCCAGCGTGCTGTGCGACGCCACCGGGGTCGGGGATGTGGCGCTGGAAATGCTACAGGTTGCCTTGCCGAGGCAAGGCGTCCAGGGTTTGGTCTTCACTGCGGCCGAGAAGGCGGCTTTGATCGACGTGCTCGCGTGGCTGATCGAGAATGCCGCACTCAAGATGCGGCCCGAGCCGGAACTCATTCGTGAGCTTCAGCACTTCGAGGCTAAGCCGTCGGCGTCGGGTCATACAAAGTTCGGCGCGCCGAGTGGCTATCACGACGATCTCGTCGTTGCCCTCGCCCTTGCCGCCCGCCAACTGCCACGGTCCTACCGACCGACCATCGCGCTCACCGGCGAGCGTAGATTCGAGTAATCCGGCCAACCGTACCGCTGGCATCCTGCCGGCACCGCCCACGGCCTACCTGCAATTCCAGCGCGAAACCTCTCCTCCAACCCCTCTCCTCCGTCGCTCGGTCATCGGCCGACTAAGGCCGTAGGGCGCAGGAGAAGGGAGCCGGACCGTACCGCTGTCATCCTGCCGGGTCCCGGCGCGACTCCTCCGTAAGCGGTGCCGGCAGGATGCCAGCGGTACGGTTTGGGCCTTAGAAGTTCGTAGAGTCGAGCCATAGCTCGAAGGAGAAA
>JAIBBE010000130.1 GCA_019694835.1 Fimbriimonadaceae bacterium | reverse complement strand
AGGCCGATGTGGTGGTCTTCTCCGTCACCCGCAGCAACCTCGCCGGCGAACTCGGCTTCCTCAGCGAACGTTTCAAAGGTCGCACGAACGTGGCGCTGTCCCGCGCCCGAGAAGCCCTCTGGCTCGTAGGCGATTCAGACTTCAGCTCCGCCAAGGACGGACCCCTGAGGTGGGTCCTCGACCACATCGAATCTGGCAAGGGCGGAAGGATCGAATACCTATGAGGACCCGCGACATATTCGCCGATGCCGCCCGCCGCCACGCACACGCTCTGCCGGGCCACATCCTGTTGGCTGCGGAACCATCGGCGATACCCGCCTCCATCCTGACCGTCGACGTGCTTGCCGAACAGGCGGAAGACCTCGAGGCGTCATCGAAATATGCTCTGCGCGCCATGCTTAACGGCATCGACACCGTCGAAGACCTGGAACTGTTCCTAGGATTAGACGAAGGCGACACCGCCAACGTCGTCGCCGCACTGCTGGTCGCTGAATTCATCGACTACCGACCTCCGCCCGAGGGAGGAGCCCGGCGTCTTTCGCTTCTAACTGCCGGCCAAGAGGCGGCCAGGGACGCGTGCATCAGGCGGCCCAAATCGACCACCGTCCAGGTCATCTACGACAGGCTCACCAACACCGTCACAGACTGGAGAAAACACTCACTTCTCCGTGCGGCGCAGGCAAAGTCGGATCCGGCCAGGATTCTCATGCCGCCGTCGACCAGCATGCCCGTGCAACTGGAGAACCTTGACAACGCAGCGATCTCAACCGCGCTGGGTTCCCGCAATGACACCTTCCGAATCCTGGGCGTCAGCGGCGTCACGGAGAACCGCAACTACTACCGCGACGCAATCCTGCTCGTGTTCAAAGACATCGATTCCAATGCGCTACGACTCGGCGTGGAAATCGACGGTCAATGGAGCGAACCACATGCTGCGGCACTCGACGCGATCGGCGCCGTGGAACGCCTCGGTCTGTCGACCGCCCCCAACGAGGAAACCTACGAACCGGTTGACGAACCCGGCAAGAGGCTAAGCCGGGAAGAAGTCATCGCGGTGCAAGCCGCAATGGCCCAACAGGATGACGCACATGACGCAGATACCCTCAGTCGCTCCGCGATCCGTTGGCTGGGCGTCTACGAACATCCCATGTATCTCGACGAAGCCCTGTCCAATTCCCAGCGCCGGCTATTGATCATCAGCCCATGGATTACCCGATCGGTAGTAACCGCGCAGTGGGTCAGTCGCCTGGAACAGCTCGCCCGCACGGCCGACGTCACAATCTTCTGGGGATTCGGAGACAATGAAAAGACAGATCAAACCGCCATCGCCGATCTGTACACCGCAGCGCAACGATCCAGCCGCCTGGCGGTCGTCCGAGTAGATGACACCCACGCAAAGATCCTCGTAGGCGACGACTTCTACATCAAAACAAGTTTCAACTGGTTGTCCTTTCGTGGCGACAGATCTCGCAAATACCGGCAGGAGGAGGGCGACCTCGTCCAAGACCAGGTTCTGGCCGACGGCGCCTACAAGAAGTACATGACCGAGAACTTGAGCCACGCCCTCGACGTAATCGGCACGCTTCCGGCTGAATACCAGGGGTTGGTTGGCGCCGACGTCACAACCCAGCCGTCCACGCGCCCGCCCGCTCCCGATGCCCCCGGACCCGAGGACAAGACTCCAACCAAGACCCGCAACGTCGGGAAGTCACCAAAGCGGCACTACGGGAATGAAGAAAGGAAGAAGGAAGCGCTAAGTAAACTTGCTGTAGGGCAGACCCTTTCGGGACCAATCACGAACATCACGGAGTTCGGTGCCTTCGTTAATCTCGGCGATGTCGACGGACTAATTCACAAGACACGCCTTGGCCGAGGACGAATCGAACATCCCTCCGAAGTGGTCTCCGTTGGAGAAATCGTCACGGTCATGGTCGTCGACGTCGACATCGACCGCGGGCGGATCGCTCTCGCACTGAAGACGATCTGACCGGAACATGACCAGCTACGCCATCCAATGGGACGGTAAGACGGTCACGCTTCCACCGGCTGGCCCGATCAACCCGGACGGAGTCTCGTGGGCGCGGATTCGAGACGAAGACGGCGACGGCATCTACGACTTGCGGCTCATTGAGTTTGCAGACGCAACCTTTGCGGCGCGAGGAAAGAGGGTGGGAAGCATCTCGGTCGATTTGGTACTGATACCGCGGCCCGATAACCCATTCGACAGCGATGCCGTCTCGATTGCCTTACCGAGGTCGGTGGGCGGCGACGAGGAAGAGCGATGCCTCGGTTACCTCTACCGGCACACAACCAGCAACTGGGGGATCGCCAACAACGACCGCAAGGATTTAGTCTCACGACTTGCCGCATTCTCCGAGGATGGCGAAGTCCACTTCACCGCAATCATGTCTAGAGAAAGTGATCCGGCCGACATCGCGAAATATCGATGCTCGGATGACGAAGAGGGATGGGACATCCCTATGCGCATCCCAGAGCTCACTCTTGATCTGCCGAAGGCGCGGATTATGGGAGCCGCGATCAGGGACTTCCTAGCGGCGCATGAAGATAGTTCTGACTCGGAATCTTCAGCTCCAGGCCCCCGCCTCACGGAGGAACAGTTCACGAGGACCCCGGCGCTGCGGTGGTTACATGGCCTGCGAACCGAACTCGTCAAACATCTTGCCGATGAGGTCGTCCATCACGCAGACAGCAATCACCCTGTGCTTCAGGTGCGCCGTCGAGTGAACTTCGCTGTGCGGGTCGTTAACGAAACGGGTGGATGCGTCGGATTGGTGAGGACCAACCCCGATTTAGTGGAGGTCGGGAGCGAATTCGACAGGCCAGCAGTGGTCGCGGCTCTAGCCCAAGCAGGGATCAAGGTCCCCTTCGACCCAACGCCAGGGTGGTTGAACGCATCGCTGGAGTTGGAGTCCGGCGCATGGATCCACGTCTTCTGGGTCGGCAGGATCTCAGGAATAAACGTCGAACCATATCTCGCAAGCTTCGATCTCGAGACGAAGGAACTACACGTCTTCGCTCCTGATTTGGCCTCGCCAATCGAGAAGTTACTCCGCCGAGCCGGTCAGATTCCGGAATCGGTACTCCTCCGAGACCATCCGCGTGACCCCCACCAGTTATTCGGCCAGGACTTGATTGCCCGCCTGCAAAATCCGAGGCCTGTCAGGAAACTTCGCCCGGACGCACGACAACTGATACCCGCAGATTGGGCCGACCAGATTGAGGCTGGATGGCAAGCAACGGAGGACTTGCGCGCCCGCAATGGGCGCGGGGGCATGTCTTTCGGCATCCCTCCGCAGCATCGGCGCCCTCCAGAGGCTCCTCGACTGCCAGTAGACCTGCTTCGCGACATCCGGATCGCCGATGACCAACCCACCAACGCTGCCGGCGGCTGCCGACTATGCGGCGGAGCGTTAAATCCGTACGCCGAACCATCGCCATACTGCCTTGACTGTATTCGAGATGCCCTGGATGGCCTCTTCGTAGACCACGGCTTCCACGACGAACCGTGGCACGACGCCGCCATCGGATCGATCATCAAGCTTGCAGCCCATGAGTTCGGCGACGCTCCCGCGCACGAGCAACTCCGCACAATGCCCAGCGAGGGGCCACACCGGGATCTCCTGATGTTGTGCCGAATGTTGGCCGTAAGGCGCGGCTATGCCATCCCGGGCGGACACCGAAAGGTCTACTCCTGGACAGATTGGCTGGCCAAGGCTGGAGTTCTCGCCACCGGCGTTCGCACAAGCCGTGGCGTCGTTGTCACAGCCAAAGACGGGCACCTATGCCGATCGCTACTGGAGCGCCAGATCGATGATTTCTTCTTCGATCACGGCATTGAACACGAACTCGAGCCCTTCTATCCCTTCGATCCCGACATCAATCCCGACGGATTCCGCGCGGACTGGCGATTGGCGGATGGCACCTTTGTCGAAGCTCTGGGCTTCACCGCTAACCCCGCTTATATGGCCAAGGCCGAACGAAAAATAGATCTGGCAAGCCGCCACCAGATTCCTGTCGTGACCGTCACTGAGTCCGACTTGCGGAATCTTCCGAACATCTTCGCGAAATGGCTTCCACCGGAGAGCGATCGCCCGCAACGCGGAGAGCTAGCTCCGCGACCACCCAGGAACAATACGATCGTCACGACGACCGGCTCAGCAAGCAACGGCAGCGGCAAAAGCAGTGGCCAGAACGCCAGTAACTCGCAGGCCCGGGCCGATCGCCTCGATCGCTGCCGCCGCGCGGTCGAACTTCAGGCCGGGGGTGCGACGAGGAGGCAGATCGCCGAGCACCTCGGAGTAAGTAACGATGTCGTCCCAGCGCTACTCCGGGATGGGAAGTTCTATGCCAACCCCGATTCGGATCAAGTCAGACTCAGCCTGGCCCAGAAGGCCGCGGAAGCGCGAGAGCGCGGCCTCACACGTAGTGGATTCCGGGATCAAGCCCGGCTGTCGAACGCCAAGGCGGATGAGTGTTGGAGAGATGCCGACGTTCTCTTCGGCGAATCTCTATCGCCTCCCTTGTCTGGGGCAGACGGCGTCGCAAACGGAAGCGCAGAAAGTTGTCGGTCCGAGGAGATACGGTGACCGTGCTCGACGCTGCGTGGGGGAATTGCTGCAGCTAGCACGCATTCGGGTCGGGGGCAGTCTGTGAACACACGGGACATAGCGCCCTCGCTGACCATTTAGGTGTTCGTTGTGCACGAGAGTGCCAGTCGATAGGGAGCGGATTCATGTTTTGGTTCTTCGGACAATCGGTTGACCGCCAGTTCTCGCCCGAGGACCGGTTGCCCTATGTCGAGGCGCCCCGCGGCGAACGGGCCATCGAACTGAGTGGCCTGGAGATCCAGGTCAAGGTCAGCGGTCTGTTGGCCGAGACGACGCAGACCATGCGCTTCTACAACCCGAACGATCGCGTGCTGGAGGGAACTCTCACCTTTCCGTTGCCCGATAACGCCGTGGTCTGCGGCTACGCCTTGGATGTCGACGGCCAGCTGGTCGACGGCGTGGTCGTCCCCAAGCAGGAGGCCCGCCGGATTCTCGAGGCCGAGGAACGCAAGGGCGCCGACCCGGGGCTCCTCGAGCAAGTCCAGGGCAACGTCTAC
>JAIBBE010000104.1 GCA_019694835.1 Fimbriimonadaceae bacterium | reverse complement strand
GCTGATTGACAAGCTCGAGTCGGTAGCGAGAACGTGGGACAAGATCGCCCAGCCCATTCAACTCAGCTCGAAGGCACGCGGGCTTGAGCATGAGCCGAGCAAGGAACTCGCCTACTCGATCCGCAGCCTGGCCATTGATCTCTTCAACGAGCACGATCTGCTCGTTCAGTCACAGCGACTGACCAAGTTGCTGTCTGAGCTCTTCTCCGAGCTTCCAGAGTTTGTCGAGCGGGTTTCTGCCGATACGCAAGCGCTGTCTGATATTGCAAAGCAAAGGCAGAAGTCCGATCGCGAGCAACGCGAGTGGGAAGAGGAGATTACTTTCAGTGCGGACGTAGGTGTGGTTTTCAAAGATACCCTTTCCATCTCGGCGAAGGGTATCTCATGGAAAGAGAAGACATACCCGCTTGAGAGCATCACACGCGTGAGGTGGGGTGGGGTTCGCCATTCGGTTAACGGAATTCCAACCGGGACCGACTACACGGTGGCGTTTGGCGACAACAGGACAGAGTCGGTTGTCTCGATCAAGCGTGAAGCAACATACACAAAGTTCACCGAGAAGCTCTGGCGTGCGGTCTGCGTGCGTTTGATGACGGATATTCTGAAGGCATTGAAGGATGGCTCAGAAGTCCACTTTGGAGAGGCTACTGTCCGAGATGATGGAGTTACCCTCGTCAAGCACAAGTTTCTCGGATCCAACGAAGCAGTTCGATACCCTTGGTCGCAGGTTCAGATTTGGTCTGCTGACGGCGCTGTGGTGATTGGCGCCAAGGACGATAAGAAGGCGTATGCCAGCCTTTCGTACATTCAAGTTCCGAATGCACACCTTTTGGAACAGATAATAAGGATGGCATTCAAGCAGTCCGGCCTAAGGCGCTTGAGTGATTTACTCGGATGAATTAACGGGGGCACCATGGGTTTGTTTGATTTCTTCGGGAAAAAGAAGAAGGAAGACGCGGAGACCGCTGAACTTCTGAAGGCGATCGTTCAGTTTCAGGTCGAGGCGCGAGCCGATGGCGTGGACACCGACGACATCCCGAAGGCTTATGGGCCGTTTGGTCTGTGCAAAACAAATCCGATTCCAACTAGAAGCGTCGTCGGGTCGAATGCGTATCTGGAAAGCCTTAGGACGAAAGACGGACGTCGGGTGACGGCCAATCGCATGGGTTCAACGAGTGCCGAGGATGTGACCAGCGGGATGATTGACATCTATCAGCTGTCGGTTGATGGGCAGCCGGCGGCGACAATCTACGTATGCCCGTATCACAAAAAGAATTCAGGTAAAGCGCCGGATGGGTTCCATCTTGCCTAGCTCTTGGATACCGGGCGTGCAGTCCGAAGTTCAGGAAGCGATGTGAGGATTGCGGTATGCCTCCTCGGCATCGCCTCGGTTCTGCTCCACAGTGTCGGGCAGGCCGCTGAACTCTACGGGCAGGTCGTCCGTGTGAGTGACGGCGACACCATCACCATCGCGGACGCCGAACTCAAGCGATACAGAGTTCGAGTAGCCGGGATAGACGCTCCGGAACGGCGACAGGCGTACGGAAAATCCTCGAAGAAGTATCTTGCGAGTCAGTTGGTTGGAAAGTCGGTCCTCGTGGACTGGCACAAGGCGGATCGGTACGGTCGGCTCGTCGGCAAGGTGAGTATCGACGCCAGTGATGTGGGACTCGGACAGGTTAAGGCGGGGATGGCGTGGCACTACAAGCAATACGCCAACGAGCAGAGCAGCGACGACCAGATGGCTTATGCGGCCGCCGAAGTTGGTGCGCGGCGGGCCAGGATCGGGCTCTGGAAAGGGCCTGAACCTATCCCGCCGTGGGAGTTCAGGCATTGAGAGCATGTGATGGGTTAACTGTTGGAGGTATGCAAGTGAAGAAACTGCTGGCGTCGATTACTTTCGGACTCGCGGCGATGGCGTCGCAGTCGGCTTCGGCGTGCCCGTCTGAAGTGACCCTTAGCATCAATTCATCCAATTACTCGGGGTTGATCAATATCGAACTCCGGGAAGGACGTCGGCCGGGATCGAAGGTTGTTCGCCGGGATAGCGTCGACACTCGCGGCACCGTGTTAGTGCCTGGCGTTTGCCCGGGAACATACTTTTTCGCCTTCTCGACGCCGAAGGATGAGGCGGTGAGCGTGACCCGCTATTTTGAGGTAACCGACGACGGAACTTCGTACAGCAACCCGCAGATCACTGTGACGTACTCCCGCGTCACATCGGGTGGTCAAAGGGTCGGATCCGCGAAGAAGAGCGATCTGTGATGAGCTTCGGCATTGATCCCTGCTTCCTTGGTCAGCGCGGCAGCATTGCGTTCTGCAACATGCGACGGATCACGAGGGGCGCGAGTGGCGTCTGATACTGGCAATGACGGGGAATCGCCCGAGAGAAGGGGATTCTCAGGACTTGCGTCGCTTGTGTCTGACGTCAGTTCTGTGGTCGAGGGAGCATCAGGCGATGTTCGAGCTACCGCGGCGAACTCGGCATCGGCTGAGCGCCTCGCAGGTTCCCGGTCTCCAGGCTCTACTGACTCAGGTGCGCCAGTTGAGGCGAACGCTGATCGCCAGCGCCAAGGGACGTCAGAGGAGAGATCGTCGCCCGTAACCGTCAGCGGTAGCGGTGATCAGGGCACCAGCGGCAGTTCATCACGAGTGCTGCTGTGGCTTGGTGCATTCGCGGCGGGCGCGGTCGTGTTGTTTGCAGTTTTCGGTAGTGGCAGGCAGGGCTCAAGCGGTCCCGCGCAGTCCATAGCGCCCACAGAGGCGCCGGTCGCGCGCGGTCAGAACGAGACTCCCCGTGTGTATGCGGTTGCGGCATTGAATGCCAACCTTCGCGCTCTCCCGACCACGCGTTCAAAGGTGGTCGGGACCCTCAAGCGCGGTGCACCCGTGGTGGAGATCGATCGTCGCGATGGGTTCATCAAGTTGCGGGGCAGCGGCGACATCGAAGGTTGGATCTCGTCCGACATCCTCATCGAGATGGCCGACTTGACTCGCCTGCAGTCGTCCTCGCCGGCGGACTACATCGCAGCAAGAGAGCGCTTCACGCCCATCGAGAGACTGACGGAGCACCTCGACCGCATGTCCCCTCAGGTCCGATCGCTACTGTCGCAGATCGAGGATCGACATGATGGTGTAGCGACGACTATCAGCGAGATCGAGGGGTACGAACGACCAGCCATTGATGCGGACAGTCCTGCTGGGCTTTGGTTTTCGCTGGCTGCTCGCGCTGCGGCAGATGCTGGAGACCATGTTGAGGCGATCAGACTGACGACCGCTGCGATCTACGCCGACCCGCTGAAAGTCGACTACCACACTGCGCTCGGTTTCTCGGCGATCGCCTTGGGTCAGCGTGACCTACTTCAGGTGACGGCAGCGATTCTCCCAGCGCTTGCCCCGGGTGCGACGAACACATGGATCGTCGTCGGAATCAACGCCGCCCTCAGTGGTAAGGGCGACTTGGCACACGGGGCGTTGCTCGCCGCCCTTGATCGCTCCAGAAACCGGGCGACGACGGTTCGGGTGCTTCGAGGAATGGCTGCGCGATCGGAAGACGATGCAGTTGTCGCTGCGGTGAATGCCGCGTTGGCCGCAGCCAATGCGGCCCTTAGCGAAGCGAGCGCGGCGCGGTTGAAGCAGTGACTCGAGAACACACAAGAGGCATTAAGTGATCCAGTACTTCATCATCTTCACGATCATTGGCTTTGCAATCGGCCGTTTTATCCCAAGTCCGAAGGTCGGGTTCTTCTATATCGCATTCATCTCGGTCTTTTGGGGCAGTCATAGCGAAGTGATCTGGGGGCTCGCCGCACTTGGCGAGCTGTCGCTCGGGTACCTCGTGGCGACCATATTCGTTAATTCTCGAACCACGGCAACAGGTGCAGCACCAGCACCGCCTGGCCAGGACAAGAGAAGATAGACGTCGCAGTCAGACGACTCGGGCACTTGGCCATCTGCGACAGATACCGCTGGGAAGTCGCCTGAGTTAGACTATCGGCACATCTGGAATTGGGCCGACGCCCATGCCAACCTGCCTACCCGGGCAAGGTGGATCGCGAAAGCGGATGCGGCTCCCTCGGGAGCAACCAAGCGGGCAACAGCGTCGGCCCTTCTGTTCAGGAGGGCCTTCTTGTTTTCGGATTCAGTCGTCGACGCCGGCCTCGTCCAGGCCGCGAGACCCACTACCGGGTCCACGGCGCCGAGCCATTCACTCTGCGAGTCGACGAGCCCAGCGCCGCCCTCGCCGCCGCGCACAAGCGCTTCCGGACGGACTGCAGCGCCTTCATCACGGCCTGCAACCCTTTCAGCGAGGACGTCGGCGCCGCATCCAGCGCTCAGCGGCACGCCGATCTCGGGCTGGAACTCGCCCGCCGCAGCCTCGCCCACATCGAAGGCATCGGCCAGCACCCATCCAACCAGTGGCCCGGCGAGGCGAGCTACCTCGTCTTCGGGTTGAAGCTGGAAGCCGCCAAGACGCTGGGCCGGGCCCTGAGGCAGAACGCCATCGTATGGAGCGACACCGATGCCGTGCCGCGGTTGATCCTGCTGCGCTGAGTGTTCACGGGCTGGTCCGCCCGCCGTCGAGGCGAAGGACCGGGGGGATTTGATCCGGATTGCCGCCCCCGACACATCGTCGAACGCGGCTAAAGAGGAGTTGAACCATGTCCGTCCGAAACGGCCTGTTCTCGTCGGAGTCCGTCTCTGAAGGCCATCCCGACAAGCTCGCCGACCGCATCTCCGATGCGGTGCTCGACGAGTTCCTTCGCTTGGAGCCCGCCGCCCGCGTGGCCTGCGAAACCCTGCTGGCCGACCAGTGCGTGGTGGTGGCCGGCGAGTTCAAGACTCGCGATCCCGACGTGTTCCGGCAGGTGCGCGAACGCGCCGTGCCCATCGTGGCCGGCGTGCTGCGCAACGCGGGCTACCGCGACGGCGCCACCGGCATCGACCCCGAGCGCTGCGAGGTGCAGGTGCGCTTCAACGGCCAGTCGGCCGACATCAACCGCGGCGTGGACCGGGCCGACGGAGTGATCGGCGCCGGCGACCAGGGCCTGATGTTCGGCTATGCCTGCGACGAGACGCCGGAGCTGATGCCGGCGCCGATCGTCTACGCACACCGGCTGGTCCGTCGTCAGGCCGAACTGCGCCGCTCGGGC
>JAIBBE010000020.1 GCA_019694835.1 Fimbriimonadaceae bacterium | reverse complement strand
GTTCGGTGTGGTTGTAGTGGTAGGCGTGCATGCCGGGGAATTGGGCCCGTCGCTGGCCCAGGTAGTCGACCAGTTCGGCAACCTTCTGGGCTTCCTGGTCGCGGTCATGGGCCCACCAGTCCCGGTAGACCCATTCGCCTGCCTCATTGCGTTCGATGAGGCCGAGCAGGAAGAACAATCCGGTATCAGGGCGCCAGAAGGGATGGCCTTCGAAGTCGAGGAAGACATCACCCGGATCGGGCTCGGGCATCAGTTCAAAGCCGCGTCCCAGGTTGGCGTCTTCTCCGGCCTCCAAGATTGAGAAGGGCGGGTTTGCTTCGGCTCCGTCGAGGCGGGCCTGCACCTGAAGCCTCGCCTGTTGCACCAGCCAGCCCAGCCGCGGCCCGCGGATCCGGACGGGCTGGCCATCGAGCCCACAGAGTTGCTCCAGGCGCGTCACCTCGGCGACGGCGAGAGCGGCCCGCTCGGCCGGCCGGATGCCGGGGATGAAGATCAACGAGTCCTCTTCGCGCCACTGCGCCTCACAATGCGGAAAGAACTCGCAGAACGCGCAGTGCCCGCACCTTTCGGGAGCGGTGCCCGCCTCAGGCCCGGCGTCGAGGGCCGCGGCAAGCTGTCCGCGGAGCCGCCGCCAATACGGGCGGAACTCCTTGACCTTCAACGTCTCTCGCCGGCCCGAGCCGAGCAGGATATGCATCCGCTCCGGATCCTGGCCGGATAAGGCGGCGATCGCATCGGCATAAAAACACAACTGCAGGACATGACCTGGCTTGGCGTCGACTCGAGTCAGCTTCGCGTCCACGGGCTCGTAAGCGAAGCCCCCGTCCGGTGTGTCGACCCGCTCGAGGAAGTCCGCAATACCTCTCACGCCGTCGTGGATGAAGGGCATTTGGAAGATCACGTCGTAGCCCTCGGCCAGAGGGTTTCCCACGCGGGCAACCCATGCCGCAAAGGTCTCCCGCTCCTGCCTTGCGGGAACATGGTGGACCGACAATCCCGACTCTTCGTAGGTCTCTAGGCACTCGGCCTCGTGGAGTTCTCCCTTGGCCTGCAGAAGCCGTGAGAAGGATCCGAAGACGGTGTCGGGCTCATTGAGGTGTCCATCATCGACCTGGCTGCGCAGAGTTAGGTAGTGCGGGCAGTCCAGCCAAGCGGTGATCTTCGATGGTGTGACTACCCGCTGACCCATCAGTACCTCCCCCGCCCCAGCGAACTGCCTGTATGCCGACCCGCTAACTCGGAAGGGAGGTTAACGCGAATGTCCGACACCTTGGACTGCACTGGTGGATTTCGAACTCCCTGTCGTCAACGCTCCCCGGGACGTTGCCACTTCCCAGGCCGCGCGCGCCCCCAGTAACCGCTGCAGGTCCGATTACTTGTCGCACAGCATTGCTAGTTTGGGCCCGGATCGTCGGTGTTGCGTCGGATCGGCCCGGAATCGCTCGATTAGGCTGGCGGTCTTGGGACGAGGAGGGATCCGTGGGCAAGGCTGAAGTCGCAGCTCTAACGGGTGTCTCTGCCGGACCGCGTAAGCGTGGAGGCGCCCAGGAGCCGGGGCAGGTCACCTATCGCCCGGCCCATTGGTCCCGCAACGTCGCTTTGGATCCGCGGCATCGGCCACAAGTGCCCCATCGTGCCGCATCCACCGTTAGACGCGAATGGTGGAGGTGGCCGCAGGAGGCACATCTGGTAGAGCCCTCGCGGGCGCGGTATCGCCGCTTGAGGAGCTCCGAGATCGCAAGGCTTCAATCCTTTGATCCTGACTGGATTGCGGTTCCAGGCGTTGGCGAACTCGATCAGATCCGCGCGATCGGTGATGCAGTCCCGCCCCAACTGTCCCGGGCAATTTATGACGGATTGACAACCACGCTTGACCTTCCCGTTGGCCGTGCGCTGGAAATTTGTGCCGGCAGCGGCGGTCTGGCCCTCGGGGCGTCGAAGCTTGGGATTGAGCATGAGCTTCTTGTCGACTATTGGTCAGTGAGCGGCCAGATATTGCGCCACGGAAAACCTTGGTCACCCGAATCGGTGGTCGTGGGCGACGTGCGAGCCGTGGATTTCCACGCTCTGCAGGGTCGCGTGGACCTTGTCTCGGGTGGCCCGCCATGCCAACCCTGGTCTTCAGCCGGCCTCCGCAAAGGTATCGATGATGAGCGCGATCTCCTCAGCGACATCCATAAACTGGTCGCTGCGGTTGAGCCCACCGCTTTCGTTTTCGAAAACGTCCCAGGCCTGCTATCGGAGGCCAACGCCCGATATCTGAATCGAGTCATCGAGAACCTCAGGGCCCCCGCCAAGGGCCAGCGCTACGGAGTCGCCGTCGGAGTACTGAACGCAGCGGACTTCGGCGTCCCGCAACGGCGAAAGCGGCTCTTCTTTATCGGAATAAAGAACAAGCCGTCGAGCCTTGCCTTCGAGGTATTCGATCGCATCGCATCGTTGGCTTCGCACCATGCTCCTGAATATCCGCGGCTAGGACGGAAACCATGGGAGGTGGTTGGGGGGGTGCTGGAGAACCAAGCAGATGATTGCTGGTACGACTGGCCATACGGTGACCTTGGATGACTGATGAGACCGACGTCGGCCGACTTCAGTTGGTATGGCCAGATGCGGAGGGATTGAGCCACCAGGATCCTGAGGGAGTCTGGTCACGCCTTCCAACCGCGTCGCCCGCATTGGTTTCTATCGCAGGCATCGACCAAGCCCAGATTAATGGCGCCGCAGTTCCCTGCCTGGTCTTGCCCGGACAGCGACTGACCTGCCTCTCGGCTTTAAAGAACCTCATGAGGGGGCGCGTCAAGCTCGCCTATTTCGACTTACCGCGGCTTGAGATCGACGATGCCTCTGCGGCATTCCGAACCACGGGACGCCGCTACCCCAGCTGGCTCGGAGTGGTGAACGACCACTTGAAAGCAACCTTGCCACTCCTTCGCGATGACGGTGTTATCGCCCTCATGGCGGGTGATCGCGAAGAGCCCTTCGCTCGGATACTCCTCCACCAACTGTTCGGCCCGGACAACTACATCGGCACCATCGTTTGGCAACGGCACTACAGCGCACGCCAGGTTCCGAACAGCCGAGAAATCGCTGCCACACATGAATTCATTCTCTTGGCGGCAAAGAATTGCACCAGCTTGCCACCTGTCGCAGTAAAGCGCCTACCCAAGGGCTTGCGGCATCCCGATGCAGACCCAAGAGGTCCTTGGAAAGGCGGCAACAAGGGTGCGAACAAACCCGACTACCCGTACGGAACCAACGTTCCGCCGTATAGGTGGCGGATCGTGTCCGGGGACCTGCCACAAGGCATGTGGAGGTTGAACGAGTTCACGGGCGTTCTTTGGGGTCTGAAACTGGAAGCGATCGGCGACTTCCGATTCGTCGTAGAGTGCACTGACGCATCGCAGGAGACCGTCCAACGTGAGTTCCACATTTCTGTTGGTGGCGAGGGCGTCACACCCCAGATCGAAGTCCCCGTCCCGTGGCTGTGGTCTCCTCCACCAACGGAGACGGCACTCGCCATCACCACAGATGAACTTCCTAAAGGCGTTGTTGGGCAGCCCTATTCGGCAATGCTCGAGGCTACGGGTGGAACGCCTTTCCTAGGTGAGAAGTGGCAGGGTTCCGGTCGCTATCAGGAGCATCCGAAACACACCCTTGAAAAGGCAGTACGCGAGGACAAGGTGATGTTCGGCCTAAAGGGCGACGCGATCCCTTGGATCAAGAAGTACGCAAATCCTGACGAGATCGGCCAGGAGAACGTCTACAGCATTTGGCTCGGCAAGGATCCAAAAAGCAGCTTTGGAGACTTCGGAGCCGGCTACACCCAAGACGCGACCAAGCACCTCGACAAACTCGTCGATCAAAAATTGATCGCCGCAGCTGCGCCGGCTTCCAAGCCCGAGACGCTCATGAACCGCCTACTCCATTTGTTCACCGATCCAGGCGACTGGGTGATCGATGGTTTTGGATCGGCCGCCGATATGGCTGCGACAGCGCTCAAAGTTGGCCGGAAATCGGTGTTTCTAGCAGGAAGCTCCGACAAAGATCGTCAATACCTTGAAGAGTGCGGAAGACCGCGACTGCTCGTAGTAGCGGCAATGGACGACAATCATTCGGCAGATGCCGATGAAGCCGATGACTCGCCATCGGATTCATACGATGCTTGCGTCGCCACGTCACATAGGGGGGAAGTCGTGGTCGGAACGTTAACGGCGCCATTAGCAAGCTGGGAAGAGGGCGATCAGTACCCCACCCTGAGTGCTGATGCTCCCTTCGATCCGCGAGCATTCATGGTCTCGCAGGGATACTTGCCCATCACGGACACGACCGGATCCACCCTCGACGGACTACGTGCATGCGAAATCCTCTCGCCACAAGCGTATTTGGATGAGAAGACGCTGTCGGAAATAGTGGACCGTCACAAAAGCGGCGACCCGGCACCCGTCCTGAGCGTCTATTACTTCAGGTCGTTGGATATGCCTGAGACCGGATCCGATTCAGTCGACTTGGTCCGCATCCCGTTCGACCTGGCGTTCTAGGTGCGCTGATGTCCCTACGCCTACTTCAACTGTCGCGCGTCTACGACGATATCCAGCGCGCTCTAACTCTGAGACGGCCGCAGAGGAACTCACTTCTCAAGCTGCATGATTGGTTGTCATCGACACCCTCTCCAGTTGCGGAACTGGATCCGCAGGAGCGGATGTTCGCGTATCGCGAGAGCTTTCCACAGATCCCACAGACGGATGACTACCCATCTGCCGTTTTCGCGCTCGCTACGGGCGTTGGCAAGACGCGGTTGATGGGCGCAATAATCGCCTACCTGTACGGCGCCGGCGAAAGCAGCAACTTTCTTGTCCTTGCTCCACGCCGGGCGATTCTGCGACAGATCATTGAGCAGTTGAAGCCCGCGAGCAACAAGTACCTCTTCGGTTCAGAGGCGTTGGTTTCATCACCGCGGATCTGGCACGCTGGGAATCTAGAGCAGTTCGGCCTTCCGACAAGCGAATTGGATCTGGGACTGCGGGGGCCCGATATTTTCGTATTTTCGCCGCAGAGCTTCGTTGGAGGCGAGCGACGAGCTGCCAGGCCGTCTTCTGACTTCTCGGATATAAGTATCCTCACCTCTTTGAAGGAGAGAAAGGACCTCGTCGTTCTCGTAGACGAGGCCCACCACCTTCCAGGAAGTGCAGGCAAGTCAGAGC
>JAIBBE010000181.1 GCA_019694835.1 Fimbriimonadaceae bacterium | reverse complement strand
CGCAATGTCTTCTCGGTGACTTCTTCGCCTGCCAGTCGAGACGTCCCGGCATAGGCCAGTTCGGCCCCGAAGGCTTCTTGAGTCCACGCCTTGAACAGCCTCCGGCGGTTGGCCATCGAAGCGAGGCCTTGCAACAGTATGCGGATTGAAGACGTCTTCAGCTTCGCCACGTCGGTGAACACCTGGCTGACACGGCTCTTGTGGACACCGAGGACTTCGGCGATGTCCTGCTGTTGCACGGCCCCATGTTCAAGCAGATAGACCTCCTTGACGACCTGCCTGAACGAATCCGGGTCTTGGGGCAGTTGAGTCCCGGCTAAATAGTCGACCTCTTCGTTCTCGCGCCGCCGGGCCATTCGTGGATTCTGGACCTGAGACAGAGGAGACCGCTATGGACAAGACGCAACAAAGGGCTCCGCGCCATTGGATCGGGGTCGAAAAAGGCTGGAGCGACTCTTCAAGAGAACCGTGGCCTCGACTTGTGTCCTTGCCACCAGATGATCTGAAAACGCATGCGCTGATCATCGGCGCGACCGGATCTGGGAAGACCAACTTGCTGCACCACATGATCGCCCAGGACGTTCTCCTCGGAAACTCCTTTGCCGTGCTAGATATGCGAGGCGACCTCGTCACGGCCGCTATCAATCTGTGCGCTGGTCGAGTCGACCCCAGGCTCACGAGGATCATCGACCTGCGCAAGAACGGATACAAATCGGGCTTCGATCCTTTGCATGGAAGTGGCGAAACCTACTTTCGCGCACTTGGTGTGCTACAAGCTGTCGAAGCCGAATCAGACAGTTGGGGCGTGCAACTTTCTGAGACCCTGCGCAACGCCTTGCTGCTCCTGGCCGAGGCAGACGAACCGATCACGCGGCTCGACCAGCTGTTTTTCGAACGCCCGTTCTTATTGCGATGTCTTGAATCGTGCAGTGCAGAGGCGGTCTTTGGATTCTGGCAACGATATGACAGCTTGTCTACTGAAAAGCAGGCGATATTAGCGATGCCGGTGCTGAACAAGCTCAGTTTGCTGACTTCGACCGTCTCTTTACGCCGAGTGCTCGCTCGTCGCGACCCAGTTGAGCTGCGACAACACATCGACACAAGGGGATCGGTGACTCTCGTTTCGCTTGCCGTTGACGAAGTGCACGGAGCGGGCAGGATGTTTGGCAACATATTCCTAGCAAGCCTGGCTCGAGAAGTCTTCTCCCGAATTGACATTCCTGAACAACGACGCAACCAGATTCGACTCTATATCGATGAGTTCGAGCATTTCGGTGGCGAAGTAATCGAGAACATCCTTGCGGAAGGCAGGAAGTACGGTCTATCCCTTATCCTTGCTCACCAAACGCTAGCGCAACTAGACACAAAGATGCGCTCACTAATCCTCAACAACGTAGGTACGAAAATTGTGTTCCGAACCGGTCGCGAAGATGGGTCAGTACTCAGTCGCGACCTGACTGGCGATCCCAAAGCAATTGATTTCAACAGACTGCCGGTCGGCGAATGCTTCCTTTGGCGACGTCAACGCGACTTAGTTTCTGTCGAGGTCAACAGGCCGCTATTCGTCAACTCAGGTGAGCTACTCAAACACGGCAAGGCCTATGTACGCGCCATTGTGGACTACCGGCACGATATCGAGGTTGAAATGCCGGTCCGTGACAGGGTGTGCCCAAGACCTCCGAAGAAGGCGGCGACGCGCCAATCCCCTGAGAAGCCTCTAGAGGGTTGGCTTTGAAAATCACCGCAAGAGACGTCCGGCTCCTGCGGGACGCTGCATTGAGCCATGTCCTCAGTCGCGACCAGATCCTCTCGCTTGCGTACTTCGGGTCGGTCACTCGGCTGAACTCAAGGCTACGTGAACTCACCCGCCTGAACTTGGTGAAGGTGATCGATACGCCATTCTTCAACCAACACCTTTACTCGGTGGACAGAGGCGCCCTTCCCATTCTCGGTGAACGAATTTCTAGCCTCGTGCTCGGCAGAACCGGATCGCCTCGCTTTCTTCAGCACGCCTTGTCGGTCACCAACGTTCGCGTCCGCTTGACATCTGACGGATCGGCAGAGTGGTTCTTTGAGCCTCAGGTAACGACAGGCTTTCAGGCGGCGGGCAGGGAGTTCGAAGTGCGGCCGGATGGATTGGTCCGAACACTAGACTCATTGACCGCCGTTGAGGTCGATCTTGGCCATGTGAGCCCGGACAAGTTCGCCGAGAAGCTCAAGGCATATGACACCTTCGTGGCATCTGGCGCGTGCAAGCGGCTTTGGGGCCCGCAGGAATTCCGCGTCCTCGCCGTGACCACGGGACCCCTCCGCGCAAGGAAGCTCCGTGCCCTGTGTCCAACCAAAGCCTCGTTCGACTTTGAATGTCTCCCTCACGACGACCTCGGCGTCTCGTTTCCAGGAAGCTGGAGTTGACTCTGCGAGATGCCACTGCCTAAACCCTACGAAGCCATATGAAAGACCAACGCGAACAATACAGACCCTCTCATCTCGACGACATTCCCTTTGGAGACATCGACGATGACTTTGCACAGCCTCTGACGACCTTCCCGATGTCCGTTGAGCATCACTTGGCCCAAGCCCAGCAGATGCTCTCCAGGCAAGCTAGTCCCGCAATCCAGCAGGCTATGGAGGCCGTGAAGACTCTTGCAAACACATCACCAGAGCATTCCGCGATGCTGGTAGCCGCAACGATGGGCTTTCGCGAGATGAGCGCCGCCCTCCAGGACAAGGAGGTTCGCGTCGATGTCGACGAGCACTTCGTTTTTGGAATCAAAGTGGGCGAAACCAAGCATACGACAACGATCACCAAGACACAGATGAAGTCAATTCGACTGTCCAAATGACCAGAACCTGGCAACCACATCCTGCAAGGAACGACAAATCCCGCAAGCGACGGTGAATCGACCAGGAGGCTCAATGACCGTCCTGCAAAGTTTAGTTCCGACTAAAAATCGACGATTCTTTCAGCGATCAAGTTCAAGAGGCGGGTGTCATTGCATTACGGAGATTCCTAAATCTCCTGCCGGAAGTACGAATATGAAGAACCATTACCTAACGATTCGACAAATGATAATCCTCGCTGGCATTGCAGCTGGTTCGAGTCTCAATACACAAGCACAGGCGAACATCCTCCAGTGCACCGTCCATGTGCCATACCACGCCAAATATGAGATTGACCTCTTCCGCGCTGGCGACCGCTATCCGAAGAGGATCCAATACAACGTCGAGATCTGGGAAGGCCGGACGGTGACCTTCGAGGACGTCCCGACAGGCTTCTACTTTGTGCGGGCAACCCAAGTGGACGATCACCGCAATTTCGGCCAGTCTGCTCCTGCAATGCCCGTCTTCAGCTGGGCATGGTGGCTCCAGTGCTTGCCTGACTGTTGGGTATGGCATCACTAGCCCATATCGCTTGAGCGATGAAGAAGCTCTCCACAGTGACGGCTTCTCTTCTTTGGTGGTCACCCGCAGGTTAGCCCAACATGTATCCTAGGCCGGCCGACAAACCATTCCGTATCTCCAACTAGCTGGATAGGGAGATTTAAAAAAAAGGGGCCAAGCCTGATGGCTTGGCCCCTTGAAGTGAGATTGATTCTAGCCGAGTACACGGTCAAGTTCCGCTCGGAGAATCTCCTGCGCAGGGGTGATAGGGCGCGTGTAGTTCGCCTGGGTGACTCCTGTCGCGGCATGGCCTACGTGCTCCTTGAGGGTGGTCTCCGAGACGCTCGGCATGAGCTTCTCGATGATATTGATGTGGGTAAGGCGGCAGTCGTGAGGTGACATTTCCTCAGGTAGCTGGGCTGCCTTCCGTATCGTCCTCCACGTAGCGTAGACGAGTTTCTTCATCCTGGGCTTGTTCTCACTCATTGCGGGCCATAGAACGTCGTCTAGGGCCATCTCCGCGACAAATGGAGCCAAGATCGCCTCAAGGGTCTGACACATCACGGCACACCTTGTCTTGCCGCCTTTAGGTAGACCAACTGACTGCTTGCCACCATACTCGACGCGGACGGCGCGGTCGATGACGATTAAGTTGCTCTCGAAGCGGAGTTGCCCGCGAGTCATTGCCATCTGCTCGCCAAGGCGCACTCCTGCGAGCAAGAAGAGAGCCAGCATCGCCCTCTTGTCCTGCTCTATGTTGCTCGCAAGGGCTGCCTTTACTTCGGCGGGAGTCAAAGCTACGGCGTTTCTCACCTCCGGCTGAGGTAGCGGTAGGCGGAACGGGTTGGCTATGGTCATGGGTAAGCGTTGGTAGGGGGTGATCGCCTGGTTGAATGCTCGAACGAGATCAGCCTTGACCGACAGGACAAGCGATGCTGAGCAGCCAGATTCCTGAAGTTCACGGTAAAAAGCCCGCACCTGAAGGGCGTCAATTGTGGAGAGGGGCCGGTGCTTGAAGTGCTTGGAAGCGTACTTGCGAAACCTAGCTTGTCTCTGGGCGATGGTGATGCCAGCGAGGGTTTGCGGCCAATCGTTCTCTGCGAGCCACTCGAACCATTCGCCAAAGGTCGCCTCACGGGCATTTCTTGCTGCTTCGGCTCGCTCACCGCGTCGCAGAGACTGTAGGAAGGTCTTTGCCTCAGTCTTGGTTGGAAATATGCGGGACAGCCTGGACTTGAGCCCGCTCCCACTTACGTGAGTGAATTGCACACGCCATTTGCCGGCATGCTTGCCTGTCAAGACTTCGCGGCACGAGCCGTCATGGTCGTCGGCACGGTTTGCCATGGACACAGACTCAGGCCCGCTTCGTCTTTGCGCCACTTCGCTTGCGTCCACGCAACACCGTCACAGACGAGCGAGCTTCAAGGGCTTCGATGAACTCCACAAGCTGGCCGTGGGTGATCCTCCGAGACCGTCCGATCTTGACCGAATCAATCTCACCGACATCGAGCAGACGGTAGACTTGGGCGCGGCTCAGCGAAAGCAGACCGGCAGCCTCTTCGACCATGTAAGCGAGCCTCTTCAGTTCTGAACTCATGCATAAGAGCGTGAAGCTGAGAGGACTGCCGGGGGTGAAGGTAGACCCGGGAATTGAGCCGTAGCTCAACGCATCGGAGCAGATTGTATTTGCGCGCTGTTTGGGAATACTGCTCAATTGAGAGACCAATTGAGAGACCTGAGGAGAGTTGGCGCAGGGAGAACCCGCCTCGACGGGCTAATTGGATTCAAAAGAGATGGTGGGCGGTACAGGACTTGAACCTGT
>JAIBBE010000006.1 GCA_019694835.1 Fimbriimonadaceae bacterium | reverse complement strand
GAAGTGGATCCGGTCGCCCAGGAGCGATGCCCCCCGCGCCTGGATACGCGCCCGTTCCTCCCCATCGCCCACCACCGCGAAGCGGATGTCATCCTTGGCCGAGGCCAGGATGACGGCTGCATCGATGAAGGTGTCGAGGTCCTTGATGGGCACCAGCCGGCCCACAATTCCGACGACCCGGGTATCCCGTGCCCAGCCCGCCGCCGCCCGCAAGGCCCCGCCAGGAAGCGATCCTGCGAGGGGCGCGAGGTCCAGTCCCAGGGGGAGGACTCGTATGCGACTCTCCGGGGCCACGCCGAGGCGCACGAGATCACTCTTCACGGATTCGGATACGGTCAGAATGGCATCGGTGGCGTGGCCGACGCCGCGCTCCAGCCCCCGAAACAAGAGGCTCGTGAGCGGGTGGAAATAGCCGGACAGGACGTGACCGTGATACGTGTGCACCACGACCGGAACCCGGGCCAGCCGCGCCGCGATCCGTCCGAGCGCACCCGCCTTGGCGGTGTGGGTGTGGACGATGGCCGGTCGCTCCCGCCGCATGAGCCAGTACAGCCGCGACAGGGCCCGCATGTCGTTGAGCGGCCGGATGGCCCGGCCCAATTCGGGAAGAACGGTCAGGTCGACGCCGCGCGCCTCGGCGAGGTCAAGGAAATCCCCTTCCCGGGGATCGGTCGTTCCCACCACCAGCCGCGTTTCGAAACCATGATCGACAAGACCGGCGCTCAGATGAATGACATGGAGGGATGGCCCGCCGATGTTCAGTCGCGAGAAGACGCGGAGAACGCGTGACGGAGGGGTCAAGGAGATCGTCTCTTCCCGAACACGTTCCGCAGGGCCTGGACGTATGCCCCCTTCTGTGAGTTCACCGAGAAACGCGCCTCGACCGTCGCTCTCCCGGCAAGGCCCATCCGCTGTCGCATTTCCGCTGAAGCCACCAGGGACGAGAGCTTCGAAACCCATTCGTCATTTCCCGAAGCGAGAAATCCATCGCGGCCATCGGTCACGATCTCCTTGTTGGCCCCGACGTTCTCCATGACCACCGGGATCTCCAGGGCCATGAACTGAAGGCCCTTGAGACCGCACTTTCCACGAGACCATTCGTCGTCCGGCAGAGGCATGATGCCGATGTCCATCCCGCACAGGCTCTCGATCTCCGTGCCAGGGTCCCAAGGCTCCCCCACGATCCCCAGAGTCTCGTTCCGGTACGAACCATCACCGATCACCCTGAACCGCAGACGGTGACCCCATTGAGCCTTCAGTTGAACCAGCGCGGGAACGCTCTGGTGAAAGTGTTTGATGGTGGTCGTGCTGCCGGTCCAGCCGATGCACAGGTCGTCCGTCCGCGCCGCGGGGGCGGATCTTCGGTACGACTCGGTATCGATGGTGGTCGGGATCAGGGTGACGCTTGGGTTCTGAGCCCTGGCGTAATCGAGAAGGTAGGAGTTCCCGGCGATGACCAGGTCCGCCAGCCGCGCGATTTCCGCGGTTTTCTGAGGGCGTTTCAGCCAGCCATAGCGGCGGTTGGCGTCGGAGACGTCGAGCAACCAGATGGCGTCGTCGAAGTCGAGGACAAGAGGTGTCCCGGTCCGCTTGAACGCTTTTTCGAAGACCGGCCAGCCGCCGAAGAAGGCCTCCCGCTGCACGAACACCGTGTCAAATTGCGCTGCGCGCCGCACGTCCCTGGTTCGAAGAACGGCGCCCCGGGCCAGCACCCACGCCTTCGAGAACGCGCTCGCCTTTCCGTAGAAGAGCCGGTCGTCGTCGGCGGAGAGCAGGGGGGAGATCGTGCAATCGATACCTTCGGAGCGGAGGTAGTCGAGGTACTGCTCGAAGCGGAACCGCTGGCTCGGCGCTCGATTGAGGCGGTGAGCGGCGACAAAAAGGACCCGAGGCATCGCGAACGCCGCTTTTCGGGCGCCTAGTCCTCTTTCCAGACGGCAGGCAGACCCCGGTCGATTTCGATGTTCTCGAACCGGCGGCTCTTCCGAACCCCGGCGTTTCGGGCCCAGGCGGCCATCCGCCCAAGGCCCTCTTCGAGAGACACCCGCGGGCCCATTCCGAACACGCGCCTTGCCTTGGAGTGGTCGGCCCAGGCGTGAACCACCTCCTGCCGGGCCGGCAGGTACCGGAGTTCGCCGCGGACTCCGAGGGCCTTCATGGTAGCTTCCGCCAGTTCCTTGACCGAGTACTCTTCATCCGCTCCGATGTTGAAAGTTTCGTTCCGCGCGAGCTGGATTTCGGGGGACCAGGCGATCCACGGCGCGACGTCGTCGATATAGCTGAAAGCGCGCGTCTGCAGGCCATCGCCGAAGACCGTGAGCGGCTTGCCCTGCATGAGCTGATTCATGAAGATGCCCACCACGTTGCGGTACCGGTCTCCAAGGTTCTGGTGCTCCCCGTAGACGTTGTGCGGACGGAAGATCACGTAGGGCAGGCCAAACATCTCGTGGGTGGTCCGCAGGTCCTGCTCCACCGCGAGCTTGGCGATGCCGTAGGGATCTTCGGGCCGCGGCGTGTCTTCCTCGCGCATCGGGGGCTTGAGGGCGCCATAAACCGCGATGGATGAGGTAAAGACAAAGCACTTCACGTTGTGCTTCACCGACTCGTTGATCAGGTTGACGCTCCCGACGAGGTTGTTCTCGTAGTTGAACCGCTTGATGAAGTGGCTCAGTCCTTCGGCCGCGTAGGCCGCAAGGTGATAGACGTAGTCGAATCGGTGCTGATCGAAGAGGCGGCTCAGCAGCGCGTGATCGAGGATCGTGCCTTGAACCAGCTCGGCTCCCGGCGGCGCCTGATCCGCGAAGCCGCCGCTGAGATCGTCAAGAACCACGACATTATGCCCGGCCTGGACGAGGTGGCGGGCGACGTGAGAGCCAATGAACCCGGCCCCGCCGGTCACGAGAGATTTGTTCATCGAAGTTCATTCTAGCGGGCCATTGCCCATGAGTCCCGGCCAGGGCTCGGCCGACGTTGCCCCGTTAAGATTTTCCGAAAGCGATGCCTGCCAAAGAAACGGCTCATATGAAGGTTGCCTTTCCAAACTTGGACGGACTGCGTTTTTTCTGCTTTCTGGCTGTCTTTCTCTTCCACGCCTTCTACACGGATTCTGCGCAGATCGCGAAATCGGCGCCCTATCGGATGGTCCGACAATTTTTTCACCACGGCGATCTGGGCGTCAATTTCTTCTTTGTTCTCAGCGGCTTCCTCATCACATACCTGCTGTTGGAAGAGAAGGGACGCCGCGGCGGAATCCATGTTGGCTACTTTTATGTTCGACGCATGCTCCGCATCTGGCCGCTCTATCTGGCCTGTGTCGCCTTCGGCTTTCTCGGTTTTCCTGTTCTGAAGCGGCTCGCCGGTCTCCAGCCAAACGAGACCGCGAATCCAATCATGTATCTGCTCTTCCTGAGCAATTTCGACGTGATCAAGAACGGGCTCCCGGACGCGGGCGTGTTAGGGGTCCTCTGGTCGGTCGCGGTGGAAGAGCAGTTCTATGTGGCCTGGCCCTTCTTGCTTGCCGCTGTTCCGCTCGGGCGCGAGCTTTGGATTCTGCTTTCCGTCCTCGCAGCGTCGATCGCCTTTCGTTGCACCCAAACAAACTACGACGTCTTGACATTCCACACCCTTGGCCTCATCGGGGACATGGCCATCGGCGGACTTGCAGCATACGCAGCGACGCATTCCAGATCCTTCGTAGAGCGGATCGCAAGGCTCCGGCCAGCGGCAATATGTGGGCTGTATATCCTCGCTGCAGCGGTGTTCTTTCTGGACCTCAGTTTCCTTCGCCCATTTGACCGTGTCGTGCCCGCCCTGGTTTTTGCGGCGATTATTGTTGAGCAGAACTACTCGGGAACCCGCTTCAAGGCCGGGGGCAGCCGTCTGCTAACACGCCTTGGCCAGCGCACCTACGGCATGTATTGCCTTCACATGATCGGCAATGTCTCAGCCCTACAGCTATTCGGGCTACTCCGATTTGAAGAAGGGCTCTGGCAAGTCCTTCTGGCTGTTCCGCTCACCGCTCTCAGTATCACCATCCTCCTGAGCGAGTTGAGCTATCGGTACTTTGAACGCCCGTTCCTTCGGCTAAAGACGCACTTCCAATTCATCAGCCGAGAATGACCGTCACACAACGTCGGTGCAGGAACGAGAACGATAGGCTCTCACGCCCCTTCCTTCGCTCCAGGGAACTCTTGGCCATGTCGTTGTGGCCGACCTTATGAACGGCGTGGGCCGCATCCTACTTCGGCGCTGGAAAACATCCCACCCTGTAGGACCCCACATCGCTGATCTTGGCGCCCCATCGAGCGATCTCGTCCATCATCTTCGAGGCGTACGGTCGAACTTTCCATAACCCTACACAGGCGAACCGCCCGCCCTGTACCGACTCGCGGACGGAATCGTAGAGGTAGCCGTGCCGAATCCAATAGCCGGGGTCCCGCTCGTCTTTCACGTGCAGGGGTTCAATGCGGCCCGCAAGGGCGGGCAGGTAGAAGCGCGGTATATGTCCCGCCTCCAGAAGCACGGCTCTCGGGTCTTGGTCCATTTGTCTCTTGAACAGCTCGAGTTCGGCCCGCGATGCGGTGGCTCGCTCTTGGGCCGCAGCCTCTTCCGAGGGAAACCGGAGCAGGTCTCTCCACAGACCGGCCAGGGCCAGCGTCAATGAACACAGCCAAACCAAGGTCTGCCGTCGGTGCGTCATCCGACCGGCGACCTCGCCGAGGGCCTGTGCTGCCGCGTACCAGAGGAGGGTGAACGCGGGCGAAACATAAGAAGGGCTAAGGGCAAAAGGGGTCATGAAGAGGCCGTACCCGGTGGCGACGAGCGCCGGAATCACGAGGTGTTGCCGTCTCCCGTTGGAGCACACAACCACGAAGGCTGCGATTGCGGCGAAGGCGAAGAGTACCGGATTGGTGATGCCCTCGGCAGTCCAAAAGGTTGCAGGTGAAACACCCTGGTACTCCCGGTTGCCGGCAAGAAAGACGCGATACGCATACATGCTCCACGATTTAAGGGGGCCACCCGTGAGGATCATTCCCGGCCAGATAACAAGCAGGCTTGTTGTCAGTGCAGCTGCGATTGGCCGCGCGTGGCGCAGCAGCACTGTAGCGCCGCCCGAACAGTAAGTCGCGACAACAACCAGCGCGACGAGGAGGGTTCCCGTCTCGAGAGTGGCAACGCAGAGTCCAGCAGCAGCGCCAACGGTCGCAGCCCAGCGAAGGCTGGGCTTCTGTACGAGGTGAACTGTCGCGGCCACGAGCAGGACTGCGGTCACAGAGAAAGGGCCGTGAAAACTGAGGACCTTGAACGCGACCATGGGCTGAGGTCCGACGGCCAAGATGGGAAGGAAACCCAGGCTGAGCAGCCTCTCACCCGGACCAAGTGTCGCCAGTAGGGCGATGGCGCATAGCAGCAACGCCATGCATGCCAGAAGGACCTGGCCCACGCGAAGATGACGTTCGAAGATCACCGGGTCCGGATCTCTTGCCAAGGACCAGTAATAGACAGGCACTGGAGGGTGGAAGTGGCGGAGGAAGAACGTCTCGTGCTCCTCGCTCATCAATCCGACTCGGTCAAGTGGCCGCCCCCACCTGCTCCCCGCGAGGGCAGCAAACTGCAGGGCGCTGAGTTCTTGAGTGCCCATCCCGTTCGCCAGCACCCCGTAGCCAGCTGCCTGGGCATAGTCAACCTCGTCCCAGCCAAGTGGCAGGTCGCGGACCGACCAAATCCGGAGGCCAACTATTGTCAGACTAGTCAGGGCACAGAAGAGCGCAAACACTTCGTGACCGTTGGCGTGCCGCCTGGAGACTGCGGTCTGCCCCGATCCCACACTTGGTGTCCCTGTCATTCGTACCTCTAGCGCAACTCGTCAGGCGCACGCCGATGGCGCCAGGAACGAGCCAACGGTCCCAAAGCACAGTCTCGCTTGAGCTATCAATTGAGAGCGCGAGCCTGCGGCGGATGGTGTCTTCGGATCACTTTTCGGCTGACGGCACATTGATCGAAGCGTTGGGCATCGATAAAGAGCTCAAGAGGAAGATACCGTCATGCGAGCAAACGGCAAGAAGCACGAGACTTGCATAGTCTGCCATAGGTCGACACCGCGTAAAAGATGCTAGTGGACACCTCAAGAGAGGTACAGAGACTCCGTGTTTCTGGACCGGAGCACGGTCCAGGAATGATTGCTGCAGGCTTTCGGGCGGTCTCCACTCACAGTGCTGGCCCGCGCTCGCACATCAGGAAGATGCTGGAGCACAAGTCCGGATATTGCTGCCCAAGCTTGTAGCAGCCGTCCAGATACTCCTTCGAGATGATATCTGTTTGCAGGAGACGATCCCATTGAAAATTGGCCAGGGCTTTGAAGAAGATCCCCGACCTGTGCACCACCCGCAGCCCCGCCGAAACGGCATCTCTCTCCAGCGTGTCCAGGCTATAGGTACAACGGTGACCGTGCTCCTCTTCCGCAGCGGTAACGGCCGCATTGTGAGAAATGATCCCAATTTTGACTGCTATTTGCCTGGACGGTGCGTTAGCGTTAGGGCATACCAGGAACAGACGTCCCTTGTCGGCTAGCCACTCGTCATTGATTCGCCTCAGTAACCGAACTGGATCATCCAGGTGTTCCAGGACGTGGGTCAAGACAACGTTGTCGTATCGTTTGGGGAGCGTGGCCGTCTCAAAGAGACTGTTTACGAACGTCACTCGATTCCCCAGCTTCTTTCTCGCCTCCGATATGGCTACGTCCGAAGCCTCGACGCAGGTAATGTCGTCGCTGTAGGGCAGGAATCGTCCAGTGAAGTCGCCCTTAAAGCTGCCCAGCTCGAGCAGACTGCCCTTTCTGAAGAACGGTTCAAAGGACCGAATCATGTAGGGGTGCATCACGTCGAAGTCGAAGCTGTAGGCATATTGCCTGCTTCCCGTATCTCTCATCTCTGTGTTGTAGTCGCGCATATTTCCACCGCTCTCCAGAGACAGACTCATCCTGATCGAAGCCGGCGTCGTCTGCCCCGCAACGAAGCCTAGCTTCTCGTATAGCTTGATGGCGGGGGCATTATCGCCCGCGACTTCGAGGCCGATCTGCCGCATTCCCACCCGCCTCGCGTGGGCGAGGGACTGCCTCATCAGATCCGCGGCAATCCCCCTGCCGGTCCAGGCGCTCAACACGCTCACGCTCGTGATGTGGGCTGCGCGAGTGGCTTCGTCATTGCTGTAGGCCGCGACGAGGCCAACCAGGACGCCTTCCGCCCAGGCCTCGAAGCGGTTTGCGTGTTGGAAGATCTTGTGAGCGTATTCGTCGATGTTGACGCGGCCGCTCAGGGGCGGAATGAAGCTGGCGTCGCATGCACGCAGATGGCCCGCCAGGTCGGCCTCGGCGGCCTTGTTATGCTCGTAGACAACAGGGCCGCTCATCGCTCCAGAGCCGCGAGCCCGAAGCCATATCGCCCGAACTCATTCCCGTTATAGAGAAGATAGACTTGGCCATCGCACCGAAAGACGTGTGGATAACAGAGCATGTCGCTGTCCCACGTCCCCGGCGTCACCGCAAGCGAGGGATTGTCGTCATCACGCACCCAGTCGACAAGATCGGCCGAGTACGCGTGCCCGATCCGGTAGGCTCTATCAGGGTTGGTCCTGAAATCGGATGACTGGCGATAGCAGAAGAACATGTGGTAGCTGCCGTCGATATCGATCACCGTCGGCAGCGCCTGGCTCTCGTCCGGGCCAAGACGATTTTCGATGATGGCCCGAGCCTCTTCCTTGACCCAGTTGATTCCATCCGCGGAAGTGGCATGACCGATCTTGTAAGTGCGGTCCGGCGCGGCTGAGGGCTCAAACCTCTTCCAGCCCGTGCCAAAGATGTACCACATGTGAAATAGCCCATCAATGATCCTGACGAACGGATCGCCGACCAGGCACGGCTCGCGCAGCGAGGCGGCGAGAACGGGTCCGGCGCCGATGCGCTCGAAGGTAAGGCCGTCGTCACGGCTGATGGCGAGGCCGATAGCCGTATCGACCGATACGGACACTCGGCGATTCCATCCGCAGGTATAGCCATAAACCTCCCGCCCGCGGCGAAGGACATTCATCGGAAAAATGCCGTGCTCGTCGAAACAGCCAAGCTCGCCAAGGGGGATGACCGGCTCACAGTTCACACGGATCAGGTCACGGAGATTCTTTTCAAAATCCGCGAACGCGATGTGGCTGAGATATTTCCCGTTGCCGGGATCCCTGGAACGTGTGGAGAAATAGATGCGTACAAATGTCTCGAACACCAGGGCCTGAGGCGACTGTGCGAAGCCAACGATGCCCCTGGGCTGATGCTCCGTCGGGTCAAAGATCCTTCCGAGCTTCCGCCACGCCATCCCCGGCCTGGTCAAGTGAGGTGCCCATCCAAGACTGCGAGGCCGAAGCCGTAGCGACCCACCTGATCTCCGAGATAGGCCAGCCACAGTTTCCCATCCACTTCGAAGACATGCGGATAGCTCACCATCTCGGCGTCCCAGCCATCGCGCGATACATCGATGCCTGCCTTCGCATCGTCCCGCGACCAGTCGGTCAGGTTGGTGCTCGAGGCATAGCCTATTCGGTAGCCGAATTCCTTGCCTCGATAACCACTGCTATACCGATAGCAGAAGAACATGTGGTACTTGCCATTCGCATGGAATACGTCCGGGCTGGCCTGCGCCTCGTCCGGCTCCACCCGGCTCTCGATCAGATCCCGGTTGAGCTTCTTCCAGCTAAGCCCGTCTGTGGACGAGGCCATGCGGATCTTGTAAACGGGCTCGGCCCGGCCATCGACAACTTTCCACTTTCGCCCTGCGATGTACCACATGTACCAGGTGTTGTCGAAGCGCCGAATCTTGGGACCGCTGAGCACGAAGGGCTCGTCTGGTGAATACGACAGAACCGGCCCCTGACCCAGCTTCTTGAACGTGTGACCGCCATCGCGGCTCGTGGCCACCCCGATCGCCACATTGAAGGGTACGGATTCGCAGCGTGTCCAACCCCCGTAGTAGGCGCGAATCTCATCGTCGTGGCGAATCACGGACACGGGGTAAGTGCCAAACTCGTCGAACTCGCCCAAGCCGCCCAACTCGAGGATGGGTCGCTCGGCTAGCCGTCGAATCTTGAACAGGTTGGCCCGATCAAGATCAACATAGGCGGAGTAGCTCACGTACTGGCCGGTCAGGTCTGCGGGCGGACGACAGGAAAAATAGACACGAACAAAGTCGTCGAAAACGAGGGTGGCCGGCGCCTGAGCAAACTCCTTCAACCACTCCCGTCCCGAGGTTTCCTGGGGCGTGAAGACCTTCCCCATCTTCCTCCATGCGAAACCTGGCTTAGAGGAGCTCATAGCCTGAAAGGACCCAGGTCCGAACGGTCTCGGGTGCGTTGAACATCAACACGTCGATGATGGACAACCAGGGCACGAATGCATCGCCGAACTGCCGGTATTCGAAGGGCCGGGCCCTCAGGAATCGCAGGTCGACCCCTTCCTGCCGGAAGACATCCTTCGAATAGAGGTCCACGCCGCCGATTGAATTCACGTAGGTCGTGCCGCCTACGGCGTGACACAGGGCAAGGACCTTTTCCTGATTCTTGAGGCCATGATCAATGTCTATCTGCGAAGAGATGTTGAATCTGGTTGGAATCTCCAGATGCTCGCAAACCCGCACCAACGAATGGTGGAGGAAACGAAACAGATTCGCGTCGTCGTAGGTGCAGATTCTCTCGACCAATGCATAGGTCTCCGAAAAATACCTCGCGCGCCGGTATGTCCCCTTGATCTGACTGAGGAGTTTCTGGGGGCTGAAGTCGGCCGCCAGTTCCCGCTGGCATACGTGGAGGGAGTCCGAGGCGTTCCTCAAGGGCAAGGAGAAGGCCACATCCTTGCCGTTCTGCAGAATGCGATTGCGGTTGATCCAACCCTTCTTCGTGTACTTGATGTTGTCGTACACGATGAAGAGGTCAACCGCTCCGATGAGCTGAAAGTACCCGAGGTAGGGGAAGAAGTAGGGCTGCATGATGGCGACCCTCATGATGCCCCTCTACCGAGCCTCGGCTCACGCCTCACTCCCGCATTCACCGGCTGGCCATGAATGTACACACTTCCTCGACCACTGACAGATCCAGATCGGGATAGATCGGCAGGCAGAGAACCCTGGATGCGGCCGCGGCAGCCACGGGCAGATTCTTCCGGTCGGCCGACACCAGGCCGCGATACATGGGAAAGTCGGAAATCAGCGGGTAGAAGTAGCGGCGCGGATGAATACCCCGATCCTTGAGCTGCTGATAGAGGTCGTCCCTGCTGATTGGGTAATCCGAATCGACAAGAATCGGAAAGTAGGCATAGTTCGCCACGATGTCGTGGGGCCGGCCCAGGCAACGGATTCCCTTGATTTCACCCAGCCGTTCGCGGTAGGCGAGGTCAATGCTCCTTCGCCGCGCGAGCGCCTGGCCGATGTACTTCAGCTGCAGCAAGCCGAGCGCGGCATTGAACTCGCTCATCTTTCCGTTGATGCCGGGAGCGACTACCCTCACCTCGCCCACGTGTCCGAAATTCTTCAACTGGTCGATTCGAATCTTCGTCTTGGCATCGGGAGAGACGATCGCACCGCCTTCGAAGGTATTGAAGACCTTGGTGGCGTGAAAACTCAGCACCGAGAGGTCGCCATGCCGCAGAATGCTTCCGCCCTGGTCTCTCACGCCAAAGGCATGCGCCGCGTCGTAGACGACCTTCAGGTTGTAGTTGTCAGCGATCTTCTGAATCGCCGCCACGTCGCAGGGGGTTCCATAACAGTGCACGGGCATGATGGCGGTGGTGTGCGGCGTAATGGCGGCCTCGACCTTCGCGGGATCGAGGTTCAGGTTCTCGGGATCGACGTCCACAAACACCGGCTTGATCCCGTTCCAGAGCAGTGAGTGCGAGGTCGCGACGAAGGAGAAGGGCGTGGTTATGACCTCCCCGGTGATTCTCAGGGTTTGGAGCGCGGTGACCAGGCCGATCGTCGCGTTGGTGAACAGGGAGATGAACCCCACGCCGAGGTGATCGCAGAGCGTCTGCTCCAGCTCCTGGTGAAAGGGGCCGCCATTGGTAAGGATCCTGTTCGCCCAGATTCGCTCGAGATAGGGAATGAACTCCTCCAGCGGGGGTAGAGACGGTTGAGTGACGTAGATATTGTCCTTGCGCATGAACGAGAGATTCCTCAAACCGGCCGAACGCGCGGCCCCACGACCGGGCCACGTGTATCCTATCGATCTTAGCAGCGGCCCTCTTCCGGGAGCGCCCCATGCGGCGTCGCCGGCAAAGCGGGGCGCCGAACCGATCGTCAAGGGCGCGCGCGGAGGCGAGAACCCGCCAATTCCCGGCGGGTGATTGGGCGAGGTTCCGAGATAGCATCAAGCGGGTTTGATCAAATCACTTCTATCCCCGGCCACTCAATAGATGCGGAAGCAGACCATCATCGATGCGGAGAGCACCGCTGCGAGCCTCGACCTGAGGGAATTCCTCCAGTATCGGGACCTGTTCCTCACGCTGGCTCACCGCGATCTGCGTGTCCGATACGCACAGAGCTTCCTCGGCGTCTTGTGGGCCTTTATGCAACCGGCTATTACCTTGTGTATCTTCACGGTGATCTTCAGCCAAGCGCTGTCCGTTGAGACAAGCGGCGTACCCTACCCGCTATATGCAAGCGCTGGACTCATTGCCTGGACGTTCTTTGCCTACGTCATGACAAACGCGGGCGGCTCGATCATCGGGGCGCAGAGCATGATCAAGAAGATCTATTTCCCCCGGCTCATCATTCCCTTGTCAAAGGCCATAGTGGGCCTGGTCGACTTCTTCGTCGCCTTTCTCATCTACGTCGGGCTGGCCCTTCACTACGGCCACGCGTTCACATCCACGCTGTTCTGGCTTCCCCTGTTCATCGCCGGCGCCATTGTGACCGGGCTGGCCGTTGGCATCTGGCTCAGTGCCCTGACCATTCGCTATCGCGATTTTCAATACGTCATCCCGTTCATGGTGCAGATCGGGATGTGGTTGACGCCCGTGGCCTATCCCGCGCGCATGCTGCCCAGGAAGTTTCTCTCCGTCTACTTCCTCAACCCCATGGTGGGAGTGTTGGACGGATTTCGATGGTGTCTGGTGGATGGCCCACCCCTCGACGGTTACAGTTATGTCTCGTTCGGAGTCATGGCCCTGCTGTTCGTGACCTCCATCTACTACTTCAAGCGCGTTGAAAAGCAGATGGCCGATCTCGTGTAATGGACTCCGCAATCAAGGTCGTGGGCGTCGGCAAGCGCTACCAGATCGGCGGGCAGGAGCTTTCTTCCCTGCGCGAAACTCTCGTAGCCAGGGCCCGGGCGCTGTTCGGAGGAAACGACAGCCGGCAAGAGGAATTCTGGGCCCTGCGGAATGTTTCGTTCGATGTGCGGCCCGGGGAGGTCATCGGGATCGTCGGGAAGAACGGGGCCGGAAAGAGCACGCTCCTCAAAGTGTTGTCCAGGATCACGCATCCGACCGAGGGCCGGGTCGAGATAAACGGGACGGTGGCGTCTCTTCTGGAGGTAGGAACCGGCTTTCATCCGGAACTGACAGGGCGGGAGAACATCTTCCTTAACGGGACGCTGCTGGGAATGCAGCGCTCGGAGATCAAGACGAAATACGATCAGATCGTCGAGTTTTCGGGCGTGGGGCGGTTCATCGATACGCCGGTCAAGCACTACAGCAGCGGCATGTATGTGCGGCTTGCCTTCGCCGTGGCCGCCCATCTAGAGCCTGACATTCTCATCATTGACGAGGTCCTGGCGGTCGGCGATGCCGAGTTCCAGAAGAAATGCCTCGGAAAGATGAAGGACATCGGTGCCATTGGGCGCACGGTTCTCTTCGTAAGCCACAATATGCAGGCCGTTCGCTCTCTGTGCAGCCGAGCCATACTGATACGAGACGGCAGCGTCGCAGAGATTGGCACGGTCGAGAACGTCGTGAACTCCTACCTCATGAAGGAAGCCCGCACGATCCTTGAGGCCTCCTGGGACAGGCCCGAGGATGCGCCCGGCAACCAGATTGTGCGGATCAAACGTGTAGCTCTAAAGCCGGACGGGGTGGGCGAGGCCGGGGAAGGGGTGGTACTCGACGTGAACCGGGCTTTTAGGCTGCTCTTCGATCTTTGGTTCGTTCAGTCACTACCGGCGTTCAATCTCGTGGTGAATCTTTATAGTCTCGGTGGCGAATTGATATTCGCATCCCCTTCCGAGCGATTCGCCGGGACGCCCGGCCTACATCAACTCGGGTGCAGGATTCCGGGAAAGTTCCTCAATGACGGATACTACTATGTCAATCTCCAGGTTACTGGCGACTCAAAAGGAGTGTATGTCTTGGAGGAAGCGCTCCATTTCGAGATCGCAGACGCGGAGAGGGAAGGGGCGTGGTTTGGGAAGTGGCCGGGCGCGGTCCGACCGTACTTTCAGTGGGAGCACAAACCCGAGGCCTGAGTGGCAGTACGAAACGAGGGGTGTTTGAGCTTGCCCGAATCGATGCCTTCCGCGGTAGAGCACGTCCAGCTTTCCGTCTGCCTCATCACTTACAACCATACTCGGTACATCGAAGGCGCGATCCAGAGTGTCTTGTCCCAAAGACTTAACGTGCCATGGGAACTGATCATTTCGGATGACTGTTCGACGGACGGGACCCCGGAGATTGTCCGGAGGTACGCCGCGCAGCACCCAAATCTGATCCGACCGGTCCTTCACGAGCGGAACCTGGGCAGCAGCGCTCACCTGATCGAACTCTTCCGGATGGCCAGGGGTGAGTTCATCGGCTATTTGGAAGGGGATGACAGGTACACGGACGAGAACAAGCTGCAGCTTCAATTGGACTACCTTCAAGTCCACCCGGAGTGTGCCGGCTGTTTTCACGACCTAACGGTCGTGGACGAGAAGGACGACATGGTGGCTCCGAGCTTCCTTACCGCCCAGGGATCGAACTTCAGGTCGGTCGTTGAGCAAGAACATCTGCTGAAGTCCGGAGAGATTGGCCAGATGAACTCATGGGTGTTTCGGCGCCGATGCATAGAAGATCTGCCGCGATGGGTGGCCGACTTTCCGCTAGACAAATCCCTCGCTTTCTATTTCGCAGAGTTTGGTGGCTGGGGCTACCTCAGCCGACGGATGTCAATTTACCGCTTGCATCCCGGGGGTGTGTACTCACCAGCACCAACACATCAGCAGAACCAGCTACTACTAAGACAGGCGAAAATTCTATACGGCGTACCAGAGTACAAGGCCAAATATGGAGAGATGATGCGGCTCAAGATTTGTCATTACTGTCTCGAGCTTGCTCGCGCGTATGGGCCCGCGGTTGGCCGTCGATATTGGAAGTGCTTGTTCGACTATTTCCGCTACCAACCGAGAAAGATCAGTGCGCTCAAGGTGCTCGTCGCCGAGGAACTGTTTCCAAGGGTGAGGCCGCGCTAGCTAGCCGCGGCTAGGGCCATCCCGCGGGACCAATCGCGCGGCTGTCTCGCCGTGCCGAGGTGGCGCGATCATGCCACTCTTTGTGAGCTGGAAATCCCTTCTCAGAAAGATCAACTCATTCGGAAGCTTACAAATTAGACGATAATTCTGCGCCTCCAAGAACCGCAGGGTCGGCAGTCCGTAGGTCTCTGCAGTCATCTCTTGGTGGTGCTCCGTCATGACCACGACCGGCCGATACTTCTCCCAGTTGTTGGAGGCGAGCACCTGAAGCTCCATCCCTTCCACGTCTATCGTGAGTAGTTCAATCGACCGGCCGGCGGGCAGGTGTTCGTCAAGCACGGCGCTGAGCGGTCGAGCCCTGATCGGAATCTCCCGCACGTCGCTTTCCTTGATTCCGTAGTCCGCATACAAATTCGACTGAAACTCAAGAGAAAAGCCATTCATCTCATGTGGTCTGTCGCCGATCTTGTAGTACGTGAGTATCTCTTCTCTCGAGGAAATCGCCAGTTCGAGGTTGACATCGTCAGGGCGCATTCTTTTGAAGAGCTCCATGGCACCTGGGAGGGCATCGATGTTGACGCCCCGCCACCCGCGCTGGTACAGAAGAAATGTGTTCGATGAGGTTTGGGGGTGGAATGCGCCCACATCCACAAAAGAGCCCGTCGGGAACTTCTTGAAAAGGTAGGCCAAGACCCGATCCTCCCCGCAATGCGAGAATGACGGGAAAGCATCACCGAATCCGAGTATCTTTGTGGCGAGACGCCTCTTCATCTCGTCCTTAACGGAGGCTGGAAAGAGCTTCTTGAGAAACATGAGGCAAATCCGGGCCTGAGCGGCGTCCAGGCTGGTCCAATGAAAACAGCGTGAGTGGTGAACTGCAGGCGTCACCCGTAGAAGCGATGATTGATTCGGTCAACCCCCCAAAGGGGCCAGATTCTTTGAGATGAGGACCAACGCCAATCTACCTACGTCTCACTCGTGGGCGAGCCGACAGTGAAGATTCTACTTCTGTCCACCGGCTTCCTCGAGTACATGATTTGCCTTGCCAACGCGCTGGGCAGTGAGGCCGAAGTCTCGCTGATGCTGCCTGAACGCGGACTGACGCCGCAGTACCGGAAGCTGATCACGTCCCATGTGCGGCTGCTCCCGTTTCAATACGTGGACTACAAGAGCGTGCGCCAGAACTTCCGGATGCTCCTGGATCTCGCAAGAACCATCCTGCGGGAGAAGCCCGATGTCTTACATATTCAGTCGAACGGGTTCCGCCTCTTCTGGCTGCTCTATCCGCTGCTGAGACGCATTTCCATCGTCGACACTGTGCATGACCCAAGCCCTCATTCCGGGGACCTTCTATCCGCACCGGAGCCTCGGGCGCAACGAGGCGCGATCAAGCACTGCCGTGCTTTCTTCGTGCACGGCGAAGCCCTGCGAGAGGATCTGGTGAAGCACTATCGCGTGAGGCCATCTGCTATTCACGTCATCCCACTTGGGGAGTTCTCTCTGTACCGGCACTGGAGAAAGGAGACCGTACCTACAAGACGCTACGAATTCCTATTCTTCGGCAGAATCTGGCCGTATAAGGGATTGGATGGTTTCATTGCCGCAGCCAATCAGGTCGCGAAAGCCATGCCCTCGGCTCGCTTTACCATCGCCGGAGCCGGAGAGGACATCAAGAAGTACGAGCGGATGATCGAATCTCCGGAGCGTTTCGAAATCCGCAACTACCGCATCCCGGAGGAGGAGATCGACGAACTCTTTCAGCGCTGTTTTGCGGTCGTCTTGCCCTACTCAGATGCCACGCAAAGCGCAGTCATTCCGACGGCCTATGCCTATGGCAAGCCGGTAATTGCCACCAGGGTAGGTGCCCTTCCCGAGGTCGTAAGGGAAGGCAAGACGGGCTATCTGGTCGATGCGAAGGATCCGGCTGCGATCAGTCAGAAGATGCTGCAAATGAGTTCTGATGAGTACACTTACAAGGCGCTTTGTGCCGGGGCGCTTGCCTTCGCGCATGAGCAATTGAGTTGGGGCGTGGTGGCCCGAAGATCCATGGACGTGTATCGCACCGTCCTTGCCGGAAGCACGCGCGGTGACGCATGGCCCCTGCTCAGTCAGAAGGCGGGCCGAAGATCTCCGAAAACACATCGTGGATGATGTTTACGCCCTTGTGGCGCACAGCCAACTGACGGATCGAAGCCCGATAGTCAGGCTTCGCGACTATCCGGGCGATGGCCTCGTGGCAATCTCGAAGGTTGGTAAGCGAGGGGTATAGGACTGCTCCTCCGCCTTCGTTGACGATGACTTCGGAGTCATCCGAAACCCCGTCGGGAACGATGAAGGGTAGCCCACAAGCCCAGTATTCACCGTGTTTAATGGGGCACAGGAACCTGCTGAATGGATTAGGCCGATGGAAGGAGTAGGCGAAATCCGCCGCGGATAGATACCCGGGTACATCACGGCGAGGCACGAGCCTGACATGCACGCGGTCCTCCGGGATCCCATGCTCAGTGATCCGGTCTCGGATGTGCTCCGGGCCCGTTGGTGTGAGCAGCACCATCCGAAATTCGGGGAAGTACTCGAAAGCGTCCCGCATGATCCGAAACGCCTCATCATCGTAGTAGAGGTCGCCGAACTTACCAGCGTAGACCCCGGTCACGGCGTCGCCGAGGCCCAGTTCCTTCCGCAGCGCCTCGCGTCGCTCGGGTTCGAATCGGGTCTGGTCTAGGTCGGTGACACACGGGATGACGGCCAGTCGCGAAGGCTCCACGCATTCCACCGTCTCGAGATAGTCCCGGTAGCTTCTCGCTACCGTGATTAGCATTCGCGCGCCCACCATCTGCCGCTTCTCGAACTTCCGTGCGAACCGGTACTTCCAGCCTCCTTTCGCCCACGTGCCGCAGTTCACCATGTAATCAGCGTGTGGTTCGAAGGATTCGACGATGAACGGGATGCCAGTCCGCTCATGGATTCTGCAGGCGATGGTCCCTGCCAGGCTGCAACGCGCGAAGATCAAATCGATGCGTTCCTCAACACAGATCCTCTCAATCTTCCGCGGCATCAGGAACATCTCATACGCCTTCGTCAGCAAGCCGCTTCCTTGGGCCCTTGGCTCAATCGGAATGTGGTCAACGAAGTCGTAAGGAATATCGTAACGAGGATATCTGGCACCTCTGCGTTCCACCGTGACCAAAGTTAGCCGATCCAATCCAAGCTGTCCCTTGAGTGCAGGAAGCGTTGGCATGACAGACGAGATGGTCAAGGGGTCGTTGAGGCCCCAGTATGAAATGTAAAGCAGTTGCATGGATCTATAGTGTCGCCCCCACACGGACGGCGTCCAGGAGTCTCCACCGCTTGAGATATGACCTAACCAGAATCCGCCGGAACCGCCTCCTCAGTCGTCGAAGGTCCTCGGCCGTGAGCGTCCCGACACGTTCCTTTACGGTCGCGTATATCGAGCGATATCCAAGCTCGAGCCCGCGGAGGTTGGTCATCGCCGAGGCATGGCCCCTTCGCACGCGCACCGTGGGAGAATCCACGTACCCGTAGGCACCAAGGCCGGAATTCATGATGAAGAACAGAAGATCCTCCCCGTGGGTCAAGCCCACCTGAAAACGCGCGAGGTTGCCCGGGTTCCTAACCAGCCAGGTAATCCCCACGAAACAGCTTGCTGTATCGAAGAGCAGGGCGTCGAGTATCGGGCCGCGGTGGGTTGGAGCCCACTCCCATACCTCGCTGTCCATCGATTCATTGAAGCCGCGCACTACGCCGTCAACAAAGTGGAGCTTTGGCTCGGAAGCGACCAATTCTAGTCGATCACGCAGACTGTCAGGGTAGAGCTCATCGTCGGCGTCAAGAAAGCAGACCCAATCGCCCCTTGCGCGATCGAGCCCTGTGTTGCGCGCGGCACTCACGCCCATGTTGCTCTGCGGAAGATAAATTATCCGTGAGTCTTCGAAGGCCGGGGACACTACATCGCGCGAGCCGTCGGTGCTTCCGTCATCAACGATTATCAGTTCCCATGAACCGTAGCTTTGTTTTACAACTGACTGCACCGCACCCCAGACGTATCGCTCGGCGTTGTACACCGGCATGATCACCGAAACCGCCGGCTCCCTCATGTCGACCAAGGCGGAATCATCAGCCAGCCTCTGCCTCCCAAGAGCCGGGGCACGAAATCACGCCAACCGGTCATAAAACTCTATCAATGGCTTGACCTCGACATCCCAACTAAAGGCGTCTCGGGCCGCGGAAAGGTCCCGGCGAAGCCTGCTGTTGCTTGCCAGAGCATCGACGATGCCGCGCCTCAGCGCCGCGTCGTCCTCCTCCTCGTAGAAGGTAGCGTGCCCGTATTTTCTCCCGATTGCCACGCAGTCCTCCTGGTGTGCGGCGACGATTGGGAGGCCCGCGAAGGTGTACTCCAGGAACTTGTTAGAGAAACCAAAACGATGAGCCTCGAGTGAACTTCGCACGTGCATCAACGCCGCGTCCGCCCCGCTCATTAGATCCTGACGCTCTGCTGGATCGCGAATGTAGTCGCCAAAGACGACGTTGATCCCCTCGTATCCCATCGCGCGTGCGAGCTCGCGCGCCTCCTCGTGACGCGACCGGTTCCCCAGGATAAGAAGCGTCACGCTCTCGAGCTCCGCGATGATTCTGTACAGTGCGAGGAGCTGACGATCGGTGTGATAGAGAGCTCCCGAATACAGGAGTACTCGGCGACTCGACGGAATGTTGAAGCGCAGCCGCAATTTGGCCGGGTCGCGGCCGATTGGATAAGCGCGTGGGATATTTCGGATTACCACCGGCGCGGTCGGGAGCCTGAAGCGGCGTGTCATGGCGTCGCTCAGGCCTTGGCTGATTGTCACCACCCGGTCCGCGGAAGAGACGTTCCTTCGCTCGGCGACCATTTCGTAGTGCCACACCAGCCATCCCTTGACTCGATTTGCAAGGCGAGGGCTGTCTCTGTAGAAAGGCCACCCTGCCAGGTACTCGTGCGCGTCGTAGATCAATGGCCGTGGCCGTTTGGCTTTGGCGCGCGCGCCCAACGCGAGCATGTGATAGTCATGGCAGTGCAGTGCGTCGTACTCCTCAATGAGCACCGCGTTAACGGAAGCATGGACAGCGCTCAGGAACGTCGACCTAAATGGAGCCCTGATTTCGGCTGGAAAGCAGCGCTTGATTGGGATGCCTAGACGCTCGTCTTTCGAGGGCAGGCCTTCGCCAGTCATGCATATCACCTTGACTTGGTGGCCGGCGCGCATGAGATCGATGGCTTCCTTCTCGACCCGGACGTCAGACTCAAAGGAGCTATCCAACAGCATGGCGATCCGCATGGGACGATTGGTTACTTCGAGGCCGCCGCGCGCTGGTACAGGCCGAAGATCCTTTCGCCAACCGCCCTTTGGGAGAAGCGTTCCTGCGCATTTCGTGCAATAGCCTCGCGATCGAAGGGACGGGCTCCGTTCAGGATGCCGCGGAGGGCCATCGCGAAGGCCTGCGTGTCTCTCGCAGGGCACATGATTCCGTTGGTCTCATCGAGCAATTCTGGGATGCCATTGACGCGGTGACTCAGGACCGGCGTGCCGCAGCAAAGGCTCTCAATAATGATCGCAGGCAAGTTCTCCGCGTTGGTGGGATGAACGAGGAAATGGGCGCGATTGAGCTTGTCGCCGATGAATGGCTTGCTCTGAAGACCATGGAAGGTGATGCTGCCGGTCTCGATCTCCCGCGCCCGTCTTCGCATCTCCGTCTCCAAGCTGCCCGCTCCTATCAAGTCGATGTGAAGTCTCATTCGCTCCTCCGGCTCGAGGATGCGGAGCGCATCGAAGAACAGCCCGGGATTCTTGGGCGGCTCCCACCGGGCTGTCATCACCAACCGGAGGTCTGCACCCTCGGACGGCGTCTTTGAGTTCTCTCTGCTAAACGTCGGGTCGGCGACATTGGGGATCACAGTTATGGACTCCTCGGTCGCACCAAATCCCGAGATCAGAGTCGCCGCGAGATCCCTGGAAACGGGCAGGATCTGGTACAGAGTTGGCAATCCCAACCATTTCTTTATCTCCATCCGCTGGCGCTCTTCCATGGCAGGCCCGAGTCCGTGGATGCCCCGGTGATAGAAACTCCAATGCTCGGTGAGAAGAAACGGTTTGTTCTTTAACGATCGAATGAACGGAACCATTTTTGTGAGATGGTCACGAACATGGATGTGATACAGGGAAAAGGGTCCTTGTTCGCGTATTACAAGGTTTATGACCTCCCTGAAGGCGCGACGGGCAAACGTATCGTGGAGGCCGAATCGTCGTATGGGTGTATCAACCGTCACTCGGTACTCAACCATCTGGCTGTGAACGACCGTCTTTTCGACTCTGATCGTCGGAGGCGAAGTGGCTTCTCCCTTGCGCACGGTCAGGTGGATGACGCTGCATTTCACAAACTTCGAGGCCGCTTCGACGTGGGATCGTACGAAGGCGCCCACAGACGGGTCCTCATCGCTGGGATACCAGGCGGGGAAGTGCAGGACGTGCATCAAACGAGCCCTGAGTCGGGTTGGCTACGGAAAAGGGTCATCATCGCTGTCGCGCCTCCTCTTGGAAGACCCCACACTATCTACGCCTCCCGATCGATTTCAGAGCGCTGATGACGCGACTCCTCTTTAGAACAGACGTCTCAGTTTCAAACTCGGTGTGTTCGACGCGGGGAGCCTCGATGTATTTCTCGAACTTCTTCTCGGTGTAGCCCAGCTTCTTGATGACGAAGGGGTAGTCCACATTGAACTGTTCGTCGCTCATGATCGGGCGTTGAAGTTCCTCGAGCGCCTCCTTCTTTGTCATCTGACCGGACATGATGAGGGTCGACAGATGAACCTTGCGCTTATCGATCCCGAACTTCTCCGGCAGGATGTACCCCTGATAAAAACGCGTAAAGACTGACTCGTAATGCTTGCCGCCGTAGTCGCGCCAGCCCAGTTCGTTCTTGATCAGCTCTTTCGCCTCACGCTTGATGTAGGGGACGTAATCCAGGGGCGTGACGTCCTCGATGCCACGCAGGCGTGCCCGCATCCGGTGAAGATTGTTGTCGTAGTAAGGGAAGGTGGCGATCTTCTTGAGCGTTCCGAATTTCTTGTGGATATCGATGATGTTGTAGTAATCCTTGAAGACCCAGTTCCGCACCATGATGCCTTCGGTGACGATGTTGAGCCCGCTGAGCATGTACTTCACGTTCTTTTGGAGAGCCAGCATGCGAAGTGTGCCCACGATGCCCAGGTCGGTGATCGCTTCGATGTCGACGACGTTAGCCTTGAAGTGCGAAAGCTGCAGGTCCTTGAACTCTTCCCAGTCGAAGACGTGGGTGTGGAGGTCGAAACCGAGGCGGCTGACCACATTCTCGATGTTGCTGACCGCCAGTTCGGAGTTCCAGCCGTTGTCGAAGTGCACGCAAAGAACCCGAAGGTCCCATTGCGCGGCCAGATACGCGAGATAGGTGCTGTCGACGCCACCGCTGACGCCCAGGATCGCGTCGTACTTGCGTCCCTTGCCATCCTTCTTCATCTGTTTCAGGAGGGCCTCGAGCTTGCGCCGGCCTTCCTTTCCCTTGAAGACCTCGTTGGCTTCACGCTTGGCGTAGAGATGGCAGTAATTGCAGACACCGTCGCGGTCGAACGTGATCGCCGGATCCTGTATGTTGTCCAGGACGGTCAGGGAGCACTGACGATATTCCGCGGGAACAAATCTCTTCGGAACTGTGATCATTTCCCGATCAATTCCTTCTCCAGTACTTCCCTCGGCGGATAGCTGATCAGCACCGCATTGTGTGGGCGCTGGAATACAAAGAGACTTCCGGCGGCCACCGCGGAGGCCCCGGCGTCAATCGCGCGTCGAAGGTCTTCGACACTTCCGGCGCCGCCACAGGCTACTACAGGCAGCCTGACCGCCCGTGCCACCTTTTCAACGGTCCGCAGGTCGAACCCTGCATATGTGCCGTCGCGATCGATGGAGTTGAGCAGGATTTCACCCGCGCCCGCGTCCGCGAATCGCCTGGCCAGCGTCACAGGATCGATTCCGACCTTCTCCTCGCCATTGAGTGAATAGGCCGTGCTCCCGCCGAGCCAGCCCGCCTTGTGGTCGATGCTTGCGGTCACGCTTTGACGGCCGTACCGGTCGGCGATCTGGCCGATCAGGCCCTGGTTGTGTACGGCGCCGTGGTTCAGCACGACCTTTTCCACACCGTTGAAGAAAAGTCTTTCCACCTCCTCGATCGAGGTCACCCCTCCGCCATAGCTCAGGGGCATGAACGCCTCGCTCACGATTTCCGAAATGTGCTCCTGATCGGGACCGCGGCGCTGCCTGGTGGCGGTGATGTCGAGGATGCAGATCTCGTCGACTTCTTTTTCGTTGAAGATTCGCACGGCGTTGATGGGATCGCCGACGTACTTGTAGTTGCGAAACCGGACCGACTTCACGAGCCCCCGGTTGTGGAGAAGCAGTATCGGGATGACCCTTATCCGTCTCATATCAGGCTTGGGCGAAGTTTGCGAGCAGTCTCATTCCGAACTTGTGGCTCTTCTCGGGGTGGAATTGAGTCCCGACGATATTTCCGCGTTCGACCGCGGCCGTGAAGTCGATCCCATAAGTTGCGGCCAGCAGGCGATCCATCGGATCGTTACAGACGATGTGATAGCTGTGTGTGAAGTAGAACCTCGGGTGTCCCGGCAGGTCTCTCAACAACCGCGATTCCTTGCAGGCGACGACCTCCGCCCAACCCATGTGCGGGACCGCGAGCGGCTCGCTCATCTTCTGAGGGTCGAATCGCTCGCAGTGGGCATCGATCCAGCCAAGCCCTTCTTCCTTGCCTTCCTCGCTGCCCCTGGTCAGCATCTGAGCGCCCAGGCAGATGCCGATTACCGGGGTCTTGTCGACCGTGACTCTTTCGTTGAGAGCATCGAACATGCCCGAGGCGCGGAGCTTCTTCATGCCATTGCCGAAGTGGCCGACTCCGGGCAAGACCAGCTTGTCGGCGCGCCGTACCTCGTCGGCCGAGGCTACGATCAGGACATCGGTGACCCCGGCCTTCCGAAGCATGTTCTTGACGGAAAGCAGGTTACCGATTCCATAATCGAGAATAGCGATCATCCTCTGTTGGCGCTCCTGCTATTCGCTATCAGCTCCGCTAGGAATCGCGCGTTGGTGTGTGCATTACACCGTTCTTCATACCTTGAAAATGCGGCCTCTCGCAATTCTTCTCTCCTGGCCGCCGGAAGCTCGTGGAATGCCGTGAGTTCTCTCGCGAGTTCCTCGGGCGAGATGTCTGGTGCGAGCACCTTGCCGACGGCGCCATCGACGATTTCGGGGGTGCCGCCGACCGCGGTCGCATAGACAGGGATTCCCGCCGAAAAGGCCTCCATGATCGAGACCGGCACGCCTTCCATCTCACTCACGTTGACGAACAGATCGAAAGGATGGCCGACGAAATAGTCGAGCACCCCCTCGGAAGCCACGCTTCCCACGAACTGGACAGACACATTCTCCGGCAACCCCGCCGCCTGATCCTTCAAGGCCGCCATCAGTTCACCGTCGCCGACGTGAGTCCACGAGACTGGAAATCGGACTCCGGCCAACGCAGAGATCAAACGATCGAGACGCTTGACCGGGGCCGCAGCTGAACAACTCAGCAATCTCAGGGTTCCGTCATTGACGGAGGGCGAACGCCCCTTCGAAAGGGTGCCTAGTCGCGCAGTTCGGATCTTCTTGCAGGAAGACGGGAACCTGGTTTTCAAGTACTTCGCCCCATGGTCGCTGCAGGGCAACGCAAGGTCCAGCGCATCGAGCAGCTTGTCTCGAAAAGGAATGTAGCCGGTTGGACGCCGCTCGGTGTAGAGATCCCAGCCATGAAACCGACAGACCCTGAGCGCCTCGAAGCCATCGACAAATGGGAGCACATCCACCGAACCGATGCCCCAGAAGAAATGGAAGACGGCCGCCGGGTCGCTCCGCGTCGCAAGAATCTCTCTGTAGGCAGCGTTTTCCCGAAGCATCCCCACTTGATAGATGAATCGCCTCAGATCCTTGATGCGTGCCAGTGAAAGAAAGGAACGGCTGGTCACGAATTCAGTCAGGACGTCCTTGGAGTGGCCGGGCGAGAACTGTATCCGGAGCTTCTCAGGCACGGATCGACTTCTTTGATCCGCGAACAACGGCGCTCGATACTCAACGCCCTCAACCAGGTTCCTCGCGATCCGGTTGTTGCCAAACCGCAGCGGCACAACGACGATCCTCTCGAAATACCCGCGGAATACCTCGAGCTCATTTCGCTTCCATTGCTCGGATGGTCCGTAGGGATACGATTCGGTGAAGTAGTAGAGAGTCTTGTATCTCTGGGATACTTGCATATTGGGAGACCAAATTCCTTGGCCGCTGTGCAAGACTGAATGCTCGCCTCGAAAGGACCCGCGGGTATTCGACCCGCTTGAGCGGGTCGCCGTCATGAATAAATTAGTTTACGCTCCAAAGATGTGCAGAACGGTCGCCCTTGGCCTGTCCCTTGTCCTCGTCGGGACGACCACCTACGCTCAGGCTCCCCAGCCTGTCGCCTCCCCCCAACCGGAGGCGACACACAGCGGTACGCCCCTGGGCCAATTCACCGTAGGTCCTCTGGTGGTTACCCCGACATTCAAGATCGGGAGCCTGGCCATCGATACAAACGTTCAGTATGAACGGCAGAAGACAACGGATTTCATCGCGTCTGCCGGGCCGGGCCTGGACCTGTCGCTCCCGTTCCACGACCAATGGAAATTTGAGGTGGAGAGTTCCGCCCAATATCTCTACTTCCTTCGGACCGAGCAACTTCGCCGGTGGGCGGGTCAGGGGTCCGCCACGCTTTACTGGAAAGGCACCGGAACCCGAGCCCAAGCAGCGTTTGGATACACCCGGGCCTTTGATCGACCGAGCTATGAAGTGAATACCCGAGTGGCTAGCACGACAAAGAACGTATCAGCGCAGGTGGAGCGGGATCTTGGACGCCTTACGTTGGTGATTCGTGGCCTTTATGGGCGATCGGTGGCTGATGATGGGCAGCGCTACCGGGGCACGGACATCAGCAAGTCCTTGACTACGGATAACCTTGTCACGAGCCTTCAACTCCTGTATTCGGTAACCCCTCTTTCGGCCCTGCTCATCGAGGGGGGGTACAAGGAGACCCGCTTTGCCCAGGCGACAGTCAGGAATTTTGCCGAGGAAAACGCTGGCATGGGGATCAAGACCACAGGCTTCTTCAAAGGTGAGATGACCGCTGGCCTCCGACGTACTCATTTGCTCGAAGACGGCTCAATCTCCAAGACTCGGCCCTACTTCAGAGCAAACCTGATCCAGCGGTTGGGCCGGCGGTTCCAGCTCATGGAACGCTATGACAACGCCTCGTCTGTTTCGGCCTTCGCTCGGGACGGCTTCCTACCCACTTACGAGAACAGGCAGCTTTCCGTCGACCTCAGGATCGAACTCACGCGACGCCTTGACATGAAGATCGGTGGAACGCGTGCCCACAATAGGAGCGATGGAGAAATCCAAGTCGTTGCCGACTCAGGTGAGGTCGTCTTTGCCGTACGCGACGACCTCGTCTACGACGCGCGAGGCGACATCGGCATCCGCCTGGGACGGGCGCGACTGTCGGCCTTCGTCTCGTATACCACTCGAGAATCACTGTACTTCTCGGACTTCGGT
>JAIBBE010000190.1 GCA_019694835.1 Fimbriimonadaceae bacterium | reverse complement strand
AGGCCGATGTGGTGGTCTTCTCCGTCACCCGCAGCAACCTCGCCGGCGAACTCGGCTTCCTCAGCGAACGTTTCAAAGGTCGCACGAACGTGGCGCTGTCCCGCGCCCGAGAAGCCCTCTGGCTCGTGGGCGATTCAGACTTCAGCTCCGCCAAGGACGGACCCCTGAGATGGGTCCTCGACCACATCGAATCTGGCAAGGGCGGAAGGATCGAATACCTATGAGGACCCGCGACATATTCGCCGATGCCGCCCGCCGCCACGCGCACGCTCTGCCGGGCCACATCCTGTTGGCCGCGGAACCATCGGCGATACCCGCCTCCATCCTGACCGTCGACGTGCTTGCCGAACAGGCGGAAGACCTCGAGGCGTCATCGAAATACGCTCTGCGCGCCATGCTTAACGGCATCGACACCGTCGAAGACCTGGAACTGTTCCTAGGCTTAGACGAAGGCGACACCGCCAACGTCGTCGCCGCACTGCTGGTCGCTGAATTCATCGACTACCGACCTCCGCCCGAGGGAGGAGCCCGGCGTCTTTCGCTTCTACCTGCCGGCCAAGAGGCGGCCAGGGACGCGTGCATCAGGCGGCCCAAATCGACCACCGTCCTGGTCATCTACGACAGGCTCACCAACACGGTCACAGACTGGAGAAAACACTCACTTCTCCGTGCGGCGCAGGCAAAGTCGGATCCGGCCAGGATTCTCATGCCGCCGTCGACCAGCATGCCCGTGCAACTGGAGAGCCTCGACAACGCAGCGATCTCAACCGCGCTGGGTTCCCGCAATGACACCTTCCGAATCCTGGGCGTCAGCGGCGTCACGGAGAACCGCAACTACTACCGCGACGCAATCCTGCTCGTGTTCAAAGACATCGATTCCAATGCGCTACGACTCGGCGTGGAAATCGACGGTCAATGGAGCGAACCACATGCTGCGGCACTCGACGCGATCGGCGCCGTGGAACGCCTCGGTCTGTCGACCGCCCCCAACGAGGAAACCTACGAACCGGTTGACGAACCCGGCAAGAGGCTAAGCCGGGAAGAAGTCATCGCGGTGCAAGCCGCAATGGCCCAACAGGATGACGCACATGACGCAGATACCCTCAGTCGCTCCGCGATCCGTTGGCTGGGCGTCTACGAACATCCCATGTATCTCGACGAAGCCCTGTCCAATTCCCAGCGCCGGCTATTGATCATCAGCCCATGGATTACCCGATCGGTAGTAACCGCGCAGTGGGTCAGTCGCCTGGAACAGCTCGCCCGCACGGCCGACGTCACAATCTTCTGGGGATTCGGAGACAATGAAAAGACAGATCAAACCGCGATCGCCGATCTGTACACCGCAGCGCAACGATCCAGCCGCCTAGCGGTCGTCCGAGTAGACGATACCCACGCGAAGATCCTCGTAGGCGACGACTTTTACATCAAAACAAGCTTCAACTGGTTGTCCTTCCGTGGCGACAGATCTCGCAAATACCGGCAGGAAGAGGGCGACCTCGTCCAAGACCAGGTTCTGGCCGACGGCGCCTACAAGAAGTACATGACCGAGAACTTGAGCCACGCCCTCGAAGTAATCGGCACCCTTCCGGCTGAATACCAAGCGTTGGTTGGCGCCGAAGTCACAACCCAACCGTCCACCCCCCAGTCCGGCCCCACGGCTTCGGGACCCCGGGAAAATAGCCCAACCAAGGCCCGCAACATCGTGAAGTCACCAAAGCGGCACTACGGGAACGAAAAAAGAAAGAAAGAAGCGCTAAGCAAACTTGCTGTAGGGCAGACCCTTTCGGGACCAATCACGAACATCACGGAGTTCGGCGCCTTCGTTAAGCTCGGCGATGTCGACGGACTAATTCACAAAACACGCCTTGGCCGAGGACGAATCGACCATCCCTCAGACGTGGTCTCCGTTGGAGAAATCGTCACGGTCATGGTCGTCGACGTCGACATTGACCGCGGGCGGGTCGCTCTCGCGCTGAAGGCGATCTGACTTGAACATGACCAGCTACGCCATCCAATGGGACGGTAAGACCGTCACGCTTCCACCGGCTGGCCCGATCAACCCGGAAGGCGTCTCGTGGGCTTGGATTCGAGACGAACACGGCAATGGCATCTACGACCGCCGCCTCGTGGATTTCGCGGACGCCGCCTTCTCGGCGCACGGGAAGAGGGTGGGAAGCATCTCGGTCGACTTGGTACTGATACCCCGGCCCGATAACCCATTCGACAGCGACGCCGTCTCAATTGCCTTACCGAAGTCGGCGGGCGGCGACGAGGAAGAGCGATGCCTCGGCTACCTCTACCGGCACACAACCAGCAACTGGGGGATCGCCAACAACGACCGCAAGGATTTAGTCTCCCGACTTGCCGCATTCTCCGAGGACGGCGAAGTTCACTTCACCGCAATCATGTCTAGAGACAGTGATCCGGCCGACATCGAGAAGTATCGGTGCTTGGACGACGAAGAGGGATGGGACATCCCTATGCGCATCCCGGAACTCACTCTTGATCTGCCGAAGGCTCGGATTATGGGGGCCGCGATCCGGGATTTCCTCGCGGAGCACGAAGACGAAAGTTCTAACTCAGAGTATTCAGGTCGAGGCCGCCGCCTGACGGAGCAACAGTTCACGAGGACCCCGGCGCTGCGGTGGTTACATAGCCTGCGAACCGAACTCGTCAAACGTCTTGCCGATGAGATCGTCCATCACTCAGACAGCAATCACCGTGTGCTTCAGGTGCGCCGTCAAGGGAACTTCGCCGTCAGGGTCGTTAACGAAACGGGTGGATGCGTCGGACTGGTCAGGACCAACCCCGATTTAGTCAAGGTCGGAAGCGAATTCGACAGGCCGGCCGTGGTCGAGGCTCTAGCGCGAGAGGGGATCAAGGTCCCGTTCGACCCGACGCCAGGGTGGTTGAACGCATCACTGGAGTTGGATTCCGGCGCATGGATCCACGTTTTCTGGGTCGGCAGGATCTCAGGACTAAACGTCGAACCTTATCTCGCAAGCTTCGATCTCGAGACGAAGGAGCTACACGTCTTCGCTCCCGATTTGGCATCGCCGATCGAGAAGCTACTCCGCCGAGCCGGTCAGATTCCGGAATCGGTACTCCTTCGAGACCATCCGCGTGACCCCCACCAGCTATTCGGCCAAGACTTGATTGCCCGCCTGCAAAATCCAAGGCCTGTCAGGAAACTCCGCCCGGACGCAAGACAACTGATACCCGATGACTGGGCCGACCAGATCGAGGCTGGATGGCAAGCAATGGCGGACTTGCGCTCCCACAATGGGCGCGGAGGAATGTTTTTCGGCATTTCACCGCAGCATCGGCGCCCTCCAGAGGCTCCTCGACTGCCAGTAGACCTGCTTCGCGACATCCGGATCGCCGATGACGAACCCACCAACGCGGCCGGCGGCTGCCGACTATGCGGCGGAGCGTTAAATCCGTACGCCGAACCATCGCCATACTGCCTTGACTGTATTCAAGATGCCCGGGAGGGCCTCTTCATAGACCACGGCTTCCACGACGAACCGTGGCACGAAGCCGCCATCGGATCGATCATCAAGCTTGCAGTGATCGAGTTTGGCGACGCTCCCGCGCGCGAGCAGCTCCGTACAATGCCCAGCGAGGGACCCCACCGGGATCTTCTGATGTTGTGCCGAATGTTGGCAGTAAGGCGTGGCTATGCCATCCCGGGCGGACACCGAAAGGTCTACTCCTGGACCGATTGGTTGGCCAAGGCTGGAGTTCTCGCCAAAGGGGTCCGAACAAGCCGCGGTGTCGTGGTCACAGCCAAAGACGGGCACCTATGCCGATCGCTACTCGAGCGGCAGATCGACGACTTCTTCTTCGATCACGGCATTGAACACGAACTCGAGCCCTTCTATCCCTTCGATCCCGACATCAATCCCGACGGATTCCGCGCGGACTGGCGATTGGCGGATGGCACCTTTGTCGAAGCTCTGGGCTTTACCGCTAACCCTGTCTACATGGCCAAGGCCGAACGAAAAATAGATCTGGCAAGCCGCCACCAGATTCCTGTCGTGACTGTCACCGAGTCCGACTTGCGGAATCTTCACAACATCTTCGCTAACTGGCTTCCACCGGAGAGCGCTCGACCGAAACGCGGAGACCTAGCCCCGCGACCACCCAGGAACAATACGATCGTCACGACGACCGGCTCAGCAAGCAACGGTAGCGGCAAAACCAGCGGCCGGAACGCCAGTAACTCGCAGGCCCGGGCCGATCGCCTCGATCGCTGCCGCAGCGCGGTCGAACTTCAGGCCGGGGGTGCGACAAGGAGGCAGATCGCCGAGCACCTCGGAGTAAGTAGCGATGTCTTCCCATCGCTACTCCGGGATGGGAAGTTTTATGCCAACCCCGATTCGGATCAAGTCAGACTCAGCCTTGCCCAGAAGGCCGCGGAAGCGCGAAAGCGCGGCCTCACACGCAGTAGATTCCGGGATCAAGCCCGGCTGTCGAATGCCAAGGCGGATGAGTGTTGGAGAGATGCCGACGTTCTCTTCGGCGAATCTCTATCGCCTCCCTTGTCCGGCGCAGATGGCGTCGCAAGCGGAGGCGACGAAAGTTGTCGGTCTGAGGAGATACGGTGACCGTGCTCGACGCTGCGTGGGGGAATTGCTACAGCTAGCGCGCATTCGGGTCGGGGGAAGTCCGTGAACACACGGGAGACAGCGCCCTCGCTGACCATTTAGGTGTTCGTTGTGCACGAGAGTGCCAGTCGATGGGGAGCGGATTCATGTTTTGGTTCTTCGGACAATTAGTCGACCGTCAGTTCTCACCCGAGGACCGGTTGCCCTATATCGAGGCGCCCCGCGGCGAGCAGGCCATCGAATTGAGTGACCTCGAGATCCAGGTCAAGGTCAGTGGTCTGTTGGCCGAGACGACGCAGACTATGCGGTTCTACAACCCGAACGATCGCGTGCTGGAGGGAACTCTCACTTTTCCGTTGCCCGATAACGCCGTGGTCTGCGGCTACGCCTTGGATGTCGACGGCCAGATGGTCGACGGCGTGGTCGTCCCCAAGCAGGAGGCCCGCCGGATTCTCGAGGCCGAGGAACGCAAGTGGCCTGACCCCGATCGGTTGATCCATGGCTTATGAGAGTCTTGCGGCCCACGTTGTGGGCAGGAAGGCTCGACAAGATCATGGCGACGAGGAAACGGCACAGTCCGGAGCAGATTGTGCGCAAGC
>JAIBBE010000219.1 GCA_019694835.1 Fimbriimonadaceae bacterium | reverse complement strand
GCCTCCTGCTGCCGTCAATCCGAACGAAGCTCATTGAAGACTTGATCGCATGGTGGGATCGCCAAGTCGTGCTTTCGCTGCTCAAGAAGCGATCGCGGAAGCTCACCAAATCTGAAGTGCAGCGACGCATCCAGGACATGATTCTGGAACACTCGGATCGCAGCCTCCCTGACCACTTCAGCGACTCGGAGCCACCCTCGATCGACAAAGAAGTCGGGCTGGTCATGAAGCAGCAGATCCTGTGGGTGAAGGGCGGCAAAAACAGAATCAACCGGGCTGCACTGGCCCGGTGGAGGGCACGCAACCAACGCCAAGAGTGGCTGGACCGGGATTTCGCTGCGGCCGCAGACCTGGAAGCATTTGATAAACGACTCATCGAGGTCTGGGATGGGAGATTCGGGCCAATGAAGGACGACTGTAGCGGCAAGAAGCCGGCCGAGCATTGCCAGCTCGGATTGGCCCTGCTTGACTGGTCGCACCACCAAGCTCCTCATGAGGTCCGGCGAATCCGGCCTGATTGGACACATGCGTTCCTCGTCCAAGGAAGTTATCAGCAATTGGCTGAAGAAGCAGAACTCGGCTGGCATCCGGATTACGAAAAGCTGGTAACGAAGTTCAAAGCAAAGGGGCAGTGATGGCAGTCAGCATCGACATCTATGCTTCCACCAACCCGGCCCTGGGAGCGCTGATCATTCGCGCGTTTGTGGAGGCCTACGTCAAAGAGGACCCCGCAGGCGTGCCTTTGTCATTAATCTACCTGCCACTACCGATAGTGCTGTCGGGCGAAATCGCCTCGACCCTCGAAGAGACGGTCGCCACTACGGGCCTATTGCCGTGGGTGGGGCGGTTCCCGCAGGTCACGATCGGGTTTCCCGAGAGACTAACTCGCACCGCCAAGTTCAGTAGGCACGGGCTTCTATTTGGTATTCGGCAGCGGATTTTGACCGTCAACGACCAAGGCCATGTGCTACCAATTTCCACGGGGTTGAAGAGGAAGCCAAACTTTGACGCGGTAACGGAGCCCGGACGGGCAATGAAATTGGCGAAGCGGTTAGGCGGCTGGACTGGGCGCGTGCGATCAGAGGAAACCGTATTCGTCTGCTTGGGAGCCCACCGATGAGCCGATGGCAAATCAAATCACTTGCATTCTACAGCCACCACGGGTCGCGCCGAGACCTGATCTTCGACCTTTCGGCAGTTAACATTATTGTCGGTGAGTCGAACACCGGAAAGTCGGCAATCATCGAGGCGATAGACTACGCGATGGGGGCGGGGGAGTGTCACATCCCGGGTATCGTGCGAGAGAGGTGCTCGTGGGTTGGGGTGTGTTGGGTGCGCGACAAAACCGAGGTGTTCATCTGCCGGCGGGTCGTCCAGCTCCCTCGGAAATCCAGCGAGGATGTGTTTTACTCGGTCGGTCCCCAAGCCGAGATCCCCCCGTCGGAAAATGACCTACGGAAGAGAACGAACACCGATGGCGCATTGCGGCAGTTTGAACAGGCTATGCGGATGGGGAATGTCACCGGCCAGACTTTCACCGAGCGACAAGGGAACCGGATCTCGTTGAGGAACGCACTCCCGTATGTCCTGGTGAGCGACGACGTCATCCTCGATAAGCTTGCCCTCCTCCGCGGGATGAACGACGAGCGCCGGCTCAGCATCACGGACTCGATCCCGTACTTCCTGGGGGCAGTAGATGAGTCGACCGCGGCAAACGAAGTCCGTCTGAAAAAACTGAGGGCTCAGCTAGAGCGAGAAGAGCGACGCCGTGAATCGGCCCGGACCGATACCGATGCGAATGTGGAACGCGGGGCGGCGCTTTTGGAGGAGGCCCTTAACCTCGGAATGGTTCAAGTCAACCCGGCTTCAGAATCGGGTGACGATGGATTCCTGTCGTTGCGGACTGCTGCGACGTGGGCACCGACCCCTCAAGCCCCGGTTGCGGTCGGTGATCGCCTGGCGCCACTGAACGCTCGGGAACGACAGCTTCAAGGCTCCATCGCAAACTTGCGGTCCCACTTAAACGCCGCGGAAGAGATGCTCACCTCCGCTAACGGCTTCGCGGAGTCGGTGCGGCGGCAACAGCGGAAGCTGGACGTCAGCAGCGTCTTCAAGGTTGGAGGAGAGACAGATGTCTGCCCGGTATGCGAGAACTCGATAACTACTAGGACGGAGCCTCTTAATGCCATCCAGGCGGCACTGACCCGGCTGGGTGGTGATCTTGAGGAAGTGACTCAAGACCGCCCCCAGATCGATGACTACATTGCCGGGCTTCGCGAGCAGATGGAGGGTGCGGCGGCTCAGCTTGTGGGCGTGAGAGAACAGATTGCGGGCATCATCAGGGAGGATGAACAAAATGCCGGGAGGATCGACCTCGATCAACGCCGCATGCGTGTTGCGGGGCGAATCAGCTACTTTCTCGATACCATACTCAGAGCACCCGCAGCCGAGGAAGATAAGCTCGAAGATCTCCGCTCTGAAATAGAAGATCTTGAATCGCTGGTTGATCCGGAAGCGAAAACCGAGAGCCTCAACGCCCTCCAGTTGCAAGTCTCGACGCACGCGTCGTCCATTCTCAAAGATCTGCCAATTGACGAGAATTACCGCGATGTCCAGGCGATGTTCGATGCCCGGAAAGTGCGGTTGCAGTTCATCCGGGGCAATCGCGTCATGGACATGCGAGACGTTGGCGGCGACGAAAGCTGCCTTAGCGGGAGGCTGAGTGCGGTGCTTGGGCTACATCGAGTATTCGCGGGGAGTGATCGACCGGTACCGGGCGTAGTCATCTTTGATCAGCTGAGTAGGCCGTTCTACTCTCCGGAGGCCAACCCAGGCGAAGTCCAGATAGTTACCTCGGACAAGGCGGATCTGAAGAAATACTTCGACACGCTATTCGATGAAGTCACCCAGCAGAAGACGCTTCAAGTAATCGTGCTGGAGCATGCCTATTTCGCCGATTTCGACAAGTATAAGGCGGCAGTCAAGTACCGTTGGGGCTCGCAAGAGAAGTTGGTTCCATTCGACTGGCCTGATGCCCCCGTAGAAGACGACGACGCGTCTGATGAGTGAGTTTGGATCCTGAAAACATGAATGAGTAAATACTGGTGAATACTTCGGTTTCATCGCCAGAGTGACGAGCGGCAGTCGTGACTGGCGGAAAATCACCCGAATTTCGTCGATCGCTGGCCGGCTGAATGCCTACAATAGTGTACAAGATAGTGTACAGGCTTTGGGCCTTCCATGCCGTCGATGTTGTATCTCGACGCGGCTCGGATGGGACGAATGGCACCGACCGCGCAGTTGGCTTTGAGAGAATTCGTGCGGGTTGCCGGCGAAGAAGGTTGCACGCTGTACTTTGAAAAGTTCCTGCGAGACGGTTTTTCGGCTTGGCCTTCGCATCTTCAATCGCGGTATCCGGGGTTGCGTTCCTGGGCCGGCATCGCCGAACTCAAGGCGGCGCTCGCCGCGTTTGCTGGTCTCTCATTCAATTCGCCGCCGCTCTTGGCGGGCCGGTCCGCAAACCTTGCCAAACTCGCTGCACGTCAACTGTTTCGCAACGGCGGGACCGTCCTCGTCACCGACCTTACCTGGCCGAGCTACGGCGACATTCTTCGGCGAACCGCTCGCAAAGCGCAAGGCCAGATCGAATACCTCCGCATTCGTGCCCGGATTCTTCGTCGCGAAATCTCGCCCCGACAACTCATCGAAACCATGATGGATCGCTTCCTCTCCAAGAGATGCACCGGTCTAATGTTTCCGCACGTCAGCCATGACGGAATTTGTTTGCCAGCGACCGAGATCGTTCGAGCATTTCGGCAGGCCGCCGGCAATAGCTTCATCGCGGTAGATGGTTCCCAGGCTGTCGGACAATTCCCCCTGAGATTGTCGGAACTGCCCTGCGACTTCTACATGGCCGGGTGTCATAAATGGCTCGGCAGTCATCTTCCCTTGGGAATCGGATTTTGCCCGAACGCAGCAACTCGGTCAGAAATCCAGAGTGCATGCGTCAAATACTTGGCTCGGGGAACGCTCGACGACCCGCTCCTGGCGTTTCTGCACGGGCTGGAAACGGGCAAGTTGCGTCGGTTCACCGAGACCGTCAACGTTTCGCCACTCTTCGCGCTCCGAGGCGCGTTACAGGGCCACGGTCCCGAGGTGGCGACTTACGATTTGCATCACCGGCGAACCGCCATTGCCGAAATGGTCGCCCGCATCGGCCACATGACCGGCTGGTCTCCGCTCCTTCCTGATGAAGAGTTCCGGTCGGCTGCCGTTCTCCTCCAGGCGACTTGCCCAGAAGTCCGCCGATGGAGTCCGCAAGTGCTGCGGGAGCGGTTTCACGAGTTCGGCATCGCCTTGACCTGCTACCGAGGTGGGATCCTTCGGCTGTCAACGCCGAGCAAGCAATTCACCACCCATGAAGCGGGCATGTTGATCAACGCTCTCGCCCTGGTTCAGCTTCGGGCTCGTCAATGCTCTCAGCGAGCACAACTTGTCTATGCCTGACGGTTGTCACACGGAATTGGTCGATTTCGCCAAATGGCTTGACGATGCGTCGACGAAGAGGCAGCACTTCGATGGGTATCGGATGATAACCGGCTTGTTTGCGAACCCGGTTGACGGCACGGTGCAGCGTCAGAAGCTGGCGCCGGATGGGGGCGTAAGGCTCGAACGGCAATTCGTAGAACTCCATCGCCAATTTCTCGGCTGACCTGTGGACGGCGAGTTCGAGCAAGTAGGCTCGAACGCCAAGGTAAACATGGCGGTCGATTTCCACATGGGCGTGCCACCGATGATCGGGAGCACCATCCGACGTGCGACCGCCGCGCCGATAGCTGATGGAATAGCCCGAATACCGCAGCGGAATCCGCCGTATGTCCCGGATGCCAGCGGCCTCTTCCTCGAAGAAACGGTGTTGCCCCTTCGTCGCGAATATCGCGAAAGTCCGTTCATGACGAAGGTATTGCAGGTTGGCCAGCCCCGCTTGTTTTCGCCGGGCACGCGTTTTTTCCGACACGCCGATGCCGTATTTTTCGATGAGCTTGCGGTCGATCATTTCGGCGTCCTTGCCCGCGGGAATCCAGCCAGTGACATACCACCAGTAGCCGTGTCGCAAATAAGAGCAGGCAATTTGTTGGACAAAGCCCGCGACGGAAACAACTTCGGAACGATACTGCATGTCCCTCCGATGCATCAAAGAGAGGGATTGT
>JAIBBE010000069.1 GCA_019694835.1 Fimbriimonadaceae bacterium | reverse complement strand
TACCTATTTCACGTTGAAAGTCCGTATCCGCATTTTTGAAGAGGTCGTTGGTCCCCTGCAACCGATTCTTGCTGAAATGCCACGTATTCTCACCAAGGTCGCACGGGGTGAAATGGAGCAGGAAGAAGCTCAACGCCTGCTTGACGAGGCAACACAGAAAAATCCGGGTACCAGTCTTCAGCCGCTTGAGTCATTCACTGAAATCACGCCAGCGATACAGCGACATTCACCCAATATCTGCTCAGTCACGCAGGAAGGCCTTGCGGTATGGTGTCTAACCCATTTAGCGCCGGGAATGTCAATTGCGGCGATTCCCGAACCAGGCGCGCAGGTTGTCGAATTAGATGGTCGCCGAGCTTGTTTTAGTTTCACATGGGAGGGGGCGCCGAGCCACCTTGGTATTCTCGACAACGAGGAGTTGTTGGTCACATTTAGTGGCGAACTCGCTGACCGTCATCCACCAACTGCGAAATCGGGCGATGATGAAGAGCAAATTATGGCTACCAGTCGTGAGGGGGTTCGCCTTTTGACTTGGGGCGATCCCATTTTGGACACATGGCTGAGAACGCTCTCTGAAGCTGAAGCACTTGCATAAAAGACTATTTTCATCCTTCGATTGGAGCTTTCTCGGGATGAGGCCTTAACGAAGAACGTAGATAAAAATGGCCCGCATTGAAAACCATCAATGCAGCATCGAGGATGAATTCAGGGAGTGCTTGTCGGCGCGCGTTTTAAAGTGACCAGCTGTGCGCGTTGAATTTTGACCAAGGGCGATAGCCGCCTGTCATTGGCTTGGCTGTGGATAAGTGTAGCCCAGACCTGAACCTCCGTTCGGAAGGACCGAGCAGTCAGTTTGTTGCCCTACCCGCCTCCATCTGAGGATATCTATATCTATGAACACAAAAACAGAGAACTCTGGCGCACAGGCGAGCTGGTTTGTTGGCGCAAGCTACGGGGGCACCGACGATCAGATGCCACGCTTTCTATCCGAGGGGATTTGGGAGAACGGCTACGAGGACAAGCACCTCGACGTGGTGCGATCGATGCGGCCAGGAGATCGGATCGCCATCAAGTCGTCGTACACGCGCAAGCATGGGCTGCCCTTCGAGAGCCGTGGGCAAGCGGTGTCAGTGATGGCGATCAAGGCGATCGGCACGATCACCGAGAACCTGAATGATGGCAAGCGGGTAAAGGTTGACTGGACAAAGGTCGAGCCGGTTCGGGAGTGGTATTTCTACACCCACCGGGGGACAGTCTGGCGCGTTCTGCCTGGCGAGTGGATGACCGATGGCTTGATCGCCTTCGCCTTCGATAGCAAGCCGCAGGACGTCGAGCGCTTTCGAAACGCACCCTACTGGCGGGAACGATTCGGGACAGTGGCGCCCGACAAGCATCGCTTCGGCTGGACAAAGTTCTACGAAACGATTGCTGACAAGCTGCTCACCTATCGCAACGACAGAGGCGCCCTTGTTGAAGGTATCAGGGAGATTTCTGTGCGGGTCGACGGACTCGGTCATCTGGCAGAGGACAAGTATGCGGATGGCACCACCGGTTTCGTGAAGGACATCTGTCCGTTCACGACGATGGGTCTGTTTAATCGGGGCATCAAGGATTCCAACCGCAAGATCATCGCGACCGAGTTGGCCAAGTTCCTGGGCGTTGACGAAGCTGTTCCAGAAACGTTCGAAGGCATCCCGCTGTTGAACAACTTGAAGTCCTGGTACTTTCCATTCGAGGTCAATCGCGCAACCGACCACATCGATTCGCTTTGGGACGTCTTTGCTGCTGCCATCGCGTATTCGGATACGGACGATGACCTTGCCCGCGAGGAATTCGCCAAGGCGTTCGATAGCGCCAACGGGCGCCGAGGCGTGGCATGGAACCTGACGTTCGGCCTTTACTGGATCAGGCCATGGACATTCCTGAGCCTTGACCACAACTCTAAGGTCTACGTCAGCAAGAAGCTCGGCGTGCCGATTGGCCTTCACGGCCCGAAGAGACGCTGCAACTCGGCAGACTATCTTGCCGTGATGGATGTGCTGGAGCCGCGCTTCCAGGAAGCCTCGTACCCGGCCCACTCATATCCCGAGCTTTCACTGGAAGCATGGCTGTACAAGGACCCCACCGATGAGAAGACTTCGGCCGGCGAGAAGGACGTAGGCGACGCCGACGATGGGGACGATGAGGCTGATGCAGCGGCACAGGAAGACGTTCATGTTGCTGTGCCGATCGTGCCGTACTCGGTCGACGACATTCTCAAAGACGGATGCTTCCTTGAACGCGACGAGATCGATCGGCTGCTCGACCGCCTTCGTACCAAGAAGAACCTGATACTTCAGGGGCCGCCAGGCACTGGCAAGACATGGCTGGCGAAGCGCCTTGCGTTTGCGCTGATGGGACAAAAGGACGAAAGCAAAGTCCGCGCGGTGCAGTTTCACCCCAACCTGTCCTACGAGGACTTCGTCAGGGGATGGCGGCCAACCGGCGAAGGCAAGTTGTCGCTGGCCGACGGCGTCTTCATGGAAGCGATCAAGGCGGCGTCGAAGGACCCATCGTCGAAGTTTGTCGTGGTGATCGAGGAGATCAACCGTGGCAACCCGGCGCAGATCTTCGGCGAACTTCTGACACTGTTGGAGGCTGGAAAGCGCACGCCCAATGAGGCGTTGGAGCTGTGCTACCCGGATGCTGATGGCAAGCGCCGCCCTGTCCACATTCCGGAGAACCTCTACGTTGTCGGCACGATGAACATCGCTGACCGGTCGCTGGCCCTTGTCGATCTCGCGCTGCGTCGCCGTTTCGCATTCGTTGGTCTGGAGCCAAGGTTAGGCCCTGCGTGGCGGGATTGGGTGGTCAAAGAGAGTGCTGTCGATCCAGCTCTGGTGGCGGATATCGAGCATCGGATCGCCCAACTGAATGACCAGATCGGGGCTGACGCCCGTCTGGGAAAGCAGTTCCGGATCGGCCACAGCTACGTGACGCCCGCCCACCGACTGGAGGCTGGGGACACGAAGAAGTGGTTCCAGCAGGTGGTCGAAACCGAGATCGGGCCGCTGCTCGATGAGTATTGGTTTGATGCACCTGACGAAGCGCAGAAGGCGTGCGCGCGGCTGATTCAGAGCTGGTGATGGGCGTGCTCGGGGAGCAAGTCGAGAACGCGTCGGTAGACGCAGATGGCTACATCGGACGTATTCCGGTGCGTAATCTGTGGTTGCTTATGCTCTATGCATCGTACTTGTTCCGCACTCGCGGCATCGGCAATGTCGGTCTGGAGGACAACCCTGACGATCTGCCTGATCTGGTCGCCGAGATACTTGCCCACGCAGTTGAAGTCAGGCAGCGCCGCCGTCTCAGTCTTGGCTACCGCTCTCGGGATGCCGTCCTCAATCGCGTGCGGGGGCGGATTGATGTCCTGAACACTGAACGGCATCGATTGCTCGATCGTGGCCTGGTGGCATGTCGATTTGATGAGTTTACCATCGACACACCACGCAATCGTTTTGTCCGTGCTGCGCTGGAAACCATCTCCAGAATCGTGCGGAGGAAGGACGTGGCCCATCGCTGCCGCTCACTTGCGAATGGCATGAAGGCCATGGGTGTCTCCGGCAACGCGCCCACTCGCGCCCAAATGAGCACCGATCGTTTTGGCCGCAACGACGCGGACGACAGATTCATGGTGGCTGCGGCAAAGCTGGCCTTCGATCTTGCGTTGCCAACCGAGGCGGCGGGGATGAAAGTGCTGACTCTGCCGGACCGCGAGGTCACGTGGGTCCGCCGACTGTTCGAGAAAGCCGTAGGTGGCTTCTATGACGTGGTTCTGCAACCGCAGGGATGGCGTGTTCGGTGCGGCGGTACGCTGAGTTGGCAGATAGAACAGAAGACGTCGGGAATTGACACGATCTTGCCAACGATGCGAACCGACTTGGTGCTCGACCACGCGCCGTCCTGTCGGCGAATTGTCATCGACACCAAGTTCACGTCGATCGTCACGAGCGGCTGGTATCGAGAGGAAACGCTTCGCAGCGGGTATGTTTACCAGATCTACGCCTACCTGCGTTCTCAGGTCGGGCGCGGCGATGCGCTTGCGGATTGCGCCAGTGGCTTGCTGCTTCACCCTTCCGTCGGTGGCACCGTCGATGAGACGGTAGTCATCCACGGGCATTGCATCCGATTTGCGACGGTGGATCTGACGGCATCACCCACCGAAATCCGATCGCAGTTGTTGCGCTTGTGCGGGCCTACGCTTCAATAGCGCGAATCAAGACGGCAGCGCCACCTCTACGTCTCGTCTGAAAAGCGGCATTTGTTCCTCTGTCCTCCAGACCCAGGCGCGCTGCGCACCGGTTTCCGCAATCGCCCTTTCCTTGGAAAGCCGCTCCTTCGGGTCCATGAAAGTGCTTACCACATGGAGCGGCACCGGCGCCGGCCCGGCATCCAGCAGCAAGACATTTGGAAAGGCCGCCGCACTTCGAGCGTCATAGCGTAGTGGCTTGACGAAGCGGCGGTGCTGGGCGACCAGGGCATCGACCAGCGGCAATTCGTGTACGCCCTCGACGGGAATCCAATGTTCGCTGGCAAGCATCAGGCTCGCCGCATCGATCTCGTAGGTGTATTCACGGCGGGCTCGGATCAGTGCAACCATGACCAGCCGGACCGAGTGACCGGTGTCGGCATCTCGTGCCTCGAACAGAGGGGCGAACGCCCGCTCGATGCGCTCCCAACTCCGGCTGGCGATCAGCAGCGGGGCATCCGGCATGTGGCGAATCCAGATCCGGCAACCCTGGCTCGTCGCCTCGCTCGCCTTGAACTCGCCGATCACGATGGCCAGCGGCGTCTGCCCGGCCTTGGGGCGCAGCACCGCCAGTTTCTCGCGCCGACGCTGTGCGGCTTCGGCCTTGGCGCTCTCGCTGAAAGGTTCGGGCACATACAGGCGCTCGGCCAGCGGCACGCCCTTGACCATGATCTCCTCGGCGGCCTCCAGCAGGTACTTGCGCAGTACGCCCTGGTTGCGTTTGCCCGCCATCGCCGGGCTCCAGCGGTTGAAGCCCGCGCGCTCGAATAGAAAGTGCATCAAGGCCCGCAACGTCATCTGCCGCCGCGGCACGTCAATCTCCGTAACCTCCCGGGGTTCGCCGCGCGGCAAGCCGCGCCCGAGCACCCGCGTCCAGGGAAAATCCACCCGCAGTTCGACCCGGCCCGGTTCCGACTCCAGCACC
>JAIBBE010000159.1 GCA_019694835.1 Fimbriimonadaceae bacterium | reverse complement strand
TCTCGGCACCATACGCCCACGTTGCCATTGGGGAATCGCCGAGACGGCGAAAGGACATTACTTCGGACCGGCCAGGACGATGACGCCTAAGATCGAGACGACGAAGAGGCCAGCGCCGACGATCCGGCTCATGAGCGACAGCGACTGATCGCTGTACGTCCGCTTCTTGGCGGCGACTTTGGGCTTCCGGCGTGCGCAAATGTAAGGCACAAGCATGGGGCTGACAAACGTTTTTGCCTCTTCGGCGACTTGGCGAGTTTCTTCATGGTATTGCATATCCTTTGTTCTCTGATTGATTTCGCTTTGGTTCCGGCCCCGCGTTTATTTGGGACCACGCCTATTAGATCAGCAAACAAAGGCAGATGGGTAACTCTCGGCCCACGATTGTGTCCTTGGTCCTAAGAGAATTCCTGGTGCCCAGCGGAATCGCTGGGAAACTCGCCACCGTCCTTTCAACGTAGACTGTGGGGTGACGCGGGTGGATTGAGTCCCACCCGCGTTTTCGCGCGGGCGGTAGGCTCTCGATATGGAAGGAATTGGGCTAAATTTTCTCAGGACGGGCATCGGTTGGGCAGTCTTGACGGCCTCTGTGACGTCAATGGCGCAAAACCCGTTGACCCTCGACGAAGCCCTCAAAATGGCCAGGGAACGCAACGGGACGATCAAGGTCAGTTACCTTTCCTATCTCGCGGCCAAGAGCGCGGTGAGGACCGCAGAGGGGGCGTTCCTGCCCACCTTGACCCCTGATTTCAGCTACCACGTCCGGCGATCCAATTTCCAGACCGGCGGCCCACCATCGCGCGTCGATTCCACTCAAGCGGACTTCAGCGTCGGATTTTCTTGGACCCTCTTGGACAGCGGCGAAAGGGGTTGGACTCTGTTCGCAAACAAGCGCGACGCGGAAGCCGCCCAATCGAGTGCACTGAACACGCTGCGCAATACGCTCTTTCTCGTCCACCAGCAGTTCTATGACGCCCTGCGCTCACAGGAGCTTTCACGGGTTCAGGAGTTTCAACTCAAGCGGACGGAGACCATTCTCGACCAAACCAAGACGCGCGTCCAGCTGGGGGATGCGCCGCAGAAGGATATCTTGCAGGCAAATGCCGACTTCCTGAATGCCAAGGCGACGTCGCTCCAGAGCCGCAATCGCGTGATCACGTCCCACGCCGACCTCAAAGCAACGATTGGTTGGGACGAGGCACCGGCCAGTTACGAACTGGCTGCAGTAAGTGAGCCCGAGTTTGGAGCCCTCGATTACTCCCGAGAGCAGGCCATCCGGGATGGACTTGCCAACCGACCCGACCTCATTTCCCAACGCAAGCGCGTCGAGAGTGCCCGTGCTGACCTTCGTTTGGCGAAGATAGCCGCCGGAGTGACATGGTCGCTCGATGCCACGGCTGGCAAGGCGTTTGCTCCGGACGTATCCGATACGGTGGGACTGACCCTGAAGGCTACAATTCCTCTTTTCGATGGTTTCCGATCGCGTGAAGCCGTGCGAACGAGGCAGTACAGCCTCGATTCAGCCCTGGCCACGCTAACCCAGGACGAGCGTGATGCGCGGTCCGAGATCGAAGCGGCATACGCCGAGTTCGAACTTAATCGAGAAATACTCGGAGCCTCTAATGCCGCCCGTGAGGCCGCGAGAGAGAACTTTCGCGCCGCCGAGGAATCGCAACGACTGGGCGCAGGGGACCTCATCGAAGTCCTCACCGCCCAAGTCAGCTTGGCCACCGCAGAGTCGAACTACGTGCAGGCTGTCTATGACCTGCTGATCTCCGATATCCAATTGCGACTGGTGACGGGACGACCGCTGCCAGGCGAGACACCATGAAGAAGACAGGCATTATCATTGTTGGCGGCATCGGCCTCCTCGTCGGGGTCTGGGCGGTGTTTTTCCGGGGCGGCAGCGCCGAAACTGAAATTGAGTACCGGTACGCGCCGATTACCAAAGGTGAGCTGGTCCGATCGATCAGCGCCACCGGCCAACTCGTCGCGTTGACCACGGTCGACATCAAGTCCAAAGCCGGTGGAAAGATCGTCAAGCTGAACGTCACGGAAGGCACCGAGGTGAAGAAGGGCGACCTGATCGCCGAAATCGATCCGTCGGACACTCAAGCGACGTACGACCAGGCCAAGGCTGATCTCGACTCGGCGAACGCCAGGGCCATCCAAGCCGCGAAGAACCTCGAACTGCAGCTCAGCACCGGCGGCCAAGCCGTAAAGGATGCCGAAATCGCACTCGAGAGTGCCAAGAGTCGGCTGCGCCGTGCAGAGCTCGAAGCCGACCGGCAACCCACTCTTTCAAAGGCTAACTTGGCAACCGCCGAGTCGAATCTCAAGGCCGCCCAGCAGGCCTTTGACCGGATGCGCGAGGTCACGATCCCCCAACGCCGACGCGACACCGCCGGAGCCCTCAACCGCGCAAGAGTCGCCCTGGAGAATGCTCAATCTGACCTGACAAGGCAGCAAGGCCTTCTTGAGAAAGGATACGTTGCCGCTTCCGCTCTTGAGCGAGCCCGCAATACCCTCGAGGCCGCCCGTGCCGACTTCGACAACGCAAAACTCCGCCAGGACACCCTCGAAAAGGACATCCAAGCCGACCTCGTCTCGACAGACGAAGCGCTGAAACGCGCGCAGGCCGACTTGGAGCAAGCCAAGGCCAATCAGTCGCAAGTCGATACTTCAAAGCAAAGTCTCCTTGAGGCTCAAAAGGCGGTGGCCGGCGCCGAGGTCGCTCTGGCCCGAGCGAAGGCCAACCTCCTCACGAATGACGTGCGTCGGCAGGACGAGGTTGCGGCCCGGGCCAGTACGGTGAGGAATGAGGTGTCGCTTAAGAACGCGAAGGTCCAACTCGACAGCACGACCGTCCTCGCTCCACGCGACGGAGTCGTGACCATCAAGTACCTCGAGGAGGGCACGATCATCCCGCCGGGAACGAGCACCTTCGCCCAAGGCACCAGCATTGTCCAGCTCAGCGACACGACGCAAATGTTCGTCGAGTGCGCGGTTGACGAAGCAGACATTGCCCAAGTTCACGAAAAGCAGAACGTCCGCGTGATCGTAGAGGCTTTTCCTTCAGCGGAGATCAGAGGCACGGTCGAACGGGTGAATCCTTCCGCCACAACGACTCAAAACGTGACTGCGGTCAAAGTCCGTGTGAAGATCCTTCCGGGCTCAAAAGTGAAGCTCTTGCCCGGCATGAACGCAACCTGCGAATTCCTGACGCTCGAGAAGAAGGACGTCCTGATCGCGCCAAGCCAAGCGATCCAGCGCGACGGAGACAAGATTTACGTCAAGGTCAAGAATCCAAGCCCAACAGGTCAGCCGATCCGCCGTGAGGTGACCATTGGCGAGTCCGGAAATGATGGAGTCGAAATCCTGAGCGGCCTCAAGGAGGGCGAGGAAGTCGTCGTCGCCGAGATTGACCTCAAAGCGATGCGCGAGACCCAGCAGAAGATGCTCGAAGCCCAGCAGGGCGGTGGCCTGGCTGGCGGAACCGGACCGGGTGGCGGACGCCGACCGGGTCAGGGAGGCGGTGGCGCCGGTGGTGGAGCAAGACCTTCTGGCGGCGGGACAACGGGCGGGGCACGTCCAGGGGGAATGGGACGGTAGTCATGAGCGTCTTACAACTCGTGAAACTGCGCCCGTTGTTTTCTGTGCTGGCCCTCGGCTTCCTCGCAGGCTGCGGCGAGGTGAAGACGGTTCGAACTTTGGAACCGGCAGACGATACGAAGAGCGCGTCCTCCGCTCCTCGACCCACCGTATCCCCCGGTGTCCGTTGGGTTTCGAACTATGAGTTCGCCGTGAAAGAAGCCAAGAAGTCGGGCAAGATCATGATGGTCGACTTCTACACGGATTGGTGCACGTTCTGTCAAAAAATGGACATCGAAGCGTTCATCGACAAGGAAGTCGTCGAGCTTTCTGGCCAGATGGTTCCGGTCAAAGTCAATGCCGAGCGTGAGATCGGCGTGAGCAAGCGGTTCGGCGTCGATCGCTTCCCGATGATCCTCTTCATCGACCAGAATCAGACCGTCGTGGGCAGGATCGACGGTTACAAGAAGCCCGAAGACGTTGTCCTCGAGATGAAAGCAGTCCTCTAAGGTCGGGTGACCTCAGAGGACTTGCGGCTACTTTCCTCCGCCTTCCCCGCTTCCGGGTGCGCCGTTGTTGGGGTTGGCCTTGGCCCATTCGTCAATGGACTGAGCATTCTTACCTCTTTCGAGGTCGGCGGCCGGTTGTTCGCCGACCTTGCTCAGGTCCTCGCCCTTTTGCTCGCCACACGAAACGAGGCTAAATCCAATCACCGACAGCAAACCGGCACGGATAAGAGTCTTCATGCTAGTTCGGGGACCACTGCGTCGCGGTGGTGAATGGGATGTTCACGAAGTCCTTGCAGGCAATGCTCGCATAGCCAAACCGGCTGCCGTCGAGCATCTCGGTCGGTGAAGCACAGTAGGCGATTCGATTCCGCTCAGCAGCCGGGACGTAGACGTAGCCGACGCCGGGCGTGAGTCCTCCGCGGAACTGCACGCTCTTGGAATGGCCGTCCGCGTAAGCCATGTTGAACTTGCCACCGTATCGGAAACTGGACTGCTTCGTGCTCGCGCTAACCGGGAAGGTGTCGAGAATCCAGGCCTTCCCTCCCGCACTGTTCGGATACATGCCGATCGTCGGGCGAGGCGTATCGTACGTGTCGCCGAAAACGAAGAGATTCGCTGGCTCATCGAACGAAGTCAGCGAACGGCCTGGCTGGATGGTGCCTCCGCCGGGAATATCCTGGACGGCACCGAGGACACCGCCGCCGGCGTAGATCTGCGGACCCCAGTTGTAGCCGTAACCTAAACAGCGTCCGGTCGGATTGAGGCGGTAGATCGCCTGCGCCCAAGGCGTGCTGTTGATATCGGCCTGACTGTGGTAGTAGCAACCTGTCTCCGTGCGTTCCGAGCTGAAAAACACCTCGACGCTCTTAGCGTAAGGCTGCAAAACGACCCAGAAGTCGGTGCGGTGGACGCCCTGGGCTCCGCCACTGCTGACGTTGACGGCAAGGTCATCGTAGTCCGACGCGTACATTTGCCAAGCCGTGCCGATCTGCTTGGTTTGGCTGAGTGCGTTGGTCTTTTTGGCCGCCGCCTTTGCCTGGGCGAAGACCGGGAACAGAATCGCCGCGAGAATGGCGATGATGGCAATGACTACCAAGAGTTCAATGAGTGTAAAGGCTTTCTTCATGCTGTCCTCCCAACGGAACCTCTTCATCGTGGAGACCGCGAGTTAAGAGAAAGTCAAGCATTCATTCGCTCATTGTTAAATTCACTCTCCCGGCTTCCAACCCCACTTCACGTACTCTCTGTGAACTGTCCCATCCTCAAAGAGGTCGAGTACGGCGTAGCCCGGTTCGCACTCTTGGTAGTTGCCGTTCCACCAGCCTCCGCATACCGCCCCGTTGCATAGGTAGGTAACGCCGTTATAGACGACCTCGTCAACGAGGTGAATGTGGCCGCTGATGGCACATTTGACGTTCGCGTGCTTGGCGAACAAGTCCTTGATTCGTCGAGCGTCGATGTGCATCCAGGCACCCGGCACCGCCCAGTTTCCAGATTTCTCGTTGTCGCCATCAAAGTAGGCACATGCGGCGATAATCGGGATGTGGGACAGAACGAGGATAGGTGTCTTTGACGGTGTTCGCTTAAGGTCCTCGGCAAGCCATTCGAACTGATCTTCGTTCAGCTTAGCCGTGTATCCTCCCGGTGCGGGATGGGTCGAGTCGAGCACGATGAAATGCCAGCCAGCCCGGTCGAAACTCCGGTAGGTCTTGTCGAGGCCGAGAACGTCGCACGCCCATTGCTTCCCTGCTTTCGATTTGTGTTCGGGGCTGCTCTCCCGCTTATCGAAGCTCCAGACGTCGTGGTTGCCGATGCAGTGCTCGACCGGTAAGCCATTCTCGTCGCTAAGGATTTTGGCAAAGAGGTCCCACTGAGTTTTCACCCGATCGAAACCGGCACCAAAGGCGTCCATGATAAGATCGCCCCCCGTGAAGATGATGTCGGGCTTGTCTTCGAGACGGTGAACGTGCTGGAGGACACGTGCCATTCCACTCCCCGCGTTCTTTTCGGGCTGAACATGGATATCGGTTAAGTGCGCAATCCGCAACTTGCGGTTGGACTTGGGCTCGTGAAAGGTCATCGGCTGTGCAACGGCGGCAGCAGCGGCTCCCGCCATCGTCAAGACGGATCGTCGCGTGATTTTGCTCATGGTCTCGACATTCTAAACGGATATCCGTCGCCTTAACGGAAGATTCACAAATCGGGTTGGAAAAGCAAGATGTCATGGCATCCTCGCTCGCCGACTGGTCTAACATCCCTGTGTTAATGATCTTGGCCGTGTTCCTCCTCCATATGCACTCGTCGGCCCAGGGCTCCGATCTAACCGTGGCCGACTTTGAGGGGCCAACCTATGGGTCCTGGGTCACTTCCGGCGAGGCGTTCGGGAGTGGACCGGCGACTGGCACCCTACCGAATCAGATGCCTGTCAGCGGATTCAAGGGCAAAGGACTCGTCAACTCTTACCTCGGAGGCGACAGCGCTACTGGAACCCTCAGTTCCCCACCGTTGAAGATCCAACGCCGCTATCTTCGCTTCCTGATCGGCGGAGGCAAGGACTTGGAGCGAACCTGCATGAACCTGATCGTTGGAGGCAAAATCGTGCGCCGAGCGACGGGCCAGAATGACAAACCAGGCGGCAGCGAAGCCCTCGAACCGGACTATTGGGATGTTCGCGAGTTCGCGGGCCAATACGCGAGGATCCAGATTGTGGACAACGCGACGGGAGGATGGGGGCATATCAACGTGGATGACATCGTACAGACCGACAAAGATCCTTCTCATTTCCAGACAGACGCCGAACGGGAGTTCGTGCCGCCGGGTCGATACCTGAGCATCCCGATCAAGAACGGGGCGGCAAAACGCCTCGTTTCCCTCCTCGTCAACGGAAAAACCGTCGTCCGAAATGAAGTCGAGTTGGCCGATGGGAAGCCGGATTGGTGGGCGACGATGGACCTGGGCCAATGGCTTGAAGAGAAGGTTCGGTTGCGCGTCGATCGCTTGTTGTCGACGTCTTCAGCGCTGAAGTCTATCACCCGCAGTAAGGAGCGCAAGGTTGAGAAGGACCTCTATCGCGAGGCCTGGCGGGGTCAATTCCATTTCTCGCCAAGACGCGGATGGCTGAACGACCCGAACGGGCTGGTCTTTTACAACGGCGAGTATCACTTGTTTTTCCAGCACAATCCCTACGGTTGGGGCTGGGGCAACATGCACTGGGGACACGCGGTGAGCAAGGATCTTGTCCACTGGGAAGAGGTTGGGATTGCGCTGGCCCCAGACGACCTCGGCCCGATGTTCAGTGGAAGCGCGGTGGTGGACTGGTCCATCTCCAGTGGCCTCGGCTATCCCAATCGCCCGGCGCTCGTTCTCATTTACACAGCCGCTGGCGATCCCGCGGTGCAATGTCTTGCGTCGAGCACCGACGGCCGAAAGTTCGTGAAGTACCCCCAGAACCCCGTCGTTCCGCAGTTCACTCCGGGCAACCGCGACCCCAAGGTGATCTGGCACGAGCCGACGAAGAAGTGGGTCATGGTGCTCTACGTCGAAACTGCGAAAGGCCACACGATTCGGTTCTTGAACTCGCCGAATCTAAGAGACTGGACGTCGACCAGCGAGACAGAGGGTTTGTTCGAGTGTCCTGACTTGTTCGAGCTCCCCCTCGATGGCGATCCCAAGAAGTCCAAGTGGGTCCTCACCGCCGCGAGCAGCGAGTACCTGGTCGGGTCCTTCGACGGCGTGAAGTTCGTCCCAGAAACGCCCAAGCTGCCGGGACATCGGGGCAAGGGCTTCTATGCCGCCCAGACCTTCAGCGGCATACCGCGCGAGGACGGTCGACGGATTCAGATTGGCTGGTTCCAGACCGAGACGAAGGGCATGCCATTCAACCAGTCGATGTCGATTCCGCTGGAATTGAGCCTGCGCACGACGCCCGACGGACCGCGCCTGGCGTACCGTCCGGTCAGGGAACTCGAACGCCTCCGCAGCAGCTCTGCCCACCTTGAGGGGTTGACCTTAACACCAAACAGTGCAAATCCGCTCGGGAAGACGCGGGCTGAACTGGTAGAACTTAAGGTGGATTTCAGGCCCAGCGCGGGTTCGATGACGACGTTCGAGGTGCGCAGTGCCAAGATCGCTTACGATGCAGACGCCGAGACCCTCGAAGTAAATGGTCACCGCGTTCCAGCCCCGCTTAACAAGGGGCAACAGAAGCTTATGATCTTCTGCGATCGCCCCGGACTCGAGGTCTTCGCGAGCGATGGCTTGGTCTTCGTCCCGATGCCGTTCCAGCCGAAGGCAAGCGACCTGTCGCTGTCGGTGAAAGTGACGCGGGGGTCCGCTCATTTCGACCGACTCGACGTGCACAAACTCAGGTCGGCTTGGCCTTCCAACTAGGTTTGCCCGCCAGGTATCATCAGTTCCTTCCGGGCGGTTAGCTCAGTGGTAGAGCACTTCGTTCACACCGAAGGGGTCACTGGTTCAAATCCAGTACCGCCCACCAGACTTCGGGCTAGAAGCTCAGGCCCCCCTAGGGCAAGAATCTCTCGAACGTCTTCCCGTTGAACTTGTAAGGACCGCCGGTCTGGCTGGCAATCCACAAATCGCCGCGGCTGTCCCGGTAAATCTGGCTCATGTACGCATCTTTGTCCCCATCTTTGACTGGGTAATGGGTCAGCTTCTTCCCGTCGTAGCGGAAGACTCCGCCGCCCCAGGGCATCATCCACAGATCGCCCTCCTTCCCCTTCACCACGGACTGAAAGTAGAGCCGTTCTTGTCCGATAGCCTTCGTTAGGTCGCCCGTACCCACCTCGGTTTTGTAATCGATCAAGCCATGGGCTTGACGATTGGTGGGAGATACGATGTATCGATTCTTGGTGTTGCAAATCCAAAGCTTCCCATCCCGATCCTCGATGATCGAGCGGATTCCGAACGAGCCACCGGCGGGCACATTGGTTAAGTGATCCTCGTAAAGCCAATTGATCGTCTTGCCGTCGTAACGGCAGAGCCCCGCATCGCCCGTTCCGAACCAAAGGTACCCCCGCTTGTCTTTGTAGATCGTGTAAATCGCGTACATGCTCGACTTGGGCTGGAGCGCCAACTTGGAATCTTCGAGATGGTGTTTCGGAAATCTCAGACAATACAAAGTCTTCCCGTCGTATCGGGAAGGTCCACCTCCGCTTGATCCGTAGGTGAACCAAAGGTCGTCCTTGTGCAGCCGCCAACCCTTGTCCGGAGCGTCCATGTGGACCTCGGGGAGCGTTTGGAACGACTTCCCGTCGAACTTGCTGACCCCGCCGTTGGTGGTGAAGTACAGAAGCCCCTTCTTGTCTTGCTGGATTCCGCCCACTTGATCGCCGGCGAGGCCGTCCTGCTTCGTGTAGCGGACAATATTCTTCCCATCGTAGCAAAAGAGGCCTTCGTTCGAGCTTCCAAACCAATAGTCCCCCTTGCGGTCCTGGAACATGGTCCGCAAGTTCGAGGCGAACGCGGTGACGGTCGTACCGAGCCTTGGCGGCGCTTTGCAGTCCACGGCAGAATTCGATAGCGTCGTCAGGAATAAGATGGATTGGAGAATCATGACAGCCCCTAGGGCCCAGCGGCCTTGCCTTTACGCTTGCAACGCTCCCTGCCGCTTCCGCGGTTCCCCGATCCTGGTTGGACCGAATTTCCGATCCTAACGGCGGTGCCCCGTGGGAAGCGTGCTCACGCGGTAGGAAGCTTTGCGCCACAGGATCTTGCTTTAGGATAACTAGACAGGAGTATACTTTAACGCGTGAGTTCGAAGCCCAAGTCAACAATATGGCCAGCTGAGCCGCATACGATCGCCAAAATCGAGATTGTAGAGCGCTACCTCTACAAGTGGGCGGTCATCACTGGAACGACATTTGCTGGGAAACCGCTCACGTACATCGATGGGTTCGCGGGGCCTGGAGAGTACAGCAACCACCCCAATGGTTCACCCATGGCCGCGTTGGCGGCGCTGAACAAGGCAAGGACGGATCAATCTGCGAAATGGAAGGCGACCGATATCCGTGCGCTGTTCGTTGAACAAGACTCTGCCCGCTTTGACCACTTAAAGGCACTGATCGAAGAGCGAAACGCGGCTCGTGATGTGAAATGGATCGCTCAGAATTGTAGCTTCGTTGAAGGACTCTCCGTTGCTGAGAGTTCCTTTTCCAAGGCATTCTTTACCAGCGCACCGCTTGTGGTCTTTATCGATCCCTTTGGTGCAACAGGCTTTCCGTGGGATGCAGTGAAGCGCATCCTTGCATCGAAGACCTCCGAAATCATTCTCAACTTTGATGCAGACGGTATGGCTCGCATCGCGTCGGCGGGCAAGGATGCCAATGCAGACGAGATACTCACGACGATTTTCGGGGGTGATGAGTGGCGAGATCGCTTGAAGGGACTTACGAAGCTCCGAGACAAGGAGCTTGCATTGCTCAATCTCTACAAGGAGAAGCTTCGCTCACTCCCAAACGTGAAGTACATGTTTTCTTTCGAGATGGCATCTTCAACGTCGAACATCGACTACTTCCTGCTGTTCGCCAGTCAGCATCGTCAGGGTCTGGTGAAGATGAAGGAGAGCATGAGGGAGCTCGACAAGGACGGAGCTTATAGGTTTTCCGATGCTGAGCAGCACCAAGGAGCGCTGTTCCGATACGACCAGCCAGAAGACTGGGTAGGTCGATTTGTGGATACATTCGACGGGAAAGACCTCAGCTTCGATGACGCGCTGACTTACATTCTCAATGAGACCCCGTTCTTCACTGTTCCGAAGTTGCTCGGCGCAGTGGAATCTCAAGGCTTCCTGGAAGTCGAATCGACAAACCCAAAACGACGGAAAGGCACCTTTCCCGAAGAGACAACCAAGCGACTTAAAGTGAGGAGCCCAAATGCCTAAGGCCACACACATCGAGTGGACGAATATGACATGGAATCCCGTCACGGGATGCACGAAGGTTAGCCAGGGATGCAAGAACTGCTACGCGGAGCGAATGGCTAAGCGGCTCAAGGCAATGGGATCGCCACGCTACGTTGATGGCTTCAAAGTAACCCTGCACGATGATCTAATTGACTTGCCGCGCTCATGGCGGGTCCCCAGACTTGTCTTCGTCAACTCTATGAGCGATCTCTTTCACGAAAACGTTCCGGTCGATTTCATCAAGCGCGTATTCAAGACGATGAACGAATGCCCCGACCACGTCTTCCAGATCCTTACGAAGCGAAGCGCTAGGCTCGCGGAAATCGCTGACCAACTTACGTGGACTGAAAACATCTGGATGGGCGTGAGCGTTGAGGACGACCGCGTCGTGCAGCGAATTGATGACCTCAGGACAGTACCAGCGTTCATTCGCTTCCTATCGTGCGAACCACTGATCGGATCTCTTGTCAACCTCAAGCTCCGTGGTATTCATTGGGTTATTGTTGGAGGTGAATCTGGCCCCCGGTCACGCCCGATGAAGCCAGAATGGGTTCATGAGATTCACGGCTCGTGCGTCGCTCAGGGCGTCGCCTTCTTCTTCAAGCAGTGGGGCGGAGTGCGCAAGGACCTGACGGGTCGAGAGCTCAACGGCCGAACGTATGACGAGTTTCCGACCATCCGCGCATGGGCTCCACTTCAGTTTTCGGATTCTCCTTCGCCAACTACTATGGAACGAACCGACAAGTGGCGCGACCTCCCTTCGCTGCCAATCGTGTCGTTTTGAAACAGTCAGTTGGTCTTCCTCCGAAGCCTTCGAGCCTGCTTGCCGCTCACGACCGGGAGCATCGCTATACAGCGACCGCCACCACTTCGCTCCCGGCTGCCGGACTGCCTACCTCATTGAGATCGCCAGCAACCTCCAGCCAGCCTTCGATGGCTTCCCTGATGTTTGCGAGCGCCTCCTCACGGGTCTTTCCTTGGGATACGCAACCGCGCAACGCCGGAACATGGGCCACGATCCAGCCATCCTCGCCCTGCTCAAGAACCACCTTTACCGTCATGCCTCATTATGGCTCGGCTCACCAGGTCACCGTCCCTGCTTCAAGGCGCACCAGTGCACGCGGTCGCTCTTTTTGCGGGGGGGGTTGAGGGTGTAGCTGTCATAGCATCGCAAGTCGACGAAACCTGCGTCGAAGAGCATTTCTTCGATTTCTTCGGGCCGGTGGGCACGCTGAACATGGACTTCGTTGAAGCGCTCGCCGTCAACCCAAAACTCCATCGCCACTCGAATAATGCGGCTCGTCTTGTCGTACTCGCCAACCCAGTTGTACTTCACCCGGGTGCGAGCGCGCGTGTCTTGCTGATCGAACAAACTGGCCTCAAAAGCGTAGGCGGTATTGAGATCGAAGATGAAGGAGCCGCCTGGCTGCAAGTGCTCAGAAACATTGAGGATCGCGCGCTTTAGGTGACCGAGATCGGTGATGTAGTTGAGGCTGTCGAAGAATGAATAAGCGGCATCGAACTTACCGCCTAGTTTGAACGTCGCCGCGTCTTCGGCTAGGTACTGGATGTTAAGTCCGTTTGCCTCCGCTTTTCGCTTGGCCTCGACGATCATCGGCGCGCTAAGGTCTACGCCAGCCATCTGAAAGCCCTCTTTCGCGAAGTACTCCGTAAGCGTGCCCGTTCCGCAACATACATCGAGGATTCGACGCGGGCGGACTTCCTGATGGGCAAGCAGAAGTTCATAATAGCTGGCCCACATGCGGTACGGCACCGCATCCATCAGTTCGTCGTAAAATGAAGCAATTGGCCCGAAGCTATTCGTCGTCATGGTCGAGGCTTTGGCTCCACAAGAGCCGCTCCGAAAGTTTGGAAAGGAAATCATCGTCGTCCACGCTAATGAGCCGTGTGGTTCGTGGCGACTTGGTGATTTTCACTTCATCTCCGCTCAGCATATGCAGGCGGCTTTGGCCATCGCAGGAGAGCACAGCGTCGCCACGAGTCTCCATGCTTAAGCGAATAACCGAGTCACCGCGCAAGATCAGCGATCTTGCGGAAAGCGTGTGCGGCGTAATCGCAGTGAGGATGAGCGCCTGCATCCGTGGATCGACGACCGGACCACCCGCCGACAAGTTATAGGCGGTGCTCCCGGTCGGAGTCGAGACCATGACTCCGTCGGCCGGATAACGGGTCAGTTTGCGCCCATCGACATTGACCTCGAACGTAAGCATACGAGTGGTCGCCGCACGCTGCAAGGCGGCCTCGTTCAAGGAGTGCATCGTCGCGACGACCTGACCTGCGCGGATCAGCTCCGTCTGCACCATCATGCGGTCCTCGATGCGGGCTTTGCCGTCGAAGAACTGGCTCAGCGCCGCCCCGATCTCGTTTGGTTTGCACTGCGTCACGAACCCAAACCGACCGTAATACACTCCCAAAATCGGCGTTCCGACCGCGCTGCAGACGTGGGCGGCTCGAATCAGCGTTCCATCGCCTCCAAACGTGATCACGAGCTGAGAATCCGCGATTTGCTCCAGCGAAATGGGGTCCGCGCCCGTGAACTCAGCCGTCTCGCGATCGGCGGCAACCTCGACACCCTGCCCGAGAAGGAACTCCCGGGTCTGGATGGCCGCTTCGATGGCATCGGCGCGGTGCGTATTGACGAGGATGTTGATGCGCACGTTCGCTTCATCTTGGCAGGCTTGGACAGGTTTCTTCAGGCCCCCAGTCAGTAAAATCGGCGCATGGCATTCGATCCCACCGCTTATGCAACGGCTCAAGTAACCAACGCGGGCAATTATTATCTCGGCGATCTCAAGGCGATCAGCGAAGAAGACCTGCTGAGGTCACCTGCCGGACAAGCCCGTGCGCCCATCGACTTCACCTACGAAGTCGTCCTGATCAATCGCCGCATCGCGACCCGTCTTCGCGGCGAAACTCCGCCCCCCATGTCCTTCGAAGGGTGGACGGTCGCGCCCGATGACTTCCGGTCAAAAGAAGTCGCGGTTCGCGAGATGGAAGCGAGCGTCAAGGAGATGGTCGATGCGATCGGCACCGACGCCATGCGGACGATTGTCATGCCGGACCGCGAGTCGACCGCGTTCGAAGTGGCGAATTTCGGCGCGCTCCACATCATGTATCACGATGCCCAGCTGAACTACCTTCAATCGATGAAGGGCGACATGGAGATGCACTGGGACTAGCCGGTAAATTTGCAGATCGGTCGGGGCAACTGGCCGTAAGATTGTACTTTCGCCGTCCCGGCGATTCCCCGGTGGTCTGGCAGGGAATCGCCGGGACGGCGAAAGTACACTCGCCTGAAATTCATCTTCGCCCCCCAACTTTCGACAGGGGGGTCTCCGACGAACTTAGCAGTCAGCCAAATAGCGGGTCGGGAGGTCCCCCTCTTGTGCAGTTCGCTGCCCCTCCTGCCCGCTCCAAACCCTCGATCGCTAGCGCGCGGCGATCGAAGAACTGAATTCGGAGGTCTTGCTTATGATCCGCACTTCGGTGCTTCGTCGCGCGTCGGCCACGAGGGTCGGCACCATTTTTGCTGCCGCCTCAGTGTCGGCAATTCTCTCGGCTCAGCCGACTCTGGTTGATCCCAACCTTCAAGTCGTAACAGCCGCGTCCGGCCTTGTTACGCCCATCGGAATGGCGTTCCTTGCGCCAGACGATCTCTTCGTGATCGAGAAGTCAACCGGTCAGGTGAAGCGAGTTCAGAACGGGGCTGTAACCGGAATCGCCCTTGATCTCGCCGTCAATTCGGCCTCGGAACGCGGTCTGCTGGGGATTGCCCTTCACCCTGGCTTCCCCCTTACCCCGTGGGTTTACCTGTACTGGACAGAAAGTTCGACGGGGGCCGACACGACCGTCACTCCCGAAACCCCGTTGCTGGGCAACCGCGTCGATCGCTTCTTTTGGAATGGAACTACGCTTTCCTTTGACCGCAACATCGTGCAGATTCGCTCGTTTCAAGCCGATGTCGGACAGCCTGCCCGAGGCAACCACAACGGTGGCGTGATCCGATTTGGACCGGACGGCAAGCTCTACACCATCACGGGCGACAACGGCCGCCGTGGATGGACCCAGAACCTGGTGCTCGGCGGTTTCTACCCAGACGACCAGTTTGGCGGCCCCATGCCCGACCCACCCCATCGCACCGGAGTCATCATGCGCTTCAACGATGATGGCTCGATTCCCGCCGACAACCCTTGGAATACCGGCGGAGCGATGACCGGCACCTGGGACGCGGTCTGGGCTTACGGTGTGCGAAACAGCTTTGGCATGGCCTTCGATCCCGCGACGGGCCAGCTTTGGACCCAAGAAAACGGAGACGACACCTTCGACGAGATCAACCGGGTTACCCGAGCCTGGAATGGCGGCTGGATTCAGTTCATGGGGCCGAAGAGTCGAATCGGTGAGTTCCGCGATATCGAGATGAACCAATTCGGAGGCACTCTACAACAGCTACGGTGGCCGCCGAGCCGCATCCAGCAGTCAACCGCGGCTGGACTTGCTCGCCTCACCAAGATGCCCGGCGCCCATTACGAGGATCCCATCTTGAGTTGGAAGTACGCAGTCGCCCCCGCAGGCATCGGCTTCGTCAACACGGCCAACCTGGGTGCGGAATACGCCGGTGACCTATTCGTGGGTGCATCAAGAACCAACTTGGCTCAGGGCTACCTGATGAAGCTGGAGCTTTCGCCAAACCGGCTCGACCTCGTCCAAAGCGATCCGCTGTTGAACGACCGGGTCGCTGACAACGCAGCGAAGTTCGACCCGCATGAAAGCGAGTCGTTGATCATCGGTTCCGGCTTCGGCATCGTGCCCGATATCCAGACTTCGCCGGACGGAAGGGTGTATTTGGCCTCGATCGACACCGGGAATCTTTACGAGATTCGGCGTAGATAGAGTCGGCATTAGTACGAGAAGACACAGTGTCATACGATCATGCGACGGCTCTGGAGCCGTCCATGCCGTAGAATAGAGGCGGGCGCGAGTTGTCGCGCTCGTCACTTGTCGCTAAGAAGAGAGAACCATCCATGAGAACTTTATTGATCATTAGCCTTGCCGCCACCCTCTGCGGCTCGGCATTTGCCATTACGCAAGGCCAGCTAGACGACTTCCAGAACGGGACAGATATGAACTGGACCGGCGGCCTCGCTCCTGCAAACGTCGGCAACGGTCAAGGCGGCGCGTCAGACCTGTATCTCCGCGCTTCTTCGAATGGTGCGGGGGGCCCTGGCGGGCACATGGCGTTCTACAACCAGTTCCAGTGGACTGGCAATTACACAGGCGCGGGAGTGCGCATGATCGAATGCGACATGATCAACCTTGGCGCAACCGAGCTGAAGATGCGCGTCGTGCTGTTCTCGGTCAATTTCACCCGCTACCTCAGTTCGACTCCGGTGACCTTGCCGGCGGGCAGCGGTTGGCGTCGGTGCCAATTCCCGATTCGACAGTCGGACGTTACCCTCGTCCTAGGGTCCGAAACGTATGCGCAGGTCATGGCCGGTGTCTCACAACTCATGTTCCGACACAACCCGACCATTAGCGCCAATGGCGTAGCCATCGTCGCCACTTTGGGCATCGACAACATCGTGGCCTCTGCCGGGTGGAAGATGAGTGGCAACCTCACCCTTTCGGATTACGGCGGCACCTACCCCAGTACGGCGACCTTCGAGTTTCGTCAGCCCGGAACCGCCAATGTCGTTTACACATCCACCGGCTCCCTCTCGGGGACGGGTGCCTATTCGGTCTATTCGCCCCCGGTTCCTGGTGCTTACGATGTCTCGGTGAAGGTCGGCCACTGGCTGCGGAAGACGATCGCTCTGGCGAACACGAACGCCGACCTCTCGCAGGACTTTGCGCTCATCAACGGCGACGTCGACGACGACAACGAAATCGGCATTGGCGACTACGCCGTACTGTCCTCAGCCTACAATAGCGGCGTTGGCGACCCTAACTGGGTCGAGGCGGCCGACCTAAATGGCGACGAGGCCGTCGACATCGCTGATTACGCCATCCTTTCCGCCAATTACGGCCTGGCAGGCGACGAGTAGATTCTCTGGGGCCCCGCCCGCAGGCGGGGCCTTTGGCTTACCCATCCTGATGCCTGGGTAAACTCCCTCCTGATGGGGATGTAGCTCAGTTGGGAGAGCGCTGCAATCGCACTGCAGAGGTCGTGGGTTCGAATCCCATCATCTCCACCAATTCTTAACCTGTTTCCTACCGTCGGGCGAGCCGTCGCAGGGACCAGGAGTTCCTCAAGCACGTGAGCACCCTGGCTTACGGAATATCAACGATGGCCGCCGACTCTCAATTTCCCCCTGTGACGTTAGAACAATGGGAGCAAGCGGTTGCCCGGACGGTCCCCAGCGGACAGCTTTCGGATCTGAATTGGATCACGGGCGAAGGCATCGTGGTCAAGCCGCTTTACACGAGTGCTGACCTCAAGGATCTGCCCTTCGCGGACACCCTTCCGGGCTTTCCACCGTTTGTCCGCGGGCCGCAGGCGACAATGTATGCTGGTCGCCCCTGGACCATACGCCAATATGCGGGCTTCTCCACCGCCGAGGAAAGCAACGCCTTCTACCGGAAGAGCCTCGCGGCCGGAGGCCAAGGTATCAGCGTGGCCTTCGACCTTGCCACGCATCGCGGTTACGACAGCGATCATCCCCGCGTGATCGGCGACGTCGGCAAAGCGGGAGTGGCCATCGACAGCGTGGAGGACATGAAGATCCTCTTCGAGGGGATTCCTCTTGATCGGGTGAGCGTGAGCATGACGATGAACGGCGCGGTCTTGCCGGTCTTGGCGGCCTTCATCGTCGCCGGTGAGGAACAGGGAGTCAGTCGAGATCAGCTGAGCGGCACCATTCAGAACGACATCCTGAAAGAGTTCATGGTGCGCAACACGTACATCTATCCGCCCGAGCCCTCGATGCACATCGTCGCCGACATCATCGAGTACGCGGCAAACATGATGCCGAAGTTCAACTCGATTTCAATCTCCGGCTACCACATGCAGGAAGCAGGAGCGAACCAAGCTCTCGAACTCGCCTTGACGCTCGCTGATGGAAAGGAATATGTGCGAACGGCGATGGCGCGAGGGCTGGATGTCGACGATTTTGCGGGTCGACTCAGCTTCTTCTGGGGCATCGGGATGAACTTCTATCTCGAGGTAGCCAAGATGCGAGCGGCCCGGCTCCTGTGGTCGCGCATCATGCAGGGATTTGGGGCAAAGCACCCCAAGAGTCTGATGCTGCGCACTCATTGCCAAACCAGTGGCTGGTCACTCACCGAGCAGGATCCCTACAACAACATCGTCCGGACGACGATCGAGGCGATGGCCGCCGTTTTCGGGGGAACCCAGTCGCTCCATACCAACAGCTTCGACGAAGCCATTGCGCTTCCCACTGAGTTCAGTGCCCGCATCGCGCGGAATACACAGCTCATCCTCCAAGAAGAAACTCACATCACAAAAGTCATCGATCCTTGGGCAGGCAGTTACATGATGGAAGCGCTCACCCAAGAAATGGCAGACAAGGCCCAGACCCTCATCGACGAGGTGGAGGCGCAAGGAGGCATGACCAAAGCCGTCTCCAGTGGCTGGGCCAAACTCAAAATCGAGGCAAGCGCGGCCGAAAAACAAGCCCGAATCGATAGCGGCAAAGACGTGATCGTGGGCGTCAGCAAGTACACCATCCCGAATGAAGTAGCGGTGGAGTTCCGAGATGTGGACAACGTGAAAGTGCGAGAGACTCAGATTGCTCGCCTAGCACAGATCCGTGCCACCAGAGACCAACAAGCTGTCGAGGCTGCCAAAAATGCACTCACCGCCTGCGCTGAGTCGGTGGCAGCGGGAAGTCCGAAGGGTAACCTGCTCGAACTCAGCATCCACGCGATGCGAGTGCGAGCGACGGTAGGAGAAGTCAGCGATGCCCTTGAAAAAGTCTTCGGCCGCCACAAGGCCATCATCCAAAAGGTGACCGGCGTCTATGCATCCGCCTTCGACGGCGGCGAGGGCTGGGACAAGCTGAAGGCCGAGATCGCCGCCTTCGCCGAAGAAGCTGGACGCCGCCCGCGTGTGATGATTGCCAAGCTCGGCCAGGATGGCCACGATCGCGGGGCGAAAGTGGTCGCAACCGCGTTCGCCGACCTTGGTTTCGACGTGGATTCCGGGCCGCTCTTTCAGACGCCCGAGGAGTGCGCGCGGCAAGCCATCGAAAACGACGTCCATGCTGTCGGAGTCAGCACGCTGGCGGCAGGGCATAAGACGCTGGTGCCCGAGATCATCGCCGAACTCCGAAAACAAGGCGGCGAGGACATCATCGTCTTCGTTGGTGGCGTGATTCCGCACCAGGACTACGAATTCCTGTTCCAGGCAGGAGTTAAGGGGATTTATGGTCCAGGCACTCCCATTCTGGAGAGCGCTGGCGACGTACTCGGGCACATCCGCAAGGCCCAGGCGGGCTAGCCATGGATCATGTGGAATTGGCTCCTTCCGATGCGCGGTTGGTCGAAGCCGTGTTGGGCAAGCCAGGCAACGAACAGCGGCGTGCGATCGCCAAGGTCATCACGCTTCTCGAATCCACGCGGGACGACCATCGCGAGCGAGCGGACGCCGTGCTCAACGCGCTAATCCCGCACAGTGGGCGGGCATTTCGAATTGGAGTCAGCGGAATTCCAGGCGCGGGCAAGAGCACGTTCATCGAGGCACTTGGACTCTTCCTTGTCGCGCGGAACGAGCGAGTTGCCGTGCTCGCTGTGGACCCCAGTTCCTCGGTGGGCGGAGGCAGCATCCTGGGGGACAAGACGCGAATGGAGCGGCTCTCGGTCCATGAGCACGCCTTCATTCGACCGAGTCCCACTTCGGGGACTCTGGGCGGCGTTGCCGACCGAACTCGTGAATCGATTCGTGTCAGTGAGGCGGCAGGCTATTCGATCGTCATCGTGGAAACCGTCGGAGTAGGCCAAAGCGAAGCTGCGGTTTCGGGAATGACCGACCTGTTCGTGTTGCTTCAGCTGCCCAATGCTGGCGATGACTTGCAGGCGATCAAGCGCGGTGTGACTGAACTGGCAGATTTGGTCGTCATCAACAAGTCCGACCTTGATGAGAACGCCGCCGTTCGGGCCAAGGACACCGTGGCCAAAGCTACGATGCTGATGGCGCGAAAGTCTGCCTCGGCCTGGTGCCCCGAGGTGCTTCAGGCCTCCGCACTTGTTGGCACTGGACTGTCCGAATTCTGGGAAGCCGCATCCAGATTTTGGAAAGTACAGGTCGAAAGCGGAGCGTTCGAAGCACGCCGCAACGCCCAGGACCAAGCATGGATGTGGGAACGCATCGACGCAGGTCTTCGCGAGAGGTTCAGACGGCATCCCGCCGTCCGATCCGCCCTGCCTGCAATCTCAGAAGACATTCGTCAAGGGAAGATCGCCCCTTGCGCGGCCGCCCGCTACCTGCTCGATCTGCTCCAATAACCAGAGGGCGATGTTCCAGGTATACGAGGGATGAAAAAGGAGACTATGAAAGAACGGATTCAAGAACTCGAAGCGAGACGTGAAGCCGCGCGCCTTGGTGGCGGTGCTTCGCGCATCGGCAAGCAACATGCCAAGGGGAAACTCACTGCTCGCGAGAGAATCGAACTGCTGCTCGATGAAGGCAGCTTCGAAGAGTGGGACATGTTCGTCGAGCACCGCTGCACCGACTTTGGGATGCAGAAGCAAAAGGTGGCTGGCGACGGAGTCGTGACCGGGTACGGCATGATCAACGGCCGATTGGTCTTCCTTTTCAGCCAGGACTTCACGGTGTTCGGCGGGGCACTCTCCGAAGCGCATGCCGAGAAGATCTGCAAAATCATGGACCACGCGATGAAAGTCGGCGCGCCGGTCATCGGACTCAATGACAGCGGCGGTGCCCGTATCCAAGAAGGTGTCGCTTCGCTCGGGGGCTATGCCGAGGTCTTTCAGCGCAATGTCATGGCCTCGGGAGTGATCCCGCAGATCAGCGTCATCATGGGCCCATGCGCTGGAGGTGCCGTGTACTCGCCGGCGATGACCGACTTCATCTTCATGGTCCGAGACAGCTCCTACATGTTCGTCACCGGCCCCGACGTGGTCAAAACCGTGACCCACGAGGAGGTTACGGCCGAGGAATTGGGCGGTGCGAGCACTCACACCACGACGAGCGGCGTGGCCGACCTTGCTTTCGAAAACGACGTCGAAGCGCTGCTGATGCTTCGACGGTTCTTCAATTACCTCCCCCTCAGCAACCGAAGCGGCGTGCCGGTGAGACCCAATGGCGATGCCTCGGACCGGGCCGACTACAGTCTCGACACGCTGGTTCCCGAGAACCCGAACAAGCCGTATGACATCAAGGAGTTGATCGTCAAGGTCGTGGACGACTGCGATTTCTTCGAATTGCAGCCCGACTATGCCAAGAACATCGTAATCGGCATGGCGCGCATGGATGGACGCTCGGTCGGCATCGTGGCGAACAATCCGATGGTGCTCGCGGGCTGTCTGGACATCAAAAGCAGCATCAAGGCGGCGCGCTTCGTGCGGTTCTGCGACGCCTTCAATATCCCGTTGATCACGTTCGTCGACGTGCCGGGCTTCCTGCCCGGAACCAGCCAGGAATACGGGGGCATCATCAAGCATGGAGCCAAACTGCTCTATGCCTACGCCGAGTGCACCGTCCCCAAGGTAACGGTCATTACGCGCAAGGCCTACGGGGGAGCCTATGACGTGATGGCCTCCAAGCACCTGCGCGGAGATGTCAACCTTTCTTGGCCCAATGCCGAAATCGCGGTCATGGGAGCCAAAGGTGCCGTCGAGATCATCTTCCGCGAGGACAAAGACGATCCAGCAAAGCTCGCCGCGCGAGAGGCTGAGTACAAGACCCAATTTGCCAATCCGTTCATTGCCGGTGCTCGCGGATTCATCGAAGACGTGATTTGGCCGCATGAAACGAGGAAGCGCATCTGCCGTTCCCTGGCGATGCTCAAGGACAAGAAGCTGGAGAATCCGTGGCGCAAACACGGGAACATTCCGCTCTAGGAGGCATCCATCCGTGGGAGGATAGATGCATAAGGAAGAGGAGCATCCATCCGTCGGAGGATGGATGCATAAGGAAGTAGCATACGGAACGAACGATGTTTAAGAAAATCCTCATTGCCAATCGCGGTGAAATTGCCTGCCGGGTCATCAAGACGGCGAAGAAAATGGGCATCGCAACCGTCGCCGTCTACTCGGAAGCGGACCGGAGCGCACGCCACGTGGCCCTTGCCGATGAAGCCATCCTCCTCGGACCCGCGCCAAGCCGCGAGAGCTATCTCGTCGCCGACAAGATCATCGCTGCCGCCAAGTCAACCGGTGCGGAGGCGATTCACCCCGGTTATGGCTTCCTCAGCGAAAACGAGCAGTTCGCCCGCCGAGTCGAAGAGGAGGGACTGGTCTTCATCGGTCCCAAGCACTACAGCATCGCCGCCATGGGGGACAAGATCGCGTCGAAGAAACTGGCCAACGAGGCCAAGGTCAACACGATCCCGGGATGGCATGAGGCCATCGACAGCGCCGATCAGGCCGTGGAGATCGCGCGCGACCTTGGCTATCCGGTGATGATCAAGGCCAGCGCCGGTGGCGGCGGAAAAGGCCTCCGGGTCGCCTATAACGACAAGGAAACCCACGAGGGCTTTACGTCCTGTCGAAACGAGGCCAAAGCGAGCTTTGGCGATGACCGGGTGTTTGTCGAAAAGTACGTCGAGGAACCTCGTCACATCGAGATTCAGGTCCTCGGCGACGCCCACGGCAATGTCGTCTATCTGAATGAGCGCGAGTGCAGCATCCAGCGAAGGCACCAAAAAGTGATCGAGGAAGCTCCCTCGCCGTTCATCAGCGAGGCCACCCGCAAAGCGATGGGCGAGCAGGCGGTCGCCTTGGCCAAGGCCGTCAACTATCAGAGCGCGGGAACCGTCGAGTTCGTCGTCGGAAGGGACCAGAGCTTCTACTTCCTCGAAATGAACACGCGGCTCCAAGTCGAGCATCCCGTCACCGAGTGCATCACCGGACTGGACCTGGTTGAACTCATGATCCGGGTCGCTGCTGGAGAGCCGCTGCCCATCACGCAAGCCGAGGTGCAGCGCAACGGCTGGGCCATCGAGTGCCGCATCAACGCGGAAGACCCCAACCGCAACTTCCTGCCCTCCACGGGCCGCCTCGTGCAGTATCTGCCGCCTCCAGTGACGATGGAAGCCGCTTGCCCCATGCCCGAAGAGGGCGGCGTCCGCGTCGACACGGGCGTCTTCGAAGGCGGCGAAATCCCGATGTATTACGATTCGATGATTGCCAAGCTCATCGTCCACGGCAAGGATCGAAACGAAGCCATCGAGCGGATGCGTGAGGCGCTGAACGGCTTCATTATTCGTGGCATCAACAGCAACATCATGTTCCAGTCCGCGCTTCTCGCGCACCCGAAGTTCGTAGCCGGTGATTTCAACACGGGGTTCATCGCCGAGCACTATCCCAATGGGTTCGACGGGAACGCCGTCGAGCACGAAGATCCGCTCTTCCTCGTTGCCTTGGCGGCATTCGTGCGACGCAAGGCCCGCGAGCGGGCCGTCGGCATCAGTGGACAGCTCGCGGGGCACCATGCCCGAATCCAGCCCGAACTCGTGGTGGTCGTGCTCGATGGCAAAGGAAATCACCGACACCACATCGTGAGCATCGAGACCTTCGACACGGCCTCGAACAGGGCGATCGTGGAAGTTGGGGGCAAGAGCTACGACATCCAGAGCAGCACCCGCCTCGGCGAGAACCTGGGAACGGGCACGTGCAATGGACGACCCTTCTCTGCCCTGGTCGAGCGACCCAGGTCCACCGCCAGCGAGGTGGGCGGAACGAGTCCTTTGGCCATTCGCGTCGCCCACAACGGAGCCCAGATCGAGGCGATCGTGATGGGACGCCGGGCGGCCGAACTCTTCAAACTCATGCCCCACAAGGAGCCGCCCGACCTCTCCCGCTTCGTGCTGTCGCCCATGCCGGGACTCTTGGTTCACCTAGCGGTCAGCGTCGGGCAAAAGGTCCGAGCCGGCGAGCGCCTGGCCATCATCGAGGCGATGAAGATGGAGAACACCCTCACCGCTGCCCAGGACGCCATTGTTGGCGAACTGCTGGCCCAGCCGGGCGAAAGCCTCGCAGTCAACCAGCCGATCCTCAGCTTCGAGTAGCGGCCCCCTCCCTGTCCCTCCCCCACCAGGGAGTGGGAGAGGGGACGTGTTTGCACTTTCCAGTCGTCGATTGGAAACGGATCGAATCCGAGAGATCGGTTGCGTCCCCTCTCCCACTCCCTGGTGGGGGAGGGACAGGGAGGGGGCCGCGAGCCGGAGACTCGCGCAGTCGGCACGATGTTCTCGCACCTGGCCCCGAAGCTCCGACGACTCTGCAGTGAACCCTCCCACGGATGGATGCCCGCTGGTACGCTCTTCGCATGGACGAGAACCGCCGCCCGTTCCGAATCCTCGGCATCCAGCAAATCGCGATCGGAAGCGTCGACAAGAGCCGACTCGCCGGGCTGTGGGTCGGCGTCCTCGGCCTCGAACGGACCGGGAGTTTCCGCAGCGAACAGGAGAATGTCGACGAGGATATCTGCACCCTCGGGCATGGGCCGCACGCGGTGGAAGTCGACCTCATGCAGCCCATCGATGCCGAGAAGAAGCCCGCCGTCCACCAGCCGCCTCTCAACCACGTCGGCCTCTGGGTCGACGACTTACCCAGCGCCGTCGCCTGGATGACCGCGAAAGGCGTGCGCTTCACCCCCGGCGGAATCCGCCCCGGCGCAAGCGGGCACGACGTCTGCTTCATCCATCCGAAGGGCAACGACGAGTTTCCGCTTTGTGGCGAAGGTGTACTGATCGAACTCGTTCAAGCTCCCCCCGAAGTGGTCGAGGCCCTGGCCTAAACGCCCCCCTCTCCACTCCGGTGGAGAGGGGCTGGGAGTGAGGTCCGGACTACGGGATCGTCACGACGCTGACGATGTCCGAGTTGGGGCCGGACGGGGTGTTGTTCACGTACGCCTGCAGCCGATAGTTGCGAGTCTCCGGCTGGCCGGGCGTGCCGGGGGCGGAGGTGTCCGAGTAGGTCGCCGAGGTCAGGACGGCAAGCTGAGCCCAGTTGCCCGTCCCGACTTGGCGGAACAGAGCCACCGCCGGGGCGCTGCCAAAGGTAATCCGAATCGCGACAATCGAGTTCGGCTGCGCGGTGGCCGAGACGATCGAAGGATTCGTCGGAGTCGGCGTCGGCGGGAAGATGCCCATGTCTTCGCCCATCTGCTGGGTGAAGGCCGGATTCGCCTTGATCTGGGCCACGAGTTGCCGCGTCCGCGCCTCGATGTTGCCCAGTGTGCCCGGCGCAAGCGTGATCTCTTCCGGCTGGGTCGGAGGCGGAGGCGTGGGGGTGTTCAGCAGACCGTGGAGCATCTGGTCCTTGAACGCGACGACCTCCGAGCGGTAGTTGGTGGCGGCTTCGACGGCCGCCAAGGCAAGCGCGACATTCGCCGCGTCGACCTGCGCCTGCACGACCACCGCCGGAGCGATGCCGAGCGTGACCGAGTAACTGTCGAGGGCCGCCGCAAACTGCGCGTGCCATTGAACGAGTTCGCTTTCGCGACTGGGATACCAATCGGATGGCATGTTAATTCACCTCCGCAGGGTGAGTTTCGGTGCACGACCAGTGAGAAAAACTGGCGAGCAAGATGAGGGCCGTTTGTTTCCGAACCTCATTCCACGCGTCGAGTGCGGCTGAGTTCGAGTCGGCCGAAAAGGCGGCGCGGAATCGCTCTTCGTCGAAAGCCGCGCTCGGGGTCCAATCTTGAATCATGAGAACCTCCCAGGGTCTCGTCAGGTGCGAGGGCTTAGATCCTCGTCGCAAGGCAATAGCTCGGTTCGCTCTTGGCTCGAACCTAGCCGAAATGGCCCGGTGGGAACTCCATAGCCAGGGAACGCAGCACCCGCCAATCCCGTTGCAGAAATCCCCTCACAAAGTGCGAAGAATCGACTGCAAAGTGCGCGCAATGAGCCGCGGGGTGCGCGGATCGGCATGCGAAGTGCGCAGATCGGCCTGCGGGGTGCGCGGATTGGCCTGCGGGGTGCGCGGATCGGCCTGCGGGGTGCGCGGATCGGCCTGCGGGGTGCGCGGATCGGCCTGCGGGGTGCGCGGATCGGCCTGCGGGGTGCGCGGATCGGCCTGCGGGGTGCGCGGATTGGCCTGCGGGGTGCGCGGATC
>JAIBBE010000024.1 GCA_019694835.1 Fimbriimonadaceae bacterium | reverse complement strand
GGGGGGCCGCACCGGCCTGTATCGCGAACGCTAGGTACGGGTCTCCCGAGCGATACGCCTCTTGCATCGCGAGGTCTCCAGAGAGTGCCCCCGCGATACCGAACTCCTGTTGCGACCAATCCACATACGCAAGTGCGCGGCCAGGCTCGGGACGGATGAGCCCACGAAGCCAGGTCGCGGGTCCGAATGCGAACCGCGAGTTTGAGGGCTGATTCCTGCCCGTGCGGGCGCGGAACGGCGACAACAAGGTGCGATTTCGGCCATCCGAACCCACGCTCAGGTCTGACAGTCTCATCTGTGAAAGGCTGACCCGGAGTTCGCGAAGGGGCGACAAGTCGGGATAACGCCGCACCATTTCTCGAAACGTATCGTCGTCGAGGGCGATCTGCCCCGAAGGCAGTTTCGGCCAAGCGATACCGTGTCCGACGAGGTAGGACTCGAACAACTCGCGGCGGAACGATCGACCATCGTAGACGCCGTATGCGTGATCGATCTCTCCGATCAAGCCATCCTGAATACGTTCCCACCCATCGACCAGTCGGTCGCGTGTAGACGTATCGATAGGAATCCCAGTCCACTCCATGCGTGCGACGGCAGTCATGTACAGGCCCCGCAAGGGGGCACGCGGCCAGTCGATGGTCGAGGACATAGCGTGATAGAGCCGCACCGTGAGGCGAACGTCAGCGGCGCAGTAGTCCAGGAGCGCGTTTCGCTCCTCCAGGGCATAAGGGCCACCACGGATTGCCAGATCCCGCATTTCGCTCTTCTCTTCTGCCCCCATGCAGTCGAGTCCGTGAGCGATGGCTGCGCCGAGGAGGCCGCATCCAGACGGGGTCTGGCGTCCGTTGTGCTGATTACGGAACTCCACATACAGGTCGACGATGTTTGCCGGAACCTGCACGCCAAGCGCCAGCAGGCAACCGATCTCAGCGCTGGCATAGTAGGCGACGAAAAGCGAATCGGGGGCGCTGAAGAACTCGGGAGACAGGCTGTGGAGCTCTTCGCCCCACAGCCTCTTCTCCTCACCCGTCACGGCGTTGATCGCGACCATGCAGATCGGGTCTGGCCGTTCACCCGGAAGAGCCCGAAACTCAAAGTCGACGACCCAGACGTCATGGTAGATCTTGGATCCTGTCACCACTATACCTCACCGCGCAACTGGCGCAAGACCGGGTGATCTTCAGAAGTAATGAAGCGGTCGCGGAAAGCGATACTCATCAACTCGGCGAAGGACTTCGACGGCCAGTTGGGTTCCGTCGGAATCGCAGTCGCCTGATGCACATCGTAGGCACCAAGGCCGCGATTCGCGAGCATGCGCAACCAGTGGCGGGTGGCCAGCTCCGCGATATGCGAGGCAGAGGTATTCCAGGCGTCGAGCCTGCCGTCAGGACCAGGCAGACGCACCGGCCAGAGAAACACGACCCCCTGGCGATTGACACAGGTGTAGATCGACTTCGGGACGACCTCGCTGGGAAGCTGAGCCGCGATGTCTCCGGCCACGAGGTAAGTCTCGCCCTCCTCCTTCAGTTCAATGACACCGACGCTGATACGATACTCGGGCGAGGGGTGGACCCGGAAAAACTCGGTCCTGGTAGGTTTCCGAACGGGAATCGTCAAGAGAAGCCGTTCAACTCCTGCGGCCTCCTCAAAGTTCGCGGAGAGGCGGACCTGGCTCAGATCGATTCCATTGAGGACTCGCTGCTGCGAGGACGCCTCGGGCAAGCTTTCGGTTTCTTCGTGCTTCGCGTTCATTCTGTCACCTCCGGGTGATCGTGGTCGAAGGTAGGCGGCGCATACCGCTGGTTCTCATGCCCGATTGCCTGTTCGAGATCGCCAAGGCAGAGCTTTCCGCACAGCCTCCTGATCGCGGTCGTCGGGTTACGCCGGTTGTACCGGCGGACCCAGTGGCGAAGGGCTGACCTGCTCCAGCCGAGGTGTTTCGCCGCCTCGCGCAGGGTTACGTAATGATCCATCATGTCGCTCCTTGCTAAGGTCTGCGTCGTCGTGCAACGCAGCGGAAGGAGGGCACAGGCGGGCTTGCCTAGATAGGTGTGGAATGGGGGGTGTTAGGTTTTTTTTCGACGCGGGGGTAGTTGAGCAAGTACCCGTGTCACCTGCGCACTGACTGGCGTCCAGTCCGGGTATCGATTCAGCATGTGGATGAATCCATACTCACAGCGAAGAAGGAACTGCCGCACCGCTTTGATGGCGTCATCGGGAACCCCGAGCCCGCCAGCTTCCTTGTCAAAACTAACGCGCAACTTGTAAACCGACGCCCGGCCTTGCTCGACTGACCTTCGCCATGTTCGCCACAGCAGGAACTCAGGCAGCCAGGCGAGGGGGGTCGGTGTCTCCGCCAAGAGTCGCCGGATTGTGGTCACATCGAGACCTTTGCCGAGTTCATCCAGCAATCCTTCTTGGACGACATGGATCGCCGTTATGTGGCTGTCGGACTGCGGTAGACGGATTCTCTGCATGAGGCGCACCCCACGCCCTTCGCCTTTCGGTTTGCCATCGCTATCAGAATCGATGCCTGACACCCGAACCAAGTTGCGGATCCTCAGCATTTCCTTTGAGATGCCTAAATCAGCAAGTTCCGGAAACTTCTCTTCCCAGTCCTCCACGTTAGTTCGCGCATCCTCCACAATCCGATGCAGCGCATCATAACAACGATGAAGATTCTCAGTTCGACTCAGATCCCCCTTATACTCAAGCATATCAACGAACTCAGAAAGTCCGCCATCCTGCCTCCACCGTTCCTCGAATTCAGCCCGCTCCTTTTCGCTCAGACGAATCCGCCCAGAACTCTCCCCTTTCTTACTGCCTTTGGCTTGGATCAACAGTTCCGCAAGATCATCAACGACAGTCTGCTGTTCATATAGAAGCTCGGGATCTGAGACGGTGTCCTTAGCTTTTGCAAGCTCGGCCTCTTCCCCCTTCAGCCATCGACGGAGCGATGTCTTGATCTCCACACCTCGCGGTGTTGGTGATCCGAGTGCTGCATCAAATAGTTTGGCTTTTTCCCGAAGGTAGAATTTGGCATCTAGATACCACAAAATCTCTACGTAACGTGATAAAACCTGATCGCTCGCCAAGGGCACGAATTTTCCATGATGCAGACCCTCAATCTTGCGAAGCGCTGATTGCTTCAGCTTTGCTGCTTCTCGGCTGACGACCTCTCGAACACATGTACGCCGATCAGGTTGCTTCTCTCTCTCCTGTCGAACTCCGCACTCGACTGCGTGCAGAGAGCGCAATTCCTCAAGGTCCAACGCATGCAATTCAGCCGCTCGTGCTGCCGAGATTTCTTCAATCAGGGTGTCTTTGTATTTCTCCGGAGCCAAGGTCTTGAGGGTCTCCCCCAGACATCGCCGAAGGTCTGACTCATCGAAGGGGAGAAGGTTCAGCGCACGCAGCCTCCGGAGCACTGACGCATCCATCCTCAGGAGCAGCGAATCATCCAGACATTCTGGAAAGACAGCCCGGAGGTTTCTCAACCGATCGAGATCGAGTACACGTGCTTGCTCAACTCGCCGTTGCAGATCATCTCGCTGCGCCTTCAGGGCCGCTTTCTTGGAAAGTGTCGACTTCGGTTTCTTCAACCCCGACGGCGTGGACGTCGCGATGGCAATCCCGCTTGCCGATGGCGCAACACCCTGTCGAGGCCATGGAGAATCTGACAAATCCTCTCCTCGTGACTCGCAGTAGGCGCGAAGCTGAGAGTGGACTTCGCTTTCAGTCGCACCCACGAACAGAGTAAATCCCCCCGGCGACGCTGAGTGGATCGCGTAAGCGCCGTGCTTGTGGAATCCAACTTCAACTGCCGACCTTCCGATCTGGCCGGAGTGTATAGCAACCCGATCCTCCAGCGCGAAGTACTCTCCCAGTGCCACGTCCGAGAGCGCGATCATGGATGTGCTGAAGGGGGCGACGAGTCCGCCCCACCAGCACGCAACATCCGAGAGAGTCATCGGGTCGGCCACTGTTCCCCGCTGGAGGACGAGCGTGGCGAATCGCCTACCACCCCAAACGCAACGGCACATCTCCGCGACCAAGCTCCACCCAGCGTCCCTGGCGGCGCAGGCGAATCCCCACACTTCAGCGAAACTCCGGACGGGCTGCGCGATCGCCATCTTCGCGCCACCTCGAACTATAGACTCAACAGATGCGAAGAAGTCGGCGTAGTAGTCCTTGGCCTGAGCAACGACTTCCTCGTTCTCGTATTCGAGAGGCAATGGTGTGAGTTCGTCGTCCTCGTCGAAGAGATAATTCGATCGACGATGCAGCCCCAGAGTGCAGACCACCCAGTCCGCCTTGTCGCCTTTCAGCACGCAGTCGGGGGGGGACCGGAGGCGAAACGCTCTCGGTGACCTCCGCGCCGCGACGAGTGCGAGAACGCGATCCGCCGTCTCAACACCGACGTACGCTTTGGCCAGCTTCCTTCCGAGAAGGAAACGCCCAAAACTACCGGTCCAAGCCCCGAATTCTATTAACCTGCCCACGCCGCCCGACTCCTTCAGGACGCGCAAGACCTCGGAGTAGCCTGCCAGCACCTCCTCACCGTACACCGACATGAGAAGATTCGCCTCTTCCATCGATTCCATGAACTGAGCCAACACATCGACGATACCGGCCCGCACGTGGTGGTGACGGCCCGTCCGGCCCCCCAGGTCCCGTGCGAACATCTCGGCATGCCCCGGTCCATGCAGCGCCTTAGCCCCCCTGGTGATCCATGTCCGAAGCTTTGGCCAGTTGCTTTCGAAAACGAAGCACTCGCCCTCCAGGGAGGCGCGTAGGCTCTCATCGGGAGACACCACCGGAGGCTGGGGTTGGACTTCACAAGCACCCTGCTCTTCGGGTCGTACTCCTGTCCCTGAAGCTCGTGGTTTTCGTACCGGCATGGGCCACCTGGGTCTTTGATGGGGTGCCCCCCGGCGGTGGGCGCGTGGGGTGTTCAGAGTGATGCACTTTTCGGCGTTCCGTCGCAACCCTTGCTTGCGGACTTCACCAGGTACCCATTACCTCAATCGTGTAGGTATAACCTTGCATGTTTGCCGCCTCCGCAGGGCTTGACTAAGCCAAGTGAACTCAAATGGAGAGACCGTCCTTGCAACGAAGGGAGCTAACGACACTCGCCGAGTTGCGTATCATCGTGGGATTCCTCGGCGAGTGCGACTCCGCCCCTTGGGGGTCGAGCGGGTTCAGCGGCCCCTTCTCCCACTGGCGTTTGCCTTACTTCCTCACATTTCAGCGGC
>JAIBBE010000263.1 GCA_019694835.1 Fimbriimonadaceae bacterium | reverse complement strand
CCCCGGCGCGCCACGCGCGCCCGACGCTCCCGACGCGCTACCAGGACCCGGCACCCACGCCGCGCCCACCTACCTCCCAGCCTTCGCCGCGGCAGCAACCCCCCACCCCCGCGCGGCGTGACGCATCCCGGATCCATCGCAAACAATCACCACCGGGCCCCTCCCTCCGGCACGATCAGTGTCGAACCCTACCCTCACCCGTCTCTCATAGAACCTGGCACAGAAAATGGCAGGTCACTTGACCCGTATACCCTCCACCATTCGAACAGTCAACCCCCTCGGACACGACACCCTTGGATCGCCAGCCTGCAAACCATTACCGAGCGAACGCCCCAGAGACCGCACCGGCGCCACGAGCATCCGGAGCGGAGATGTGGCAGGTGATCGACCTCTGCTGCGGCCTAGGCGGCATTTCCCATGCGGCTCGTGAACTTGGATGCCGAATCGTCGCAGGCGTGGACACTTCCGCCACCGCGCTTGCGAGCTTCGAGCACAACTTCGCCGGTGCGCAGGCAATTCAGGGAAGTGTCACCCGTCGCTCGACCCTTGAGGCCTGTCGCGAGGCAATGCAGTCGGACTCTCCCTCCGTGAGGACGCTGGTCGTCTCTGGGCCGCCCTGCCAAGGCTTTTCCGCCGCGGGGCCTAGAGCAAAACGAGACCCTCGCAATCGAGTGCTCATGGCGGTCGCCCGTGCGATAGTGGCGCTATCTCCAGACGCTGCCATCGTGGAGAACGTGGCGACCTTGATGGGGCCCACCCACAAGCGAAGCCTCAGCCGGTTTCGGCGAATCTTGGATGACGGAGGATACAGTGTCGTGGTGCTGCGGCTGAACGCCGCTGACTTCGGCGTGCCACAGATTCGCCAGCGCATGATCTGCTTTGCGAGTCGTGAGCCCCTGAGGGAATCGGCAATTAGATCTTCACTTGAGTCACTCAAAAGACCATGCCCGACGGTGCGAGTTGCCTTTGCGGGCCTGACTCGTCCCGCGACCTATCGCGGCCCGAAAGTGCACATCAAGACCAAAGTGCCAAACCACATCGGCATGCGGCACTCCCTCATCGTAAGGACGAAAATCGCGAAAATCCTTCCGGGTAAGGGCCCAATGTCCTACAGGCGGCTTCATCCGGATCGTCCAGCGCGGACCTTGATCTCAGGGCACCGCGCTCCTCCCGCGCACTATTCTCAAGCACGCAGCATTACCCCGCGCGAGGCTGCTCGTCTCCAGGGGTTTCCGGATACGTTCGAGGTCAAGGGTACGTTTGCTAATCAGATGCTTCATGTGACCAATGCCGTACCGCCGCCCCTAGCCCTCGCGGCAATTGCCGCATTTCTGAATGCTAGGAGAGCTGCGAATGCCTGATGCGGCAACCAAAGTCGTCCACGCGCTTGCAACCTCTATCGGCGCTGCCAAGCCCGGCGATAGGCCGATCACGTCCTCGCTCTCGACATCCGATCGCGTGCTCAGACGTGTGACTGACGGCGTGTACCGAGAGCCTTGGGCTGCCCTTCGAGAACTGATCTCGAATGCGTACGACGCCGATGCCACGGAGGTAGTAATTGACACGGACCGTCCCCGGTTCGGACAGATTTCCATCCGGGACAACGGCATGGGCTTCACGGACACGGCGCTCGCATCGATGATCAAGAGCATCGGCGGGAGCCCGAAGCGGAACGCGGCCGGCATCACACTTGGAGTTACAGACCAAGACGATTTCACGCTCAGCCCCAAGGGCAGAAAGCTCATCGGGAAGCTGGGCATCGGCCTGTTCGCGGTGTCGCAGCTCACCCACGAGTTTCAAATCATCACAAAGAGGGCAGGTGACGATACCCGGACCATCGCCGACGTCCTTTTGTTCCGATATCGGGAGGACAAGCGCGACTCCTCGGCCACTGAAGAAAGTGGTGTCTTCAAGACCGGAGAAGTCCGAATCTGGAAGGTGCCGGCCAAAGACAAAAAGAGCCAGGGAACGGAGATCGTTCTTCGAAGCCTGCTTCCTAGAACGCGTGCCGAACTTGCGAGTTTGGACAGGTGGGCAGTACTTCGCAGCCAGCCCGACCCTGACGTCGACAGTGAGTTGTCTGACCCCCGACCTCGACCCCTGTACCATATCGGATTGGAATCCACTGAGCGTCCTGGGGAGTTCGCTGAAGAACCTGCGCTTCCGTGGGGTCCAAGGGATACAGATCCGGAGAAGCGATTCCGGGAGCTCTGCGACGCGATGTTCAACAAAGCAAATGACGCATCTGACCGGCGCCCGAGTCTTGAGAATACTTTCGACAACTATTTCAAGTTTCTGTGGCTACTCAGCCTTGCTGCTCCGCTAGACTATCTTGACATTCACCCGTTCGATCTTGACGCCAGCGCCGGTGTGCGGGTATTCGAGGTATCGAATGCCAAGCGAGGCAGCGCTACCGAGGTTATCCTTCACGGTAAACAGACCGTCCGGGATGCGATGGGGCTAAGGTCGCCGGAACGCGGTTCCAATCTTGAGTTTAACGTTGTTGTGGATGGGGTTGCGCTCCGCAGGCCGTTGCGATTCGCCGGCCTGCCTAAGAGCGATCATGCGGTGCAGACACCACTTCTCTTCGTCGGAAAGGACCGCCCCGACCTGAGCCGTATCGACGAGACAATCAGAGGCGGCGATCTGGAATTCGAGGCATACTTGCTGTGGTGCCCTCGCATTGTTCCGGTCGAGCACAACGGCCTCCTCGTCCGAGTCAATGACGCGAGTGGCACACTATTCGATTCGACGTTTCTGGACTACCAGATTTCGGAGCAGACGCGACTACGTCAGGTCAGTTCCGAAGTCTTCGTGACCGAGGGCATGGACGCCGCGCTGAACGTCGATCGAGAGTCATTCAACGCGGCCCACCCCCACTATCAGTACCTGTCGTCCTGGGTCCATTCGGCCTTCAAGCAGTTCGCGACCCGACACAAGGACATCGCCAAGAAAATTCGGAACGAGCGAGTTGAGGCGGTGTCGGACCATACCAAACGCAAACTGGAAAGAGCGGTTCAGAAGATCGTTGACCACTGGACAGAGGGCGATGAGCGTCCTGTGGTTGTGGACTTCGCGCCGGCCCTTGAAGCATCGGCAACTCGAACGCCGAAGGACCGCCTGGTCTTCTCCGAAGACGAGATATTCAGAGGTTTGCCTCGGCCGGAGCGGGAGGGTCGGCAAGCCAAAGCTGAGAAGGAGGCGGCCCATAGGACTATGCGAGGTGTGGCTCAGGTGCTCTACGCGGCAGGCGTGTTTGACCGGATGAGCCGTGAGAAACGGCAGAGACTTCTCGCTGATCTAGCCCGCGTAATTTTCCTCGGGAGGGAGCAATGACGGTGCCCTCCGGGAGCAAGGGAGTGGCTGACGGAATCTATCCAGAGAAGCCACAGCACGCAGTTCCGGAACCGTTGCCGCTCGCTGAGTTCAAGTCTTGGCACTTGCCGCGAAAGCAGTGGGTTCGACAAATGCAGTGGGCGAGGACGACAGCCAAATTGATGGAGCAGTTGAAAATCCGAGATAGGCCACTTCGATACCTTGGCCTTCCTGGAGCCGACCTCTTAGATCTGGAAGTGCTTGCGAACATCTGCGGCGATGCTACGGTGCGGTTTAGATACCTAGGGCTCAACTCGGCGACCCAGCTAGCTGCCGAAGCTACCATGCAGCGAATCGCCAATAATGCGCTCCACGCGAACGGGAACATCGACGGCCAGTCGATCTTGCTTCCCGACGACTTCACGGCTTTGGCGTCCAAGCAGAGCATTGCATTTTCCCGACTCAGGGAGTTTGAGTCATTCGATGTCGTGAATCTCGATCTGTGCGATGCATTCACCAGTCTTGGCGGAAAGCCCATTCATCTAGCATTACAGAATGTTATTGAGTATCAGACCAACGCACGAACGCAACCATGGTTGCTATTCATAACCATAGCCGTCGACAGGCGCACAATCGTTGAGCCGGAGCTGAGCAAGTATGGGAATTTGCTCAGTTCGAATGCACACGACGCTCCCGAGTTTGGTTTTCAGCTTGGTGAACTGATAGGGGACGCGAGTGTCCAGCCGGCTCAGGCATTATCCGCTGCGACTGGCGAGCAGTTGGCGCGGCTACTTGTGCTGGCGATGGGCAAATGGCTTCATGGGGTCGTTTGCGGGCAACCTTCGTGGACTATCGAGTTAAAGTCATCGGTTTATTACCGGTGGGGCATCGCTGGTTCGCAGCCTTCGGCTGGGGCAATGGCGGACGGGGGGTTGTTGAGCGCGGTGTATGGGATCTCCCGAAGCAACGTCCCTGCCTCGGATCCTTCTGGGATTTCCGGCGTGTCGCCATCCGCGCCCGCAGACCCCGTTGCGGACGAGCGCCGGGCAGCTCTTCAGATGGCCAAGAAGGCGCGGGGAACCTTCGATCTGGATTGTGCGTTGCAACGAGATGGAAATCTTCGAGATATTCTCACCCGCGAAGCGGCGCAGATGCTCGCCGCCCGAAACTACAACGAGGCAAAGTACATGGAGTTTGCGGCATCCGTACTAAAGCTCAAATGTTGACGTGCGGGTGCCAGTGCCGTTCAGTGTCCCGACGGATGAAGATTAGCGCCACTGCGTGTTTTTGACGATTTTTATCCCATTCAAAGTAGTATAGGCGGCAAGCCTCCGGGAGGTGCGGTCACATTGACAACTGTGGCTTGTACGGCTGTTGACCTGCCCCCTTTCTGTACCAGCTGTTAGAAACTGCGGGCGAGGGTGGTCGGGCACGCTGGCCAGTCCGGTAGATGGGGTGCCGCCCCAACCGCCAATCCGGCCCGTGTCGCCGCAATCACCACAACGGGCCGTCACCACCCTTCACCCCCCAAGCCGATCGCGCTGACGCCGCTCGATCCGCGCTCTCCCCGCCGCGCGTTCCGCCGCACTGCCCGCGTCGCCCTCCCCGTGTCGAAAACCTGCCCCGCACCGGCCGCCTCCGTGCGAACATCGGCCGCGAGTGTGCGACGTTTCGCGGTCATGCGCCCGCCGCCCCTTGCCCCCGCCCCGCCCGCGTGCATCATCGCGGCATGAACACCGCCGCCCCATCGTCGCCCCCGTCGCCTCTTCTGCCGCCCCTCCCGCCGCCGGTCGATTACACCGAACTGCTGGCCCTCGCGCGCCGCTTCCTGCTCAGCTGCCTGCAGCGCCTGCAGCAAACCGTCGAAGAGCACCAGCTCATCGACCCCGCCCAGTGCCGCGCCTTCAACACCGCCCGCCGCGCCTACAACGACCTCACCCGCCT
>JAIBBE010000255.1 GCA_019694835.1 Fimbriimonadaceae bacterium | reverse complement strand
ATCGCACCAGCGCCTCCGGCACCTGGGCACTTTTCGGTTCCACCACGAAAGCGAAGTTCCTAACGACCTGGACCCCTGGCAGCTATATCGAGTTCCGCATCACCGCCCAGCGCGGCAGCAACACGAGCATCGCCAGCAACTCCGTCGTTCTCTGGAGCGGCTCCTCGTCTTCTGCCGCGACTTTGGAGTTGCAGGCGGCCTAACCCACCCCTCTCACTCCCGTGAGAGGGGCTTCGCCGCGAGGCACGAGCGCGCGATGGGGGAGAGTAATCTTGAGGGCAACCGACGACTGATCGGCACCCGGGGGATTACTCCCCCTTGGCACGCTCGTCCCTCGCGGCCAGAATCCCCCTCACTCCGTGAGGGGGCATTGACCTCCCCATCCGGCGGCGCGATCCTTGGCTTATGCGATACTCTTCCGCATGACCCTGACCTGCTTCCTGTGCGGCAAGACCTATCCCGCCGACCGGCTCATCAACACCTGCGAATGCGGGCGGCCGCTGCGGGTGGACTTCGACTGGTCGACGATTGACTTTCCGCGGGAAGCGCTGGCTGGGCGCGAGCCGACGCTTTGGCGCTACCGCGAAGTCCTGCCACCCTGCGACCCCATCAGCCTCGGCGAGGGGTTGACTCCATTGCACCACGCGCCGAGACTCGGTGCGAATTGGTGGGTCAAGGACGAGGGGGTGAACCCGACCGCCAGCTTCAAAGCGCGGGGCATGACGGTCGCGGTGTCGATGGCCAAGCATCTCGGTGCGACGAAACTCGCCGTTCCCACCGCTGGGAATGCGGGTGGGGCGATGGCGGCTTACGCGGCGAAGGCCGGACTCGAAGCGCATGTCTTCATGCCCAAGGACACGCCGCGAGCCTGTATCATCGAGTGCCAGAACCTCGGCGCGGATGTTCGGCTGATCGATGGGCTCATTACTGATTGCGCTGCGGAAATTGGGCGGCTGAAGGAGCAAGAAGGCTGGTTCGACCTGAGCACCCTGAAGGAACCGTACCGGGTCGAGGGCAAGAAAACGATGGGCTACGAACTCGCCGAGCAGATGAACTGGACCTTGCCCGACGCGATCATCTATCCAACTGGCGGCGGCACGGGTCTGGTCGGGATGTGGAAGGCGTTTGACGAGATGGAGCTCCTCGGCTGGATCGGCAGCGCGCGCCCGAAAATGATCAGCGTCCAAGCCGAAGGCTGTGCGCCGATTGCGACCGCATTTGCCAACGGGGAGCGCTTCGCGACCGAGTTCCCGAACGCGCAGACCGCCGCGTCGGGCCTCCGCGTCCCCCGCGCGATCGGCGACTTCATCATGCTCGACCTCATCCGCGCCTCCGGCGGCACCGCGATCACCGTCTCGGACGAAGCCATGATCGCAGCCGCCAAGGAGATGTCGGCCCAGACCGGGGTGTTCGCCGCTCCCGAGGGTGGGGCGACGCTGGTTGCAGCGCGGGTGTTGCTTGCGCAAGAGTTCCTTAGGGAGTCCGAGACAGTTGTGCTCTTCAACACGGGTTCTGGCGTGAAGTATTTGGAAGCCTTGGCCTGAAGGTCCATGATTCCGAGCCCAACAGATTCGAGGCGAGTATCGCCTTGCACTAGAAAAGATCACTGCGTGGCCGGGGGTGATGAATTGTGCACCCCGGTGACACCAATTGCGGAAGTTCTTCAACTCTTGGCAGAGCCGGGGTGCACAATTCATCACCCTGGCCACCCCGTTCAAATCTGGATCGTGCTCTTAGCCGTATGGGCTACCTCCGGGTACGATTCGAGCCGATGACAGACGCCTCAGAACTCAAGCGTGCCATGAAGGGCCAATATCACGCCGGGCTGGCGATGCTGCGGCAGTGCATCGAGCGCTGCCCCGACGACCTCTGGGGCTCGGTCACCAGCGAGCACCCGCGCACGTTCTGGCGCATTGCTTATCACACTATTTTCTACACGCACCTCTATCTGATGTCCAAATATGAGGACTTCGTCCCGTGGGAGAAGGATTGCTGGCACGGGCGCGTGCTTTGGGATGACGACGAAGAAGGCATGCCGCCGGTTGAGACGACCTACACGCAGGCCGAATTGCTCGAGTACCTCGACCTGGTCGACCGTGGCGTCGATGTTTGGGTTGATGCAATCGATTACGGGTCAACCGAATCCGGCTTCTCTTGGTACTCGATTCCTAAGCTCGACCACCAAATCCTCAACATCCGCCACCTCGGCATCCACACCGGGCAGCTGCAGGAGTTGTTGTACGCTAAAGGAGTGGACCTGGATTGGGTTTCGCGACGGCCGAAGTAAGGTGCGGGCATCAGCGACTGCAAGCGAACTCGAAGATAGATTTCTTAAGTCTTGGTGCCTCGTATCGGGTCGGACTGAAGTCCTCAACCCAGAGGCGGACTAAAGTCCGCGCTCCTGAGGCGGTGGAACGAAAAAGACCGGGGGTCAGCAAAGGCAGGGCATCTCAAGCTGCCGCTTCGATAAGAACTCACAGCCGCTTTCCGTAACGACGACCATCTCTTCAATGCCGAGATAACCGCGCCCGGGCACTTCGACGCCGAGTTCGAGCGTGTAAACCTCACCGACCTCGATCGGGGTGAAGGGAGTCTGTCCGTATCGCTCCCAGCGAGGCCCCAGCACGGCGCCTCCGTCGTGCGCCAGCCGACCGACTTGGTGTCCGAGGGCATGGAGGTACTCCGGATAGCCCGCCGCGACGATCGCGTTCCGAGCGGCCTCGTCCACTTGCCACCCCGAAACCCCTGGTCGAAGCGCCTTCGCCCCCGCCGAAATGGCCGCATTGACCGCCTCCAAGGCCTGCTGAACATCCGACGGAACGGTGTCGCCCACGTACCAACATCGCTGGATGTCGCTCGAATACTCATCCCGAATCACGCCGAGGTCGATGTGGAAGACGTGCCCCTCGGCGATGCGTATGCTCTCGGAGGGAATCGCGTGACCGATGGCGCTATCGGGCCCCGAGTTCACGATTGGATCGCCGGTCTCGTCCCACGCAAACCCCAACCCGCGCTCGGCCATCAGCCGATGGATCTGAACCTGAACCTCCCGCTCAGACACCCCAATGCGAGCGAAGGTCGGAACCAGAGCAAAGATGGCATCACCTTCCGCGATGGCGGCGCGGATCCGATCCAACTCTGCGGTGGTCTTGACGCCTCGCAATCGGCGAACGAGTTCCTCCGCACTTTCCAAGGCTCCGTCAAACCGAGTCCCTGAGAAGTACTGCTGGAGGAGTAGGTACATGCCGTGGGTGAGGCCATCGGCCTTCACATCGTTCGGCGAGAAGTTCGCCGCGATGCGAGGCGACGGGCCACATTCGCGCTCCAACACCTCCAAAAGCGGTTCGCGAATGCCCTGCACGTACGGGATCACCTCGTCCCAACCGCCGCTTGCGTGAAGTGGATCGGCATCGTAATTGCCGACCACGGCAATTTTGCGCCCTGATCGCGTGACCATCAGGGCACTTTGCCAGGTCAAGCCGCCTTCGAAGATCAACGGGAGAACCGGATCGGACCCTCCCGCGGTCTCCCGAACGAAGGTGAGCCAGACGTCCACACCTATACGTGCCACGAGGTCTGCGGCTTGGTCCAACTTTTGGCGAGTCAGCGACATCCGAATAGAATAACCGCTCAAGTGCACAAAACCCTTGGCGTTTCGGAGTTTTTTCGGCATAATGCCGATTGGAGGTTGTTGATTGATGGTTCGGAGAGGATTTACCCTGATTGAACTTCTGGTGGTGATTGCGATTATCGCGATCCTTGCTGCCATTCTTTTCCCCGTCTTCGCCCAAGCGAAGCAAGCAGCCAAGGCAGCCGCCAGCATTTCGAATCTGCGACAGCACATTGCGTCGTGGCAGCTTTATGCAGGCGACTACGAGGACTATGCCGTTCCGATGGCGAACCGGACGCCGGGTCCGTTGCTTTTCGACGGTATGAACTACTCGCCGTGGGGACAGTTGCTCCACCCGTATCGCAAAAGCGTCGAGATCACTCAAGATCCGCTGACTCAGCCAAACGCCATCGAGAACGGCATTCCGACCAACCTGCTTTGGCCCTACCGCCCGCAGTATGGCTATGCCTTCACGGTCTGGAGCCCCATTACCGCCATCAACATCGACGGCAGCCCGCGCGCGATCAGCCTCACCGAGGCCGCCAATCCGGCCGACACGGTTGTGTTTACCGGACGAAAGAGTCGCTTGACCTTGGACTGGCGGTTCGTTGGAACGATCATCTGGATGGCCCAAGCCGTCGCTCCGCCCTACTGTGGCGGGGGTGCATCGGCAACCGCGAATACTAACGTGAATCCGCAGAGCCTCTGCGCGATCAATCACCGGTGGGGAACGGATGGGGCCAGTGGACTCACGCCGCTGCCCTCCGACGTCGATGGCCGACGAACGGGTTCGGTGTCGCTCCGCAAGGCGATGCAGGCGCTCGTCGCGTTCTCGGACGGCCATGTGAAGGCCATGCAGCCATCTGCTCTAGCCTCTGGCACCAACTGGCACTGGAACATCCTGAGTACACAGATTCAGCTCACGCAAAGGGAGAAGTACCGTTGGGACCTCGACTAATCGTTGCCGTTTCCCTTCTCGCCGCGCTCCTTCTAAGCGGGTGCGGCGAGAAGGAAGCCCAAGCCCCGGCCGATGCCACCCCTACTGAAAATGCGAAAAAGGGCGACGCGGCTCAGGGCGGTCCAAAGCTGGAACTGAACCCCGACTACAAGGGTAACTAGGAATACCATGACACCGTCACTCGTCGGACTCGCCATTATTGGGAAGATGCTGGCTCCTGCCGAACCCTTCCCGGTCCAGTTTGCCCAGCAAGGTCGCGGACAGATCGTGGCGATCTGTCTCGACGGCATCACCGCCAAGCGATCGTTTGCGGGCAAACTCGTCATGCGGGACCGAAACTCGACCTGGCAGTCCGTGTGCGCGGGCGTACGACGGCCGGTTGCCATCGGTCAGACCTTCCCCGTTCGCCCCTGGAACACCTTGCTGGCGGGCGGCAATGCAAGGCTTGCCGGCAATATCGTCGCAGCCCATTTTCGCCAAGCCCAGACCGCTGAAGAGTGTGCGGCGCTCCAGATTGCCGTTTGGGAAGCGATGGAAGATGGCGGCAAGCGACCCGACTTCGAGAACGGCGCGTTCGCGGCTCGGGGCGGCGGGAACGTGGTGGCCCTTGCCACCGCGTATTACCAAAGCGTGGACAAGCCGGGAATCGCCGTCTTCATGCAGACGGGCAACGCGGGGCAGCCCCAGATTGGTCCGGCTCCGGTCTAACGGTGTCCATCACTCTGCGT
>JAIBBE010000230.1 GCA_019694835.1 Fimbriimonadaceae bacterium | reverse complement strand
TCCTTCGCTGGCCTGCTGCCGAAACACTCGTGTTTCGGGTCAGGCCTCCGCGAATGGAAGCCGCCCTATTCCGTTGTGTTGCCTGTCGCGATACGGCTGGACAGGTTGCTCTCGGAACCGGTGAAGGCTGCGAAAGCGGACTCCCACATGAGGTGTGGGCGCCTTCTACTCAACTTGCGTTGGCAGTAGAAACCCGTTTGGCCGAGCTGACCGGCTCTTTCTCCAGCCGGACCTCATTGCCCTCAATCCTCTGCGTCACCCGGTACTCGTGCACGAAGTACACGCGGCTGTCGTTCTTGAACGCGATCACCAGCCCCTCCGGCTCACTCACAACCTCTTGCTCCAGCGTGGGTTTGCCGTCGTCCCCGGCCGGACGGCCCACGAAGTAGCGGACCAGTTGATCACCGGAGTCCGCCCGGCGCCGCCGGTTCGCGCGGCGCGCACCTGCTTTCGAGCCAGAGCTCTTTGCCGGAACCGGCTTTGGCGATTCGTACATCGACTCCGTCTCGTCACGCCCCTCCGGAGACGCGCTTCCATTCGTCTTCAAACGGCACCTCCTTCCAGCCGATCTCTGCCGGCACAAAGCATCTCCCTTCGCCGTCCAGCCGCAAGTACTTCCGCGTTTCGATGTGCTTGTAGTAATCGAGCCCGCCTTGTCGGTACATCCACATAAACTCGGCGCACTGCGGCGGCGCCAATCGCTGCTCCAAGGGCTCCCAGTGCGGTGGCGATGGTTCGATGGAGGTTGGCTGCATCGAACTGCAGGATACGGCCACTCGTTCCGTCGGAGAAACGACTCTGACAGAGCCAGATAGCGCGCGAGCTTGGGAGCCCTGCCCGAGAGGGCACTCAAATCGGCTTGGGAGTACAACAAGATCACTTGCAGCGACGATTTCATCCAGTGACGGAAGTACCTTGCAGATCCAACACTTTACGGGACCCCCGAGTATGGCAGCACGCTTGCTTGGTACTGAATCGAGCAGCGTCGCTGCGATAAGCTGATTTTGGCTCCAAAGGCACCGTGAATACTCCAGCACAAGGACAACTGGCACGCCGACTACCGATGGTCGCAGACGAACTGCATTCGTCGGGACTCTCGAACGCAGCGGGTGAGCTTTTGCAGCTTGTCGCCGGTTTGGTCCTGTTTCGACTGGCCTCTGGCCCGGAAGCGGAGGGTATCAGGCGACGAACGATCTTCGCTTCGGCCGGAATTAGCGATTCGATGGAGGAAGTCGAAGCGCTTGCCCGTTCTTGGACTTACCTGCCACGCATGGTGGGCGTCGAGGCGCCACTGAAAGTTCCTGTTCCGAGAATTGTCGATGAAGGCGGACTTTCGTCAACCCGAGCTGCCGGGTTCCTTTGGGATGGAATCAAATCGACCGACGCGCAAACGACTCAGGGCCGGTCGGAACTTCTGCTTACGCTCAATGCTGCGATCGCTCTCTGGGCGCGTGAGGCGAAGTACGGGGGGGAGTTCACAACGGCTGGGGATCTCGCTGATTTGATGGTTGCGCTAGCGGATCCACAACCTGGAGAGCGAATCTACGATCCGTGTTTTGGAACAGGTAGTTTGTTGGCTCGCGCCGCATCTGCGGTTTTCGGGGCTACAGCTGACCGACGCGTAGATGGATCACGTCCAAAACCGTCCATTTGGGGGCAGGAACTCGAACCAACGCTCTACGTCGTTGCACTCGCACGCATCATACTCAGCGGCGAGCCACACCCAGAGCTGAGAATTGCTGATTCACTCGCGGACCCCATTCCTGCCTCCGCGCCTTACAATGAGTTCGATTGCATCCTCGCAAACGTTCCTTTCGGCTTTAGGCCTCCGAAGGACGTTGTCGCGTCCTATCCGATACCAACCGCGTCCTCGGAATCCGCCTTCATTCAACACATCCTCGCACGGCTTCGAACAGGTGGCCGGGCCGTGATTGTGGTGCCCGAGAGTTTTCTATTCCGCAGGGGAGCAGACGTAGAACTTCGACGAAAGCTTGTCCGCGAATACTCGGTGGAAACCATATGGTCGATCCCTAAAGGAGTATTCAGATCTTCGGCGGGTCTCAAGGCCAGCATTGTCGTAATCCGTCGCGATCCGCCCGTTCCGAGTGTCGTATTCATCGGCGAACGGGTGACGACGCCTATCCTGTCGAATCGAGAAGAGCGCGACCATATTCTGCTGTCGGAGCCCCCGGGAAGCGGGAAGCGGCACCTGCTAGCGACCTTGACGGGATCTCGATACTTGGTTGGCCCCCTCGCTGCGGCGGTTGGGCTCAAATCAATAGCTAGCCTCATAGGCCCAACTGGCTTGGCGGTACTCACTGGGCTTGTGGCTATGCAGAACTGGCCTGGTCGCGGTCAAGAGAGCTTCGTCGCGCAGTGGCAGAGATGGCGAAATGCCCTAGCTCATGGACGAGAAATTCCGGACCTGCCGCAGGGAGCTAGCTCGGGCAGCAGCGTTGAAGAAGATGTAAGGACGGTTCCCGTGCACGAACTGGCGAAGCGCCACTGGGAACTGGTGCCCACCTCGGCCAGTGCTGACGAGCTTGATTCGTTCCTAGACCTCATTCGCAATCAACTTGGTCCATTGGAAATCGTGGCGCTTGAGGAAGTGGCGGAGGTCCTCAGTGGCGTTAGTTACACGAGTGAAGATATCGTGCGAGATCCTGAGGTGCACGGATCTCCTCTGCCCAAAGACGAAGATCCGCAACTTCCGAACTCAAGCGCACAGCAGATCGTTCCGCTCGTACGAGTTCAGGACGTAAGCTCGCGAAAGGACGAACAAAGACGTTACGCAAAGGTCCGACGTCCATCGATGTTCTTGAGGCCCCACGCTGCTCGAAAAGTGGCCGAACAGTTGAGGCTGAAGGCAGGCGACATATTGCTCACGCGGTCTGGCACAGTTGGCCACACTGCTGTTGTTGATCAGGTACTGGCCGGTGCAGTTCCCGCCAACGGACTGATCGTCATTCGACCAAGGCCCGTGTTCGACGCGATCGCCATGTTTCGCCTGCTCCAAACTGCTCCGTATCTGGACTGGTTCAGGGCTAGGGCCACTGGCAGCGTCATCCAACACCTCAGTACGCGCGCAGTTAGAGCGTTGCAGATCCCGGCATTGACTCTGGAGCAGCAACGCTTTCTAGCGGAAGCCGTCCGGTCGACCGACGATGCGAGCGCGGTGCTCGCTGTTTTCCGCCGAATGAGCGGCGAATCGCAGTGGACTACATTCCTGCTCAATGATGCAGGGGTGGACGCTCTGCTCAAAGCCGGGGATGGCTCCGGGTACTCGGCGGATTGGTGGCGGGCGCTAGATCAGACTATCGGGCGGTGCCGTTCAATGGAGGCCGAGGAGGGAGAAGACGAAGAACTGGCGCGATACCTCAGGATCTGGGCAGAGCATGCGGTGGCTCTCGCAGACGCAGTGGAACTTCCGCCAGGCTTGGAGCGCTACGCTGCGCTCCAGAGCTGGGATAAGTGGGCGCTTCACGAACTCTGGCCAGCAAAGGATCGCGCTCAGGAGGCATTTCCCTCACCGGGCATTCGGAGCAAGGCAGCCGCTCGATTCCACGCGATGTGTGAGGTGCTTATGGATGCCGCTAGCACCGAAGCCGCTCGCATCGCGGACTCGGCATCGTTGAGGGTTTCCCTCAAGAGTACGAGTTTTGTCGTGGATGTTCCGTCGGAGCTGCAAGTCTCGCTGGTTAACGGGGGCGTCGGCCCTCTGCGAAGAGTTTCGATACTGGTGCAAGAGCTTGAGACACAAAAGGAACTGGCGTTGGTTCGGCCAGAGCAGGAAGCAAGCCTCACGTTTGCGTTCACGCCAACGCTGACGGGCAAGCAGCAGTTCAGGATTCTGTGGAGCGGCGAGAGGATTAACGGAAAGAGAGCGACCGGGAGCGAGCAGGTTTCGATCGAGGTCACCCAGATCTCGGAGATACGCACTCCTGATCCGTTCCGCGTGAACCCTTACGTGACGGGTGCGCCCGTGGACACCGACCGAACGTTCTTCGGCCGTGCGGAGATTATTGATCAGATCCATCGACTTCTCAGACCCGACGGCCCATCAACAGTCATCCTTCTAGAGGGAAATCGGAGGGCTGGCAAGACCTCGATACTGCATAGGCTTCAACAGTCGGATACGCTTCGCAACTGGATACCCGTGTACTGCCAGTTTCAGGGTATCGGCGGAGAGCCGAACGCGCAAAGCCTGTATAGGCTTGTTGCGCGGGAGCTCCTGTATGCTGTCGCAACACCTCACACGCCTGAGTTAGTCGAACCACTCCGGGCAATTGCAAACGCTGATCCATTGCGGAGGAAGACGCTATGCCGTGAGCTAGTGGCGACAATCGGCAGTGAGCGACCATTTGAGCAGTTTGAGAGCTTGCTCGAACTTGCTCTGAGCAGCATCGGGTCCCGACGTATTCTGCTTATGTTGGACGAATTTGAAAAGATTCACCAAGGCATAGAGCAACATCAGATGAGCCCGCTCGTACCTGAGAACTTCAGGTACATCTTCCATACCTACAACAGGGTCTCTGGCATCCTGAGTGGTTCGATTCGAATCAAGAAGCTTCGCAAAGAGTACTGGAACGTGTTGTTCGGAATCGGGACCCCGATACCAGTGGGCCCGCTATCACCCGCGGCAGCGCGTCAACTTGTGATCGAGCCAGCGAGTGGAGTCCTGAGTTATAGCGATTCCGCTATAGAAAGACTACTCGAACTGTGCGCGCATCAACCCTTCTTAGTCCAGTCGCTTGCCAGCAACATTTTTGAGGTATGTGCGAGCAGCAACCTGACAAGCGTAACGACGGAGCTCGTCAACAAATCAGCCGATTCAATGGTGGCGAACAATGAGCATTTCCAAACAATCTATCGGCAGCAGGCCCTGACCGCGCGCCAGCGCTTCCTCGCATCGCTCATCGATCAGCTGACAGATGCGCCTGCACGTGTGACCTTTGATCTGATCCGGGACCAAATGGAAGCAAGCGGCGTACCCGTGGGGAGTGATGGCAAGTTGAAGGAGGACCTCGAAGAGTTGCAGGAACAGGAGATCATCCGGTTCGTCGCAGAATCTAACATCGGTCATTACAGGATCGAAGTCCCGCTCTTCTCGCGCTGGCTGCGAACGAAGATCGACTTTCAGGCCGCAACGCGCGAGGCCATCGAGGAGTAACGAAGAGAAAAGCGATGGACCAGAACCCCTACGTAGTCTTTGGTAGAGCAGACGTTCCATGCCTTGGACGTAAGGCAGAGCTGGCGAAGTTTAGTCGCCTCATACCGAAGAACCATCTGTCAATTGTTGGGCCGAGGTATATGGGGAAGACGGCGCTTGCTCGGGAGCTGTGCTCGATCTTCTCGAAACCAATCGGAGGAATTACCAGCAGCATCTATTGGGACCTTGGCACAAGGACCGCGGGAGACGACGCCGAGTTCTATGCTCAGTTCGCACAAGTGTTGTCGCGGGGGCTGGAAGCCGTCGACAGAGACTCGGCGGAAAAGCTGAAGCACGCAGAGCAGCAGCATTATGACGAGGTTCGTGATGTATTCGAATACCTTGACGAGCTAAACATCTGTGTGCTGGTCTGCATGGACAGCTTCGACCATCTTCTCGGGCGGGGAGTCTTAACTCAGAATCTGTGGGACAACCTCGGTGCCCTAGCTGATCGGTACAAAAGCATTCGGTACCTTGCGATCAGTCGCAGGACACTCAACGAGCTCTGCTGGGTGCCGGGTTCTGAAACCTCACATTTCTGGAAGCTGTTCGATACCACACCTCACTACCTACGTTGCCTGACTGAGGAAGATGTCGACGCTGCTGTTCAGCCATTCCGGGAAAGAAACCTGACGGTTGGAAAGGGCTTTGTTGGAGAGATTTGGAATTGGTCTGGCGGGGTGCCGCCCCTTGTTGCCGGGCTGTGTCGGAACGTTTGGGATGGTGCATCGGAAGGTGATGTACTGACCAACGAGACTGTCAACGCTGCGGCCCGCAGACTACAGCACGATGGAGATACCCTCCTCCCCGAGGTGTGGCGTTCTTTCAGTGCAGAGCAACAGCGTCTTCTGGCGGAGCTTGGCGTGACGGGCAAACAGATTGAGCTTCCGAAAGCAGCAAAACCTTTGGTGGAGAGCCACATCGTCGTTCAGCAGGGCAAACTTCAGTCGATACGAAGCGGCCTTCTTCGGTCCTACGCGGCGTCCGAGCACGGCCAGGCCGGGGGTAGTCTGAAGGAGTTCTTCGAATCAAAAGAGGCGTACTGTCGCAACATGCGAACGGTTCTTGATTTCCGGTTGGGCCAGCTTGTTGGGGTGGATAAAACCATCATGACCCACCTCACCGATATGGTCGAGAAGCTTGATGAGCCTGATATTGTCATCAGCAAACCGCGTCTGATCGCGAATCGAGCCTTCGAATTGATTTGGAATCGAGAGTTCAACGGTTTTGAAATCCCCGGCGAATGGATTCGGGAGTTCGGAAAGTTCGAGGACCGGCCCCGGTCGCCGAGGATTCCGACGGAACTCGGCCCCCAGTGCCGGATTCTGGATCTCATGACCCAGCAGAATTGTACGCTGCCATGCAGGATCTCTCGGTTTACCTATCACCTTCTGGAGGGGCTGCCCGCGGTAGGGAACACCGGCGCTCACCTACGGGGACCACGGCAAAGCCTCGAATACAGTATCGCCGTTACCATGTGGTGCCTGCAGCTCGCTGACCAGCTCACGACCGAGATCGCCAGCTAACCGCTGAGGCGCTCTTCACCGCTCTCTCGCTGCCAGCGAGTTGCGACCCCTGATAGAATTCGTTTTCAAGTGGTTAGCAGCATTCTACTCACGTTTACGGGTTCTCACGACCCATATGTAAAGGCGCCGGTCGCTGGCGAAGAGCAGCCCGGGCCAATTCTGACCGTTCTCAAAGCTCGCGAGTTCGACAGAGTCGTGCTGTTTGGCACCCCACGAATGGCGGAACAGACTTCAGCGACGGCAGCTGCGGTCGCCGAAGAATGCCCGGCAACTACGGTGGAAGTTGTCCAGCTGCCGCTGGAAGATCCAACCGACTACTCGCAAATCCTTGCGCATCTGCGGCGCGAGTGCGGAAAAATCGTAGATCGCGATCCGAAAGCGGCCCTGTCTATCTCTACCGCGTCTGGAACTCCCCAGATGCACGCCTGCTGGCTCCTGCTTGCGGCCGCCAAAGAGATACCAGCCACGCTCATCCATTCGCGACCACCCCAGTTCGTCACCGACGACAAGCCGCTTGTGTGCGAGGTGGATGTTGAAGGTACGCCCTTCCCGAGGGTGATTCCCTCGAGCGCCAGCGCGCTGTTCGGCGCCGAGCCAATTGAAGCGGGTCCAGAGGTTGCCGCTGTGCTGCAAGAGCTCGGGATTATCGCCGAACACCCCAGCATGCGCGCGGCTCTCGATCGTGCCGTGGCATGTGCTGACTATGAAGACCCCGTGCTCGTCACAGGTGAGACTGGGACTGGAAAAGACCTGTTCGCCAAGCTTGTCCACCGAATCAGCGGTCGGAGGAACGGTCCGTTCGTCGTCGTGAATTGTGCAGCGATCTCGGAAACGCTGGTAGAGAGCGAACTCTTCGGATATAAGCGTGGTGCGTTCACGGGGGCAAACGCCGACAAGAAGGGGAAGTTCGAACTTGCGAACGAGGGCACGTTATTCCTTGACGAGATCGGCGAGCTGCCTCTCGCGGCACAGGCGAAGATTCTAAGGGTTATCGAAGATGGTCTGGTCGATGCGGTCGGGTCGACCAGGCCAGTCAAGGTGAATGTTCGCATCATTGCTGCCACGAACCGATCCCTTGGGTCAGAGGTCGCCGAGAAGCGGTTTCGTCAAGACCTCTTTCATCGCATCAACACGGTTCAGATTCACTTGCCTCCGCTTCGAAGTCGTCGCAGCGACATCTCGCGGATCGCACTCCTTCTCCTCGAAGCGAAGAACAAGACCACTCGGAAACAGCGTCAGCTTTCCTCCGACGCCCTGATGAAGCTGCAGTCCTACCACTGGCCGGGCAACGTTCGTGAACTGCGGTCCACCATCAACGGAGCGTTTATGTTTTCCCACGGAAAGGAGATTCTAGGCGCGGACGACATCAAGTTCGACGACAGCCTAACCCCTGATCCGCTTGCGAATCTGCCAGAGCCCTACGAGGGCTTCGATCTGAAGCAATACATCGAAGACCTGCGCCAGAGGATGATAGCCCGCGCTTTGGAGATAAGTGGGGAAAATCAGAGCAAGGCCGCTCGGCTGCTCGGAATGACGGGCGCCAACATCAGCGACCATGTCCGGCGGCGAGCCTCTGCCACGCCCTCTTCAAGCTGAGTTTCGGCCAATTCAAGCAAGCTTGTATGTGTTCCAGCTTCGCGACTCCAGCCGGCACCGGGAAATACATGAAAACACTGACTGGAATAGACCTATGCCGCGGCAGGGAATACGGCAAGCTATATGCAGATAGGTCCGTACGGCCGATCATGAGGTCGTGGTCAGCATGACATCGCGCAATTTCGAGTTCCTACGCCCATACCGCCCCGAACTGGCCGACCTGGCCGCTTTCGCGGAACAGTATGCGTATGGTGACCCCGTCAGCGCGGTGGTTAAGCTGCGGAGCTTCGCGGAGACGGTCACGTGGGACTTGTATCGGCATCACCGACTCCGGCCACCGGTTCCGGACGACTTCGTAAGGCTGCTTACGGACTGGCAGTTCAAGGCGGCGGTTCCATTGATCGTCGCCGATCAGCTTCATGCTATTCGAAAGGCAGGGAACGTCGCCGCTCATGCCAACAAAGCTGACACCCAGACGGCCGTCCTGCTGATCGAGCAGGCGTTTAAGCTCGCCTGTTGGTACGCCGCAACCGTCGCAGGTATTTCGCCCTCGGCTGCACCGGCGTTTCAGCCTATCCCTGCGTCCGAACCGTTCTGGGTCACCGAGTCGCGGCTGAATGAGGAGAAGCGGGCCGCATTGGAGGAACTCGCGCGACAGAAAAATCAGCTCGACTCTGTCGTTGCCGAGCTTGCAGCTACCCGCAATCAGTACGATGCCGTCGAGAAGAAGCTTGAGGAGTTGCAATCCATCGGCGTATCGGGCACGCAGACGCTCAGTCTGTTGCAGATCGACGAAGCATCGACTCGCCGCCGGCTGATCGACGTCGCCCTGGTCCAGACCGGCTGGAAGGTCGGTGCCAACGGCTCGAGCACCTCCGAAGTGACCCAAGAACAAGAGGTAGGAAGCCAACCAACTGCGTCCGGCAAAGGCTACGCGGATTACGTCCTGTGGGATGACGACGGTACTCCCATCGGGGTGATCGAAGCGAAGCGAACGATGCGCGATCCAGAGCAAGGTCGGAAGCAGGCCGCACTGTACGCCGATGCGCTCGAAAAGGAACACGGGCACCGCCCGGTCATCTTCTACACAAACGGACACGAAGTCTTCGTCTGGGACGACGCTCAAGGATATCCGCCTCGCAAGCTCTTCGGCTTCTACTCGAAAGACAGCCTTCGCTATCGAGGCCGTTTCCAGCGCACCGCCCGGAGGCCGCTTGAGACGGTTGCCATTCGGAACGATATCGTCGAGCGCATGTATCAGCTGGAGGCGATCAAGCGGGTCAATGAGAAGTTCTCCGAAAAGCGACGACGGGCTCTGATCACACAGGCGACCGGGACAGGCAAGACCCGGGTCTCCATTGCCATGGCCGACGTCCTGATTCGAGCGAACTGGGTGAAGCGCGTGCTCTTCCTTTGCGACCGGCGCGAACTGAGAAAACAAGCCAAGAACGCGTTCGCTCAGTTCCTGAATGAGCCCCTCACAGTCGTAAACGCCTCAACGGCAGCGGACAAAGATAAACGTATCTACATCTCGACGTACCCCGCGATGATGGAGGCCTTTCAGAACTACGACCCGGGCTTCTTCGACCTGATCATCGCGGACGAGAGCCACCGCAGCATCTACAACGTCTATCTCGACCTTTTCCGTTACTTCGATTGCCTCCAGGTCGGTCTGACGGCCACGCCCGTCGACTTCATCAGTCGCAACACCTATCAGATGTTCGACTGCCCCGACATGGACCCCACGGCGTACTATCCGCTGGAACGCGCAGTGGAGGAGGGCTACCTGGTTCCCTACGAGGTCTTTGCACACACGACGAAGTTCCTCCGCGAAGGCATCAAGTACGCCGACCTTACGCCGGATCAGCAGAGGCAAGTGGAGGAGGACGGTCATGACCCGGCCCTCGTTGACCATGATCAGGGCCAAATCGACAAGCAAGTCTTCAACAAAGACACGGCACGCGCGATGATCCGGAACCTGATGGAAAATGGTCTCCGCGATCGCACCGGTCAGCGCGTTGGGAAGACGATCATCTTCGCTCGTAGCCACGATCATGCTGTTCTTCTCTCGCAGGTCTTCGACGACATGTATCCGCAATATGGCGGCAAGTTCTGCCAGGTCATCGACTACCAGATGGAGCGGGCGGAGCAACTGATCGACGACTTCAAGGGCGAGGGCAGCAATCCCGATCTGACCATCGCGATCTCAGTCGACATGCTGGATACCGGTATCGACGTGCCGGAGATCGTCAATCTGGTCTTCGCGAAGCCCGTCATGTCGAAGGTCAAGTTCTGGCAGATGATCGGACGCGGAACGCGCCTCTGCAAGAATCTCTTTGGACCCGGCGAGCACAAAACGAAGTTTCGAATTTTCGATCATTGGGGCAACTTCGACTTCTTCGGCCAAGCTCAGCCTCAGGCGCAACCGACTCGATCTCGGTCGCTCATGGAGCAAGTGTTCGCTGCGCGCATCGAACTCGCGGAAGCGACGTTACAGGCGGCCAAACCGGCCAGCTTTCAATGGGTCATCGGCCTGATCGATGGTGATGTTCGATCTCTGCCAGACGACAGCATCTCCGTCCGCGAATTGTTCATGCAGGTGGAGACCGTCAAGCAGGCGGGTCGGCTGGAGCAATGGTCCGCCAGCACGGTTGATGTGCTGCGGCGAGACATTACGCCTTTGATGCAGTGGGCCGACATCGCGGGCTCGGAGCAGGCCTATCGGCTGGACCTGCTGATCGCGCAGATGCAGATTGCCTTGCTCAAGGGCGCCGGCAAGTTCAGCGACCTCCGGGCAGAGCTGCTGAATCGAGTCAACAACCTCCAGATGAATCTGAACCCGGTGAAGGACAAAGCCGAAGTCATCCAACGAGTGCGCTCCGGCGACTTCTGGACCAATGTGACGGTAGAGCAGCTCGAACAGGTTCGACAGGAGCTGCGCGGGATCATGCGCTATCAGAACCAGATCGACCTGCCGCGCCCCAAGCCTGTTGTCTATGACATTCAAGAACAACAGGCGGAGACGCGTTTCGAGAAGCGTTCCGCTCTTCTCAGCTCCGTAGACATGGTGGCCTACCGGTTACGGGTGGAGGAGGCTCTGAAAAGCCTGTTCGCAACCAATGCCACGCTCGAAAGAATCCGCTTGGGTCTACCCGTCTCCGAAGTTGACCTGGAAGCCCTTCGATCATTGGTTTTGACGCAGCACCCTGACATTGACATTGCTGACCTGATGGAATTCTATCCGCAGGAATCCGCACACCTCGATGAGATCCTCCGGACGATCATCGGGATGGAACCCGAAGTGGTGAAAGAGCGCTTCACTACGTTCGTGCAGAAGAACCCAGCACTCTCGGCTCGCCAGACACAGTTTGTGCAGATGCTGGTTAACCACATCAGTCGCTATGGCAGGCTGGAAACAGAGAAGCTATACGACCCACCCTTTACATCTCTTCATAGTGACGGAATTGACGGGCTCTTTGAGGACGAGACGCAGGTGAACGAACTCCTTGCGATCGTGCAGAGCTTTAATCCTCAGCCCAGTACAGGAGAAGAACTGACGCAATGATAACCGGAGATCTCAGAAGCCGAATCGATCGGCTATGGGAAGAGTTTTGGACCGGCGGTATTACAAACCCGCTGACGGTGATCGAACAGATCACGTTCCTGATGTTCGCGCGCTTGCTCGACATGGTCGAGGCGCAGAATGAGCGGAAAGCGAAGCGCACAGGCAAGCCGTTCGCCCGGCTTTTTCCGGCTGACAACGAAGGCCAGGCGCTGCGGTGGTCGCACTTCAAGAATCTCGGTGCCGAGGAGATGCTGAAGCTCGTTCGTGATGGCGTGTTTCCCCATTTCCGAAAGATGTCGCTGGAGGGCGCGAGCTTGGCCGACTACATGAAAGACGCGCAACTAATGATCCAGAAGCCGACTTTGCTGGTTTCTGCCGTGAACATGATTGACGCCCTTCCCCTCGGTGATGCCGATACCAAGGGCGACCTCTACGAGTACCTGCTCGGCAAGCTCACGACGGCGGGTATCAACGGACAGTTCCGCACGCCACGCCACATCACGCGATTCATGGTTGAACTGCTGGAACCAAAGCCGACCGACGTGATCGGAGATCCTGCTTGCGGTACGGGCGGATTTCTAGTCAGCGCAATGCAGTACTTGACTGAGAGGCATACGTCACCCGATGGGATGCTCACCGATCCGAGCACTGGCCAGAAGATCTACAGCGGCGACTTGCTGGAACCCTATCGGGAGCACATTCGGAAGGGGATGTTCCACGGATTCGACTTCGACGCGACGATGCTTCGTATTGCGTCAATGAACCTCCTTCTGCACGGCGTCGATGCTCCGGACATTCACTATCAAGACACACTGAGCAGCAGCTTTACGGATCGCTTTCCGAAGCAAGCCGAGACCGGCTTCGACGTTATCTTGGCTAACCCTCCGTTCAAAGGCAGCCTCGATGAGGAGGATGTTCACAAGAACCTCTTAGCGAAGGTGAAAACGAAGAAGACGGAGCTGCTCTTCGTCGCGCTCATACTGCGGATGTTGAAGACCGGCGGTCGATCGGCGATGATCGTACCCGACGGAGTCTTGTTTGGCTCTAGCAGGGCGCATCAGGATATTCGAGAGTTTCTGCTGGACTGCAATCAACTCGAGGCCGTCATTTCCCTCCCCTCTGGTGTTTTCAGGCCCTATGCCGGCGTTTCGACAGGAATCCTTGTATTGACGAAAGGCGGCAGAACCGATGCGGTGTATTTTTTTGATGTGCTGGCGGACGGGTTTTCTCTCGATGACAAGCGCAATCCAGTCGCACAGAATGACCTCCCGCGTTGCTTGGACGGCTGGCGCAACCGAGATCATCGCAAGCACACGGACAGGGCGAGCAGCGGTTTTTTCGTGCCCGCAGATGACATCCGTCGCAAAAAGTACGACCTGTCGATCAGCCGCTACAAGGAGCTGGTTCATGAGGACCAGCAAGTTGAACCGCCCTCTCTCATTCTCGAACGCATGAAGCAACTACAGTCCGAGATCCATTGCGATATCACTGAACTGGAGAAGTTGCTGAGATGAGTACGACGACAACGACCAGCTGCTCTGGGTGCACAAAAATGCTTAAAGAGGTCGTCCAGATCTATGGGGGTGGTACTCCAAGTAAAGCACGCCCGGACTTCTACCGCGGATCGATCCCTTGGGTCAGCCCAAAGGATTTTAGGCATAGTGACATTTTCGACACTGAAGACCACATCACGGAGGAAGCCCTCGAGAACAGTGCAACTAGACTCATTCCGGCGGAGTCCGTACTGGTGGTGGTTAGGTCCGGTGTTCTGAAGCACCGCCTTCCAGTCGCGATAAACCGAGTTCCAGTTGCAGTCAATCAGGATGTGAAGGCCTTCATCTGCAACCGTGAGCTAAATGCTCGTTATCTCGCACATAACCTGCGATACCAAGCACCAAAGATTCTTCAACGTGTGAGGGGCACGACCGCTGACAATATCCCCCTCGATGTATTTAAAGATCTGCCTATTTTCTTGCCCGGCAAACCCGAGCAGGACCGCATCGCGGCCGTGCTCGATAGGGCTGAAGCTGTCCGGCTGTCAATTCTGGAGCGATCAAAGACTGCCCGTAGCTTACTCAAGTCTGCTTTCTATTCATTCTTTGGCGATCCTGTGAAGAACGACCGCGGATGGCCCGTCGCTCGATTAGCAGACCATCTCTCGTTTATGACGAGCGGGTCTCGTGGTTGGGCGAAGTACTACTCGTCTGCCGGTGCAAAATTCCTTCGAATCCAGAACGTTGGCCGTGATGAACTGCTCTTGTCTGAGGTCGCCTATGTCGAACCGCCTGATTCGGCAGAGGCCCGCAGGACCAAGGTAGAGCCGGAAGATGTTCTCTTGAGTGTGACTGCCGATCTTGGGAGGACTGCGGTCATCCCAAAAGGCTTTGGAACTGCTTACATCAATCAGCATCTGGTCATCCTTCGATGTAAAGGTGTGGACCCAGTTTATCTGTCGGCCTACCTGCAAACGCCCGCCGGCCAACAGCAATTTGTGGTGCTTAACCGCGACGCTGTAAAGGCCGGACTGAATTTTGACGACATTCGAGGTCTGCAGATGTTGCTGCCTCCGGCTGCCGTCCAGAGCGCGTTTCGTGTGGCGTCGGAGTGTATCCGGGCCACTCTAATGAGATCGAGGCAGGCCGAACAGGAGGCCCTTAACCTCACGGCGTCCCTCCAGCAAAACGTCTTCGGAGGTCAGAACGCGTGACAAACCTGTTCCGAGTTGCCGACGAGAACCTCATTCCGCTTCAGCGGTCGCGACTCACCAGGGAAGACCAACTGGAAGGTTGGATTGCCAAAGATCCACGGTCGATCGGACTCGAAGTGATGATTGTCGGACGTCAGGTCCCAACGTCTTGCGGGGGCCGTATAGACTTGTTAGGGCTCGACCGCGACGGAAACGCGACGATTATCGAATTGAAGCGGGACCGGACGCCCCGCGAGATCGTAGCACAGATCCTCGACTACGCGAGCTGGGTACGCAAGCTCAGTCCAAAGGACATTCACGACATCGGTACGGCGTACCTGCAGAAGTCCCTTGAGGTGGGATTCGAGGCGTTCTTTGGCGAACCACTGCCCGATGCGTTGAACAACAGCCATTCAATGCTGATTGTCGCTAGCGAATTCGATGCCGCCTCACGTCGAATCGTTGAGTACCTCTCTGACGAGTATGGCGTGAGCATCAACACCGCGTTCTTCAACGTGTTCGAGCACGAGGGCACGCTTCTGCTTGCGACCGACTGGTTGATAGACCAAGAGCAAGTGGTTGAGAAGGCTCGGGCACGGAAGCAACTACCGTGGTCTGGGTGGTACTACGTCAACATCGGTGAGCCTGACCGTTCCTGGGAGGACATGCGCCGGTACGGGTTCATCGCGGCGGGCGGTGGCACACAATATTCAGGCAAGCTCCAAAAACTTCAAGCCGGGGACCCGGTGTTTGCGTACCAGAAGGGCCGTGGTTACGTCGGCTACGGAATCGTGAGGGAGTCTTCAGTCCCCGCAGGCGATTTCACCGTGGATGGTCAAGCGTTGTTCGACCTCCCCCTGGCCGAGCCGAAGCTCAAGCACGATGCAGGTGATCCGGAGTTGCAGGAGTACGCGGTCGGTGTTGATTGGAAACACACATATTCCCTCGCCGAGGCGAAATGGGCTGACGGCTTGTTCGCCAACCAGAATATCGTTTGCCGGTTAACCCATCCGGCCACTATCGAGTTCCTGAAGCAGAACTTTCTAGAGGAGTCAATTGATGCAGGAGCAAGCGCAGCAGCTAACAGCATGGTACAGAGATCAAGCTAGATCGTTTCTGGAGAAGAACGCTCCAGAGCGGTTGTCGGACTTCGATCGTGATTGTGATCGCTTGGTGCAGTCGACGGCTACGCTTGGTCAAGAACTCCCGGTCTGCTTCCTGGGGAACTCGGGTGTTGGAAAGAGCACGCTCATCAATGCGCTCGTGGCCGAAGGGCACACTGTCGTCCCTTCCGGTGGCGTAGGGCCTCTCACGGCCCAGGCACTTTCCGTTCGACATGGCGCTAAGCCACGAATTGAAGTTGAGTACTACGGTGCACAACGTCTCTGGCAGCTGGTGTTCGGCCTTGAAAGCTCGTGGAAGTCGGAACTCGGCAGCCCAGGAGAACAGGACGATACGCCAGGCGAAGTGCTCGCGGAGTTGGGCTCCGACATGCCTGGCGAGAAGGACGACCCGGATCAGCCCACCGACGGCAAGCTTCAGGGCCGACTCGAAGCGCGGAAGGTCGCAGAACTACTCGTGACGGGTGAGCAGAGCAAAGACACTCCGATCGGGTACCTGATCGACAGCTTGCGCGAGGCACTCGGCTATCACCGCAGATGGGGAACAACGCGAAATCCGGAGGACAACGAGCGGCTCGCGCGCATCACCTCAGCCCTCCGATTGGCAAAGAACGGCTCGAAGTATGTCCGGGAGGGTTCCGCCGAAGAGTTGAGGCAGGATCTCAAGGATCACGCATCCGGCTTCCTTGCTCCGTTGATCAAGACGCTTAACGTCTGGTGGGCGTCGCAACTCCTCAGTGAGGGCGTTACTCTTATCGACCTGCCTGGGCTCGGAGTCATAGGCGATCCTCGCCCGGAAGTTACGCGCAACTACATCCGCGAACGGGCGCGCGCAGTCGTCCTTGTCGTGGACAACCGCGGCATCACAGAACCTGTCGCGCGTCTTCTGCGAGACAGTGAGTTCCTTGCCAAGCTGCTCCACACGACTGACGATCCCGCCGGGAACCCGGTATTGGTGGTCGCGGTCACGAAGGTGGACGACGTCGCCGATAGCGAATACTCGGACGACGGCGATCGAGAGTTCTCCGACTACTTTGCGCACGTTTGTGAACGGACCATCCCGCTGGTTCGGTCTCAGTTGCGAGGTGAGATCGAACGTTTGTGGCAGGAGGATGGAGATCTCGGGGAGCCCAAACGCGCGGTCATCGAGAACCTGCTATCGACCCTCCGCGTTTACCCGCTCTCGGCCGTTCAGTATCGCAGGCTCATCGCCGGGAAACGGAGCGATCTGGACCACCCTGAACAAACGAACGTGCCATTGATGATCTCCGGCCTTCGAGAACTACGGAGCAGTCTCGAACGCGAGCGCCAGGCGAAGGTGGAACAACACTACAACACCCTACTGGAAGGCGTCGCGTCCTCGATCCGCCTTGTTCAGGCCCAATGGATGGATGAAGAACGGCGCCTTGAGGAGATCGAGCAGCTTCGCCAGGAACTGGAGGCTTTTATCGGGCCCCTGCGGCGGCAGTTCGACACGCTGCAGGGGCAGTATCGGGAGTTCCTGAGGGCGACGGTTCCAAGCCGCATCACGGACCTGGTGAAGACGGCAAAGGAGCGCTCCCGGAACCAGATCCAGCGGTACCTCAACAAGCTCGGTCAATCCCATTGGGCAACACTCCGCGCTTCAGTAAGGCGTGGTGGGCGCTTCTCTGGGGCAACCGAAATCGATATACAGCGCGAATTCGCCTTAAAATTCGAAGAGCCAATCGCAGAAACCTGGGGCAAGGAGATCTTGAGGGACATTCGGAAGCGCACGAATGACTACGCGAATGGCTGTCTATCGCTGGTCGATCAGGTATACATTTGGGCTCAAGATCAGGGTGCGCGAGTTCAGCAGAAGGTCGTCGAAGCGCAGCGAGAAGCGATCCGAGCCGATTCGGAGCGGTTGAAAACTGTCGGAAAGGAGATGATGAAAGAGGTTCGCGACAAGAACGCGACTCTCCTAATTGAGACGATTGACGGTCCGATCCGGAAGCGGTGCAAGTCCTTTATCGATTCGAGCCGGGATCGCGGTGCCGGAGTCAAGCTTCGCATTTTGGATCTGTACGATGAGCTTGCCGATGAGGTGACCGATGCCGCGGAGAAACCGGCAATCCGAATCCTCACGAATCTGTTCAAGGAAGTGGAGAACGAGATTCTGGATGCCTTCGAAGGTCACCGCGATCCGCTCCAGTCGATCGCAGAAGCGATCGTCACTTCACAGCAGAAGTACCTGGAGCGAAGTGATGCCCAAAAGCGTAAGCGCATCCTGGATGAAACGGCGGCGCTGCTCGCTAGTCTGCCGGGAGAAAAGACGATCACATCGGGAGCATAGATGCCAGTCGGGTCAGTGATTCAAAAGGCGGACGCGAAGCACCCATACGCACTCCTACGCCAGTATTCAGACTGGGGTCTGGAGGCTGTAGATTTGGCGGCGCCTCCACGTCGGTTCTGGGCGGACACCGAGGCCGCAGAACCTCCGGTCGAGGTCGGTGTCGAAGTTGGAGCCGTTCGGTCGCTCCCTACGCCCGCTGAGCTGCTGTCTTCGCTTCCGTCTAGCGATAACTGGCAGGCGCAGGGTCGTCGGAGCCTTGCGCGGCTGCAGGCCTATTTTCTCCTGGCCGAAGATCCGCAGCGGCGACTGGATGCCAGAGAAGTTGATACGTTGTCGCACCAAGTCAGCCTGGTCAGCCACATCCTTCAGAACGAGAACCTGCGGCGGGTGCTCATTGCAGACGAGGTGGGTCTAGGCAAAACGGTCGAGGCTGGGTTGATTTTGCGAGAGGTGTTGCAGCAGCGCCCGGAGACTCGCGTTCTGTATCTCGCACCAGCGCGGCTCGTCAGTAATGTCCGAACCGAGTTCGATCGTCTGAAGCTCCCGTTTCGGCAGTGGTCGGCGCAGGACGCGGATGCGCGGCTCACAGATCCAAAGATCATCGCGAGCATCCATAGAGCCGTGCACGGCGACAACTTCGACCGGGTGATTGCAACCATGCCCTGGGACGTGATCATCGTCGACGAGTGCCATCACCTCTCCGCCTGGGAGCAGGAGGGCGGCAAACCTAGCGAGGCATATCGCCTCGTCAAGGAATTGATCGACCGACAAGGGCCCGAGGCGCGTGTGATCCTGATGAGCGGTACTCCGCATCAGGGGCACGAGACCCGCTTTGAGAACCTGCTAAATCTGCTTCGGGCGACGAGTGAGCAGAAGGCCAACTTGTCTGGGCGAGTGATCTATCGAACGAAGGATGACATTCGAGATTGGGATGGCCATCCGGTTTTCCCAAATCGGATGGTGAACGAGCCCCTGTTGATTGATCTCGGAGTTTCACATCGGGAATGGATGAGCAACATTCACGACTTCTACCGTCCTCCGATGGATTGGCGCACCGGGCAAGCTCGAAGGCGAGCGGCAGGCTGGCGGTGTGCTCAAGCTATGCAATGGGCGGCTTCAAGCCCCCACGCAGGACTGGGATACCTCACTCGGCAGGCAGTTCGGGCCGGATGGAACAGCTCCAACTCGACGCTTCGAGGGGCTCTGGCAGAGTTGCGTCCATATAGACTCGGGCCACCGGATGAGGACACTGACTCCCTGTTCCGCCGGATCTATCTGGAGGTTGTTCAGCAACAGCGTGATGCTGACGTTGATGACATCGAGGATTACGTTCCGGGCGATCCACGGGACACCGAGTCGCAGCGCGGCTTAGAACAGCTCATCCAGCAAGGCATTTCCTTAGTGCGAAGCTCCGGCGACGACAAGTGGGAAATCATCAAGGACCGGCTGCTCGATCCCGCAGGCGACGAGAAGGTTGTCTTGTTTGCGCAACCGATAGAGACCGTCACCGCTCTGGCCCGCTTTCTGGAGCGGCAAACCGGCAGGCGACCGTCACTTATAATCGGCGGGCAGGATGACAGTCGGCGGCGGCACGAAGTAGACGCTTTCAGGAGAACCGACGGCCCGCAGTACCTGGTGTCTTCTCGTGCGGGTGGCGAGGGAATCAATCTTCAGGTCGCACGAAGGCTGATCCACATCGACGTTCCGTGGAACCCCATGGATATGGAGCAGCGAGTCGGCCGCATCCACCGGTTCGGCTCACGCGAGACAATCATCGTCGATACGGTTGTCGTGCAGGATAGTCGTGAGGCTGATGCCTATCGAATCGCGCGAGAGAAGCTCAAACTGATAACGAAGACCCTCGTGGAACCCGAGCGTTTTGAGAACGTGTTTGGTCGGGTGATGGGCCTCCTCGGTCAAGACGAGCTTCAAGACATCCTGCTGAATGCCCCGGCCGCACCGTTCAGTGCGGGAGACCAGAGCCGCCTCACCGAAATGGTCCAAGACGGATTCTGGCGTTGGAAGCGGTTCCACGATAAGTACGGCGAACAGCAGAAGTCGATCGGCCGGCAGAACCCAGGGGAGGCAACTTGGACCGACGTCAAAAGGTTTATGACGGAACACGGCGGTGCGACTGTTCGAGACGGTTTCAGGACGACTCGATTTCGACGAGATGGCAACGCTGTCCGGCGAGTTGAGGAGGACGCGGAGGTACTATCGCTCGGCGATCACTCGTGCTACGTTTGTGCCGACTATTCGGAATCCCTGGTGTTCGGACCAGACGGCTCGGTCACGCCTAAACTGGGCCTAAATCTCCCTAGTGTCTGTGAATCCCTGCGTAAGGTGGCGTTTCCAAACCAGCCTGCTGGGGCCGCCTGGCTTCGTCTGCCTAGCTCATCAGCGGAGCTTCTCGGCTCTCTTCCCGCGGGCGTGCTCGTGCTCGCTCGTCTGACTCTGAAGCGAGATGTCAATGGTCAGTGGACCGAGGCTAGCCCAACTCTGCACGTCTACCGGGTGGCGGGCGCAGAATGCGCAGAGCTCGTAGGTTCGGATAAGGGCAAAGCTGTTCGGTTGCTGCTGGATGCAGTGGTTCGCAAGAACGCTGAATCTGATATGGAGCTTGTGTTCGCGCTGAAGAAAGCCGAGGCGGACGCGGTTCAGCTGCTATGGAAGCCCTCCGCCGAAGAGCTTCCGCTTGGTATCCGGCATGCAGTGATGCCTCTCTTCGCCGCCGTCGTCACTCAATAGTCCGCTTTAAGGAGATTCAAGGCGCCTTGATCTCCGGCCTCCTGAAGTGGCCGTAAGTTGTTCAAAACACGAACGTCTGGTTTGGCGCTGCGCTTGCGCTTAGAAGCGCAGAATGGCTACTACCACAGCGACCGCAGTGATTGGCCACGCACACCCTTCCGGTGGCGGGATCAATCCCACACATGTACTATTCCTGACCGAGAACGACCGGCCCTCTCTTAGTCTTTACCGGATCAAATCGGAAGGGAGTTTCAGCCGGCTCGCCATCTGGATTCCTACGGTCGAGAACATGCTCGAGGACCTCCTGCTCATGGTCGCCGCCTTAACTGGCGCTCATAGACCGCTGGCCCAAGCATTCAAAGCTGAGGCCGGTTCGGGGGCAGCCCGGTTCGACATGACGACTATCAGTGGAGAACGGCGACACGAGTTGTATGCATCGTGCCGTGAGCTTCCGCTCGGCAGGAAGATCGTTCTCTCTGTCCTCGAAGACAGCACATTAGTTCAGCAGGCGGCTCGGCTGAGAAGCTTCCAGGCGGATTGTGAGCTGTGCCTGTCCACCAGGGCGACGACCGCAAATGGCTATACGGAGGAGGCCCACCATGCCTAGATTCATCCACACCGCCGACCTTCAGATCGGAAAGATGTTTGAAAGCCTCGCGGCGCCTTCTGACAGGCTTGCGTTCCTCAGGAAGGCCCGAATCGACGTGATCCGTCGGGTCGGTAAACTCGCCAGGGAGCGGTCTGCTTCGGCGGTACTCGTAGCAGGGGACGTGTTCGAGCGTTCCGAGTTGCGCGAACTAGTGCTCCGAGAAGCTCTGGCTGCAATGTCCGAGACGGAGCTCGTCTGGGTTCTTTTGCCTGGCAATCACGACCCGGATGGGGCGAGCAGCATCTGGGAACGCATCACAAGAATAGGATGCCCTGCCAACGTCATACTTGCTCGTGAACAGCAGCCGATCCTGCTGGCGGATGGTGCCCTCGCGATCGTGCCAGCACCACTTACCCGGCGTCATCAGTACGCCGACCCAACCAGCCACTTTGATGCCTGTCCTACTCCTGCCGGCGCTGTTCGAGTTGGTCTGGCTCATGGCTCTCTCCAGAACCGCCTGGCGCCCTCGGCAGAAACGCACAACATGATTCTCGATACGCGCGCCGAGCAAGCGCAGCTCGACTACTTGGCTCTTGGCGACTGGCACTCGATGCGGGAGATCGCCCCTCGTACTTGGTATGCGGGCACGCCCGAGGCTGACGGGTTTGACCAAACATCCGGGTATGTGTTGGTGGTCGACATCGCCGGACCCAAACAGCCTCCCACAGTCGAACCCGTTCGAGTCGGCGAGTATAAATGGCAACGAATCGAGGCCGTACTCCACAGCCCCGATTCAGAGGTAGGTCTTCGGACTGCGTTGGCCGGGATCGAGGAACCTTGGGCGAAATCTGTGGTCGACCTGAGGTTGAGCGGAGCGGTCAGTCTGGCCGAACGCACCCGAATTGACGAATGTCTCGCCGACTTGGAGGCAAGACTCCAGGTGCTGAGGCTTGACACGTCCAATCTGAGAAGTCTTCCGAGCGAGACCGACCTCGACGAACTGGGCAGGCATGGCTACATTGCTGACGTCGTGCAGCGACTGAGATCTCTATCCAGCAGTGCCGGCGATCCAGACTCGGCCTTCGCGGAGGCGGCACTGCATCGTTTGTATGTCGAGCATTCAATCGGGGGAAAATAAGATGAAACTTCGCGACATTGAAATCAAAGACTTTCGCAAGCTTCGCCACGCCAAGGTGAGCAATCTTCGAGACGGCGCAAACGTCATCGCAGGCGAGAACGAGATTGGGAAATCGACCCTCCTGGCTGCCGTTCAAGCGGCTCTTTTCCAGCGTCACAACGTTACCGGAAAGGTGCTTGCAGCGATGCAGCCCTTCGGCTGCTCAGTGCGTCCGCAGGTTTACCTAAGATTTGAACTCGCAGATGGTGAATACCGGCTGCGGAAGTCGTTTGGCGGCGGGGGCTCCGCAGAGCTCGTGTGTCCTGACGGCCGCCGATACGCCAATCAGGACGCTGACCACAAGCTGGAAGAGCTGCTGCGGTTCCAGGCAGCATCCCGTGGAGCTACGGACTTCTCCACTCTAGGGATGTGGCCCTTGTTCTGGGTTGAGCAGGGTACTACATTCCAAGGGTTGAACATCAACGCGGACGTCAGGACCACAGTTCACTCCAGCCTGACGAAGGAAGTCGGTGACATTCTAATTGGTGAGAACGGAGATCGGCTCCGCCGGCGAATCGAACAGGGCACCGCGGCGTACTTCACCAAAACAGGACAGGAGACCGGCTCCTTGGCGGCCGCCCGGAAAACCGTCGAGACGCTACAGGCAAAGCTCGCGCAGGCACGGGATGAGTTTGCGGCGTTTACCGAAGATTTGAACCGCCTCGATGCCGCGCAAAAGAGGCGCGCATCACTTTCTGATCCCGAGCTGCGGAATCAGCTCGTTGACCATCTTTCCGATGCCAAGAAAGCAGCCGCCTCGCTCGCACAACTGGAGTCGGAACTTCAAGAGGCTGCGCGGCAACTACAGCTCGCAACTGCAGGCAAGACTGCTGCGCAAATCGCGTTGTACGAACGGCAGGAACTCATCGCTTCGGTATCGAAAGCCGAAGAAGACGCGTCCACCTTGCGGAACGCGGTTGCAGGCTTGCAGACCGAGCTTGAAGTGAAGCAATCCGGCGCGAGGCTGGCTGAACAGAGGTGGACAGGGGCATCTGACCGGTTGACGACCACCCGACAGGCGCTAGACATCGCAGACATCGTCCTCCGGCATGCTCGTGCGTCAGAAGAGCTAGGCATCGCATCAGCCGCTCTCACCAAGGCGCAGGAGATCACAACCCGTGTAAAGAACCTACAAACCGAACTGCAGGCGCTCAGGGCGGATCAAGGCTGGATCAAGAAGCTACAAAGCGCCGAACGCGCCGTTCTGGAAGCGAAGGCGTATGTGGACTCCGCTGCGACCAAGCTGGATTTCGCTTTCCCCGACCGAGCGGATATCTTGATCAACGGAGATCCGTTGGGAAGCCGCGAGAGCGTGCTTGCCTCGGAACCTGTAGAGGTAAGCGTGGCGGGGGGCCGTCTCACGGTGACGCCGGGTGGAAGTGAGATTCTGGATCGAAGAATCACACTGCAGAACTGTCAGCACGAGCTCGCAAGGCTTTTAGGTGAGATAGGAGCCCCGACAGTCGAAGCAGCTGTGGAAAATGCGGAAAAGCGCACACGATTGGAAGCCGAGCAGGATCGTGCCGCAGCAGTTCTCGCTGAAGTTGCACCTGGCGGTCTCGATAAGCTTGCCGCGAAGGTGATGGCTTTGCGGGCAGAAGTGGCTCACCTCTGTACTTGTGCGACGATAACGGAGCCTTCATCCAGAGTTCAAGCAGAGCTGGCTCTTCAAGAGGTCAAGCAAGAGTACACGGTCGCCGAGCAGAATGTCAGGACGGCCAACGCCGACGTTGAGGTACACCGTCAGGCGGTGATGTCCGTCAGACTGGAACTGGCGACCAAGAGCGCCGAGTTAAGCGCCGCGGAACGAGATCTTCAGATTCGACGCAAGCTGTTGACGGACGGCCGTGCATCTCAAACGGACGATTCTCTGGCCGCAGGTATCGAAACCGCGCTCCAGGCCGAGCAGCTTTGTCAAGAGCGGTTCGCTGCACTGGAATCGGCGTATAGGCAGGCTGATGCCGATGCAGTCGAAGCTCGACTGACCGGCGCTACGAACGCCATCACTGAGCTTGATGCTCAAATCGCCACAATCGATCGCGAGGTCCTGACACTGCAGGGCCGGCTTGATGGGTTGGGGCAGAAGGGTGTCGGCGACACTTGCGCATCCTTGGAGTCTGAGCTGTCGCTTGCTCGGGTCCGGCTGCAAGTCACGGAGCAGGACGCGAACGCGCTCCGAGTGCTGAATAGCGTCTTACAGGCGGCAGAGCGTGATGCCAACACGCGGTTTCTCGAGCCGGTGATCGCGCGCGTGCAGCCCTACTTGAGTCGTATCATTCCCGGCGCGCGTATCCAGCTGAGTAGCGGGCTAGAGCTTGAGGGACTTGAGCGACATGGGAGCGTTGAGCCGTTCTTCGCCTTGAGCGTAGGCGTTCGCGAGCAGATTTCGGTCATCACCCGTATTGCCTTTGCCGATATGCTCGCCGACCAAGGAATAACCGCACCGATCATCCTCGATGACGCACTAGTCTATGCGGATGATGAACGCTTCGCCGACGCACTGACGAGTTTGGCAATCGCATCTCGGAGACATCAAGTCTTGATCTTGACCTGCCATGAGCGCCGGTATTTGAAACTCGGCTCGCCGATTGGTCGGATCGAGTACGTCAGCGTGACCTGACCCCATCCGCCGTCCGAACCCGGAATCCGACTTGAGCAGCCCCACCGCGGCACTCAACACTCTCATCCGGGAATTACCGCATCAATCCACTTCTTTGATCGAGGCCGATGTCTCTGTCTCCGACCATTTGTTGCTCCCAAAATTCGCCTACGAGCAGGCCAGACGGATGCTGTTGCGATCGGCCAGAGTAGACCAAACGAACCTGATATCGGCAGACCATCTTCTCAGTCTGCTCGATTCGCTGTGTCGTCACACGGTGGATCTCCTTGGCCGCGAATACCTGGTACGCCCAGGGCATTCCGGCGACCGGTTCGATGGACCGGATCTTGATGCTGGAGGTGATTGACTCCACTTTGATCTTGCCCAGCGTGTCGTCCTCACGGAATTTGTTCATCGTGAACGTGCGGAGATTGACGGTCATCAGGTTCAAAGCGTCGGCATACTGGCGTTCGACGTTTGCTGGCGTGTAGGTCAAGTAGGCGTTGAGGAACCTCCTCACGATGGCTCGCCCTTCTACATCCGTCGGGGCAGCTCCCGTGTCGGAGGGCGACGTACTCTGGGCCTGCACGGATGGCACGAGCGAAGACCGGACGTGCAGGGCGGTTCCGCCGACAACCGTAGCCTCTCCGGCTCCATCCACCCGGATCACCACTGGCGGCTGTAGACGCACGTAAGCGAAGAGCCCGAGCGCAAGTAACGCCAACAATCCGCAGGTGAGGCCGAGCACGGCCATGCGGTTGGCGTAGGCGCGTAGGGCGCCGTCCATCTCGTAGTACTTGGAGATGTGCTGCTTCTCCGGCAGCGTCGATCGATCCTTGCGTTGAAGGCCAAACATCGCCTGTCGCCTCCTTTAGGCTGAATCCGAGTTCCGAGGGGGCGCCGCCACTCTCGCCGCCATCCGTCGACCTGCCTGAACCACTCGCTGGCCACCTTGAACGCCAAGCGCTGCCGCTGCGCCGGCAAGCCACCCAACCGCATGGGGGATGTTGACCGGACGATGTTGACCCATCGATCCCGTGGATTGCCGTGGACCCGATGGAGCGCCAGTTTGAGGCGCTGTGTTGACACCCACGGCTTGTCCCGCGCCGGCGGGAGGCGGCGGTGCTGGTGGCGCGCCGCTGGGCACCGCACTACCCATTCCCGCGCTCTCCGCTCCACCACTGGAAGACGCGGTGCGGCCGAACCCTTCCGTGGCACCGGATGCAGTCGCCACAGCCGCCTGGGCCATAGCCGCGGCGGTTCCGAGGACCGTCAACATGGTCGAGCCCAAGTCACCCTCAACGATCCGCTTCGCCAAGAAGGGAATCAGCAGGATGCAGACGGAGAACAGGATGCTCGCTGCTGCCAACAGGACTTCAGCTGTGGCGCCGGTCAGGAGACCACCAAGGTTGCCGGCCCCAGTAATTGCGGCCATGCTGTTGATGTTGAGGGCAATTGCAAGCCGACAGAACACACCATAGATCAGGCCCCAGGCACCGAAGATCATGAAGTTGATCGCGTACCGACGGGCAAGCGACCCGAG
>JAIBBE010000134.1 GCA_019694835.1 Fimbriimonadaceae bacterium | reverse complement strand
ACGTCAGATCGTCCCGCTGGCGGACTCGACGATCTACGAGCTGGAGCGCCGCGGGGAATTCCCCCAGCGGTTCTATCTCACCGCGCGCTGCGTGGTGTGGGACCTGGCCGAGGTGATGGCCTGGCTGCAGAGCCGCCGGCAGGCTGGAAGCAAAGGGGTGAAGAAGGCGCCGATGCCGGATTACCGACAGCGGAAAGATCGAACGCGCGAGGGAGGCGAATAGTCGCTTCCGATGAGTGCCGAGTGCGAGTGGCGCTTGAAGTACTTGATTCACAAGAACGGGCGCTAGGCGCACATTCCCGCTTGATCGCCAACGCCGAACGGGGCGACGCGGAAACGCTGCCCGCGGGCGGAACCGCCTCGAGGGGGGTTGCCAGGCTCACACGAACCTGCCGAGAATATGTTGGGTCGCACGGTCGTTGTCCCTAAACGTCCCGCAGCGGGGGGATCATGGAGTCGTCGTTCTTCGCGAAGCTTCAACGTTGCCTCGGTGCAGTGTTCATCATGGCTGTCGCGTCCCTCTTGGGGGCGTGCGGTCGAAGCGACATTTCGGAGCGCCCACCGGTCGACAATGGTGCTACCGCGACCCCGATCGAAACGCAGCCATCGACCATCGGAGCGCTGGTTGCAATCTCTTTGGATCAGGCGATCCAAGCGGCCAACGCAGCGCTTCCCAGGACCTATGGCCAAGACTGGATCAACGGCCCGGATGCTTGTGCAGACCTCGGGCTCCTCGGTAAGCACTGCGCAGGCACGAAGTACAAGTACAACGTCGCTCGAGGCGAGATCGCGATTGCGCCGGTCGGAACGAATGCGGTGAAGCTCAGCGTGGATGTCTCACTCGACGGCCAAGGGGGGTTCCGCGGCGACGGCGCCAAGTTGCTCAAACTGGATGCTAAGAACTTCGACGCTGCCGCGAAGGTCGACATTGTCCTGACACCCAAGATTGGGCAGGACTGGTGCCCGACGATTGAAGTCGTTCCTTCGTACAACTGGACTAGGAATCCACGCGTGGAGATTGTCTCGCGGGTGAACGTGGACGTGTCCGGGAAGGTTAACGATGCCATTAAGGACAAGATCCCCCAGATCACTCAGGCAGTACAAGGATCGATCAACTGCGCGCAACTAAAGTCGCAACTTGCATCGGTCTACGGGAAGCGGACCTTTCCTGTTGAAGTCACACCTGGCCAGAACCTGCACGTCAACGTAGAGCCGCTCGACTTTGCCTTCTCGGGGTTCAACATCGACACGCAGGCGATCCGGCTGGCTGCAATGTTGACTGCCAAGGTCGAGGTCAGCGGAGCGCCAATCGAGCCATCTACCGTCCCACTACCTCCGTTGAAGACGATCGGAGTTTCGGCTCCACCCCGTATCGCCATCGCGGTGCCGCTACGTGCACCGTTCGCCCTATTGCAGACTGAGGCCCAGAAGCTCGTCAGCGGTAAGACCTTCGAGGGCGACACACCCGGCGGAAGGGTAAAGGCGACCGTGAGCAAGGTGGAGATCTACCCGACTTCCGGCGGAAGGATTGCCGTCGGCATTGATCTTGACGCAAAGCTGCCAGGAAAACTCCTCGACACCAAGGGCACTGTCTTCGTTGTTGGCACGCCGGTCACGGAGGGCAAGACCGTGGTGAGACTCAAGGATCCGACCTTCACTCGGATTCTCGATAACGATGTCTGGAATGCGCTCTCTGCGTTGTTCGATTCACAGATTCGCGGCGAGCTCGACAAGAGCCTGCGCTACAACTTCTCGGGGGATATCGATAAGGCCAAGAAGGCTCTGACCGAAAAGCTCGCCGATCCAGCCGCGATCCCAAACGCGAAGGCCATAGCGACCGACGTCGACATCGGCCTGGGGCGCGTGGGAGTGAATGGCACTGACTTGGTCGCGGAGGCCATCTTTGGCGCAAACGTTACCCTTGAACCCAAGTTGGCTGGACTGGTAGCTCAGCGATAAGCCATCCGGTGCCGAGTCGGATCACAGAGGCAATCTGAAGCTCAGCGCTGAGCCTCACACGCAGCTCCGGTCCATTTCAATTTCACATGCAACGATGGGATCTCAAGCTTCTTCAGTGAGATCGTGTCGAAAACACAGTCGCTAAGGCCGGAGTTGTCTACAAGCCCGCCTCCGGTAACAGGCAAAACGTGAAGCGTGGGGGAATCTCCCAAGCCCACGGCGGTGCCGAACGAGCGCGTTGTTCCAGGCTGAATCAAGAGTCCGGACGGCGTCTCCGCGTTCGTTGTTGTTCGTAGCTTTATCGTCGGTGTGTTCTCGCCGTGTCGACCAGTGTTATCGATGTAGACAAACACGGGCTTGAGACTCGCATTTTCTACCGACACTTCTACTGCCTGCCCCCTAAAGGTGCCGGTAAAAAAATATAAGAAGAGCACAACTACGACCACCAGAATCCCTGTGGCAATCCATTGGCTCTTTGTCCTTGGAAAGGGAATATTCATCGTGCCCCCGGTATCTCAGCACCCCACCTAACGCACAACTAGAACTCTCCCCTCAGTATCGGAACAAGAACATTACTGTCTTGGCTAATTGCGACCTCGCAATCTGGCCCATCGTCGTAGATGCGGATATGGATTGCTCCAGCGCCGATTACGGTGAAAGTATCCTTACCAGAAACAGCGACCTTTTCGCCGCGGGGTTCGCCCGACACAAATACGCCCATGCCGACCTGTACCCTCCTGCCGGGCGGCGTAAAGCATGTGTACGTTGCAGTCAGATATACGTAGTCTTCGAACCACGTCCATTCCTTCCCGACACGCTTCTTAATCAGGCCCAAGTCGTCCTCCCACTAGAGTGATGCTTCACGAACTATCTCCGGACGGGCGCCACGGCAAAGAAGCGGATCCGCCCCGACACCGCGCGATGTACGCCCGCCTTCGTGACCCAAGCATTTCTCGACCCAGTCGCTGATTACCCCCAGCTCGCTGGCGATCGTCGAGGCCGCGCGGCGCATTAGGTCACGCATAGCGAAGAGCAAAAGCGGAAGCTTCACGCCGATCGCTCGCCCTTCGACAATCAGCGTGAACCAGTTCAAGGGGACCTTCGCGCGGCATCCGCTCCAGTGAATGCGCACTACGGACCATTCGCGAGCATCCCACTGACCACAAGTGAAACCGCAGTCGACGAAACAGCGATGCTCAACTTCTTGCCTGCGACGTCCTGATCCGGCAATTCAAGCTTCATGCTCATTTGCTCCTCGGGCAGGGTGTAGTCGATATCCCCTTTGAGCTGCGGAACGAAGGGCGTGAGCGCAATCACGGTTGGCGCGACCGCAGCAAGCACAGGGCATTTGAGTATCAATTCGGGACTCTTCAGAAGGAACTCCGTCGGACCCGGATCCAGCTTCGCCTTGATCGCGATCTTGTCGAACCTTGCCTCAGCCCGTGCGCCAGTGCTGTCGGTCACTAAGCGAACGTCGGACGTGATGCCAATCCGCGCGTCTCGCAGCGAAGCGGTGAACGTCTGCTCCTTTGACCAGTCCATCACGCACGCAAGGTGTCCAACAATGTCCAGCGGTACGAACTTCACATTCACTTTCGCGTCTGCACTTCCCTGCACATCCAGCGCAAATTGCAGCCGGTCCAGGGTTGTCGACAACGTGAAGTCCTTGAGGCATACCTTCATGTTGTTCGTCTTCAGGCTTGCATCGATGTCAAGGTTGGCAAACTTCCCTGTCCGTGCCAACGCATTCAGCGCCTCCTTCTTCGCCTCGCACAGAAGCTTTGTGCTCGTCTTCTCGGCCTCGCAAGCCAACTTCTCCTGTGCCGCAAGTCGGTCGCAGTCTGCCTTTCGAAGATTGGCGTCGGTGTTGTACGCCAGGTTCTGAGCCGCTTTTGCCGCCTCGCAGAATGGATCGTTGCCTCTCTGGGCGCAACCACCCCAGGGCCTAGGCAGGATGCAAGCGCTGCAGTCGCGCGTGTCGTGGTTCGCCTCAAATTTGCACTCACGTTGATTGCATGCCTTTGTCGGAGTGCAATCAATACCCATCCCATCAGGTAGTTTTATTTGGCTCTCGCTATGCTGATTGGGACCCTCGACGGTCGCCGTGACGCATAGGCCGGCTTGTCGCACAACACTATTCATCGCCACCGCAACTACGTCCTTCCTGATCGCGACCCAAGTCTTGTCATGGTCTGGGACTGCGAGGCTGTCCTTCAAGTGCGACTCGAAACGATCTTTGACTTCCGCATAGGTGCGTCCCACCTGAGCGGTCGGTGGGGTCGCTGGAGCGTCGGCCGGCACAAGTTGGACAAGCGCACTGACGTGGTTATCGGTCACAAGCCACGCGAGACTATCGAGGCGGAATGGAATTGTGATGGGGCTAGTCGAAGTGACGAACGTCGCCTGCGTGCCGCCACTCCTGATTTCGAACGTCCTGTTGAAGTCGACGGGCTTGTTCGCCATCGCCGGGACCGTCACCCGAGTTAGCGCCGAACGAGTCAGCTCACCCGATATGTTGTCCTTGTACTTGGAGAGCAAAGAAGTTATCGCGGCTGCCGCCGCCGTGACGTCGTACCTTTCGGCAATATCGATCTTGTCGACCTTCACCGTGGCGATGGACGGTAAGAGCCGCAATTCGATCTGGGGGATCTGCCCGTTGGTCGCTACCGCACCGGCAAGTCCGGCGTAAACGGTGAGACCTCCTGCGATGCGCGGCCTGACCACGCCGAGGATGTTTGCCAAGTCCTTGTCATCGCCGGCATCGGCTTCTGTGAACTTGCGGTCAAAAGCGACCTCAAGCCGAAGAAGTTGCTTATCGCCATCCAGCTTGAGCCTTGTGACGCCCTGCTGCTTCAACGGCGCACTGAACAACGCCGTGGTTGCATCTGGCAACGACACTCCGATACCGAGACTTGCTATATGCACCTTCGCCAGCGCGTCGGCAGTCGTACTTATTGCTGTCGTGCGTTGGTCTTCTGCCGTAACGGGCGGGAACTTGGAGTTGACCAACTTGGTCAGGGGGTCGCTGCAACCGCCGAGAGCGAAAAGGAGCGACAGTGAGACAAGCCATTTCTGCATCTGCGCCCCCACAACGTGATGCTTCTAGCGCACTGCGCGATGACTAGCTGCGTAACGACCGTGTTGATCGCTGCGGGCCGCCTAGTTCTGCAACATGTGCGCTCAGTGGTGTCTGATAGCAATCCCCGGAAATCTTCTCATATCGGCGCCGCCGTAGTCACCACCTTCATCATCGGCGGCAGCAGCGCCGGCGTGTGCGTCTTCCCCGCCACCCAGGCGTCGATCATGTCGGCCCACTCCTGCAGCATGTGACGTCGCTGCTCTGCGTACTCCGCCTTGTTGTAGACGCCGCGGGATGAGCGCCCGTCTTCGTGG
>JAIBBE010000194.1 GCA_019694835.1 Fimbriimonadaceae bacterium | reverse complement strand
AATCGTATCCGTGAGCATGCGCTCCGATTTGGGCCAGCACTACACATCGGTGCCGAACATTCTCAAAAGCATCGAACCCCTGTTCCTCGACTCTCTGAAAGAACAGTTCGACGCTGGATACGACCACGTCAAGAAACTCGAAGCTCTCCTCAAGAGGATCGGGGCAATCAAGATCTTCGACCCGGCCTGCGGGTCAGGGAATTTTTTGGTCATCGCCTATAAGGAGCTGCGCAAGCTGGAGCACGCGATTCTGGAGCGTCTCGCTGAGCTTGACCCCAGGCATCAGGTGCTCTTCGCGGAGTCGGTGATCAACATCGAAAACTTCTACGGCATCGAGCTCGACGACTTCGCAGTCGAGGTCGCGATCCTTTCGCTATGGATTGCCAAGCACCAGATGAACGCAGAATTCAAAGAGAAGTTCAGCGTCTCGATCCCGCTTATCCCACTGAAGGAGACGGGACGGATCTGCGCGGGAAATGCGACCCGCGTCGATTGGAACACTGTCTGCCCGAATCGCGGCGAGGAAATCTATCTCATCGGAAACCCGCCGTATTCAGGTTCCAGCAAACAAACAGCTCAACAGAAGGAGGACTATACCTTCGTCTTCGGCGATCGCCAGTACTCGAAGAAACTGAACTACATAGCACTTTGGTTCATCAAGGGTGCCAGCTACATCGAGGATACCCCTGCGCAATTGGCTTTCGTAACAACAAAGACAGTCACGCAAGGAGAACATGTCGGTCTGATGTTCCCCACGATCTTTGGTAAAGGCGTGGAGATCGGATTCGCGAACACTGGTTTCCAGTGGGCAAACAATGCGAAGGGGAACGCAGACGTCACCGTCGCCGTTATAGGACTACGGAAAGCAAGCACGGCTCCGAAATACCTGTACACGGAAGACCGCCGTTTGAACGCAAAGAACATCAACGGCTACCTGGCCGACGGCGATAACGTCTTCGTTCACGCTCGAACGACTCCCCTCTCGTCTCTGCCGCAAATGACCTACGGATCGAAACCCACCGACGGCAGGAACCTCATGCTTGCGCCTCAAGAGAAAGCTCGACTGCTCGCCGATAACCCTGCTGCTGAACCATTCATCAAGAAAGCACTCGGCTCCGTCGAGTTCATCAATGGAGAGGACCGCTACTGCATCTGGGTCGAGCCCGGCGACGCCGAACGCGCGGCAGCCATCCCCGAGCTTGATGAACGCTTCGAGCGCTGCGCCGCAATGAGGCGGGCCAGCGCCAAGTTAGCGACCCAGAAGCTTGCGGACGTCAGTTACCGATTCGAATGGGTTAGTTATAAGCCGACCGAGTCGATTATCGTCCCTAGCGTCTCGTCGGGCCTTCGAGAATACATCCCAATGGGTTATCTGGGTCCCGATACGGTGATCACCAACCTCGCGTTCGCCATCTACGATGCTGAGCCTTGGGTTTTCACGCTATTGATGTCGAAAATGCATATGGTTTGGGTGAACGCAGTGGCCGGCCGTATGCGCATCAACTACCGGTACTCCAACACGATTGTCTACAACAACTTTCCCGTACCGACATTGAGTGACGATGCGAAGGAATCGTTGACGGTCGCTGCCTTGCGTGTGCTCGATGTCCGGGAGTACCACTGCGAGAAGACCCTCGCTGAGCTGTACGCCCCGGACAAGATGCCAACGGACCTTTGCGCCGCGCATGCCGAGGCAGACGCGTTGGTGGATTCGATCTACTCGAAGCGCGGCTACGCGACCGACGAACAACGACTATCGGATCTGTTCGCAATGTATGAGGTCTTGGCCGCTGAGCAAAAAGCTCAGCATGCGAAAAGGAGCAAGAAGTGACGCAAACAGCCCAAATCGTCGATGTGACCTACGCGCAGACGGGGGCGTCGGTCAACACCGACGCCATGGGCATGCGGGAGATGCAGCAGCGAGTCTTCGCCAAGCGGGGTGCCCAGCATCTACTTGTCAAGGCTCCACCGGCCTCCGGTAAGTCGCGGGCATTGATGTTCGTTGCTCTCGACAAGCTCTACAACCAGGGCCGCAAGAAGGTCATTGTCGCAGTACCCGAACGGTCAATCGGCGCTTCGTTCGCCTCAACGAACCTCACGGAGCATGGATTCTTCGCGGACTGGGAAGTTGAGGATTCAAACAACCTGTGCACACCCGGATCTTCAATGGGCAAGGTCGACGCTTTCATCAGCTTCTTGAACGGGACCGACGCAGTGCTCGTCTGTACTCACGCGACGCTGCGATATGCATTTGAAAAGGTCACATCTGACGTTTTCAACGGTGCAGTACTCGCCATCGACGAGTTCCACCACGTTTCGGCGGACACGGAGGCCAGCCGATTGGGAGCGCTACTTCGAGATGTGATGAACGGCTCGGACGTGCATATCGTCGCGATGACCGGTTCCTACTTCCGTGGCGACTCGGTGCCCATTCTCGCTCCGGAAGACGAAATGAAGTTCACTCCGGTCACCTTCAACTACTACGACCAACTCAATGGTTACCAGTACCTCAAGTCGCTGGGTATCGGGCACCATTTTTATCAAGGCCGGTACACCGACGCGATCGGTGAGGTGCTCGACCTCGACAAGAAGACGATCCTCCACATCCCGAACGTCAACTCAGGCGAGTCGACGAAGGACAAGATCGAAGAGGTCGGCTTCATCATCGACACGATCGGCCACGTCGAGAGTGTGGATTCCGAGACCGGGATCATCCGGATCCGGCGCACTGATACCGGGGAAATTGTTAAAGTCGCCGATCTCGTAGACGACTCGGACCAGAGAAAACGCGCCGATACCTTGCACTATTTGTCGACGGTCGCCTCGAAGGATCGCGACGGAGTCGACATCATCATTGCGCTTGGCATGGCGAAGGAAGGTTTCGATTGGCCATTCGCCGAGCATGCACTTACCGTCGGTTACCGCGCATCGCTGACCGAGGTCATCCAAATCATCGGTCGTGTCACTCGTGATAGCCCGGGCAAGGAGCGTGCGCAGTTCACTAACTTGATCGCCGAACCAGACGCCTCTAAGGGAGAGGTGACGGTTTCGGTGAACAACATGCTAAAGGCCATTACGGCTTCACTGCTCATGGAACAAGTCCTCGCGCAGAACTTCGCCTTCAAGACCAAACGCACCGGAGACTCAGACCCGAACCCCCCCGGCACGATCAAGATCACTGGGTTCAAGGAACCAACAACGGAACGTGTGAAGCAGATCATCGAGACTGATCTCAATGATCTGAAAGCCACGATCCTGCAAAACGACACCTTTGCGAAAGCTGCCGCTGGGTCTGTGGATCCGGAGACCACGAACAAGGTCCTGATACCCAAAATCATTCGTGAGCGATACCCGGATCTGAATGAGTCTCAAGTCGAGGAGTTGAGGCAGCAAGTCGTCGTCGATTCGGTAATCAAGAACGGTGAAGTTACGCAGGTTGGTGACAAGCGCTTCATAAGGATGGCCGACAAGTTCGTCAACATCGACGAAATCAACATCAACCTGATCGACTCGGTCAATCCTTTCCAGCGCGCTTTCGAGGTGATGAGCAAGTCGGTAACCCCGTCGGTCCTGCGCATCATCTCCGATGCGATCACTGCCACCCGCGTCGAGGTCACTGACGAAGAAGCGCTGACTGCGTGGCCGAAGATAAATGCATGGGCGAGGGCCAATGGGGGCCGGAAGCCAAACGTTCGCTCTGAGGACCCAGTCGAGAAGCGGTACGCCGAGATACTTCTCTACCTTCAACGCAGAAGACAGCAGCGTGAGGGTGATCAACGTGACGCCGATGAGGAACTATGAGCAGCAACGATATTGAGAGCGATGAAGATGACTTCGCGACGCCAAACGATCTCGATGAGTTGTTCGATTCTGACCTCGATGGGCTGCTCGACCTCCCCGACAAACCGCAAAAGATCAGCTCCTCGGATCGCCTTGAGCGAGCATTCTTGGAAGTGCTGGATTTCCGGCGTTTGAGGGGGCGAATCCCAAGTTCGTCAACGCGAAACATCGCCGAGCGCAGACTCGGCGCGCGCCTTGACGGAATATTGGCGGACGAGGAGAAGATTGCCGCACTCAAGCCGTTGGATGAGTTCGGTCTTCTCGAACTTCCGGACGCTCCGGATTCGATAGAGGATTTGCTGCACGGCGACGACTTGGGCCTGCTCGATGACGAGTCGGGACTCCTCGATGTGTCGGCGCTTCCCGTTCGGAAGGCGCCGGATTCACCCGATTCTGTTGCAAGGCGCAAGAAGTGCCCCGACTTCCAGAGATTCGAGCATCTCTTCAAAGCCAAGCATCTCGAGCTGGCCGAGGGCACGGTCAAGCTTGCGCCTTTCAAGGGCCTGCCTACCGTGCAGGAGGGTCGGTTCTTTGTCTTGAACGGATTAATGCTGTTCGTGGCGGAGGTGGGTGAGACGAAGACCCTGGTCGTCGGAGGCAAGCCTGAGCCGAAGCAAAGGTTGAGGGCCATCTTCGAGAACGGCACAGAGTCAGCGCTGTACAGGCAATCCCTGTCGATTCGGCTCCATGAGCAGGAAGGGCAAGCGGTGGTTCGTGCCGGCATCGACGACGACGAGATTTTCGATGCCGATGTTGAGAGTGGCCACATCTATGTGCTCCGGTCGTTGAGCAAGGATCCGCAGATCGCGGGAATAGCCGATTTGCACAAGATTGGTTTCTCGAGAACGAGCGTGGACGGCCGGATAAAGAATGCGGAGAAGTCGCCAACCTACTTGATGGCGCCGGTGAAAGTCGTAGCGGACTATCGCACCTACAACCTAAGACCGTCCGCCCTAGAGCATCTCTTGCACAGGGTGTTCGCAGAGGTACGGCTCGATCTCACCCAAATCGACCATAAGGGCAGAAAGTACGACCCTTCCGAATGGTTCGTCGTAAGCGAGAACGTGATCAACCAAGCGATCAACATGATTATGTCCGGGGAGATCGTTGACTACGTGTATGACGCACGTCTCGGGAAGTTGGTTGAACGAAGGGACGGGTGATCGATGTGCGTTGGTTTTCGTTTGGCCGGCTGTGACAGGGAGAAGGCCTCGTCGGCTTGCGGATCCAGCTTCTCGTCCTGCAAGTTTGATAACTCATGACGAGAAGAACACCGCATAGGCGCCGGCGACGTGGTCGAGGTCCGCTACCTCTACGCCTACCAGGGTGGCTCGCTCTATCAGCCGGTGTACCTCGGCCTGCGCGACGACATTGAACCGCACGAGTGCGTGGTTGCGTAGATGAGTGCTAAGGCCCAAGCGTAGGGCCTGAGTTTGGACATTTTGCTTAGTACCCAGGTGTGAAGCCGAGGTCGGTGAGGACTTTGCGCTCGGTGTCGGGGATCTCGGGTGGGAATGCTTGGGTG
>JAIBBE010000111.1 GCA_019694835.1 Fimbriimonadaceae bacterium | reverse complement strand
GGCCGTGTCGGAATCGAGCGGGAGCGGACGATCAGGGCGATCATCTTCCGCAGGGTCAAGTCGAGAACTCTCGGGTTTTCGATGCTCCGCCGGCGCGATGCTGGCGGCCCGACTGGCGCGGACGCCGACCCTTATCCGCTCCCGGTGCCAGCGGTGCACGGCGGCGGCGAGCGTGGCGATGACGACCTCCCGCCGCTGGGCGGCGGAGTTCAGAGGGTCCTGCTGGGACACGAACGGCTCCTTCGCGGGTCAACAGCAACCCGCCAAAGAGCAACTAACCCGTTGGAGGGCGGAATCCCGAAAAGCCCTTCAAGGTGCGTTCAGTCGGGGCTTCGCGTTTCCGTCGGCAATCAGCACGGAGCCATACCGCTGCCTCATGACGGTGCCGCGGGGTCTGGCATCGGTGCTCCTTTGGCGTTCGGAGACACCGCCTGTATGTGCACGAGGACTCGACACTGTCGCGCGAAGACGCATCGTTCTCGTCGTCCAGCATCGGATCGGGCAGCACGAGCGGGTCGAGTCCCAGCGTTTCGGGCGAAACGGGGACATACTCGATCTGAAGCTTCTCCTCTCCTGGTCTCGATTCCGCCATCTAGAGAGTATTGAAATCCGAGGCCGGCACCTGACTAAAGAACCGGCACAAAGGGGCCGCTCCAGCAACCGTGGCCGTCCGTTTCGCACGGGTCAGTGCAACGTACACGAGGCAACGAAGACGATGAATCCGCTCCTCGGCAGTTTCATCTCCAGGCTGTCGGCAGAACCACTCTGGTACGGTCGCATCTTCCATATCAGCGACGATGACGTGGTCGAACTCCAATCCCTTGAGCTGGTGCAATGTCGTCACCGCGATTCCTGCTTTCAGCCCGGCGAGCTCGTTTCCCGAAGCCGTCACGCACTTGCCTGACCCGATGAGGCGGGCCATAGCTTCGACCTTCTTCCTAAACGGAACCGCGACAACGACGGTGTGACCTGGATTCTGTTGCGACAATCGCAGCGCGTAGGCCGCGGCGTCCTTCTCTGCATCCTGCCACGAGGACCTCACAAGACGTCCAACTTTGGGCCCGCTTTTGTCCGGCAGGGTGGGCACGTTGAACTCTGCGTCCTTGCTCACGTCGACACCCGCGATCACGTGCATCGCCACCTGCATGATTTCCCGCGTAGTGCGGTGCGACCCTCGGAGCCCAATCGAGCGAGCGGGCGGCAGCTCGATACCGACGCCCTTCCAGGTGAAGTTGCGACGGTAGATTCGCTGAGCCAGATCGCCAGCCATCGTCAACGACTGCCGAGCGAATGGGGCAAGCACGGCCAGCCAAGCTTTGTCGAAGTCCTGCACTTCGTCAACAAACACGTGATCGCACTTGAGCTTCTCGAAGACTTCCTGTGAACCAGCGTCTACCGCATCTAGTATCATGCCCGGACCGTTCGCACCGTCAAACGCCCCCTCCGACTCGAGCTTTGCTTGGTACGACTCGAAGACGTTCCACACCACATCGCGGTCCTCACCGGGTCGCACTTGGATTGATGTCCCGCGGCCGCTGCGAGTCGCGTCTTGATACTCTTGACGCGTCGACACCGCCTGCCCGTAAAGCCACTCGATCTCGCCGGCCCAGAACTCTTCGTCAGCATCCAGCAGCCGGTGGCTCTTGGACGCTCGTTGCTTGGCGATGAGATGTGCAATCGCTGCCTTTCGGTCTTTGTCCCAGTAAATGCGGGGCCGCTTGCCTGTCATGCTCTCGTGCACGTCTGCGCACCACCCATGGAAGGTATTGACGCGCACGTCCTTGGCCGAGTCATTGCGCTCGAGCATAGCTTTGACATAGGCAGACAACGCAGCGTTGTACGTCAGGAAGAGCATGGAGCCACCCGAGAGCAGGTCCATCAGAAGCCCCGCTCGTGCGGCCAGCACCGTTGTCTTGCCGCTACCAGGCTCGCCGCGAATGAGCAGGTTGCCGCTGGGTTCGAAGTTCACACAACGCCGTTGCTGTTCAGTGAGGTTTACGGGCATATCTTGAGCTCCACTGTGCGGGGAGGATGATCCTGTGGCCGGCACCGCCTGCCGGCCCGGTTGGGGCTGAGAGTTCCCCGCAAGCGTCCATGTGTAATCTGGGTGCTGAATGGCCTGGCCGCACCTTTGCATTTGGTACAGCCTGCGATTCACTTCGGTGGTGTCGGCTTGTAGGCCCTGCTGTAAAAGCGACTTGGCTATCTCCTTCGCTCGCATTGGAGCGTGTCGTGACAGCAGAAGACGCAACTGGACATCGACCGCATCCTGGCCCATCACGTCCCCTCCGATTTACGCTTGCGCGACTGCTTGAGATTGTTCAGCAGGCTGGAGAGACCAGATTGTTCAAGGGTCTGCTCGATCACCAAGCGTTCGGTCGGAGCTTGAATGGACTTCGACTCGGGCGTGCCCCCTTGACGCTGCTCCGCCGCGTCAGCCGGAGTGGGAGGCAGCGGAAGCTCGAGCTGAGCCGGCTGCTCCGTAACATGCCCAGCATCCGCCGGTGCCGGTGCCGGTGACGCGAACGCGACGCCTTGAACGTCGCTGCCCCCGACCTGACGTAGTTCCTCGAATAGCTTGTTTCCCCGCTCCCCCACGAGGGCGACAAGTTCTTGGCCACGGGTGATCGCGACGTACAACAGCCTTCGCTCTTCTTCGATGTCCTTAGTCTTGGCTGGCGGGAAGAATGTCCCGCCTAGATGCATGATGACGACCCTGCGGTACTCCTCCCCTTTGGCCGCGTGGATGGTCTTGAGCACCACACCGCTCGATGGCGCAGTGGAGACCTCGCGAGGGTTCTGTTGCAAGGCCGCAGCCTCGACCGCCCATTCGCCCAGCGTCTGGATGCCACGACTGACAGCATCTTCCAATGCCCCACGCCACTCGACCTCCGTTAGCGGGTCGTAGCGCCAGTTGCGCCCTGGTATTGCGTCAAGCATGCTCTGCAGCGACACGTCGGAGGCACCCTGAGCCAGCCGCTGAATCACTTCGGACTGGCGAAGAAGTGCTTCTCGCTCATCCGATCCTATTGGTACACCAAGCTCCGCCAGTTGGGATGCGACCGCTTCGAGTAGCGCGCGTGCCGGGTTGCCCCTTGGACTAATTCGGGAAAGCACCGCGATCTGACCTGGGAGTACGCCGTCGGCTACCCAACCAGCTACCGCCGAAGCCGCAGCGCGAACCCCGTCCGAAGAGTCACGTACCTCGTAGATGGCAAGATGGCGATTGGCCTGGCGGAATGCCTCTCGCTCCGAATCGAGTGGTACAGCCGCAGGACGTAGCGTCTTGGGCAGCCGCTTGGTGTTGAAGTTGATCACGCGAGAAGCAACCGCGAGAATCCTAGGAGCCGAGCGATAATTCTCTTCGAGGGGCACAATCGCCGTCTTCCTGCCCGGCCACACGAGGTCGTTCCGGTTAGCAAACTCGAGGATGTTGCGAACATCCGATCCGCTGAACGAGAAGATCGTCTGATCACTGTCACCTACGACCGTAAGCCCGTTGTTGGCTCCAACAAGGAGCCGCATCAGCTCTTCCTGGGCCCGCGAAGTATCCTGAAACTCGTCAACGAGCAAGTGCTCCAGGGTGGCACGGAAGCGTGCCCGCACGAACGGACGCGCCCGAAGCAACTCGAGGCAACGTACGACCATGCCCGGGAAGTCGATTAGACCCTTCTTGTGAAGAGCGCCGTCGTATCGCTCGAGCACATCAGCCACGGCCGCCGTGGGTAGCTCGCCATCTCCATCACGCAGCGACAATCGCGTGGGCAGACCATCGCGTCGCAAATCACTTCCGCGCAAGGCGACCTCGTCCAGCTCCGGGTGTCCGCTGCGAACCGCGTCGAGCATGGACGCGTAGTCGGCGATCTTCTGTGCCGGCGTGGCGCGATCCGCAGCCGCGGCTGGTGCACTTTCGAGGATCTCCTCGTACTGCGACACGAGCAGCGAGTTGTAGTACTGACTATCGAGGTACTTGTTGCCGCCCCACAGGTTCTTGGGCAGCCGAGTCGAAGGCACGACCTTCGTCGGCTGGCCAAGCAGCGTGATCAGGTTGTAGCACAATGAGTGGAAGGTGGCCGCCCTCACCTGCCGGAGTCCCAGCGAGGTGGCCAGTTGTCTAGTGCGGTCCCCGATGGCTTTGGCACCGACCCGGCTGAAGCTCAGCACCATAATGCGGCTTGGTTCGATTCTGTCAACTGCCTGCAGCCTCAGGATCCGCCTAGCGAGCACGTGTGTTTTGCCGGTGCCAGCCGCTGCGTTGATCAGGAGCGGATTCTGGGCGGACGCCTCCACCGCGGCGGCCTGCTGAGGATTGAGGCCGACGGTGAACTCGGGAAGCCGGGCGGTATCGAAGGGCGTCGGCTCAGACTCGTTGAAGTACTCCTCGATAAAGTCCCAGACGGACTGGCCAGATCGATTGGCCGAGAGCAGTTGCGCCAGCCTGTCTTGCCGATACCCGATTGATCGGCGGCGGGTGCTGAAATCAAGGGCCGACAAGAGTTCGTCGGGGCCGATGGAGGCGCGGATCGCAACCCGGTAGGTAATGGCGTCGGCGCGATGATCGTGGATCTGTAGGAGCCCGACGCGGCACATGCGGGACAGGCCGGCGAGGTTCTCACGGCTGAGCGACGCGGCAGGAAAGTCGGCTATCCCGCTGCTTACCCATTGCTCCTCAAGGCGAGCATGCATTTCGTGTGCCTGTCGCGAGAATGCCGACACTTTGGCGAGCAGACGTTCACGCCGCAGAATGTCAACGCCAAATGGGCGTCTGCGAGCGTACAGCAACCCCATGCTCGACCAGCCTTGTATAAAGACCTCGGCGTCCTCGAGACGGCACCGGGCATCTTGGCACAGTTCGGAGAGATCACGAGCCACCAGCGAAAGCCGACCACCCCCGGCCGTCTCACAGCGCCGGTCGATTGCCTCTGCCAGGCGCTCCTCCTGGCCCAGGGACGCCGCGAGGATGGCCTTCCGCTCTGCCACCGATTGGATCAGGGGAGTTACCTGCACCGAGGAGACTCTCCGGAGGACTCCGTCTCGCATCAGTGTGCGGATGGTCCGATCGACCTCTTCAGCACCCAGTGCGTACCCGTCGAGCACGTCGCGGGTGACCACCGAGGCAGAGAGCTCGGCCGCCCCGCCCCGTTCGTCAACATGCTCGACGATTAGTCGCTCGACCTCCGTCAGGCTCGAAACGTCGAACTTGTCCGCCACCTCTACGAGAAAGCGATCGGACTGTCTGCCACTTATCGAGATCGCACCGACCCTTTCGAGGTGGTACAGGCAGGCATTGGCCCGATCAGGATCGATCATGCACAGCCCGCCGAGCAGTTCGGGGGATACGACCCCCTCAGCTTGGCCCTGAAGCTGTCCCTGGACCTGCTCAAGCACCGCGACGACGTCTGCCTCGTCA
>JAIBBE010000043.1 GCA_019694835.1 Fimbriimonadaceae bacterium | reverse complement strand
CGCCTTTCCCAACAAGCTGAACTGACGAAGCGGGTTGCCCTTCGTTGTCGGCTTGGGGACGGAGGTGGGACTAAGCGGTGGTGCGACGAACTCTTCAGGTTCAGGCGAAGTCGAGGGCTCGGGTCTAGCCGGCCCTTCTGTGCCCTCCGGTGGAAGGCCTGACTTGCGGATGGTGATCTTGCTCGGGTCGGTGCGTTTCGGAGGATTGGACTTGTCGTCCATGATCGTTCTTTCTGTTGAGTGGAGGGCCGAAGTCGGCTGGTCTGCACTTGCAGAAGGAACGGACTCCCAAGCTCGGGAGCGAGCCACCGCTAAGGGTGGCTTTCATCAGCGCGCGGTGCTTTGGATGCGCGGTCTGACGCGGCCCAATTGACCTTTCTTGGCCCCGTCGTCAAGGCGGCGGTGGAGTCTGTGACTCGTGACGGGTGACCGTCAGGCGGGCCTGAGTTGGCCTCCGCCCACGGCCCAACACCACCGCAATGACCCCGAGCGTACCCAAGGCCACGATGCAGGCGGTGGGCTTAGCGAATGCGAGTCCGGCCAGACCCAGGGCGACCAGAAAGCTGACCGTTTCGCGGGGGTGCCTGACCGCTGCGAACAAGAAGGCGAGCACCAACCCGACGGTGAGAACTGCAGCGATGGCCTGAACGACCGCCAGGGCGACACACACGATCCCAAGCCCGACGACGCGGCTCACGACTTGTCCCCGGGGCAAGCGTCCCGGTCAAAGCAGCTGAGGCACATGAAGTGGATTCCGAACTCGGTGCCCGGGTCGTCCTTGACGAACACCAGGAGGCCGAAATCGTCGGTCAACACGTAGGCGATCTCGAACCATGTGCCGTGGTCTTCAATCCACTCAAAGCTGGGCTGGTCGGCCAGCTCCCATGTGATCGGGAAGCCCACCGCTTCGTTGATAACCTCAGGGGTGTCTCCCGGCTGGACGACGACCATCCGGAGGAATTCCCCGAGGGGCCGGCTACGGTCGTCGTCGAGCTGCCAGGCTCGCAGCCCGATCAGGCTACGGATGTCAGAGTCTAAATCGGCTTCAGTTAGCGCGGCTGTGATGGCCGCGCGATCAGTGAGGTTCAGCACGGGGTTTCCCTTCTGGGCAAAGAAAAAGGCCCCCGCGACGGTGATTCGCGGGGGCCTCGTGTGAGGTGCTTTTGATGGACCCGCGCAGTGGCGGGCGGTGGCGGCCTAAGCTCTAGAGATCTATCGAAAAGGGCGTTCGTTAGAGGTCGCGGTGGCTAGTGCTTGACCGTTTCGGGATGCTGTCGCGATAGTCGGCCGGACAATCGGAGAGGGTCCCGGCGACTAGTCGGCGAAGTCGCTGGGCTCGTACTCCTTTACTGCCCGGACGGAACAGTCATCGGGGGCGATGAACGCGCTTACGGTTTCTGTCCGGATCGCGCCGAAGGCATTCTCGCCCCGGTACTGCATGACAACCGCCGGCACGCCGGTCGTTCCAACAACGCGCATTTCCGTGCGGACGTGGTGGAAGGATCGCGGGTTATGCATTCCATCCTTCACTATCCTCACCAACGACGGGATTTGGCCGCGCCAGTTGATGCAGCGTTGCACTCTGCTGCGGGTTTCAGCGAGTGAGCGTTCGGCTTCCTCAGCAACCGCCAGGCTGGCTTGCAGACGGGCCTCTTGGCGGGCGAGGTCCGCTTGAGCAGCTTCCTCAGCCTTTAGAGCGGCCGCCTCAGCGGCACCTTTGGGCGTGCGCTCGTAGGCCGTATGCGCGATGTTGAAGGTCCAGATCACTGCGATGAAAGCCACCAAGCCTATCACGTATGCGCCTACTCGGCCCCACGCGGGAAAGCGGAAGAACAGAGGGGGCGAAAGTCCAACTGCAGCGACGGCCAGCGCCACGATCGTCAGCGAGTAAACAAAGACAGCAACGCCGGAGCTGTTGAAGGACAGGGCGGTAACGGCCAAGCCAAGGCAGAAGACGACAATCAGAGCCGCCACGGTCCATTGGACTATGTGTCCGGCAACCCGTAGTGCTCCAAGAGCGATAGTATACATTATAACCTCAGTTCAATTCATTGTGGGAAATGCACCAAGGTGTTTAGGCGCATCATATAAGATGCTGAATCTACCGCGCCCTAATCTGCCCAGCCCACCGCTCAGCCGCCCCACGTGCCGCGAGAATAACCCATTCTGGGATATCCCAAGTTGGGATTTAACGGAAGCGCCTCACCTCGCGGGGGCGCTCAGTGCCATCGTCTGTTTTCACGCAGCGACATCAGGAATTCATTCGATTCCTAGTCAGGGCACGCAAGGCGGCCGACGTTACGCAGGCCGAGCTTGCCGCCCGCCTGGACCGTCATCAGAGCTTTGTGTCGAAGGTTGAGCGGGGCGAACGCCGCGTGGACGTGATTGAATTCTGTGAGATTGCGAAAGCCCTGGGCCACGACCCGGCGAAACTGCTCCGAAAGTTTATCGTTTTGGAGCGCGACTGAAGTTCTTCCGAAGCAGGGCGCTTGCTGCCGTTTGCACCAACCCCTACCGGGGTCTTCGCGACTGTCTTAGCTCCTAAGGTCTGCCGGCCGATTGACATCCCCAGCGAGAGAACTAAACGTGAACACGCGGCTCGGCTAGGAGATCGGCCGGGAGTTGCATTGCGCCCCAAATTGGTGTCAGCAGCATCTCGATGACGACCATTACACGCGACAAGAACAGCCATTTGGGTGCTGCCAAACGGGCGAAGAACGACGAGTATTACACCCAATGGGCAGACATCGAGCGCGAGATGAACGCGTATCGAGAATTCGACCCGGATGTGTTTCGCGACAAGGTAATCCTCCTCCCGTGTGACGATCCCGAGTGGTCAAACTTCGCTAAGTACTTCGCGTTGCACTTTACGGATTTCGGCATCAAGAAGTTGGTTTCGACGGCCTACGCTCCTGATGCTAATCCGGCCAAACTCAACTACCAGCCAACTTTGTTCGAGACCGCGAGCCCGGCGTTTGACGCGACCAAGGCCCGCGCCAACGGCAAGAAGTTCACCCTCGAACGTAAGGACATCAACGGCGACGGCTTAGTGAACATCGACGACCTCCAATGGGAGTACCTCGAAGGCGATGGCGACTTCCGGAGCCCGGAGGTGACGGCGCTCCGGGATGAGGCCGACTTTGTCATCACGAACCCACCGTTCAGCTTGTTCCGGCAGTTCATGACTTGGGTGATCGGCAACGGAAGGAAGTTCTCGGTGATCGGCAACAACAATGCGATCACCTACAACGAGGTCTTTCCGCACATCATGGCGAACGAGATGTGGAAAGGGGCGACGGGCAACACCACCGACATGGTGTTCGGCGTGCCGAAGGGTACGGCGGTGGACGAGAAAGATCGCCTGAAGGCGGAGAAGTTGGGTTATCCGAGCGACGCCGAACGCGACTACACGCGGCAAGGCAACTCGTGCTGGTTCACCAACATCGACCACGGGCGGCGTCACGAACCGATGCAGTTGATGACCGAGGCGGACAACATCAAGTACAGCAAGCACAGTGAAGTTCGCGGGATCGGCTATCTGCCATACGACAATTTCGACGGCATCGAGGTTCCGTTCGTAGACGCCATCCCGAGCGACTACACGGGGATGATGGGCGTTCCGATCACATTCCTGGACAAGTACAATCCTGACCAGTTCGAGATTCTCGGGAGCAGTGAAGGCGACTACCCGCAATCGAAGACGTATAGCCGCAAGCAGCGAGTGGTTAACGGGGTGCACATGAAGTCGAACACCGGGAGTTTCGGCTGTTTCGTCCGGGTCGATGAGTTCGGCTCAGGAACATACTTCGACGTGGGATACCCATTGAGGCGAGTTTTCAAGCGCCTGTTCATCCGTCGGAAGGGCGAGCCGTGAGGACGAAGCTAAAACGGTACAGCGCTGGCGAAATTGTCGAGGGATTCGTCTACAACGAATTGGAAGGTAAGGGGCTGTTCGGTCTGGCCGGCAAGCTGGTTATCCAGCCCGAATATCAGCGCCATTACATCTACAACGATGGCAAGCGTGACGTCGCCGTCATCGACTCGCTGCTCAAGGGCTACCCGCTTGGGCTGATCTACTTCAATGTCGCGGGTTCCACCCTTGAGGTGCTCGACGGTCAGCAGCGCATCACCAGCATCGGCCGGTTTGTCACGGGCAAGTTCGCAATCAAGGTCAACGGCAAAGAGCAGACATTTTCGTCGTTGCCCAAGGACGATCAGCAGAAGATCCTTGCGAGCGAGATGCTGATCTACGAGTGCGAGGGTACGGAGACGGAAATCAAAGACTGGTTCCGCACGATCAACATTGCCGGAATCCCCTTGAACTCTCAGGAGCTTCTCAACGCGATTTACTCCGGGCCGTTCATCACCAAGGCCAAGGCAGAATTCAGCAACTCGCAAAACGCGAACATGCAAAAGTGGTCAACCTACATCAAAGGTGACCCGAAGCGGCAGGAGGTGCTGGCCGTTGCGCTCAGTTGGGTGTCCTCGGCCCAGGGCCTCACTGTCGACGCGTATCTCGCGCAGCATCGCGGCGACGCCGAAGTCTCAGGCTTGAAGACGTATTTTACTTCCGTGATCGACTGGATCGGCAGTGTCTTTACGCGCCCGCCAGACAAAGAGATGCGCGGAATTGAATGGGGCCGCCTCTACGAGAGCTACCACTCCAATTCGTATAACGCGGCCGAACTCGACGCCGAGGTTGAGCGCCTTCTCATTGATCCTGCGGTTGGAAATCGAAAGGGAATCTATGAGTACCTGTTAGGTCGGAAAGCCGACCCGCAGCTGCTCTCGATTCGGCTCTTTGACGACAAGACGAAAGCCGTGGCCTATCAGCAGCAAACACAGAAAGCTAAGTTGGCGAATGTATCCAACTGCCCTCTGTGCGCGGTTGGGGACAATTCCAATAAGTCTCGCATCTATCTGCTAGACGAGATGGATGCCGACCACGTGGCAGCATGGTCGAAGGGCGGGGCCACAGACCTAGTCAACTGCGAGCTACTTTGCACGACCCACAATCGCGCCAAGGGCAACCGGTAGGACCGCGCAGTAGGGTGGCGAGCACCCTTGTTATCGACCTTCCCACGCTGGCCCCATCGGGTAACCAAGTACTGAGGCCTGTCCGCCTGTGCCGGTCGTTTGCTGTTGGAAGGGTCGTGCCGCCTAGGTGAACCGGACACCTACCGTTCGCCTTGCGCAAGCGAACCAAGGATTACGCCGCTTCCGCATGGGAAGAGGAGGAGCATAGGTTTGAGGGCTTTTCGGCCGTTTCGGGCCGGCGACCTATCGGAAGGAGTGGTGCCGCCTAGGTGACTCGAACACCTGACCTACGCATTACGAATGCGCCGCTCTACCGGCTGAGCTAAGGCGGCCCAGTTCTGGGCTCCCCGCGTGGCGTGCGGGGAGGGCCGATTTACAC
>JAIBBE010000266.1 GCA_019694835.1 Fimbriimonadaceae bacterium | reverse complement strand
AACACGTCGTGCATCCCGCAGTCGCCGTCTCCCTCGGCCCCTGCTCCACCGCCAACTGCCCCTGCGCATCGTAAACGTACACCGACTCCACCGTCTCCGCCGCTCCCGGAAACGCCCGCCGAAGCTTCATCACCCGCTGCCCTGCGCCATCGTAAACATAGCGGAACGTCACGCCGTTAATCGTGCTCTCCCGCAGCCGGTTCTCCGCATCGTAGGTCATCGCGTTGGCGCCCATCGCCGTCTGATTCCCCGACAGGTCATACCCATACCCCGCCATCCGGTTCGCCCCATCAAAAGCCGCCAAGGTCTCCGGCGTGAAGTTCTCTGGCGCGAACCCCGGGCTGTTGTTCCGATCCACCCAGCAGTTCCCTACACGGTCGCACCCAAACTTGCGCTTCAGTGACGGATTCTCGGTCACCAGCTCCAGCCGGTTAAACCGATCATACGTGTAGCTCTGCATGTAGCTAATCCCGCCCGCCCCGGCCGCATTCACAGTCTGCCGCCGCACGTTCCCATTATTGTTCGTCCCGGCGTCGGTATACTCCAGCACCATATTCCAAAGCGTGCTGCCCTTCAGCACGCTCACACCCGTCGGTTGCAGCCGGTTGTTGAATGTTGTCGTCTGTGTCAAAGGATTCGCCGCAAGCGGATCCCCAAACCGCACCGTCTTCATCGCACCATGCGGCCAGTACTCCTGCACCGACGCATAGCCCACCTCCACGCCCGTCTTTGTCCCCTTCACCGTGCTGACTCTGCCTACCCCATCCCGGCACGTCCGCACCTCCCGCCCGCTCGGATACCGCACATTCTCCAACTGGTCCATCTGGTCATACCGATACCCGAACGCATAGCTCCGCCCGTTCGTCGCTTGCGCGCTCGTCACCACTCGCCCCAGCACGTCATAGCCGAAGTTCGTCCCCGATTCCGCCGTGCCTACCCCAGTCAGCTTCCCGATCTGCCCAGCCACCGTATTGCCGACACAAACCCCGCCCGCTCCATACCCGCGTCCGTCATAACAGTAACGCACCTCCGGCGTTGGCCCACCCGAGTAATACTTCCTCACCGGCCGGTCCCAGGCGTCGTAAGCGTCGAACCCTACGGTAATCCGGCCATCCTGCCGCTGCGTCAGATTTCCTTGATCGTCATACCAGAACCACACCGTGTTGGTCTCCGGTTGGGTTGCCTGCCTAAGCCGGCTCAGACTATCGTACTGGAATGTTCTCGTCTGCTGGATCGTGGCCTGGCTTGGGAGGTCCTTCACCTGCCTGACCAACGTTAGATTATCGAGCGGATCGTACTCGTACTCCGTAACCACACCCAGACCAAGCGGATTCGTCCAACTCGCATCGACGGTAAACGCCGGATCCTCCACCACTTGCACCGTCCGGCCCAGCACATCCCGCACCAGTTTCTTCCATCTCTGGTCCGGGTCGCGCGATGTCTCCTCAAGCCCTACGTATTCCGTCCTCGCGGTGCTTCCATCGGGGTACACAACGCTCTTTACCCGATCCAGCGCATCGAAACTAGTGGTTGTCCACGCGACACCCCCGCCCATACAGGATGGATTCGATACCTGCTCCAGCCGCCCTTTCGCGTCATAACGGAACTGCGTCTCCAGCGTGCACTCCGGAGCGCTTGTCCGTTCGGCCGCACGCCGCCCAAAGCCATCGAAGACCGTCGCAGCGATAACCACATTCCCCAACCCGCACGAGTTCAGGCTCTGCGTCTTCGTCACCGTTAACGCCGTGTCATCGTACGAGAAAATTGTCGTTCCACCGTCCGGACGCGTCACTTGCCGAATCCGGTCAAGGGCGTCCCCGATATACGAATAACCCGTCGTCGCTCCGTTGATGTCCGTAAACACCAACGGCTTACCCAGATACCGGTCATACTGCTGTAGCCGGGCCGAATATTGCTGCCCGTTGAAAAGCGGCGCCTTCACCTCGGTTAGAAACGCAAACGTTGCACTGGCCGGCGCCGTCGTCGGCGTATAGTTGTCCGTGAACTCGAATCGCAGTTCCTGCAATCGAGGATTCCAAACGGCAACCACGGAGTGAGCTGATTGCCGAGCAAGAAACTGGCAGGGAAATCAGACGGGGTTTCTGCCGGACGCGTGGGATCGGGGAACACTCCTTGTACACGTGGCGGAGCAGGCTACGATCGGAGCGGGTGGACCGCCCCGTGCAGTTTGCGCTCCTTGAAGCGAAGCCCGCGAGCACGGGGCCAAAGCCAGAGCCAGCTCACAATATGCGCGGCCTTCTTCACGTTCAGTTTCGCCCGCGTCCAAAGCGGCCGCCGGGGTTTCTCCAAGCTGACAGCCCTCACCATCAGCAGGATGGCCGGCACGCGCTCGTATAGATCGCGAGCATTCACACTCCGCTGCGCTCGGCCGAAAAATCACTAGATGGGAAACAGGAGTACGGGAGCAACCAATAACATCCTTCGATATGCCGCACCACACCTCGACATCAGGTAGAAGCAACAGTAGATGGTGACTCAGGCTCGCATAGCTGCACCCGCGGCGCCAAGGGAGTAAGAGAATAGATGGCGCGCCTGCCGTTCCGATTATGGCACCCACACCGGTTTTCGCGTCACTGAGCCGAGAACTCGCGTCTATAATGAGGAATCTAAACTAACGCTGTTGGCATGTCGCAGGTGCTGCTAAAGGATTTCGCCTCGGCGGGTTCACCGCAAAGTTCATGCCGCGTGAGGAGATCTACTGCTTGGAGCTTTTGAGCAGGCTATATGACACGCTGCATCCACTCATGCGCGTCGCGTGTGTTTTGTTATTCCTGACGGCCTCAGGTCTAATTGCGCGGATGCTAGTGGAGGGACACCGGGCGATGCGGGTCTTGACCAATCTTCTGGGTGCACTGGCCGACGTGGAAGCACCGGACTTTCACGAGCGGAGACGAGGAGTACCGCTCTCGTCCATCGAGGCAATACGTTCCCGCAGCAGCGAACTACACTCGGAAGAGCAGACGCTGTGGCGGGAGGTCGAGCAACACCTCGAACCGTACACCAGCCCTGAGGGTGAAGAAGGATGGTTCTTGACAGCGTCACCGCGCACGATTCTTCCAGAAGACGCCATCACCGGACCGCACTATCATGCATCCTTCCATCAAGCCGTGCCAGGCTTGCTGACTGCCGGCGGCCTATTACTCACGTTTATCTCGATTCTGCTGGCACTATTCAATGTTTACGTTGACGGGAGCCAGGGGACCGAAACCGTAAAAGGCACGAGCGAACTGATCAACGGACTGTCGGCAAAGTTCGTTTCGTCGATCCTTGGTCTCGCGCTCAGCATCCTTTTCGTGCTTTTGGAACGAAAGGTCTGCGAACGACGAATCACCAATACCTACGACAAACTAATGAATCGACTGGGGGAGCTTCTCCCTCTGCTGACGCCGATGAGGATTCAGTTGGATCTGCACATGTATGCTGGGCGGCAAGCCGTATCGCTTAGCAATATCAGCTCCGACTTTGTGAACCAGTTCACTGGTGTCTTTGAGAAGCAGATTGCGCCGACGTTTGCCGCGGGCGTCTCAGAGGAACTCAGCCAACAGCTACAGCGCGAGTTCCGGCCCACCATGGAGAAGATGACGGAAACTCTTGCGAGGCTCATGACGGCAATCGAACGATTGGAGGCGCAGAAGCAAGATTCAATCACCGGTGAGTTGCGCAGTCTGCTGCAATCGCTGGAGGCGTCGCTGCGGACCTCACTTGATGAGATGGGTCGAACCTTCCATAGCTCTCTGACCAGTGCGGCGAGCGAGGAGTTCGCAGGCATCTCCGGAACATTGCAGGCTACCAGTCAAGTGCTGCAAGGGATGAACGCGCAGTTTGACCGGCTGCAGTCCGCGCTAGATGGCGTGATCCAAGAGACGCGCAGAACAACAGAGAGCCAACTTGCAACTGGCCGCGAGCAAGTGGAGGCGATGACCAAGCTCATGGAGGGTCTGATGATACGGCTCAACGAATCGGCTCGCAGCAATGTTGATCAGGTGACCGCTTCACTCACTGCCGTCGTTCACGATCTATCGGGCAAAGTATCGGGGATCTCCGAGGAAATGGTCAAGGCGGTGACGAAGGCCACTGCTGACTCCCAGCAAACGACTCACGCCGTGGTCGCAAGCGCGAGCCAATGGTCGGAGTCGACGGCGAAACGATTGGAAAGCCTGGTCGGCAGTATTGAAGTCCGCAGCAAGGAGTTTCAGACGGCTGGGCAGACGCTGCTCGCCGCTCACGAAGCCGTGCGACAGACCCTGAAGGAGAACCAACAGGCGCTTTCCACAATCCAGAGCCTCACGGCCAAGCTCGACACATTGACCACTGGGTTGATTAACATCGGGAAAGTCAGTAAGGAACAGCAGGACGTGCAACTCAGCGCTGCCAATTTAAGCTCCCAGGTCACAGCAAACTTAAAGAATACGATTGAGATGACTCTGGAACGGCAGGATTCGCTGCTGCGGGAATACAGGTCGACGTTCGAAAAGCACCAGACGGTCCTTAGTGGCATTGATAAACAGATCGGCGCCGTGTTTCAGGTAATCAACGAGGGGATGCTGAAGTACAACAGCACGGTGGAAGCGAACTTCCGAGGCATTGTCGATGCCGCTAATCGGACCATTCCGCCGATGGCGCAGGCTCTCAAGGCGGAAACGGACCAACTGGCCGATAAATTGGATGAGTTGAGTGATGTCCTCGACAAGGGGATTGAGAGGCTACGGCGGTGAAGCGGCACGGTCACCCCGACCATCTAAGCAGTTCCTTAACGGATTTGATGACTTCGCTGATGGTCATCTTCGTTCTTCTGCTGGTCACGAAGCTCAATAATCAAGCGAGTGAGGCAACCTCGGCTGTCAATCGCGTTCTTGCGAAGCTCGAAGCGCGTGCGAGAAAGCTGGGGGATAACGAGAAGATATACAGGCAGGGTGACGTAATCGTTATCGTTATCCCCGATGAGCTCATGAGTTTTCAACAAGGGTCTGCACAGCAGGGTGGGGCGGAGTTGTCTGAGATAGGTCGCCGGTACCTTCAGCGGCACATTCCCGACTGGTCTGCCTTACTTTGCGACACTGAGATACGACGTGACATTGATACCATTGTTGTCGAGGGACATTCGGACCGGCGGCCGTTTGGCAAGGTCGATCCCAAAGTCAGCAAGGCGATGAACCTGGAACTGAGCCAGCAGCGGTCCATGGCGGTGGTAGCCGAAGCTTTGAGTAATCTAGACGGATCTCCGCACCAGGCATGCTTCCTCGATCTCCTCTCGGCAACAGGCAGGGGCGACGCCCACCCGGTAGACGAGGCCAATCCAGACTCCGAAAAGAATCGGCGCGTGGAGGTGCGGATACGCGTTCGTCCGAATGTCGCCGACTCGGTCAGCACCCACACAGGCGGTAACAAAGAACGATG
>JAIBBE010000054.1 GCA_019694835.1 Fimbriimonadaceae bacterium | reverse complement strand
GGTCGTGATCTTGATTGGCCCCTCGATGGCATCGGGGGCGCGGCTGCTCTTCATTTATTTGTTCGGATTGACGATGAGGTCGTCGAGGCCGTCGACCCGCAGCGTCTGGTTTTGCAAATTACGCGAGTTCGGTTGCGATGCGAGATTGATGTGCGCGACGCGGCGCGCTCCGCTCGGCGTGTCGCTCCCCACGCCGAAGCTGCAGCCGTCCATGTTGGGCGTAAACATGAAGTCGGCCGCGCTATCGACGGTAATCGCGTGATAGGAGTCCTGGAAATACGGGCACCAGTAGGCGTTCAGGTAGTCCCGGTTGGCAGCCGCAGGATTGCCGCGCAGGCGGATGCGTTCTCCCTGATCCACGATCGGCACGAGTTCGTAGACGGGAATGGCCCGGCCATCGCTGAGCTTGGTGCCGGTGTAGTGCATCGCCTGAAACTTGAACGACCGGATGCTGGTCACGCCGGCCGGCATGGTGCCGCGGCAACGAAGGATATTGTTCCGCAGAAAATGCTTCGGATCGGCGACGAAATCAGCGATGGCGGTCATGGAGCAGGACTCCGGCGAATCGGATGTTGCTGGTTCGGTGATCAGGCAAACCCTGATCGCGGTCGGGACCTGATTCTACCGGCCGCCCGTGGCCGAACCCAGCAAGCGACCGCCGGGGTCAGTCTGCGACTGACGACTAGGAGGGTGCGTCTCGACGCACCGCGCGGCGCGGCGCAGACGACGCCGCACGCGCCGAGACGGGTTCAACTACCCGGTGCGCTGGCATTGATCGACTCGGAGCTCGACCCCGCAGGGGTCCCAGCCTGTAGCCCCGGGTCGCGAGCGGAGCGAGCGCACCCGGGGATCAAGCTCCCGATCCCACACGACCCCGGCAGGGGTCGCAGCACGATGCCAACGACGACGAACGTCGGGACACGCTCCGTCGATCGCCCCCCGAGCACGACGCCTGCGCGGTCAATCACCACCTGCTGGCACCCCTCCGGGGTGCTGTGACCTCCTGCGGACCAGCATCCGGTGGTGTCGCTGCGCTCAACCACCGGCTACAGGATTTGATCCCTTCGGGATCGTCACGCAGCACGGTCGGAGTAGGGTGCGTCTTGACGCACCGCACGGCGTAGCCGGGGTCAGACTGCGCGCTCCTGCAGGAGTTCCGTATGCCTGCGCGAGAGCGAGTCGCTGCCGTTCGCCCACCAGACCCAGATGTGAGTGTCGAGCAGAATCAAGGGGCGGCCTCCCACTCGTCCACATCAACCGCCGCGGCGAAGGGGTTGTCGTAGCAAATCACTGAGCCGCGCAGCGGGTAACGACTGTTCGGCGTCCCGACCTTGCTGTGCCCGTTTGTGGAGGAATCTGCAGCTTCGCACACCGTGATCTCGACCTGCTTGCCGATTAATGGGCGCAGTTCGGGGAGCGAGAGGTGCTCGGATTCGAGTTTGGTGCGGATATGGACGGATTGCATGACTCACTAAGTATCCGGTGATTCGGTTGGGCAATCAAGCGCTGTTTGGCGCTGCGGCCATTCGGGGTGTGGCTGGGGTCAGACTGCGACGCTCGGCGCTATCGTCACGTCAGGCCGTCATCGCGGTCTGCCCCCAGTGGGATGAACGCCGGCCGTGCAATCGCTGGGGGCGATCTGCTGATGCGGCGGATGATGAGCACGCAGCGGCAGGGCGGCAGATCGATCCCAGGCACACCTTCCTCTGCTCGGAGACGAAAACGGGAGTCCGAGGAGGTCGCCAGTGCAGCGGCGGGACCGGACGTTCTAGGTGACTAAATGTAGGCACATGCGATCTTCGTGAACGAGCGCGTCGCTGAATCGGCCTTCGGCGATCGCGAGTACCGCGTTCTTTAGTTCACGTTGCCCTCTTTTCGCGATTCGCGCCAATGGCTGAACTGCCTTGTAATTGAACCCCATATCGACTCGCCTCTGTGCATGATACCGAAGAGTCAAGGCGAAATCGCTGTGAAGCTTGTCTACATGCGAGGTCGACTCAGTTAATGCTAACACCTCATCAAACGACTCTCGCTTCAACGCCGTTAGTGCCATTCCGCATGTGGCAAGCCCCTGCTCCTCAGGCATGTATTGATTGAGACCCGAAATCGGATCACCGACAACCGGCCGGCCATCCACTACCAAAGAAAGCAGCTCGTTCGCCAGCTGATGCGACTCTCGTCCGTCCCTCGCAACTTGAATTCGTCGCAATCCTTCATCGCGCTCCCCAGTCAATGTCAACAATACTCCGAGTTGATGATTGACGTCTGGATCGAGTGGGTAGCCCACGATCAAGTCATCCAGTACATGTCGCGCCTTTCTCATCCGGCCGGTCAGGCGAAACAGATACGACGTTGCCAGCTGATAAATCTTTCGCGACTGCGCATCCAGCTCACCAAATCCGCTCAACAGCAAATCGTAGGACTTAATTGCCTTCTCAAGCTTGCCGGCCTGCTTTCGCGCCTCAGCGAGGCCAGCGGCTGCTTGGTGGCGTTTTGGATCCAGATCAAGCGCACGAGCGTATGATATTCGCGCGCCGCGAAGATCGCCCATTTTACGCAGAAGCGTTCCGCGATCTGTAAGTGCTTGTGGACTCTGCCATAAATAGCTCAGCTTACCATATTCAATCAAAGCCTCGTGATATTTGCCACGCTGCACAGTTACACGGATCAACTTCTGCGCCAGTTCTTGCTGGCGGCCAAGGTCAAATTCCATTTCTTGTGCTTTAACGTAGCACATTTGAGCATGATCCAGCTGACTTGCCGCCATAAACGCGTTGCCCAGCTGAGCATACGCCACCGAGTCGATCCCGGTAGGGAAGTCGAAAGCGCGTTGCAGGTACTCTTGGCTGAGATCCCGGCGCCCGGCCACAAAACACTGCCGAGACAGGTTGCACAGCGATTTGACTACATGCGTGTAGTCGGTTGTGCCCTGCGTTTGAGAGCTGATCAACTCATTCGCGAACTGCCGCCCCGTTTGATCCCTTCCGTTTCGAAAGTGTTCAACAATCGTCCGGATTTGCGCGGTGGCCCATTCGGTCCACCCGTCAGCAGTCATGGCCCTGAATGGCGACGCCGTCACCGAAGACGCGTACGCGGGTTCAGTTTCTTCGGAGTCACTTTCGAGTAAAGGACGTTGTTTATTCCTAACACCGTTTCCTAGCGGCAGGCGTGTTTTGTACTCAGAGGCAAAAGCGTGGATGATGCGTGGATCGCACTCTTCTCTTAGACCATCCGTGAAAATCAAGGTGCCGACGAGAGCATCTGTTTCAAACTGAGTAGTGGCCTCTAACGTCAACCGCCGAAACACACCGTATCGAATCAATGTCCCACGAAGCACATCAGCATCGCGGACCATGGGGTGTGACTTGAAGGCATGCCATGCCATGTGAACATGCTTGGCACGCGCCTGTGCGCCGACGATCTGACCGATGTATTTAGCCGTGATGTCCTGGTGTGCTGATGCCTCTTTCGCCCCAGCAACATCTGCCGAATCTGGCAAGGGAACGGCCAGTATGATGTCGAGCGTGTACTCGCGGTTCTTCTCGCTCGAAAGCAGTGCCTCAAGCTCAGTGGCAATGGACTTGCGCAATTCAATGCCAAGCCCAGAGTCGAAGAGCATCAATGTGAAATCAAGCGTAGTCGACTGCTCGCGAGCAGAAGTCACGGCGTCAGCGGCGGCTCGCCAATCTGCGACTTTTGCAAACCGAGTGGCAGGAAATCGGCTGAGATAAGCCCACGTCGAAAGCGAGCACTGTGTTCCAGCATCGCGCGAACATACCTCGACAGAACTACCGTCTGAGCTCAGTAGTCCTACAAGGTTATCTTTGGGACTGATGACGGCCGTTGGCACTTTCGCACTCTTATCCACCTATGGTGACAGTTCCTAGTCCGCTGTGGAAAAGTTCGGGATTATGATGTCGCGGCTACCCCCGCTGCCGTCAGTTGTTCGATGATTGCCTCTCGATACACTTCGTCACGCCGATTCGAGCAAGCGCCAGTGAAGTGAACGGACTGGAATGTGCTCGAAACCATGTCGCCTAGCAGATGCACCTCAATGAAGATGTCGTCTTCCGCTGTTGCCCCGGCACGGGCGAGGATCTCCGGAAAATCCCGATCCGCGGTTGAAGGATCGACGTCGCAGGACCTGATTGCCACGCACAACTTGTGCCGGTTACGCCAGTCGGAACGCAATTTGTCCGAAAAAGTCGCGTTTGCTTTGTAAATGACGGCAGTATTGCCCTCGAAGCAAGATGCTCGGTGTGCGATCCAGCGTTCATCGAGTTGTACGACGCAGTCACCGTACGACGGAATGCCCTGACCGTCCAGTGAAAGGCAGGCATAGTGGAGCTTTCCAGCGTACTTCTCGTTGCCCAGCAGTTCAATCTCGGCTTGAGGCCGTAGCTTCTGGAAATCGAGACCCGATGATGGGTCGGTACGCAATCGCAATTGCTCCAATTGGTAGTACGTCTCAAAGAGATCGGTTCCAGAGCCGATTTGGCGATGTAGCCGCTCCGTTGTACAGCGAAAGACTGCAGCCGATCCTCGACACGCGTTGTCGAACTCATCAACCTGGACGCGACATCCTCGTACGTCTGCGTCCTGCAGTGCTTGGACATATCCTGCGTCGAGCTTCTTTTGCTCTTGAGTCGTATTGGCGAAATTGACGTTGGGAAATAGCTGCGGTCGTGCACATCGCGGGCAGTTTGTACGATCGAGCGGGAATTCAAAAGAGCAGTCGGCGCAAGATTGCATTCTTTCGTGGCCCTATTCGGAGAATTGCGTCGGTAGGAGCTCCATCGCCTTTAGAGCGGTCAGGGAGCCGGCTCAACCATTGTCACCCCACCCGCACATCCCCGCACAGGCACACCTTCAGACCTAGCTCGCACAGCGCCGCTGCTTTGATCCGCGCTGCGCGGTGGGCCTGGGCTTCGTCCGGGGCGTAGACGACCTGGATGTGGTTGGACTGGTGGCGGGCCATCATCTGGTCTCGTGTCACGCCGTCGAAGACGGCGTGCATGATGGGCCACTGCGGGGTGGTTTCTTTCCAGCGGCGGGCGGTCTCTTCCTGCGGGAGTTCGACGACTTTGGCCGTGCCGATGTCGGCGTGGAGTTTGCCGCCGGCGACGAAGACTCGGCTCCAGACGATGTGGCCGGGCTTGCTCACGCCCTTCAGCGTGCCGCCGCCGAGGCGGAAATACATCGGGGGCTGACGCTCGCTGCTGGCGCCTTTCCAGCCGTCGATGAAGTGGGCCGGCGGGGCCGCGCCGCTGATCAGCAGGACCCACACGTAGTCATCGCCGAAGGCCTGGCCCCAGCGGAGGTCGTGGAGCGTGTTCTCCGGGGCGAAGCCGAGCTCGCGCAGCAGCTGGTCGGTGATGAGGCCGTCGAGCCCGGCGCACTCGTCGACTTCGTTGAAGTGCGGGAGGGCTTCCCC
>JAIBBE010000113.1 GCA_019694835.1 Fimbriimonadaceae bacterium | reverse complement strand
ATGAGGCTTCCGCGGAGCGCATGTCATCAGGGCCGGTGCCGACGGGCACCCCAGTAGGCCGGATAGATTCCTGCAGGCTTGTCCAACAGACCAGCAATTCGTTCAACTTGCAAAACTGGGGGAGTCCGTAGACGCACGTTGAAGCTGTAGAAAAACCCCTTTCGGAGATTTCCCCATGATGATCGAAGAAAGTCGACCTCGTAGAAAGCCCTCCACGGGCCGATCGCCACTTGGGGAAGGGTCAACTGACCCCCGAAAATCAGGTAGCGCCACCCCTTTCTGAATTTTCCTACAGCCTCGTTAGGGGTCTCATTCCAAAGGAATCGCCTATGAAGAAGCTACTCGTCCTTGTCACGGCAGCATCCCTCCCACTTTTCGCCACCGCGGGCGAACTGCCGGAAGCTGCGGTTGGCACCTATGCGGTTCTCGACAAGAATCGCGCGCCCAACGGCTTTTACTACCGCCTTTCAAAGGTGGACGGTAAGTGGGTTATGGAAGGTAAAAGGCCCACCGCTGCAAACTGGGAAAACATCAGTTGCGAGGTCGGCTGCGAGTATCGTCAGCTAAGCGAATCTGAAGCGCGATCACTATTCCCCGCGGACTGGCAAGCCAACATGGAGTTTTCATGCATCCGAAACATGGCCCAAGCGTTTTGCCGTTATAGCGCGGCGAACGACCAAACGAAGGAGGGGTATATCGTCGTTGCTCTTGTGACGGGCCGTCCTACGCCGATTTTCATTCGTCGTGAAGTCACTCCCTAGACCTCTAACCTTTCGGTCAACACGGACGCTGCGCGATAAAGCCGCGCAGCGCCGGTTGCCTCCACGTTGAAGCTGCAGAAAAACCCCTTTCGGAGACTTCCCCATGGTGATCGAAGAAAGTCGACCTCGTAGAAAGCACTCTACGGGCCGATCGCCAGTTGGCGGAGGGTCAACCGACCCCCGAAACTCAGGTAGCGCCATCCCTTTCCGAATTTTCCTACAGCCTCGTTATGCATCTTGGAGAACTCAATGAAGCGGAAGCCGTTCTTGATGTTGCCGTTACTGGCGATGCTCTATGCTTCGGCAAATGCGCAGTCCCCACAGGTTAGCGAAGACGTTCGACAGATCGTAGAGACTACGCTTCCGTCTCAAAAAGCCGCCGATACCTTACTTACCCCATTCATTAACCGCATTCGGCCTCGCTATACAAACATCGACAATGCCAAGTGGGCGTTGATAACCGCCGAACTACGAGACTTCGTGTTGTCGGAGTTCAGCGCGCCTAATGGATTTTTTGACATGATGACGCATAGTTATCGGCGTCGACTAACAGAAACCGAGGCACACGAAATCGCGATTTTCTTTCGGTCTGATGCTGGCCGCAAGTTCATTCAGCAGAGAGATGAAGTACTTGTTGAGCTATTTCCTGCTCTAAACAATGAAGCACGCCGCCTTTCTCCAAAAGTGGAAGAGCAGTTCAATGTGCTGGTTAAGAAGCATGGAATGTGAGCGAATACGCTCTAACCCTGCAGTCGAGCGGACCTTGCGCGAAAAGCCGCGCAGGCCGCACACTTCCACGTTGAATCTGTAGAAAAACCCCTTCCGGAGACTTCCCCGTGGTGATCGAAAAAAGTCGACCTCGTAGAAAGCACTCTACGGGCCGATCGCCAGTTGGCGAAGGGCCAACCGACCCCCGAAACTCGGGTAGCGCCATCCCTTTCCGAATCTTCCTACAGCCTCGTTATGCGTCATAGGTTCCGGTTCCATTTGTCCGTCCTCCATTGCCTGCTGTTGGTGCCGGTCATCGCGTCAGCTGAAGACCAGGAACTTGCGGGTCTCTTTTCCCAAGTGGGCGTTAAAGGCACGATCATTATTGCCCCGCTACAGGGGGCTGGCGTCTTCGTCCACGATGAACAACGATCCAGACAAAGATTTCCGGTCGCTTCGACTTTCAAGATACTGAACACGCTCATTGCGCTTGAGGAAGGAGCGATCTCCGACGGCGATGAACTTAGGTGGGATGGCATTTCGAGAGAAATCGCTGACTGGAATCACAATCAAACGTTAGAAAGCGCATTTAGAACTTCATGCGTTTGGTGTTTCCAGGACCTTGCTCGGAAAGTAGGCGCCACAAAGTACGAGAGCTATTTGTCGGCCGTGGCATATGGCGAGCTCAAGAGGCCGTTCGAAGAAACCAGATTTTGGTTGGACGGTTCGTTGAAGGCGAGCGCGGCTGAGCAGGTCACTCTTCTCAAGCAGATATATCACCGTTCTCTGCCTTTCCGGAACTCGTCTTACGAAACCCTTCGTCGCATCATGCTTGTTGAGCAAACCGCGCAATACTCGATTCGAGCCAAGACCGGATGGGCAACCAGCACATATCCGCAAATTGGCTGGTATGTCGGGTATGTCGAGACTACCAAAGGAAACTGGTTCTTCGCCTTGAACCTCGATGTCAGAACTCAAAGCGAGTTGCCATTGCGCCAGAAGATCACGCGAGATGCGCTACATGCGAAAGGAATCATCCAATGACGCATGACCTTTCGTTCGAAGGGACGCTAACGCCCATCGGCGGCGCGCCCCTCAACCTCGTTGGGCCCCCAACATTGCGATGAATTCGATCGAGTAACAACATGGCCCAGGAGATGCGTTCCCTTCTTTTCGCCTTCCTAGTGCTGTTTTCTTTGTCCGCAGCCGCCGTCAGCTCGGCTCCGGCACCTTTTCGCGGCGTGGTTGAAGAGGCTGGAACATTTGAAGTTGTTGGGGCGCGCATAGACTCGGCGGCTCCCGACACCGCCGCCGGCAAGACGAGCATCGTCGATGAGATAAGGCTGATTGAGGCCGCTCACGACCCGAAAGCCGAACTTGGCATTACGTTCGGCTTTCGCTATCGACTGGAGGGCGTACCGAGCGGGGACATTGATGAGCTCGAAATGCGAGCAATTCATCCTGTGATGAAAGGCCTCGACGGTACGACGAGAGATAGAAGCACTGCGCCGGAGTATGCCTATGGACAAAGCGGGGGAGCTTACGGGTTCATCGTCTATACGCTGTCAGAGCCATTCGAGGTGGTTCCGGGTCCCTGGCATATCCAGCTTCTATACAAAGGCAGGGTGGTCATCTCTCAGGAGTTCATCCTTAAATGAGGTGGCCCAATATTTCGTTCAAGAGGGCCGCCGTACCGGCAAGCCGTTGCCGCGCCCCTCAACCACGTGAGGCGATACACGGTGAGCACCTTGCAATTTGCACTCGCGTCCTTGGAATCAGACCGCGCGCGACTTGTCGTGCATCTCGAATGGAGGACGCCATGGGACTCTTGACCTTCGGCATCAACGTCACTTTGGACGGCTGCGTCGACCACCGGGAAGGTATCGCCGACGACGAAACACACACCTTTTTCACCCACCTCATGGACGAGGTCGGGGCGATGTTGTGGGGCCGTGTCACCTACGAGATGATGGAAAGCTACTGGCCGGCGGTCGCCCGCGGCGACACGGAGGCACCGGCGGCGATGCGCGATTGGGCGGTCAAGCTGGAGGCCAAGCCGAAGTACGTGGTGTCCTCGACGCGAAGGGACTTCCCGTGGACCAATAGCCACCACATCGCCGGCGACCTTCGCACAGGCGTACGGAAGCTCAAGGACGCGGCCCCGGACGGCGTCCTCCTCGGCAGCGGCAAGCTGGCGACTGAGCTGGATAGGCTGGATCTGATCGACGAATACAAGTTGCTCGTCCACCCCAGGATTGCCGGCCATGGCCCGACCCTCTTCGAGAACGGACTGCCGAGCACGCGACGGCTCGCGTTGATCTCGACAACGCCACTCCGCAACGGCGCGGTCGCCATGCACTACCGGCGCGCCCCCTGACTCGGAAATGGTTCATGTCGCCTGGCCGGTCATTCAAGCCGACGCCGCTTCGTGGCGCGGCCAAATTCAGGCGTCAGGCGTCAAGGCCCATCTCATGGAAAACGCGAGGAGCGCTGCGAAACCAATGAACCCGCGAAACGGCTGCATCAAGAACTCAATGCCATCGACCGCACTCACACTTCTCTTCCTTGCGCTTACTGCCTGTGCCGGAGGTTCCCCCGTGAAACCGGATTTCGACATCGCCCTGCAAGAGCATTTCGCAGCCATCGCCAATAGAGATATAGAGGCATTCAAGTCGCATCTGACCAAAGGCGAAACCCTATACACGATCGTGCAGAACGGTCATGCCTTCACGACCCCGTCTGAAACGATCGCAATCCATGAACAATGGTTCAAGGACCCGCAATGGGTTTGGGAAGGCTCGGTTGTTCACAAGGTCGTGGGCGAAGATGTAGCCATGGCCCTCGTGAAATACCAGTATCGGGCCAAGCCTGACGACAAGCCTATCGTCACGTGGCTTACGTACGTTTTTCAGGTGCAGGATGGTCAGTGGCGTATCGTGCACGATCAAAATACGGCGCTTGATTTCGTTGCCTTTGCCCGGATGGCGGGAATCGAAGTCAAGTGAGAACGCCCGACCAGTCGGTCAACCGGATGCCCGAAGGCTGCGCTTCCGGGTTCCCCGCGCAACGCTCGGGCGCCGGTTGCTTTCACCGGTAGCGCCCATGTCTGCCAAGCCAATCGATCGCTTGACGTTTGCCCAAGGAGGACTCTGCTTCTTCTGCAGGCAGCCTTTACCCCGGAGCGAGGCCAGCGTTGAACACCTCGTCGCCAGTACCAATGGCGGAAGCAACGCCGACGACAACTGCGTCGCCTGCTGCAAGGCGATCAACGCGCTGCTCGGCAGCATGTCGCTGAAAGAGAAACTCTAGGTCGTCCTCAATCAGAAAGGTCAGTTCAAGTGCCCCGACGGAACCGGCGCTGCCAAAGCCGATCCGCAGCCGAAGGCCAAGCCGATAACTCGAGCCGCCGCACAATCCGGGGAAGACAAGATCAATCTCGTCATCGCCAACTTGAAGCAGCGCGGAAATGCGAAGCCTCGTACCCTCAAAACGCTGAAGGGCACGGTCGCATCCCTTTTCCCGAAAGGCATTTCCGAGCCCGAATTGGAGGCTCTGCTGCAGCGGTTGCAGTCCTTGGGCAAAGTCGCAGTGTCGGAGAACAAGGTCACCTATGCGATATAGGTGTCCGGCTTCCTGCCTGGCGCCCAACCGCGCGCGCTCCGCTCGCAGGACGCCGCCCGACGTATTGACCGCTCCGGAAGTCGCCGCAACGCTTCCCCCGCCTTCCGGCCCCCTGTCGCCTGTCCGCGCGGCGTCGGCACCCCGGCGACGGGGAGCGCCATGCCCGTCGCGCGGGTGCGGGAGCGGCATCCTCTCCGCGAGGCCGTCGGGGTCGGGCCCTGAGGTTTCCCCACGAATTAAGAGGTGTAAGAGGCAAGCCTGATTGAGTCGGTGACCTGCTGTCGTATGCGACTGATGGAACGCCAGACGTTGCCGAGTGAAGACAGCAGATCTGGGTGGGCAAT
>JAIBBE010000206.1 GCA_019694835.1 Fimbriimonadaceae bacterium | reverse complement strand
CGATCCCATTATCGCCGCAATCTCAGAGACAAGTTCGACGCTAACAGGGCGTGTCGCGAACGCGTTCTCGATACTGCGAGCAGCCTGAACATCCTGTCCGCGGGTATTACCGGTCGCTAATAACCGCCTCGAACAGCGCATCGGCCGCATCGACCGCTACGGGCAGACCGAAGAGCCCGAGGTCTACCACTTCCTGCCCGACACCACCGCGTCCACCTATGCCACCGACGCGGACTTTATGGGCCGCATCGCCAAGAAGGTCGCCCAAGTTGAGTACGACCTCGGCAAGGTCAATCAAGTTATTGGCTCAGATATCCAGCAGCACTTCGCCGGCCGTGCGCCGGCCGCGCGCAAGGCCAAGGGTGTCGACGCCAACGAGGTGATCAATTCGGCCTTGGCCGGCGGCATGGAGCTCAACGCCCGGCTCACGCAGTTGGAGCAGGAGTTCGACACCTCACGCGCCGAGCTTCATCTGCAGCCCGCCAATCTTCGCCGGGTCGTGGACACCGCGCTGGAGATGAACCATCAGCCAGCGCTGATCCCGGTGGGCGATGACCGCACAGACTCCGAGGTATTCCAGCTGCCGAGCCTGACGGTCGGCTGGCAGGATGCACTCAAGGGACTCGACACCCGACTGAATCCGGGCGTGCTTCGCCCGATCACCTTCGATCCGGTGGCCGCAGAAGGCCGCAGCGACCTCGTCTACGTCCATCTCGGCCACCCGATCGTGCAGAAAGCCCAACGCCTGCTTCGCCGTTCGCTGTGGAGCGTCGATGCGCCGCTGAACCGGGTAACCGCGGTCGTGGTCGATGGCGTTCCAGAGTCTTTTGTCGCCGCAGTCACTCGCATGGTGCTGGTCGGCCGCGGCGGCTTGCGGCTGCACGAAGACGTGTTCCTTGTCGGGGTTCGGTTAAAGGGCCGTCGCGCGATGGCGGAAGAGAAGGCGGAAGCCGCCCTTGATCAGGCACTGGATGGCGAGAGGCTGAAGCCTGCGGATAAACAGCTGCGCATGGAGTTGTCCGAGATGTGGAACGCTCCTGGGGCGCCACTGCGTGCGCGTCTACTGGAGTCGATGGACGCCCGCGCCGCACGCCGCCACGAACTGGTGGTCGAACAGCTCACCAAACGCCGGCGTGCCGATGTGCAACGCGCCCATGACATCTTCGCCGCATTCCGCGCAAACCTGCGCGACTCTCTTGCCGCACTGCGCACCAAGGAAGCCGAAAGCGAAGCAATGCTGTGGGCCGACGACCAACAACAGCAATGGCGACGCGACAAAGAAGCGATGCAGCACCGCCTCGATGACCTCGACGATGAGGAAGCCCGCGAAGTCTCCGCCATCGAGGAGCGCTACGCCGAGGTCAAACCCCATACCACCGCCGCGGCAATCGTGTTCGCCTTGACGCCCGAGGACGCGAAGGCAGGGCTCCAGTGATAGCCAAGAAGCCACGCCCTAATTTGACGGTGGCCAGCGTCTCGGAATTGCACCGCCAATGGCTCGAACTCGTCGACACCGACGGCCCCTTCCTGGCGATACCGCCGCTCAAGCGGGTCTGGCCGCAGGGAATGCCAAGCCTCTCCGATGAACGCAAAGACACGCTGAACTACGCCCGCAAGGATTTCGAGTCCGCCTGGGAGAACTTCGACCGCGCCAGCGGGGCCGAGTCGGCACTGGATACCTATCGAGTCGCCCGGAACAAATGGGTGGAGACCGTTCTGCGGGATGTCGCCGGATGGTCGGAGTCACTGTCCTGGGGCCAAGTGCCGGGGGTTCAGGCGCAGTCACCGAACCGGTTGGTCACCGTAACTGCGGATGCCACCCTCAACGGGCCGGATGGCATCGGTGCGCTGGTGTATCTGGTGGATCCGGTGGATTCGTTGCGCGAGACACCCAATGATCTATGGGCAGCCACACCGATCGACCGCATGGAAGCGCTTCTGCGCGAGAACAACATTCAAATCGGGATCGTCACCGACGGCCGCTGGTGGGGACTGGTCTGCGCACGCCCGGGCAGCATGACGGCTTCCGGGATCGTCGATGCACTGACCTGGATCGAAGAACCGCGCACCCGCGACGCCTTCCTCACGGTCATCGGCCGGCAGTTCATCATCGGTGGTGACGCGGCCGAACGATTGCCCGTGCTGTTCGAGGAGTCTGTCGCCGCCGCCGAGGAGATCACCGAAGCTCTCGGCGCCCAGGTGCGCCGCGCGGTGGAGTTGCTGATTCAGTCGTTCTCCGAGTCGGCGGCCGAAGCCCGACGTCGCGGCCTACCTGACCCCCTACCCGCCGATACCCACCAGGTCTACGAGGCTGCCGTGACCATCATGATGCGGGTGGTCTTCCTTCTCTTCGCGGAGGAACGCGGCCTGCTGCCCACCGGTGAATTGTTCGAACAGGGCTATGGCATCGCAGGTGAACTCGACCGCCTCCAAGCCCGCGAAGCCCAAGAGAGCGAAGAGGCGCTCGACTCCACCTTCCTGACATGGCACCGATTGCTTGCAACGAGCCAGGCCGTCTTTAGTGGCGCCACGTTCGAGAGCATGCGGATGCCGGCTTATGGCGGTTCGTTGTTCGACCCGCGCCGCTTTGCATTCCTCACCGACACGACCGAGCAGGGCACGTTGGCGCTGACGGTGTCTGACCGTGTGATGTTGCATATCCTGCGCTCGGTCCAGCAGGCGATGCTGCGGGGTGGGGAAGCCCGGCGAATCTCATTCCGCGACGTAGACGTCGAACAGATTGGCTACATCTACGAAGGTTTACTCGGCTACACGGCGATCACCGTCAATGAGACTCACCTCGGTCTGCGAGGCACGACGGGCGAAGAACCAGAGATGCCTCTATCGACCCTCGAGGGCCTAGCTATCAAGCATCGGGATCGGGAGTCGTTGGCCGCCGGCATCCTCAGGTGGGTCGAACTTGACCAGCCCGCGGCCAAACCACAGTCTTCTGCGGCAACAGCGAAAGCTATTGGCGCCCAGCCCGAACCGTCTATAATCAGTGCTTTGACCCAGATTGTCGGACATGACCGCGGACTGCGTGATCGAATTGTTCCCTGGCTCGGATTAATCCGTCAGGACCTGCGGGGGCGTCCGATGATCATGTTGCGGGGCGGCTTGATGGTCAAGGAAACCCCATCCCGAAGGAATTCCGGCACGCATTACACCCCAAGATCATTGGCTGAGGACGTCGTACTGCACGCCCTCCAGCCCTTGTGCTATAGCCCGGGGCCGTATGAGACTAAGGACGATTCGCAATGGACGCTGAAGTCATCTGACGACATCCTGAGCCTCAAAGTGGCTGATATCGCCTGCGGATCAGGAGCATTTCTCGTATCAGCAGCTCGCTATCTCGCTGACCGGGTAGTCGAATCGTGGATGGCTGAGGACCCGACGAATGGTTTTCGGCGTGACTTGCCCCTCCGAGCGATTCGGGAAGTAGTCGCGAACTGCCTCTATGGGGCCGACATTAACGACATGGCCGTCGAGATGTGCAAACTCTCTCTTTGGCTGGTGTCGTTGGATCGCGACCTTCCCTTCTCGTTTGTTGACGACAAGATTTTCCTAGGCAACTCTCTGCTGGGCCTTACCGGCCTGGATCAGCTGCGCAAGATGCACATCGACCCCCGGCGGATCCCCCCTGGCGAAATGTTCGACATCTTCAAAGTAGATATCGACGCCATCATTGCCAAAGCTGTCGACCTTCGTCGCAAACTCGCAACCGAGATCGACGAGCTCGACCCGGCTCGTAACAGTGCTGCGAAACATCGCCAACTTGCCGAACTTGATCGCGTGACTGCCGATTTGCGAACCATCGGTGATGGAATCATCGCAGCAGGTTTGCCACTTGGCGGGAAGCCCGGTAAAGCACTCGATGAGGCTTACGAGAACCTCAGGATCGCAGTCAAGGCGGCCTACCCTCAAGTCGGCAATCCCGATCCTGCGCTCCTCGAGAGGATCATCTCCCGAGGGTTGACGCCCACTGTTCCGACTGACTACAACCGTTGGCGACCCTTGCACTGGATCGTCGAAGCGCCCGAAATCATTTTCAGCCGCGCAGGTTTCGATGCGATAGTCGGAAATCCACCCTTCTTGGGCGGGACGAAAATTTCGGGTGCCGTCGGCGCTGGAGTGAAAGACTGGTTGGTCAATATTCTTTGTGAGTCGGGCGGCGGGGGCGGTCGGACTGACCTTGTGGCTTACTTCTTCCTCCGAACGCGAGAATTGCTGTCGCCCAATGGTGTGGTAGGCCTCATTGCGACTAGCACTATTGCGCAGGGTGATACGCGCGAGGCTGGGCTCGACAAGTTGATTCATGTAGGATTTAAGATTACTCGCGCGATTCGGTCGCGTACTTGGCCTGCCAAGAGTGCCAATCTTCAATATGCCGCTGTGTGGGGTACTTTTGGTCCGGTCGGTCCAGATGCCTCGCTGGTGTGCGACGACGCAACCGTTCCTGGAATATCTTCTCAACTCGAACCTCAAGGTCGTGTTGCGGGGGTGCCCATTCGCCTCCAATGCAACCGCGGCGTGGTGTTCGAGGGCTGCAAGCCCTATGGGCAAGGATTCGTCCTGAATTCGCAAGAGGCCCAACAGTGGATAGCTGATCAGCCAGAAAATGCAGAAGTGCTGTTCCCCTATCTCAATGGCGACGACCTGAATTCACGTCCCGACTGCTCGCCGTCGAGATGGATCATCGACTTCTACGGCCTGGACGAGAAGTCCGCGGCGCGATATCGCTTGCCTTATGAGCGAGCACTACAGACGGTCAAGCCGGAGCGCGCAACAAAAGCGAAAGCGGTCAGCGATGCGCCCTGGTGGTTGTTCTTTCGAACCAGACCCGAACTCCGCAAAGCGCTAAGGGATCGAGATTCGGTGCTCGCCATGACCCGTCACAGCAAGAGCGTGATGCCTGTGAGGATTCCAACAGGAGCAGTTCCGAGTGAGGCCTTAGTAGTTTTCGCCACAGACTCATACGTCGATCAAGCGGTCTTGTCCTCCTCTATCCATATGGTGTGGGCCATAACTAGGGGCTCTACCCTGGGTCATAACACCACGCGCTATACGCCCTCAGACGTTTTTGAAACCTTTCCTCGTCCAGACCCAACGGACCAACTCAATCTTCTAGGGATCGCATTGGATGAGGAACGCCGCGCGATTATGTTGCGGCGCGAGCTCGGTTTAACCGAGCTCTACAATCTTGTGCATGACGAGGCGTTGGCCAACTCATCAGATCCTGATATCGCGCGGCTGCGCCAACTACATGTCGAGTTGGACGTAGCAACGATTAATGCGTATGGCTGGTCGGACATTCCGCTCGATCATTGCTTTTCGACGTATCGACACGTTGAGCTGTGGAGTGTTAGCCCGGCTGCTCGTGTGGAGATTCTCGATCGTCTTCTGGAGGAAAATTATCGAAGAGCCAACGCAGAGGATGCA
>JAIBBE010000126.1 GCA_019694835.1 Fimbriimonadaceae bacterium | reverse complement strand
TCCGCGAGCGCGCCGGCGCCGGTGGGGTCGGCGAGCATGAGGCCGGTGCGGAGGTAGAGCGCGGCGCGCGCCCGGCGCTCGAGGTCGCCCGGCGTTTCGGGTTGACAGGGGGAAGGTGGCTCGGCTTGCATCGAAGGGTGGGCCCTGGGGTCGAGAGCAGGCGGCAGAACGGGAAGGCGGGACGAGCCGCCGGGGCGCGTTGCGCTTGGGCCGCGCCGGCGATCGAGGGGGCTGACGACGCCGAGGGGATCCCGGTCGACGATGTGCGTGTAGGTCATGGTGGTCTGGATGCCCTTGTGGCCGAGCAAGGTCTGGACGAGGTCGGTGTCCTTGATCTGGACGAGGCGGCCTTCGAGGGTGGGCCTCTGGATGTCGAGGACGCGGAAGAGGAGCGCGCAGAGCGTCTGGGTCTGGGTCGAGGCCGGCGGGTGGCGCTCGACCGCGCGGTGGTCGAGGGAAGCGGAGATCTCAGGCGCACCAAGCTCCCGGGGGTGGCGGTCTCGGTGAGCACGGATGAGGTCGCGGATTCAGTGGAGGTAGGCCTCCTTGGTTCGCGCGGAGTCGTGAAGGCGGCGAAGGGTGGAACGAACAGCTTCGATGCGGGTCAGGACAGGGTTGTTGCGCGGGTTGGTGCTGGGAGATCTGCGGCGGCCTACTGGAAGCCTTCTTTCGCGACCGGCGGAGATGAGCCTGCCCGAGCGTCACCATGACGATGACGCTATCACGAACCGCGGCCGTCGGTCGTGAAAGGAGGCTTCCATTGGGCCGATGCCGTGAGAGGTCCCTGGCATCGCCGAGCTCAAGTCCATCGGATTGCGCTTGAACCGTAAGTGTTTTCATGATGCAGTGCCAACTGTCTGCGCGCTGCGACAACCCGACTCAAGAACCAATTGCAGGTAGCAAAAACATGGCAAAAACCTCGACAGCATCTCAACCCGCTCCCGCAAAACTTACGGTGCCTCGTTCAGAAGCCGCTGCGAAGCTTGACGAACGCATCACCATTGGCGAAGCGCTGCTTGCAAAAAGAATTGACAGCAAAGGCGCCTTTGAGTCCGTCCGACACGACTATTATACATGGAGCGAGTACAATCGCGAGTTACTTACACGCATTTTCGATACTTCACAGTACCAGAAAGAGTATGACGCATGGGGCGCCATGTCGGGCACAATGAACCCAACCCTCAATGAAGAAGTCGCGAGGCTACAAGAGGACATTGCTTCTGACTGCCGGAAATTGCGATCTCTTCGTGACCGGCTGAATCTTATCGATGAGGTACCAGTGGTGGCTCGTGCTGCGGCCACGTCGGCGCCGCCCGCACCATCAACAAACGTCTTCATCGTCCACGGGCATGACAATGCCCTGAAGCAAGAGGTGGCGAGGTTCGTCGAGAAACTTGGGCTTCGCGCGATCATTTTGGCCGAACAAGCCAACGCCGGGAACACCATAATTGAAAAGTTCGAGCAGCACGCAGAGAAGGCGGGATTTGCGATCGTTCTGCTAACGCCTGACGACGTTGGTGGTGCAAAGGCAGCGCAGGGAGCGCCGATGAAATCACGGGCCCGGCAAAACGTGATTCTTGAGCTCGGATATTTCATCGGAAGCCTCGGTCGTGCTCGCGTCTGCGCGATCTATGTAGGGGATGTGGAACTTCCATCAGACATTCACGGCGTCCTGTATGTATCAGCGGAGAGTGACTGGAGGCTTCCTCTTGCGAGAGAAATGAAGATGGCAAAGCTTCCCGTCGACATGAATAAGGCCCTAGAATAATGGAGGAGTTTGACTTCTCTGTGGAATGAAAGTTGAGCCGACGAGGATCACAAGCGCTCCCCGACTTGGAGACATTGCCTCGATGCATCGAGATAGCCACGCGATAACTTTCCAGCAACCAGTTTGCCGTGGAGACGACAACCATGACACCTAATCTCGGCGACCTATATGTCGTACTATATCAGTGGGCAAAAGCAGGAACACCGCGAAGCTACACCCAACTGTCGCATGCATACCATGCACACACCGGCGACTGGTTCGAGCCTCATGGTAGCTGGGATGCACCGCTTGGCGAGCTAAACAGATATTTGGATGCCAGGCAAGCCCCCGCGATATCGGCGCTTGTCATTCTTCAGAAAGAGAACGAACCCGGCGGTGGATTCTGGGGTTGTTCGCCGAACGTCCCTCCGCGACCAAAAAACGATAGCGTTCGGATCGCGGAGTGGTCTCGAATACTAGCAGCAGTGATCGGTCACCCGTGGCCTTCGACACTTCCACCGTGAAGCACATGAAAAAGAAACCCCTGCGCAAAAAGGCAACCAGTGAGTCGACGCGTCTCGACGAACTTCCCCCCTTGTACGATGGATGGGTACGTGATCTGGCAAAAAGATTTGATCACAAGCTTCGAGAACGGCGCGTAACTCGAAACACGGAAGGCGGGGACGAGTTCGAAATAGCCATCTGCGAGCAACTTAGAGAAATTCTACCCACCGGCATCGGGGTTTGCCGCGGATATATTGTCGATATGTACGGCGGAAAAGCCGGCGATGACGTGATCGTATACGACGCCGCACATGTCCCCACGCTACGCGGATTGGGCGGCGACTTGCACAAGAAAGACTATGTACCAGCCGAATCCGTGTTAGCATACATCGAAGCAAAACAAACACTTTACATTAAGCCGAAGCAAAATCAGACGGGTCAGTCAATCGCAAAAGCATGTAGCCAAGTAGCGAACATTAAGGCACTAAAGCGAGCTTATACAAGCAGGTTCGATCTCAACACAAAACTGAGGGAGCAATTCGGGATTAAGACGCCACCTGGATACCCAGAGCGAGGCAACCCTTGGTACGCATCGATTTTTGCTACGAGGGTAGCTCTTACCAGCGGCGAAATACTCGGAAAGCAGCGTCCAACGACAATGAGCATCGACGCATGCGTAGCGCCCTTACCTGACGACCACCTTGCTCGACCCGACACTTTGGTGTGCCCGCAGTTGTTTGTCGCACCCGTATTTTTGGATAAGGAAGCCAACATTCGACACCTTCGACCGTTTACCACTGAAAGCACGATGACGTTGGCTAGCGAATCTTCAGGAATCGGATTTGGACTTGGATTTGTTCATCTTCTGTGGGCGATTGGCCAAATAAAACTCGGTACAGCGCAGTGGCTGCACGCGATGCACCAGGAACTAATAGCGAGCGAAAAATGTGGCCATACACCCCGACTGTATACCCATGCAACACCATCGGTTGCGCCGTCGGAACCGACTACGGAGCCGGACAGGGACCACGGTGAGTGATCTGTGGCAACACAAAACACGGCCCAACTCGGCGCTGGTGACCGCCCGGCGGCCTACGCCCGCCGGCGGCACACCGCCAAACGTAGGTTTCCTTGGAGGAATGCATGAAATCTGAAGGGACCGACAATCTGGCGGTACTAATTGACGGCGACAACGCTCAGGCGTCGGTAATCTCTGATCTTCTTGCAGAAGTTGCGAGGTATGGGACCGCAACAGTTAAGCGCGCCTACGGGGATTGGACTACTCCAAACCTATCTGCTTGGAAGGAGGTTCTTCACATTCATGCCATTCAGCCAATTCAGCAATTCCGTTACACCACCGGCAAGAACGCCACGGACTCGGCACTGATCATTGAGGCAATGGACCTTCTTCACGGGGGAAAGGTCGATGGCTTCTGTTTGGTCTCGTCCGACAGCGACTTCACCAGGCTTGCTACTCGAATCAGGGAGGCCGGACTGTCGGTGTACGGTTTTGGTGAGAAAAAGACCCCAAAGCCTTTTGTGGCGGCATGCGACAAGTTCATCTACACCGAAATCCTCCGCAAACCTGCGCCGGGCGCAACCGTCGAAGCACCCGTACAAGGTCCGCTCAAGTCTCTGATCCTTCCGGCTGTGGCAGCGGCGGCCCAGGATGACGGTTGGGCATTCTTGGGGGTCATCGGCGGTCTTCTCCTTAAAAGTGATCCCTCGTTTGACTCCCGTAACTACGGGTTCAAGAAGTTGGGAGAATTGGTTAAGGCGCAGCCCTACATTGAGGTGAAATCGGTTCCTTCCAGCGAGGGCTCGCAGAACATGCAGCTTTATGTGAGAGCGAAGGACCCCTGATGATTCGCAGCAGCCGACCAACTCTGACAGTCCGGTGGTTGAGCTCAAATGTTAGGTTGCCATGCTGAACGCAAAACGATCATGAGTAAACAACACCGCAAGAATCGGCAGCGCGAACGCGAAGGAGTCAACGCCGCACGAACCTTTTTCGAAGCGCACGACTGCGTATTTCAAGAAGTTCATCTAGAAAATGATTATGGCAAAGGCGCCTATCTTGACCTGGGCGACGCTCGCGCAGCGTCGTCAGTCTGCGCGGCGCTCCAGATCAAGTCGGGGCCATCCTATCGAGGCGCGAACGAATATAAGATTCCCCTTGACGAGGCCGATTTTGAATATTGGAGCACATCTACGGTACCTATGATTGGCCTTGTTTACGACGCCACGGACACACTCTTGCGTTGGGTCAATATCACCGAGTACCTGGACGGAGTCTCGGGGCCGCGGCCGACCCATATCCCAGTGGATCCCAACGCCATTCTTACCGCTGAAGTGCTTCGAGGTTCGTTTGCTCGATCGGTTGCACGCACGGTGGTTGGCTTTCGCCGCCACCCGCTGCTTCAGATTTGTGATGATATTCCAGAACAGCAGAGTCGCGCGATCTCGGATTGTTTCGCACTCGGTCGGCTCGATCCGAGACTTCTTATTGGCCTGCGATACTTTATTTCGCGGTTCGATCCTCAGGTGCTGCGGCATGCTATCCGGGCATTGGCGCACGTCACGGCGCATCCGGACATCTTCTGGACCAAAGAGAATTGGATACCTGAGGACCGATGCGAAAAAGTCCTTGCCAACTTTCGGTGGTCAGTAGAGGAGATCGCGCTGCTTCTGTCGCGGGTTCCTCTTGAAGCGTGGACGCGTGGTGATAGCGGCCAGGACCTCTACATGCTTCTCATCGAAGACCCAGGGCTTAACGAAAAGCTAGAAAAAGCCGCGGTTTTGCTCCTCGAAACCGACGGGCAAACTGCCATTCATGCGGTGTATCTCCGTGTAGCGCGGGCGGGCAAGCAGGGACTCCCGTGTCTTGAACGTCTTATAGCTGTCATGCCTTCGATTCGAAACGATGAGCGCGTGATGTTTATGCAGCAATGCCTACGAGATCATGGATTCGTAGGCCTATGGTGACGGATCATGTGCACGTTAATGACATTGCAACCTAACTCGCGGCTGGTGCGGCCGCGCTTCGCGCGGCGGCACACCCGCATGACGTTCGTGCGCCAGCCAAAGCTGGCGAGTGACAGTAGGTGAGAGAGATGAGTAGTAACATGCCCGTCGATCAAATCCTACCCCGAAAGGAGTCCATCCACGGGAAGTCTACTCTTGCGTGTCGTGGG
>JAIBBE010000182.1 GCA_019694835.1 Fimbriimonadaceae bacterium | reverse complement strand
TTTTGTAAACAGCGGGTCGCGGGTTCGAATCCTGTCGCCGGCTCCAGTGTTTGAAGGCCTTCGGAGCGATGGCATCTGGATTCGGAGCAACAAACCAACCTACGGCGCCATTTTCACACGGATCGCGCGAATATTTAACGGCTTCCAGCCCTCGGCCACGGCGCGAAGCACTAGATTGTTCTTGCCGACAACGACCGGGAATGTTCCGAGTTGGACGACCTGGTAAGTATCGTACGATCCCGTCACAGGAGCAGCGATCTTCTCGGTACGGCCACCGAGCGAAACCGTAAACGAAGTCGCCACGGGAGCGGCGACTTCCGTCGACAGCATGACCCGTCCCGCCCGCTGGGCGACGAACGTCCACTCCGCAAAGTCCTTGGCATTTAGCCAGAATCCGAGGTTCGGCTTACCGCCTCGCTCCTCGCTTTGAAGCTCGCCGGTGAGCTTCGCGTCATCTGGAGTGAGCATGAGCTCGGAATCCAGCTTCAATGTCAATTTCGGCTGCTCGACGACGATCTCGCCCTTGACTTCCAAGACCACGGTGGTCGATATGGCGTCCGGTGCAACCGTCGGCACGTCGATCTCGACCCCCTCGGCGGTGTTTCGAGCCGTCAGCTTCTTGTCGCCCACGAACAGCGAGGCTCCCGATGCCTTGCTCTTTAACCCCGGCACGATCAATTTGCCCGACTTCGGCCAGTCGAAAACGTGCAGGTAAAGCGTCGCGCCGTCCTTCTTCACGACCTTCGTGCAGCGACCCCAGGGCAGTTTCTTAAAGGGACTCGACGTAGTTGCGTAGATCGCACGGCCGTTCTGCTTCATCCACGCTCCAACTGCCTTGAGCCGCTCGACCGAAGGCTGGGGAATCTCGCCGAGCGAGGTGGGCCCGACGTTCAGGAGGAAGTTGCCGCCCTTGCTGGAGATATCGATGAGCGTGCGGATCAGCGTCTCGGTGGACTTCCAGTTGTGGTCCGTGCTCTTGAAGCCCCACGTGTCGTTCATGGTCATGCACGTCTCCCAATCGCGGCCGGGATAGCCGGTGGCAGGGACGAACTGTTCGGGAGTTTCGGTGTCGCCGCGATAGTGGCCGAGCCGGTTGTTGTGGATGATCCCAGGCTGGAGCTTGAGCAGCGGGATCAGCATGTCGGCCTGCTCTTTGGTGATGTCGATCGGGGTGTCCCACCACAGAACCGAGATCTTGCCGTAGTTAGAGAGGATCTCTTTGACCTGCGGCACGGCGACGTTCTTGACGTAGTCGGTCATGTCGCGGTCTTGCTTGGGATCCCAATGACCGCCAGCCGCTGAGCCGCCGTTATTCCAGTCTTGAGCCTGGCTGTAGTAAAACCCGAGCCGGACGCCGTGCTTCTGGCATGCCTTGGCGAGTTCGGCCAGCGGGTCACGCTTGAAGGGCGTTGCGTTGTAGATGTTCCACGGCGAAACCTTGCTGTGATACATCGCGAATCCGTCGTGGTGCTTTGACGTGATAACGATGTACTTCATCCCCGCGTCCTTGGCGAGTTTCACCCAGGCGTCGGCGTCGTAGTTGACCGGGTTGAACTCTTTGGCATACTGGCGGTAGCGATCGACGGGAATGCGTCCCTGGTGCATGATCCATTCGCCGATGCCGCCGATCGGCTTGCCGTCATACACTCCGGCGGGGACGCTATAGACTCCCCAGTGAATGAACATACCGAAGCGAGCCTCTCGGAACCACTTCATGCGCGCATCTCGCTGGGCGGTCGTTTCACCCGCGTACGGATCGGGACTTGCTTGGGGCACGAGCGTGGAAGCAATGGTGAGAGCGGCGACGATGCTCATGTCGACTACGCTACCCGGAAGGCGAACTTAAGTTCTCGGCGCGTTCGTTCATGATGAAAACGGTATCGCAACTGCGACGAGCGCCATCAGCGCGGCGGCTATCCAACCAACCGCCAAAGTCCATCGGCCGGGCCGTTGCTCGCCCATCACCCGACGATCGCCACTCAACGCACAGACGATGGCAACGAGCGGCGGCGCAAGGACGCCATTGACGACGGCCGCGTAGAACAGTGCTTTCACGGCATCGATGTTAACGAAATCGAGCAGCAGCCCGATTCCGATCGCGAGGATGATCACACCATAGAACTTGCGTCCGACCTTCGGCTTATCGTCGAGTGAACCCTGGAAGTGAAACGCCTCTGCCATCGCATAAGCAGCCGACCCGGCAAGGACGGGAATCGCCAGCATGCCCGTTCCCACGAGCCCAATCGTGAAGAGCAGGTAGGCGCTGTCGCCCGCAAGCGGGCGGAGAGCCTCCGCTGCCTCCTTGGCAGATGAAATCTGGGTAATCCCTTGGGGATGCAGGGTTGAGGCCGTGGTTAGAATGATGAAGTACATCGCCAGCCCGGCCCAGCCCATTCCGACGAGTACGTCTCTATTGGCGGCCCGGAGTTCTTCCGGAGTAGCACCGCGTCTAGCCTGGAGCGACCGATGGCCATGCGTCTTCTCCTCCTCCACTTCTTGGGCCGCCTGCCAGAAGAACATGTAGGGAGTGATCGTCGTTCCGAGAATGGCGGCGAGCATCATCAGGAAGTCGCGATCGACGGCGATGGAAGGAATGAATGTCGAGCGCAATACTTGATCCCAATCCGGTCGGGCAAGGAACGCGGCGAACACGTAGGCGAAGAGGGTGACCGTCAGCCACTTGAATACTCTTGCGAGGTGCTTGTAGCTCCAGAACACGAGGGACAGGACGATGCTAAAGGCGAATCCAACGAGCCACAGCGCTTTCGGCAAGGGGATCAGTATCGACATCGACTCAGCCATTCCGGCCAGGTCCGCGCCGATATTGACCACATTCGCGACGAACAGCAGCAGACAGGCGATGACAAGAACCCATGTCGGATAACGCCTCCTGATGGTAGCGGCCAAACCCTCCCCGGTCACGAGGGCCAGCCTCGCACACATGGTTTGCACTGCGGCCATCAACGGAAAGGTGAGGAGCACCGTCCAAAGAAGTGCTGCTCCATAAGCTGCACCCGCAACCGAGTATGTCGAAATGCCGCTGGGATCGTCGTCGGCAGCCCCGGTGATTAGTCCAGGGCCGAGGTCGCGAAAGAAGAGTGTCGCCTTCTTGCGAGCCTCCGTGACCATTCTAGTGAGGGAATCCAAGTGCGTCCGCTCCCGATCCTTACACAGCGCATCATGACGACGCGGCTTATCAGCCTAAAGCCAGTCTATCCGTTCGGCGTCCACTGAACATCCAACCCGTTCCCGCGTCTCCCCAAAACGTGAATGCCGCTTCGTGCGGATGGAGGTTGGAATGAAGAAACTCGTCTTACTTGGAATGGCCTTGGCGACGTTTGCAATGGCCCAAGAAGGCCCCCTGTTCGGAACGGTCGGACGCGCCACCTTGACGAATCGCGATGGGGCGAAGGCACAGGTCGCCTTCGAAGTCGGATCGGCAGCCGACGGAACCCTGCGAGGCAAACTCGAATTCGCATCGATCACGACCCGCGCCAGCGATCGCATCGTGCGGCTGTCGCTGGTTCGTCCGGCTCGCCTGGTTGTCGAAGGCCACACCGCCACGTTCTCCGGTCCGGGAGTGCTGATCGTGCGAACCCCAACGGGCGAAACCCGGGTCCAAGGCGTCATCGACTGCCGCGTGGACGATAACCGACGTCCGGTTGCCCCGTCCAACACCCCCGACCGGATGGCTATTCGCTTCGCGAGTCCCACGTCCAATGCGACGTACCAATTCGAAGGCGTCGCTTACCCCGGCGACTTGCGCGTCTTCGATAACCGGTAATTGAAGCCATCGGCCCTCGACGAACTCTACGCCCTCGTGAAGCAGATTCCCGAGGGCCGAGTGGCGTCGTATGGAGCCTTGGGACGCGCACTTCGCAATCCGGTATCGGGCCTGATCATCGGCCGGTGGATGTCCATTTCACCTCCGGACATTCCTTGGTGGCGGGTGGTTGGGGCCAAGGGCCAGTTCCCGGTCGGCAAACGCGATCCCTTCTTGGAGCAAGAGCAGCGGGATCGCTTGGTTGCAGAGGGTGTGCCTCTGGACGGCGACACAGTTGGACTCGAAGCCTATTGGGATCCGTCGGAAGCTTAGCGGGCGTCCTCAATCAGACGGATAAGCTGAGCGGTCGCGTCGGGCACGTCCCAACCTGCCAAGGCACTTTCAGCAACCACGCGGAAGCGATCTTCGAGCACTCTTACCAAAGCCTCGGCCAAGGCGTCCTGGCTAAGTTCACTTTGCTCGATCATCACCGCTCCACCAAGGGAGACGATTTCCCTCGCGTTATGCCGCTGGTGGTCGCCAAAAGCGTGCGGGTAGGGGACGAGGACGCTGGGAACCCGGCGTGCGGCAAGTTCGGAAATCGTCCCCGCACCGCTTCGACAGAACGCCACCGAAGACTCTGCCAATGCGCGAGCCATCTCGTCGACCTGCATGAACGACACCGCCCGGTAGTGCTCACCCGGCGCAGCCTTGCTGACCGATTCGAAATGCGCAGGCCCTGTCACATGAAGCCACTGCAACCCCGGCACTTCCGATGACGCCAAAGCGGCGTCGTTGATCGCGACCGCCCCTTGCGACCCCCCCATGACGAGGACCAGCGGAGGATCAGCCACTTCCCTTGCAGCAGTCCGAATTTCGCGCCGCACCGGCATCCCCGTCCGCACGACGCGCACACCGGGAAAGTGATCGGCTGACGAATGGAATACCGTGGCCACGACAAAGGCCTTCCGGCTCAGCATCCGGTTCGTCCGTCCGGGAACCGAATTTTGCTCATGCAGGACGTAAGGAATCCCGAGTCTGCGCGCGGCCGCGACGATCGGCGCCGAAGCGTATCCTCCCGTGGAGAAAACCACTCGCGGACGGTGGAGACGAAGATAGCGGGTCGCGGCCGCTTGTGCCTGAAGCAACCGGACCGCCGCTCGCAGGCCGCGCAAGGTCCGCAAACTCGTCAACGGCTCAGACGCAAAGCCCTGAAAAGCAATGCCGACCCGCTCCGAAGCCGCCGACTCCTGTCCGCGAAGGCTGCCGAGATAGCGCACCGAATGCCCATCCTCGACCAGCGCACGGCTAACCTCAATCGCCGGGTAAACGTGGCCACCGGTACCGCCGCCGGTGACCACGATCTCGGGAGTCTCAGCGGACGTAGGCCGTCTCCCGCTCCTGCTTCGCCACCGTCTTCTCACCCACGCGGCCACGTAAGGGAGTGCTTGCTGGCTCTTCGTCGCCCTCCTTGCGGGCCTTCTTCGGCGAACCCGCAGCAGCCGACTGACACAGTCCCACGCCGATCCAAAGCGCGAGCAGGCTCGACCCACCCGACGAAATGAACGGCAGTGGAATGCCGATCGCGGGCAGAAGCCCATTTGCCATCATCATGTTGGTACACGTCTGCACGCCGATCCAGGTTGCAGTTCCGGCCAGCACGAGTTGCGCGAACGGACTGCTCGCCTTCCGGGCCAGACTGACAAGCCGGAAGGTGATCCAGCCGAGCAATCCCAGCACGCCGAGGGAGCCGATCAAACCCAACTCCTCTCCAATCGTGGCGAGAATGAAGTCGGTGGTAGCCGCCGGAAGCATGTGTTTGGCCCGGCCAGCGCCAATCCCCACTCCCGTCACACCGCCGCTGGCCATGGCCGTCTCGGACTGCGTGGTCTGGTAGCCGGTGTCGTCGACATGATCGGGCTGCCAGCGCTGAGCGTGGTTGACAATCCGGTCCAAGCGATACGGCTCGGCCTTGATCATCGCGAAGATGCCGACACCACCCACGACAGCCAAAGCGAGAATCGACTTCCACGAGACGTTGCCAAACACCATCATGGCGAACGCGATGGCGACGATGACGGCGGCGGTGCCAAGGTCCGGTTCCCGCTCCACCACATACGCCGAAAGCAGAACGAGCAGGATCGGAAGCCCGCGTTTGAACTTCGGATAGCCCACGCGGTCGAGCCAGTCCGCCCAGTCGCGAGGTGGCTTCTTGGGAGCCTTCCACGGCTTGCGCTCCACCAGGACGGCAGCGAGGAAAAGGATCGCCGCGACCTTGGCGAACTCGGCTGGCTGAATCGAGATCGGCCCGATGTCGAGCCACCGTTTCGCCCCATTCATGCTCTTGCCGAAGAGCTCCACCGCGACGAGGCCAGCGCAGGAGAGCCCGAAGATCCACTTCGCACCCTTCTGGAACGAGTCGATCGACCAACGCGAAACCAGCCAGCCAAGGAACATCGCGATGACGGAAAAGAAGATCTGGCTGCTGAATTCACGCGGAATCGGTCCGTTCCCTTGGGCAAGCGAACGGGCGTATCCGGCGTCGAAGATCATCAGCGCGCCGAGCAACGTTGTGGCCGTCGCCAAAATCAGCAACGGTAAATCAGGCGTGGTCCAAGCACGTCTCATCAGGTCCTTCCATAGTTTTGATTCGCTCAGCATCCATGCGGAGTCGTGTCTGTATTGTACAGACGTTTCAATCGGATCAGAGGGACCACGGGACTGATTTCTCGAAAAGTTTTGCGAACCGGGGCAAGCGCGTGGCCTCTGTCCCTTGGTTGACGGCCTCACCGGGCACGCCACCGAAAGCGGCCACGCGCAAAAACGCCCTCGCCCCGAAACCGGGGCGAGGGCGTGGAAGGTGTTTAAGCCGCCTTCTTCTGCGACCCGCCCTGCTCGACCGCCAAGGTCACTTGATGAACGGTCAGCGTCTGGATCTGCGTATCCTGACCCGTCGCCGACTGCACGAATCGATAGGCGGCTGCATACCAGCCCGGCGGAATCAGAATGTCCTTAGACAGCGTCCCAGACGTAAAGGTGAAGAATCCCGCTGACTTGTAAGCCTTGCCCGGCTTGCGATTCTTATTGACCAACGGCTGGATCAACAGCTCAGTCGTTACGCCCGAAGCATTCGCCTTGTCTGCGGTAAACGTCATCTTGCCCGTGCTGGTCGTCACCGTGAACTGCACCACGTCTCCACCAAAAGGTGCGCTCGGAGGAGTTGAGGGAACCGTACCCGAAGGATTGACCTGCAGGAACTTGGCAGCAAGTCGTACGAAACCATTAAATCCGCTCGACTTAAAGCTCTTACCCGTGACCTCATCATGCTCCGGCGTCTTCCCAGCCCACTTCTCCCATTCCTGGATCTGAGCGGTCGTAAAGCCACTCCACATGCGAGTGCATTTGGTAAACGCTGCGCGCACGGCTTGCTGAGCGGGTGTGGAAGGATTCTTAGGTCGGGTCCTCGATCGAATAATCGTCCCTTCCTTCCCTTCGACAAAGGTAACATTCCCCGCCGATCCTGAGATGACATTCGTCAAAACCGTCAATTCCGCCTTCGCCATGATGTTTCACCTTTCTGCTATTTAGGGGTTCCTTACGCCCCAGTGTGTTGTGCAGTAGTCAGCACCCAAAGGCACTGCTAACCATCATAGTGGCGACCGAAAGAAGAGTCTTTAGGGTTTGGGGAGAGAATTTCCAGAAAATTGGGCCATCGAACCTGATAACACCAGTCCCGTGACGTCCCATTCGAGGACCTGACGCCCGCTTGGCGGGTAACCTCCCAGCGGATCGTCCCAGTTATCGACCAGGTTCGAGGGTCCCCTAAGAGGACGGGGTTCGCTCCAACGTACAATCAGCCAAGCAGTTGAGGTAACCACCATGCCCCCCAATCAAATGACGGACTACCAGGCGAAGTACCTCTCATGCCTCTTAACCCAGCGCCACCCCACAGACAGCACGGAGAAGCTTGCCGGGGCGCTCGTCGATGCCCAAGTCGACCTCAACCCCCATCAGGTCGAAGCGGCACTCTTCGCGTTTCGGTCTCCCTTCTCAAAGGGCGCACTTCTCGCCGACGAGGTCGGACTTGGCAAGACTATCGAAGCCGGGCTTGTCATTTCGCAACGATGGGCCGAGCGAAAGCGGCGAATACTCATCATCACACCAAGCAACCTCCGCAAGCAATGGCATCAGGAGCTCCAGGAGAAGTTCTTCCTACCGTGCACCATCCTAGAGTCAAAGCCCTATAACGAGGCTGTGAAGAAGGGCAACTTCAGTCCCTTCGACATGAAGGACTCCATCGTCATCTGCTCCTACCAGTTCGCGCGAAACAAAGCGACCGATGTGAACCGAATCGCCTGGGACCTAGTGGTCATCGATGAAGCACACCGCCTTCGGAATGTCTACAAGCCGTCGAATGTCATCGCTAATACGATCAAGGCCGCGCTCCAGCCGTCCCCCAAGCTCTTACTCACTGCCACTCCGCTTCAGAACTCTCTCTTAGAGCTCTTCGGCCTCGTCAGCATTATCGACGACCATGCGTTTGGCGACTTCAAGAGCTTCCGAGAGCAGTACTCTCGGCTCGATAACGAGAGCGTCTACGACGTCCTCAAGGCACGCCTCAACCCAATCTGCCATCGCACCCTTCGCCGCCAAGTGTCGCAGTACGTTTCGTACACCCAGCGGTTCCCCATGGTGGAGTCGTTCACGCCCGAACGATCAGAGACGCAACTTTATGATGACGTCTCGGAGTACTTGCGCCGAGAGAATCTGCTTGCCCTTCCAAGCAGTCAACGTGCCCTCATGACCCTTGTCTTGCGCAAACTGCTCGCCTCTTCGACCTTTGCCATCGCAGGTGCCCTCGACACCGTGATCAACCGGCTTGAGAAGAAACTCAAGCGTCAATCCCCAGGTACGAGCCTAACCGATGAACTCGACGAAGACTTCGAAGCACTCGACGAAATCGCTGACGAGTGGGAGGGCATCGCAGACGACGAGGAGCCGCTGACCGAGGATCAGATTCTCGCGCTTGCCCTTGAGGTTGAGGACCTGCGCCGATTCCGTGACCTGGCCGTGTCGATCCGCAACAATGCCAAGGGAAAGGCCCTGCTTGTCGCCCTGAAGAGGGCCTTTGCCGAGGCCGAACGTCTTGGAGCGGCCCACAAGGCGATCATCTTCACGGAATCACGAAAGACACAAGACTATCTGCAAAGGCTTCTTGAGCAAAGCGATTACGCCGACGGCATCGTCATGTTCAACGGCTCCAACACCGACGACCGCTCCAAACGAATCTACGCGGACTGGGTTCAAACAAACCAAGGAACGGACAAGATCACCGGCTCACGAACGGCAGACATGCGCAGCGCGCTCGTGGACTACTTCCGCGACCAAGGCAAGATCATGATCGCGACCGAAGCCGGTGCGGAGGGAATCAACCTGCAGTTCTGCTCGCTCGTCGTGAACTATGATCTGCCCTGGAATCCTCAGCGGATCGAACAGCGGATCGGGCGCTGCCATCGTTACGGGCAAAAACATGACGTGGTCGTGGTGAACTTCGTCAATCTTGAGAACGAGGCGGACCAGCGCGTCTTCGAACTCCTCAGCGAGAAGTTCAAACTCTTCGAAGGTGTCTTTGGTGCCAGCGACGAAGTGCTCGGTGCCATCGAGTCCGGAGTGGACTTCGAAAGGCGAATCGGAGAGATCTATCAACAGTGCCGAACCACGGACGACATTAAGGAGTCATTCGACAAGCTCCAGTTGGACCTCGACGACGAGATCAGGATGCAGATGGCGACCACCCGAAGCCAGCTTATGGAGAACTTCGACGAAGAAGTCCATGAGAAGCTCAAGGTCAGCATGACCGAGAGCCAGGAAGCGCTCAGCCGCTATGAGCAGATGCTCATGAGAGTCACCCGCCACGAGCTTCGCGACGTGGCTGAATTTGGAGACGGCGGCATGTCTTTCCGCCTTACACAGAATCCGACGCCGGATTCGGTTGGGGTGCCCTTGGGACTCTACGAGTTGCCGCGCCGAACCGGCGACGCACACCTGTATCGGATGGGGCATCCTCTGGCCGAGTTCGTCCTCGACCGAGCCCAAGCAAGGGACTTGCCGTTGGCCGAAGTCGTCTTCGACTACACAGGAACGGCAACCAAGATCAGCATTCTGGAGCCGTTCGTGGGGCGAGGGGGCGAACTTGTCGCCACACTCGTGACCATCGAGTCCCTTGACCGTGCCGAAGACCACCTCATCCTCTCGGCGGTGTCTGACGACGGGACCGAACTCGACGAGGAAATCGTCCGCCGAATGCTCGGCCTCAATGCGCGGCTGGGGGACTCGGTGCTCGACCTGCTGAACCGCACCAAGCTCGCAGATATGACGCAACGGCGGTTGGCCGAAATCACCGCCAACCTTTCCGAACGAAACACGGTGTTCTTCGTGCAAGAGGCCAATAAGCTGGACAGTTGGGCGGATGACCTCAAGGTCGGACTCGAAAAGGAAATCAAAGAACTTGACCGCCAAGTCAAGGAAGCCAAACGCGCGGCGACGATGACGGGCAGCCTGGAGGAGAAGCTCAATGCCATGCGCGTCGTCAAAAAGCTCGAAGCCGAGCGGAACGCCAAGCGCCGCTCTCTCTTCGAGGCGCAGGACGAGATCGAGCGAAAACGGGATGTGCTGCTCGAAGAGACTCAGGCAAAGCTAGAGCAGAAGACGACCGTGAAGGCGTTGTTTGCCATTTGGTGGAGGCTCATCTAAAGTGGCTCGCCTTAAGAGGCAGGTGTCGCAAGTAATCGCGCCAGAGTTGATGAGTCCCCATCGGGCGTGGTCGTCCCTGCGCGGACTCGAGTTCTTGGAGCAGGCCGGCGTAGCAGAGGAACTCCGACTGTTACCGTACGTCTTCGAGATACCGGCCGAAACCTATCTGGCGAACTGGCCGCCGCAAGGTCTCAGGGTGAGTCCCACCTTCCGTCGCTATGCAGAGGCTCTGAGATCGCAACCCAAATCTCTGCACCACGGGTGGTGCGCTATCGGGAAGTCCCCGCGGTCACTTTTCGTTCTGTGGCTAGACCCAAGGGGAGAGCCGCTTGATGCATCCGTCAGCAGTTTGCTCTGCCATGCGTCACTCCAGCCGGCAGAGATTGAAGATGCCGGAACCCGGACACCAATGAAGGTCAAACGGGCGGCAACCGCTGTGCAGTTGTGTATGACTTTGCAATCAATATTGCCTGAAGATGTGGAAACAGATTCTGTTCGCGAGGAACTGGAGACCAGGCTTACAAAGCTGGACGAAGCAGAAGCCCTGCTCTTCTCCATGGCAGGGCGCGTTAGTGCGAGCTTCTTTCATGATGGGCAGCAGCGGATCGCAAAGCTGCGAAAGCGGACTAAAAACGATCTCCTACTGGTTGACGAAGCTATGCTCCGTCGTGACCAGATGGCGATTGAGCTTCTTGAACAAGCAGCCCAAAAGCCAGTCGGTAACTGCTCATGGGAGCTTTGGACTCCCGCGCTCTGACCCCCATCGCGCGTACTCGGGCGGTCAATGACTTGGGCCCTGCTCAACGCATGGGGAGGGAAAAACAGGGATACTGCAATGTCATAATCGGGGTCCTGCCGATACCCCCTGAGTTGCAGCCCACGCTCTTGTGAACTCACACTGATGCCAGACATGAACAAGCAGAAACTCGAACTGACCTGGGTCGGGAAGGATGCGCGGCCTCGGCTGGAGCCGCAGATTCTGTTGGAAGACCCCAACCTGTCCTACCATGCGGCGGAGCGGGTGGGGAAGGGGGATTTGTTTGATAACCGGCTCATCTTTGGGGACAACTTGCTGGCTCCGAAGGTGCTGGAGCAGGAGTTCGCCGGGAAGATGAAGGGGGTCAGCCTCGACCGGTCACACGCCTGCAAGAGCCGAAATCCAGTCAGGTGGGAGAAAAGTTGAGCAGACAGAGTCGATCCAACATCAAGGTTCAGGGGGCCGTGATCGCCGTCGTCCGCGAAGGGGATCGCGAATACATCTCACTCACGGACATGGCCAAGCACTTCGGCGACGACACGCTGATCTATAGCTGGATGCGCAACCGAAACACCTTGGAGTACCTCGGCATCTGGGAGGTGATCCACAACCCCGGGTTCAAAGGTAACGAATTCGAGACCTTTAAGTCCCAGTCAGGCCTGAATAGCTTCAATTTGACCCCACGGAAGTGGATCGAGGCGACCCGCGCGATTGGCATCCAATCCCGGGCTGGACGTCACGGGGGCGGAACCTTTGCCCATCCCGACATCGCGTACGAATTCGGCGCGTGGCTCAGTCCCGAGTTCAAGCTGTACCTCATCAAAGAGTTCCAGCGGCTCAAGGAAGCCGAGGCGGAACGTCAAGGGCTTGAGTGGAACCTGAATCGCGCCTTGTCCAAGCTCAACTACAGAATCCACACGGATGCGATCAAGGAGCGCCTCGTTCCCCCAACTCTCACGAAAAGGCAGGAAAGCTTCGTCTATGCGGACGAAGCAGACATGCTCAATGTCGCGCTATTCGGCAAGACGGCGAAGCAGTGGCGTGACGCGAACCCGGAACTCGAGGGCAACATGCGCGACAATGCTACTGCAGCACAATTGCTCGTGATGGTGAACTTGGAAAGCCTGAATGCCGAGTTCGTTCGGCAGGGCATGTCACAAGCCCAACGTCTACAGAAGCTCCGAGCCATTGCGGTCCAGCAACTGACTTCCTTACAGGCAATCAGCCTCCGGGCCCTCGACAAACCTGGGACGTTGCCAATGGATGGAGATGACGAGCACGAGCGAGAATGAGCAAGCAGAAACTTGAGTTGACTTGGGTCGGGAAGGAGATCCGGCCGCGGTTGGAGCCGCGGATATTGATGGGGGATGCTGGGCTGTCCTATCATGCGGCGGAGCGGGTGGGGGAGGGGGACTTGTTTGACAACCGGCTCATCTTTGGGGACAACTTGCTGGCCCTGAAGGCGCTGGAGCAGGAGTTCGCGGGGAAGGTGAAGTACCAGATGAGGGCCGGGCGAGCAAGAAATCAAGACAAGGACCTACGAGTTCGAGTAAGGTGAAACGATGAGGTCGATGAAGGACATAATTGCGGACAAGCGTTTGGATCGATTCCGTGTTCTCTCGGGAATGTACGAAGTCACACTTGGTGGTGAGCATGCGGCCGCCCCTATGCGAATGGTTGAGGAACACGTGGGGATGGAGGCTGGCTCATCCCGCGACGCACAACTTTACCTTCAGCAAGAGGGTCTCCTGACCATTCAATCAAATGGCTACGCAACCTTAACCCATGATGGTATCAAAGAGGTTGAGGACGCCTTTGACGGGAGGGTCACCGAGCACTTTCCAGCGAACATCGTGGTGATTGCCAATAGCCAGGACTGTCAGGTCGTTGCGGGGCACAACAACGAGTCCTCCCAAATGCTCGTCACAAACTCCGATGCATTAGAAGCGAACTCGTACAGATCTGGATCCTCATGAATGACGAGCTTGCGAGCACTGGTAGGCCCTATACCTTTGGCGAAAAATTTGCCAATGGGCAGGAGCTATTTGTCAAGGAACTCGACTCAACTGCCCAAGAAGTACTTGAGGGAAAGATAATCGAGTTCGCCAACGATGTGTGGATGGAAGCCCGGCGCGAAGGTCTTGGCAGAAGCAACGATCCGAAGCTTCTATGTGGGGCAAAGGACGTAGAGCGAGCGACCGTCAGAGTCGAATACCGTCGGTTTCGCCAGCGACGATTCAATCGATTGCCATACAACCTCGCCGGCCTGATCCTTACGATTTTGACCGGAATCGCCGCGAACTGGGCATTCAGTGGAAATCCGAAAGACACAAACAAGTGGCCATGGATATTGCTTGCACTACTGGTGCTGCTAAGTTTGGTGGCTTACATCATTTCATGGTCAAAGGAGATGGAGCCGTAACAGATGAGTGAACAACTGCAGGAAAAGAAGGCTAACAGATTCAGGCTTCTCCGGAAGCTCTACGAGATGACAGACGGAGTACCTGAGCGTCACTCCATTAATATTCGAGAGGTCGGAAAGAGCATTGGGATTGATCCGGAGGTCGCTCTGGACACGTTTGAGTATCTAAAGGGGGAGGGGCTCACAGTCTGGATGTCACTAGGGGGATTTGGCACTATCACGCATTGGGGTGTACGGGAAATCGAGGAGGCCCTAGAAGGTAGACAGACGGGACACTTCCCTGCGAACATCGTGGTGATTACCGGCAGTTCTGGGGTGAATGTTGTTAGTGGGTCCGGAAACACGGTCACTCAGTCGCAGGAAGGTAGTAGCGGACTTAGTGTTCTTAGAGCGGAGTTTGAGTCGATAGGAGGCACCGACGACCCAGTCGTCAAAGCGCTCTTCGCGCTACTGGAATCTCCTCAGCAAAACCCCTTTGATGTAGCTCGTCACTTAAGCAAGATTGTTTCCAAGGGAAATGAGTGGCGGAGTGCAGTACAAAGCGCTAAAGGTCGGCTTCAACCGATTGATCGAGATGGGCTTCTTGGGAGCGCTCTGAGTTACGTACTTGAGAATACACCCAGCGGCTAAGTTCCATGAAGCAGAAACTCGAACTGACCTGTGTGGGCAAAGACGTGCGGCCGAGGCTGGAGCCGCGGATATTGATGGGGGATGCTTCACTGTCCTACCATGCGGCGGAGCGGGTGGGGGAGGGGGATTTGTTTGATAACCGGCTCATCTTTGGGGACAACTTGCTGGCTCTGGATGCGCCGGAGCAACGGACGGCAAAAACCAAGCAGAGTGCCCCGGGAGTAACCTTAGGCTGATGGCGAACCAGGTCAAGGGAGTGCAGCCGAGCGTGCTGAAGTGGGCGCGGGAGTCACAGGGGTTGACTGTTGAAGACCTCGCCAAGCAGCTCAAACGGGAGCCACAGGAAATCGAAGCCTGGGAGCGGGGAGACTCTGCCCCCACCTACGCCCAACTAGAGGACCTAGCCTATCGAATCCTCAAACGCCCACTCGCCATTTTCTTCTTTCCAGACCATCCTGCAGAGAGGCCATTGGGGCACGAATTTCGCACGCTGCCCGAATTCGAGCTCAGGAATCTCATGCCGGATACGCGCTATCAACTTCGGCTGGCTCGATCCCTTCAGTTGTCACTCTATGAACTCCTGGAGGGAAAGAACCCTGCGCCCCGCCTCATCTTTCGCGAGGTGACGCTGACCCCAGGTTCAGACGTGGCTGAGGCGGCAGCGGTTATTCGCGAGTACCTTGGCGTGGGACTCGATACTCAGGCTGCATGGCGAACAGTCGACGTAGCCCTTAAAGCCTGGCGACAGGTCGTTGAGGATGCAGGCGTTTTCATTTTCAAACACTCCTTCAAGCAAAAGGACATTTCGGCATTCTGCCTACCCGACCCAGAATTCCCCCTCATCTACATCAATAACGGCAATAGCAAGTCGCGCCAAATCTTCAGCATCTTTCATGAACTGGCTCATGTGCTCCTTGGGGTCAGCGCCATTTCAATGACGAAAGAGCCGGCTCCAGACGATCTGCCTCCCACTGAGCGAGCCATTGAACGCTTCTGCAATGCGCTTGCGGCTGAGTTCCTGGTGCCGTCGACCGATTTTGAAGGCCGGCTACCGGCAAAGGTCAAGCCCACGGATGAAATGGTCGCGGCGCTTGCCGCGCGCTATAGTGTAAGTCGGGAAGTCGTCCTCCGGAAGTTGCTTGACCGCAAGCGGATAACGGCCGCAGAGTATCGGGAGAGGTCCGCCGCATTCGCGACGCAGCAGGAGCCGGGCGGCTCTGGCGGCGACTATTACCGAACGCAGGCTACTTACCTCGGGGAGAAGTACCTGAAGCTCGTCTTCGGGCGCTACTATCAAGGGAGGATCGGACTCGACGAAGTCGCTGAGTTCCTGGGTGTTAAGACAAAAAGCGTGGCCGGCCTCGAAGAGATCGCAATGAGGTCGGGAGCCGCATGAGCTACGTCCTCGATACAAGTGCCTATCGTGTCCTGCGACACTACTACCCAGAGACGTTTGAGACACTGTGGCAGAATTTGGAAGGACTCATCACGGATGGCATCGTATTCTCGGTTCGTGAGGTTTGGAACGAACTCCAAGATTTCAATGATAACGCCTTTCTCGTAGACTGGGCGCTGTCTCACCGAGCCATGTTTCTCACACCTTCAGAAGAAGAGATGCTCGCCGTTCAGTCGATCTTCCAGGTAGAGCACTTCCAAGCCCTCATCAGCCAGCGTGCGATTTTGAAAGGCAAGCCCGTCGCCGATCCCTTTGTCATCGCCTCCGCCCGGGTCAGAGAAGCGACCGTGATCACCCAAGAAGGACTTAAACCGAACGCCGCGAAGATACCTAACGTGTGTGCGCACTTTAACATTCCATGTCAAAACCTGGAGTGGTTCATGCGGGAACAAGGTTGGAAATTCTGAGATGAGCAAGCAGAAACTCGAACTGACTTGGGTTGGCAAAGACGTGCGGCCTCGGCTGGAGCCGCGGATATTGCTCGAAGACGCCAACCTGTCCTACCATGCGGCGGAGCGGGTGGGGGAGGGGGATTTGTTTGATAACCGGCTCATCTTTGGGGACAACTTGCTTGCCCTGAAGGCGCTGGAACAGGAGTTCGCGGGGAAGGTGAAGTGCATCTTCATCGATCCGCCTTACAACACCGGGTCGGCGTTTACGCATTACGACGACGGGCTGGAACACTCGATCTGGCTCGGAATGATGCGCGACCGGCTGGAACTGCTGCGCAGTCTGCTCGCGGAGGACGGCTCGCTTTGGGTTACGCTCGACGACAACGAGGCCCATTACTTCAAAGTGATGGCGGATGAGGTGTTTGGGCGGGCGAACTTTGAATTCACCTTCATTTGGCGTAACGTCGATAGCCCAAACGATAACAAGGTCCCGGTGACTAGCACCCATAACTTTGTCTTATGTTATGCCCGCGATATCAAGAAGCTTGCTTTGAGGCCGCTCGAAGATCCGTCGATTGTAGATGCCTATCCTCTTATCGACGAACGAACGGGCGAGAGGTGTCGAGACCGCTTACTTAAGAAGAACGGGAGAAACAGTCTTCGTACTGATCGACCTACAATGTTCTTCCCAGTTAAAGGTCCAGATGGCGTAGACGTGTGGCCGATTCATGACGATGGTCGCGAAGCTCGTTGGGCATGCGGGCAAGATAAAGTGGCCCTACATCGGGAAAATGGCACGCTGATCTGGAAGCAGCGCGACAAGAACGGCGCAATGGCCTGGGTCCCCTATACGCGCGAGTTCGCTCCAGAGAATCCAACCAAGCCATACCCGACGATCTGGGGAGACCTAGACACTATGCGCCAAACAAAAGCACACCTTAAGGATGTGCTGCCCGGGATTCCCGAATTTGCGACACCGAAGCCTGAGGATGTCATCGCGCGAATATTGAATATGGCAACGGAGAAAGACGACCTTGTCCTCGACTCCTTCGCCGGCTCCGGCACTACCGGCGCCGTCGCGCACAAGATGGGGCGAAGGTGGATCATGGTCGAGCTCGGCGAGCACTGCCACACCCACATCATTCCCCGCCTCAAGAAAGTCATCGACGGCGACGACCCGGGCGGCATCACGAAGGCGGTCGGATGGAAAGGCGGCGGCGGGTTCCGCTACTTCAAGCTCGCCCCCAGCCTCATCCAGAAGGACCAATACGGCAACGACGTCATCAATCCCGCCTACAACGCGGAGATGCTGGCGGAGGCGATGTGCAAATTCATGGGCTTCCGCTACTCCCCCAGCGACCTCGTCTTCTGGCAACACGGCCAAAGCAGCGAGAACGACTTCATCTACGTCACTACCCAGCCGCTCACCGTCGCGTACCTTCGGTACCTCAGCGAAGAAGTCGGCCCCGAACGCAGCCTGCTCGTCTGCTGTACCGCGTTCAAAGGCAGTCCCGACGCCTTCGATAATTTAACGGTCAAGAAGATACCGAAGACCGTGCTTGGCCGCTGTGAGTTCGGCAAGGACGACTATAGCTTGCAGGTCGCGAACTTGCCCCAGGCCAAGCCGGAAGTCGTGCCGCAGCCCGCGCTGTTCGGGGAGGAGGAGGCATGAGCGAGCGAACCGTACGCGACATCGCGCAGCGTCTTTCGTTGCGCGAACCGCAGCGCGAGTCCCTGATCCTATTGGACGATCTGGTCTCTGGCTTGGACCTGTGTTCGGCAGGAGAACTCAACGCGAAATTAGCCTCTGTTCGCGAGAAGTATTCCTCTGTAGAATCTTTCGAGCGCGAGTTCCCCTCCCTCTGCTTTGCGCTAGCGACCGGCGTCGGCAAGACGCGATTAATGGGAGCGTTTATCGCGTACCTCTATCGCGAGAAGAAGAGCCGCCACTTCTTCGTCCTCGCTCCGAATCTCACGATCTACGAGAAGCTGAAGCGCGACTTCGAGCCGAACCATCCGAAATACGTGTTCGAGGGACTGCCCGACTTCGTCGTGCGGCCACCCGGGCTGATTACCGGCGAGACGTACGAAGGCACAAACGTCGACGCCTTCGACCTGCAGAACGATATCGTCATCAACATCTTCAACATCGCGAAGATCAATACCGAAGTGCGCGGCGGACGTTCAGCGCGCATTCACAAGTTGTCGGAGTATTTAGGTCGCAGCTATTTCGAGTATCTCGCCGGGCTCGACGACTTGGTGCTTCTCATGGACGAGTCCCACCGCTACCGCGCCTCGGCGGGAGCACAAGCGATCAATGCCCTGAAGCCCATGTTGGGTTTGGAACTCACGGCGACTCCGATAGCGGTCGGGGCGCGGCGGGAGGCGTTTCGCAATGTCATCTACTCTTATCCGCTGTCGGCAGCAATGAAAAATGGCTATGTGAAAGAGCCCCATGTTGCTGGCCGCGAGAACTTCAAGCCCGAGAACTATCCAGAGGATCAGTTGGAGCGCCTCAAGCTTGAGGACGGGATGCGGGTGCATGAGAATGTCCGGGTTAAGCTGGTCGAATACGCGCAGGCTACGGGTGCTCCTGAAGTCAAACCGTTCGTCTTGGTTGTTGCGCAGACGACGGAACATGCCGAGTCATTGAAAGCGCTCATCGACAGCGCCGGCTTCATGGGTGGCGACTACGTCGGCAAAGTCATCACCGTGCATTCCAATCAAAGCGGCGAACTTCGAGACGAATCGGTAGAGAGCCTTCTAAACGTGGAAAGTGCAACCGAGAAGACGGAAGTCGTGATCCACGTCAACAAGCTCGGTGAAGGCTGGGACGTGCGAAACCTCTACACGATCATTCCCTTACGCTCATCGGCCTCGGAGATCCTCACTGAGCAGACGATCGGCCGCGGTCTGCGCCTACCCTTTGGCAAACGTACCGGCGTAAAGGAAATTGACACGCTCTATGTCGTTGCCCACGACAAATTCAACGCGATCATTGATGCGGCGGGCAAGCCGGATTCGATTATCCGTCGTGGAGTCGTAATCGGGCGGGACATACCGCTGACGAAGGAGAAGCCTGTTGTCTCTCGCACCCAGGTGGAGGTGAAGCTGTTCGGCGGACAGGTCGAACTCCCTGGTGGCAAGGTCGAGGAGCATGCGCCCCTCTTCGCGACGGAAGAGGAGCAGAAGGTGGCAACTCTGAGCTATCAAGCGCTGTTGAAGGCCGAGTTGACCGCAGGGGGAAGCAAACTGACGGACATGGTCGTGCGGGAGCGCGCGGTCGCGGCGGTGAAGATGTCCTACCTTCCCGCCCAAGGCGTCCTGGAAGGGACAGCGGAGCAGGTTGATGTGGCAGCGGTTTGCGAGAAGGTCGCGACGCAGATGCAGCGCGAGAGCATCCGCATTCCGCGCATCGTCGTGCAGCCGAGTTCGGAGAACCGGTTCGAATTTGCTCCGTTCACGCTGGTCGCGCCAGAACACCGATACAAGCCAGTCGACTCGAACATCCTCGTGCAAGCCATCCGTACGGGAGAGGTCATGAAGATCGGCGGACACGACGGGGTGGTGGGCGAGCAGCAGCTGGAGAACTACCTGGTGCGTCACCTGATCGACTTTGACGACATCTCGTACGACGACAACGCGGATCTGCTGTATGACTTATCGCGGCAAATGGTTGCCCGGCTGGCCACTTACCTTGAGGAAGAAGAGCTGAGCAATGTCTTGCAGTATCACGGTCGGCATCTTGCGTCGATCATTCATGGTCAAATGCAGGAACACGTGATCGAGCACGAAGCGGACTTCGAAGCGTCTTTCACTCGCGGTATGCAGACGCTCACCGAGCACCGAGTATGGGTACCGGAGGGTGAGGTACTACGCGACTATCGTGAGGTGGGGATCGACAAGCAAAAGATCAAGGCCATGGTCTTCGACTCGTTCGAGAAGTGCGCGTACTTCAATCAGAAGTTCGACGTGGATACGGAGCGCACGTTTGCTTCTCTCTTAGAGCGACCGGATAACGGAGTCCAAAAGTGGGTCAAGCCGGGGCGTGGTCAGGTCTCGATCTACTTGAACGATGGATCGACCTATACGCCGGACTTCGTCGTGGAAGCGATCAATGCCATGTACATGATCGAGACGAAGGCGGCGGTGGATATGGAAACCGCATACGTGACCGAGAGGGCGAAGGCGGCCCAGACGTGGTGCTTGATGGCCAATAATCATTTGGAGCTAGGCGGCAAGCCTTGGCGTTACTCTCTTATTCCGCACGACTCGATCTCGCCTACGGCGACCTTCCAGGCGCTGGCTGATCGCTACAGTATGGTCGAAGTCTAGGCCTTCCAGTACGGTTTTCCGTTCGCGTTGGCACCGAGCTTCTGCTGGTTCTTGCGTCCAACTTTGTCGTACATCTCTTCCAGCTGCTCGTCTTCGATCGCCATTTGCGCACGCGGATCGCTTGCTTCCTTCTTGGCCTTGCGGGATGTGCCCGGTCCACGCTCTCCTTCGGATCGAAGGAAGACTTGAATGTCCCAAAGGTTGAGGTCCACGGCAAGGTCAAGGGGAGTCTGGTCGGCGGCGTTCTTCTTACTGAGCAGCCAATCCCAATGCTCGGCGAGGAGCGAGGCGGCCACCTTGACGATGCGGATTTCGCCCGTCACGACGGCCAGGTGGGCCAGGTTGAAGCCCTTGGAATAGCCGAGCAGCGGAGGCTCGCGGTTCAGAAGCTCCGCTAGGTGGTTGGTGTCATTGCGGAGGAACGCCATTTCGATGATTTCACGTTGTGCCATGTGCTCTTCTTGACCTGCCTAAGGATTACCTTTTGTAGCGGAAAAGTGAACGCGAAAGGGATTACCTCGAACTCCGCGTCCGCTTGTCGGGCCGGCCAAACCCAGGTGCTGCAGGAGCGAGTAGAGAAAGGTGCAATTGCAGGAGTGTCCGCCCGGCCTCGCATGCGAGTCGAAGATCTCGGGCCAGGCGTGACCGAGGTCGATCGAGGTTACGGCCAGGCCCTGAAACTTCTCATAGGCTGCAAAAAGATCTCGCGGCCGCACTCGAATCTTGGAATTCCCTCGTTGATACTCAATCACTTCGCGCGAGACCGAAAGTACACGCGAAGTACCGCCACCCGGATTATCGAACTGGGTACCCGCGGTCAGATCGCGCACAATCATGTCGATGAAGTGTTGCTCTGTCATGCCTTCTCCAGTCTTGCTTACCCACTCCTGCATCGAGTTACACTGAGAGATCTTTACTGATGAGTTTTGCTAGCCTGCTCCTGATCGCGCTGGGTTGCCGCTGGTGCGACTTTGCTAGTTCGGCTATCGGTGTGTTTTCGGAGTGTGCTCCCAGCAATCGGGCATCCTCGGCATCGTTCCAACCCTCGTAAGCTCGAGGGAAGCGGGTCTTGATTTCGGCCATCCGCTCATCGTGAGGCTTCTTCTTGGGCGCTTTCGACTCAAGTCCCATCGCGTCCATGGCTGACAAGAGTCCGCGCAAGAAGTCGGCAAGGTCGCCCTCTGCCACCGTGATGCTTGATCGCTCCTGCGTCGATTTGGGGCCATGGCTTTCGGTGATGACGAGGCGACGGGTGCCGTCCTTCGACTTCTTCACATCGAAGAAAAACCACTTGCGCTCATACGCCGTGATTCTGCCGGAATAGATCTCCTCGGGGAACCTGCCGTTCATGTCCGTTCGTGCTTGGCGGCTCTAGGCTTCCAGGTGTAAGAGAGCCGCTGAGTGGAGCATAGGCCATCTGGACCACAATTGTCAAGAATCGCTCGCAACTCGCTTCTGCCGGTCCTGGACGCTCGCAGCGACGCCTCCTGATGGCATCTAGCGGGAAAGAAGTCGTGCCTGATACCCACCGCTGTTGCCCCGATGTAGACATAATCGAAGCGGTGATTACCAAGGAGGTACGTCCATGTTAACGTTTGAGAGATACCTGACCTGGCTGACGCTCGCGGCCCTGCCGGTGACTTCGTCGGCCTACTCCTATGAGGTCCTCGACCTGACTCCGATCCTCGGTGCGTCCGCAGTTCCCAAGTCATTCGGCAATTCAGGTGGCCTGCTGGTGGAGCGGAACAACCAGAATCTGTATTGGCGCGCTGGACTGGGCCTGACTCAGATTCCCAATCCTGCCGGTGGTATTGTTGTTCGCGTAAACGGGGTCAATGCTCATGACGAAGTAGCAGGTGTGCTTCAAACCTCAGTTAATGGTGACCGGCGCCAAACGACATTCCTGTGGAACCCCACGACCGGGTTCCAGTTCATCGGACCGTCTCTTGATGCTGTTGACAACAACATGGAAATTCGTGGTGTTACCGATGCGGGTGATGTGCTGGTAGACTATTTTGGGTACGGCAATCAGCCACGTCGGGGCTATGTCTTGCACCGAGACGGAACTGCACGCCCGCTGGTGACCCCGGTAGGACTTATCGTAGACCGGCTCGTCGGCCTCAACGCTTCAGGGGATATCGTTGGCGTGACACGAGCCAACTACAGCGGTGATCCGATTGAGCGCGCCATCGGCTGGAACGTGGCGGAGAACTTTCTTGACTACGGCAGCCTCGGTGTTGACTCACGGCCAGTCACCGTTAACGCCGATGGCACCGTTTTGCTCACGGGCTCGGACATTTGGAACACGCAACACCACTACATCCAGCGCCGTGACGGCACGCGGCTGTTCACAGGTTTGGTCCGCGCAGGAGACCTCAATGATAGCCAAGAGGTGGTTGGACTTCGGTACGAAGGCAACGTTCCGCGAGGTGTGATCTGGCGGCACGACACGGGCGGGATCAACCTCGACTCTCTGATCGACCCATCCGCCGGCTGGCAAGTGCAAGACGCGAGTTTCATCAACGACTCCGGTCAAATCGTCGCCTGGGCGACGCGCGGCGGAGCGTCCGGGTACGTGCTCCTGTCGCCCGTTCCCGAACCATCAACCGCTGCGTGCCTCCTTATCGGCGTCGCCGCGCTCGTGCGGAAGCGAAGAAAGGAGATGTAGGTCCGCAGGCAGCGGGAGGCTTCGCTTTGAGCCCTCCCGCTACGACATGGTTTGACTTTCTAGTGCAGCACGTCGCTCAATCCTTTCGAAGGCAAATGCAGTGGGCAGGCGCCGTTCTTCCCTGCCCCAACCCATTGCGCCGCGTCGGCACACCAAGACCACACCCAGTGATCGAACTAAAGAACTGGAGCAGAACTGCCGACAATCCAGACATGGCCCGTGTGCAGCCGAGTGTGATCAATGGGGGGATTTCGGGGAAGGCGGGGACGGTGGTGTTCGTTCGGCAAGCGAACGGCAGCGTCACCGTCCGGCCCCGAACGACGCCCAAGAACCCGCGGACTCCGAGTCAGGAGGCATGGCGCGGATTCGTGGCCCGCGCCGGGCGCGCGTTTCGGGATTTGGAAGAGGCGGAGTATCTGGCGTGGGCGGCCTATGCGCGGGAGCAGGTCTTGATGGGTCGGGCGTCGTCGCCGTATCCGAGCAACGCCTTCACCGCTCTTGCCGCCAAGTTCCTGCAGGTCAATCCTGGCGTGATCGACCCTCCGCGCCTGCCACCAACCGAGGCTTTTGGCGGCGATGCCGTGCGGGTGACGGTTGCCTCCGATGCCGGTGGCGTTCGGTTCTCCGCCGACCGTGCGAACGCGGCAGGAGTGATGACTGAGTTGCTCCTTTGTCCGTTGCGCTCGCGCCACGAGGTGCCCCGCCCTCGGTCGTATCGGGGTCAGGGATTCGTGGTGTTTGGGGCGAGTCTGTCGGAGTTCGTGCCTGCATTAAAGGGTTCCTACTCGTGCGCGATTCGCTTTGTGTCAAAGACGACCGGTCAGGCGAGCGAGGTCCTGGTGGTGGGGCGCGTTTCGGTTGAATGAGTGGCTTTGCGCAACGAACAGCCACGGAAACGGCCAGCCGTTCCGAAGCTGTTTCGCCCCGACCTGGAGTAGGTGATTGGCCCGGCAAGTCGCCGGGCCAATCAACGTGCGACTAGAACCCCAGTTCCTTCAACGTGATCCAGCCGTCCTTGTTCAGGTCAAGCAGCCGAGCCCGCTCATCCTGCGCTTCCCTCACCGCGTCCTCCACGCTGATCTTGCTGCCGAGGCGGGTTTGACATGAGCGGCCCAACCCTCGCTAAGGGTTGGGCTACCCAGTTGGCGAGCCAGTTTGGCTCAGTCTCCAGACAGGCCGTAATTGCTGCTCAGAATGGAATAGTCTCCGATGTCAACGGCCTCATCGCCATTCAGGTCAGCCGACGCAACGTAACCCAACTCCCCTAGGTTCCTGCCATAGGCGGCGGATAGCACCGCGTAGTCTGCGATGTCAATCGAGTTGTCTCCGTTGATGTCTCCGTTCAGTAGTTGGAAGTCAACCTCGAACACACCGAATTTGGTGATCGGAATGAGCGGGGTCGACTTAGCGAGCCAATGAGACGCCTTTGCTACGATGAAGCCACTGCCCCGATAACCCGTGACGACCTGATACGAGCCGTCTGCGCCAAGCGTGGTTGAAAGTGTTTCCACTGTCGAGCCGGAGCCGTTGCGGACTTCAACAGCAAGTGGAAGACCCGAGACAGTGCCCAGCCATCCCTCAAGGTCTACCCGACCCCGAAGTGTCCCCCTTGCGACCGCTTCTACAGAGTAGTCGTCAAATGAAATGACGTTGTAACCCGTCGGCTCGATATACAGATCCGCATCTGCATACCGACTGACAAACGGGACGTAATGAGATGAAAGCGAGATCGGGGCAGTCTTATAGACCCCTACTCCATCAATCTCCCCCGCCCCTTCCGCCGTTCCCGAATCGACGAACACCCGCAGTCGGTGCCAGGTGTTGATCGATGGTGCTGGCAGCCCTGTTGCCAAGTAGTCCAGGCCATGGATCATCTTCACTTCGCCTGCATCAAGACCTGCACTTGGTCGGAAACGAATTCCGAGCAACTGAGACTGTGGATCTACTTGATAGCAGTCGAGTCCTGCGAAGGAAGCTGACCGGCTGTCGTCACTGATATGGGCTCGCACGGTAGCCATAACAATGGGTGTACCGCTGCCAATCGAGCTTGAACTGATGTCTTGCCACGCCCAGGCGGTGTTAAGGAGTGGAGCAGTATCAACCCGGACTTTTTGGCTACCCATTACGGGCATTGCGGTCGACACTTCATAAACTCCGAGGCCGGAATCCTCAAGCCAGGTCCGTTCACCTTGCCCCTGGAGTCCCCCAGGGATGTAACCTTCGGAACCTTCGAATTGAACCCACGTGAGTCCTTGTGCAACCGCACATTCAAACATGCAACATGCAAATGCTGCAATGGACAGTAACCTAGTTGCCTTCATGAATGTGCTCATAGCAATGTTGTCGTGTCGGTGAACACCAGGTGGTTATTCTGGTCGTAGAAACGAAACTGAAGTGTATCACCAGAATGATAGTCATTCGGGCTTAGACTTGCGTAGAAGGTCGTGCCGTTGTTATCGCCTGTAATATCTATCGGACGGAATTCGTTAGGAATCGGATTGAAAAGCCACGCTTGCATCCGATGGGCTCCCTCAAGCCGAACGGTCAAGTCCCAGAACCCGTTTGGATAGCGTACGGTGGAGTAATGCGGGAGAATTCTCGGCAACTGCACATTCACGTCTGCTGGAAGCGTACGTCCAAGGATCGACTTCGGTGATCGCACTAGGCGACTGCCAAAGTCCCATGCCTCATCTGCCCTGAGGGCACATAGGTCTCTCGTTGCGGTTACGGCTGCGATCTGATCAGGGTTTAGCCATGGGCTAGTGGCCGACGCTGTATCAAGAAACTCGGTGAGTGCTTCGGATTTTGCTTGCAGAGAGATGTATCTTAAGTAAGCATCAGCCGCAGTTAGAGTAAATGGATCAGATGCGCGATTGATGTAGCCTCGATAGCTCGCCGTCTGATAGCCGATGATGGCGGAGTTACCTTGAGTCACGCCGCTCATATAGTTATTGATCACGTTGACCCAAGTCTGAAAGTCTGTCACGTCGGAACCGGGAGCAGGCACGAGGTCTTGGAAACCATTACCACCATAGCCAACAATATTGACACTGCCGTTCAAACTTCGAATTGCTTCTGTCAATTTGTTTGTAAGACTTGCACTGACGCTTGCGCTCCAGCCCGCGCCAGCCCCGGCCGCTTGCAACTGTGCAACCATACTGGATGCGGCTTGTAGATTGCTCGTCTGAAAGACGACAGATCCAACGATCATTGCGCCGCGTCGTCGTCGAGTGGCAACCTGGGGGCCATAGCGCGCCAGCCAACCTGCTGGATTATTCAAAAGGGCGAGGGCGTCGAGATTGAGGTTGGCATTTGAGACGTTATCTAGAACCTCGGTGCCGTAGTCCACTTTGGCGTAGATGTTCAGCACGAAGGCAGACTTGAACATGGATCGCTGTGAACTGAGGTTGAGTGAAGCTCTCGCCCGATAGAGCCCGACTCTCCCCTGAAGTTCAGCTCCAAAGTACTGCTCTTGAGTCGATGAGCTGATATTGTTGGAGACTTCGAGTTTGTACTCCACACCCTGTGCACCTGAAGACTCAAAGTGGCTGGCAAGGTTGACAAAGGGCGTCTGCTTGGCGACGTCTGGCGCGGCAGGATCATAGCCGTATCCCAAGACAATCGTGGTGTCTCTGGACGGCCCGAACAAGTCACAGTGGGCAAGCTTCGGGACTCCGAGCAGTGCCAGCAACGCGCTGGCCAAGAACAAGTGGTGTAGGCGCATACTTCCTCCTTCATTTGGAAACTCCGCCATTGAACGAGGGGCACCCTTAAAGAATCCTTAAGATCCGATCAGCAAGGATCGGAGTGGGGGGAGACGTGGGCGTAAAGGCCGGTGCTGTCGCACTCGTGGCCGTTGCCGCCATCACCGACGATGAAGTCGAAGCAGTCGCCCTCTGCCGCCTCAATGTGCAGGTCGAATCTTTGGTCGTCGAGGTAGCCGGCGTGAAAGGCACTAAAGAGGAGGACGCCGTTGCGGGCGATGGAGACGTCGGTGCTGGCGGGGGAGATGCCTTTGAAGGCGCCTCCGATGTGGATCATCCCCGAAAGCGGCGATACAAAGCGAACGACCGCGACTTCGCCATCTCGACCCGGATGGAGGAGAACTTCGTGGGGATTGAGGGTGATCTCGCGCCAGCACCAATAGGAGTCGGTTGGATTGTAGATAATGCAGGGTTCAACACCCTTTGGTGCAAACCATCGGTGGGCAAGGACGCTTTCGACGATCTGGGGCTCGACCCGTTCAAAGGGTATGAACACCCCACCCCGCTCCGAGGCCCACCCGAAATGCCAATACCCGTCCGGATTAACGTCACCGCAGAGCCGAGAGGTGGTCATGCCCGGACGAAAGACAGGCCGTTTCGCACTGGGGGTTCGCCGTTCGAGGAACTTCGGGCGAAGTGTTTCAACAATTTCGATCCACTCGGACGGGTCGATCGCCCAGCGTGAGATCCGGTAAGCGGCGGCGATGACGCCGTCGATCCTGGTGCGATCGGGATCGACCGTGCTCACCATCGACTTGACGAGGCGGAGAAGCTGCTCTTCAAGTCGGATACGCTCGACCAGGGCCCACGAGTAATCGAGATCAGAACAGCACGGACCTGACTGGAGAGCGATCGCTTTCCAAGGTGCCGTGGGTTCCTCCGCTCCCAAGATCAAGTCATCGTAGAGTTTCTCGAACTCGAAGACGTCTACTGAAATGTGGGTGAGGTCAAGCGTCACCGTGACCTTGTTCGCCTGCAATGCATCCCGGACCAGCGGGCCACAGGTTCCGAGCCCGCGACGAATCGATGACAGGGCGACGTTGAGGTTGTTGCGCTGCTTTTCCGTCATCTGGTTCGGCCATACCGCTTCCGCCAACTCGCCTCGGCTGATCGGCAATCCGCAGCGCAGGGCCAGGTACGTCAGGACGACTTCGGCCTTGTGCGACATCAAGTTGACGGTGTGGCCAGCCGCATCGACCAGGCGAAAGCCACCGAACAGGTGCAACCTCGCGGCCTGAACATGCTTGTTTTGAGTTAGCTCCCCAGGCGTCATCGTCCCAACATTCATTTCAGCCGCACTTGGCGGCGACGCTCCACTGCATCATACAGCAAATGCGATCAAATTGCTAGACGCGGAGTCACGCGGATTAGGCGAAGTTGGCGATTTGTCTTGACTTTCACAGCCAAGGCACCGGGCGCATGAGGAAGAATCGGCAAATCGGGGGTTCGATGCGACGGGAGGGGTGCGGGTTAGGAGATTGAGCAGGTGTAGACCCGCTGGCCCTGGACCCAGGTCTGCCGTACGAGGTGGGCGCCGAACCAGTAGGCGACTTCGCGGGGGTCGGTGGCGTCGAAGACGACGAAATCCGCTCGCTTCCCGACCTCCAGCGAGCCGCGATCGTGACCTCGGTTGAGGCTGTAGGCGGCGTTGATCGTGCTCGCGACGAGGGCTTCGCTTGGGGTCATTTTCATCTGGGTGCAGGCGAGCGACATGACCATCGGCATCGACGGCGTTGGCGAGCTGCCGGGGTTGAAGTCGGTGGCAAGGACGACGGGGAGGCCGGCTTCGATCATCGCGCGCGCTTGGGGGTAGCGCTGCAGGCCGAGCGCGTAGACGGAGCCGGGGAGCAGCACGGGGATCGTCCCGGCTTTGGTCATCGCGGCGATGCCATCGGCCTCGGTGTGCTCCAGGTGATCGGCGGTGATCGCGGCGAGTTCGGCGGCCAGGGCCGCGCCTCCGCCGTTGGTCAGCTGGTCGACGTGGAGCCTCAGGCCAAGGCCTCGCTTCTTTGCCGCAGTCATGATGCGGCGGGTTAGGTCGGGCGTGAAGTAGCGATCCTCGCAGAAGGCATCCGCGTACTCGGCGAGGTTCTCGGCGACGACGGCGGGCAGCATCTCGTTGATCACGAGTTCGGCATATTCCTCTGCGGTTGATCCGACGGGGACCGCGTGCGCGCCGAGGAAGGTCGGGACGAGGCTGATCGGGGTGTCCTCGTTCAATCGGCGAATGGCCCGGAGCATCTTGAGTTCGTGCTCCAGGCTGAGTCCGTAGCCGGATTTGGCTTCGAGGGTCGTGGTGCCGTTCATCAGGAACCACGCGATGTGGCGTCGCCCGCCCGCGACCAATTCGGCTTCGGTTGCGGCGCGGGTTTGGCGGACGGTGCATTGGATTCCGCCGCCCGCTGCTGCGATTTCCTGGTAGCTCGCGCCCTCGCATCGCTGCTCGTACTCGTGCGCCCGGTTCTCACCGAACACGGGATGGGCGTGGGCATCGACGAAGCCGGGCATGACGAGGCGCCCGCGGACCCCTTCGACCTGGGTTTGGTCGTCGATCTGGCTCTCGATCTGCTCTCGGGTGCCGACGGCGACGATGCGCCCTACCTCGAGGATCATCCCGCCGTCGGGGATGATGCCGAGTTCGCGCATTTCGCTGCCGACCCGCGGTCGCGAGGGTCCGGCGAGGGTGACGAGCGGGCGGCAGCCGAGGATGGCGGTTTTCATAGAGGTCTGCACCCTGTGCCGCTGGCGTCTCGCCGGCGTCCGCAGCATCCATCCGTGGGAGGATGGATGCACAGGTAAGGTCCGCTGACGTCCCGCCGGCATCCGGAAACGCACGTGAGGCTCCTGCTTGACCTCTCCCCTAACCCCTCTCCTCCGCCACCAAACGAGCGGTAACTGTGGTGTGGGCGGGCGCAGGAGAGGGGAACCCGGACCGTACCGCTGGCGTCCCGCCGGCATACGGAAACTCGCGTGAGGCTCCCGCTCAACCTCTCCCCTAACCCCTCTCCTCCGCCACCGAGTGAGCGGAATTTGTGGTTTTGGCAGGCGCAGGAGAGGGGAACCCGGACCGTACCGCTGGCCCCGCATAGACAAGACCGGGAGGATCTCAAGCTGGAGACCTCCATATTCAACGTGGACCTATGCATCCATCCTCCCACGGATGGAAGCCCCGGATGCCGGCGGGACGCCAGCGGTACGGGGTTGGCAGGCTTGGGATACCTCACTTGCCCGCTCGGTACACCTTGACTGGCGTTGTCAGGCTGAACGCGTAACCGTCGATCTTAAACTGAAGCTCGGCAAAAACCGCCTGATTCTTCCCTGAACGCTTGAACCGCACCATCGGGCCGCCGAGGCCGTCGGACGACCGCATCTCCGCAATGACCGACCACTTGGAGTCGCGAAAGTCGAGCGAATCCGCCTCGCACGACCAAACTCTCATCATCGAGGCGGCTGGTTTGACGTCCTTCAGCCACACCCTATCCTCGCTGAATTCCCATCCGAACTTGGGCATCTTGAAGAGCCCGGCGCAGCTCCTTGCGAAGGCGGTGACACCTCGCAGAGCCCACTGCTGATCGCCCAGATCGTGGCCTGCATTGGGCACCACGACCGCCCACTTGGGCTGCTTCAGTTCGTCCCAATAAAGGCTCAGCGCGTCGACGGTCCAGTAGCGGTCATTGCCCCCGTTCACGATCATGGTCGGCATCTTGAACCGAGCCCGGTAGCTGAACGGATCGACCATCGCGGCGAGCTTTTGGCCCTCCGGTGTTGCCAGCTTTGCCTGAAGGCCACGCCTGGTGTACTCCTCGATCTGCTCGCTGTACTTGCCCCACGAGTCCATTTGGTGCTTCATCTGGGCGCCAACGTTGAGGTTGTCGATCACCAGCGGGGCGATGCCTTTCACCCGCTTGTCGCCCGAGGCTCCCACGAACCAGGTCGTCCAACCCCGCTTGCTCGCGCCGGTCACGACGAACTTGGTGATCGGGTTATCGGAGTTTTTGGTAAAGGCCTGAATCGCGTCCATCGCCTTGATCGCGCTTTTCGCCATCGGAAAGAGCAGCGGCCACGTCGCGTCGCCAGTCTCGAGGTACTTCTCGAACGTGTGAGCGATGAGATCGTCCTCGGACATCCCCCAAAGCGGCTGGTTAGGAATATCGAAGAGGACCGCGGTTGGAAGCCCAGATTGATTGGTCACGGTCTTGAGAAGTAGCAAGTCGTCCGCGCCAGGCTGGCCGCCGGTGATAAACAGTACGGCCGTGCCTTTCGCGAGCGGTTTGGCCGGATTCGCGATGATGATGTCATGCTCCCAAACCCTTCCCTGCCATCGCTGACTCGTGAAGTGGATCTTCGGCATGCCCTGCACATCTTCGACCCGTTTCCAGACGAAAGACGGTTCTGGGCGCTTGAGGTAATCCTGCAGGGCTTGCGGCTCCTTGGGCGACGTCAGCAAGCTAATGAGAAGGGCAATCATCCCTCGATTTTAGCCCCAGTCATCGTATTCACGGGGGATCCTCCGAATGCGCAGAATGTTGGTGCGATGCTCGATTTCTTCGCTAAACTACGGAGTTGTCGATGTCAAAGCGTCTGATTAAGAAGCATCCCCTCGCGATCCGGTGGTTCCATTGGATCAACTTCCCGGTCCTTTTCGTCATGATCTGGAGTGGCTTGCTCATCTACGGGGCCAATCGGGTGTACCGAATCGGCATTGGCGAATGGACTCTCTTTGCGTTCGATACGAAGTTCGCCGAGCAATTCAATCTACGCTTTCGACTTGCCGAGGGCTTGGCTTGGCACTTCACGTTCATGTGGATTTTCGCCCTTAATGGGCTGCTCTACGTTCTCTATCTCGCCTTCTCGCGCGAATGGAAGCACCTGCTCCCAAAACGGAACACGCTGAGAGAGGCATGGCACGTTGTCTTGCACGATCTGCGTCTTTCCAAGAAACCTTTGCCGCAGACGAAATTCAACGGTGCGCAGAGGATCGCTTACACCAGCGTCATTCTCTTGGGTCTGGGGTCACTGCTTTCAGGTCTGGCCATCTACAAGCCGACCCAATTCGCCTGGCTCACCTGGATGATGGGCGGCTATCAGAGCGCGCGGTGGATTCACTTTTGGATTACGTTTGCCTTCTGCGCGTTCTTTCTTGTGCATATCGCCCAAGTGATCAGGGCTGGATGGAATAATTTCCGCGCCATGGTTACCGGATACGAACTCACTGAGGACGAGGGTCCCGAGGATAAAGCGGCATGAAAGAACAAGGAGGAATCAGTCCGGAAGAACGAATGCGCATGCTCTCCCGCCGCAGTTTCTTGTGGGCGGGCGCCGCCACGCTCGGCGCAGGCGGCCTGTGGCAAAGTATCTTGCGAAGCCCCCGTCGCAACGGAATGCTCGCGCCATTACGAAGTGTCAACGAACTGAATCGCGATCTATGGGAAAAGCTCTTTCGGGAGGGCAGCCTGGCCCCGGAGTTCGATAGGCGCCTGGCGGGAGCGCGCTACAACAGCAACATCGGTTTGACCACGGAAATGGATCCTTCCATGTGGCGACTCAAGGTCGAAGGCCTCGAAACCGGCGACCGCCTCCTGACTCTCGAAGACCTCAAGAGGCTGCCGAGAGTTGAGCAAACGACCGAGTTTAAGTGCATTGAGGGCTGGAGCCAGATCATGACCTTCGCGGGTGCCAGGATGCTTGATTTCGCACAACGTTATCGACCGAAAGTAAGGTCTGGAGCTGTGAATCGAGAGTCGCTGCAAGTTGACAATGTTGTTCCCTACGTGTGGATGGAAACTCCGGACGGGGCGTACTTCGTTGGATTGGACACGCCGAGTGCTCTGCACCCCCAGACTTTGCTTGCCTATGAGATGAATGGCGAACCGCTCGAAGTCAAGCATGGTGCCCCTCTCCGTTTGGTGATTCCCGTCAAGTACGGGATCAAGAACATCAAGCGCATCGGACGCATACGATTTACGGACGTGCAGCCTCGCGATTACTGGTATGAGGACGGATACGACTGGTATGCGGGCCTGTAGAGAAGAAGGCCCACGAATTTCTTCGCGGGCCTGAGATGAAGTAGACGCGTGTCTTACTTACTTCGAACGTCGTCGCGAGCGAACGAGCTTCGGCTTTCCATCTGCTCCGTAGGCGAGCTTATAGCCGGAAGGAAGCTTCTTAAGTGCGCTTGCCAACTCGTCGGGAAGGGATGCCTTTTCGACCGTTCGCGTCGTGCGCTTTCGTCGCTGTCGGAACGACTGTGCAGCTGCGGCTGCCTCATCCGGCTTCTCGACTGGAACCAGACCGTCAGCGGTGATCTTCAGAATTCCGGCACTCGGCGGAATGTGGACGAAGACATAGTCATTGCTGGCCAGCGTTCGAACTTCGAAGGGCAGGGCCAACTTCTTCGTCCCGATGCGAAGCGTAAGAGCTTCTGAACGTGCCTCAGCTTTGAGCTTGAGTCCCTTTGCAATATCCTGTGCAGATTTAACTGCGGCTTGTTTACCTTTGGTTCTCATAATGGTTACCCTCTAAGATGGTACCGCCGCGATTCATAAGATTTCTATCTTTGATTCGCCAACAGGGTAAGAATCGGAGAAATTATGGGATTTTGTCAGCCAGTTGCGGCAAAATGGGCACATTGTCAATCAGTCGAACGCCACAAAACCTCACTGCTGCGACGATTCGAGATTGTTCAACAGGGCCATTGATTTCCCCCAAGGTGCTGGCATCAACATGCGAAAGGTACTCGACATCAAAACCGCTCGCTTCCAATTGCTGCCTGCCATCGGCTAAGGCGTCCGATGATTGCTTACCCATCCCGATGTCCCGAGCGGTCACGCAAAGCACATTGAAAAGCTGAGCCGCTTGAACACGGTCATCATCAGTCAGATAGGCGTTACGGCTCGACATGGCAAGCCCAGAGGCTTCGCGGATGGTTTCACACATCACGAGCTCAACCGGAACGTTCAAGTCTTCGACCATCCGTCGCACTACCGCACATTGCTGCAGATCCTTCAATCCGAAGTACGCTCTCGTTGGCTGCACGATATTGAACAGTTTGAGCACAACGGTTGCCACACCCTCGAAGTGATGTGGCCGAATCATCCCCTCGAACGGTTCTGATACTTCAGACACGCGGACAGTCGTCGTTTTGCGGGGGTAGATTTCGTCCGCACTTGGCATGAAAATGACGTCTGCCCCAGCCGATGTTGCCAATCCAATATCAGTTTCTTCTTGACGAGGGTACTTTGCCAAGTCCTCATTGGGACCGAATTGTGTTGGATTGACGAAGAGCGATACGACGCACGTCTCATTCTCCATCTTTGCTCGTCGCATAAGTGAGAGGTGCCCCTCGTGAAACGCGCCCATCGTTGGGACAAAGCCAACAAGACCCCAATCAGGTCTCAGCCGACGAAGGTCATCGATGGTGCGAACGACGTTCAAAAGCTGTTCTCTGCGCTCGGAAACGTTCGGGAACGGACTTCGTCGGCATACTTTCTCAAAGCCTTCAGCATCTGAGTTCGAACATTTGCATACCTCTTGGCGTGCTTGAAACTGCCGGTGCTCAAACCGATGACGTCATGCAGCACCTGAATCTGACCATCGCAATCCGGTCCCGCCCCGATGCCGATGGTTGGAATGCCGATACTCGAAGTGATTTTCGCCGACAGGACCGCTGGGATCAACTCCAACACAACGGCGAATACTCCTGCTTTCTCAAGGTCCTTGGCCTGCTCAAGAAGCCGATCGCCATCTTGTCCTTTGCCTTGCACACGAAAACCACCAAAGGCGTGAACGGATTGGGGAGTCATTCCGATATGACCCATAATGGGAATTCCCGCTTTCGCAATGGCCGAGATGGCATCCACATAGACGCCCTCGAGTTTTACGGCCTCGGCACCAGTCTTCACAAGGGCAATCGCCGTCTCGACGGCGTGAGTTGGAGAGGCTTGATAACTGCCAAAGGGCATATCCACGACGAGCAGCGGACGCTTGCAGGTGCGTGCAACTGCCTGGGCGTGATGAATCATATTGGCAACCGTGACAGGAACCGTTGTATCAAGGCCCATGACCGTATTGGCGACCGAATCGCCGACGAGCACGAGATCCGCGCCAGCTAGATCTGCGATTTCACCGGACGGAGCATCGTAAGCAGTGATGCACACGATGGGCCGAACACCCTTCATGCCGCGAATCTTCGGCGCCGTCAGCTTCTCTGGCATCCCCACAAGTTTACCGCGCAAGAGGTTTACGTGCGAGAATGGCGACCTGATGAAGCCAGAACGATAAGTCTTCGCCCTCACCTCGTGGATGCAAATACTTCCGAAGTGCACCTTCGCTCGATTTCATCATCTCACAAAGTTGGCTTCGGCGAGGCTCCTGAACGCGCATCCGGTCCATCCAACTCTTGATTGCATACTCATGCGCCAGCAATTCGAACTTCTCGATATCGAAGCCACTAGCCCCCAGGATGGAACGCCACGTGTTGGGGGTTTGATTCCTTACGTGAGACGGATCGCGAAGTCGCTCGATGGCGTCGAGACCAGAATCCGCCACGTGATCGTCATCGATTCCGCAGGTGTCGACCAGCAAAAACCAGCCTCCGAGCACGAGCACGCGATAGACCTCGCGCAGAAACCGAGGAAGGTTAACGAAGTGATGGGCGGCGAGACGGCAGGCAACTCCATCCATCGTCGCCTCGGCCAAAACCAGGTCTTCGGCCGACATCAACCGTGTTTCCAGATTTGCCAGCCCCCGTTTGGATGCCTCCCTCGACACGATGTCGAGCATTTCGGGCGTGATGTCGGTTGCGAGAACTTTTGTCACATGGGGGGCGAAAGCATAGGCCACGTGTCCCCCGCCTGTTGCAATGTCGAGCATGGTCCCGCCATTTGGACTCACCCACTGAACAAACTGGGCCAATTCGGCTTCATTAGAGTGTGAAGCGCTGGTCAGGTAGCTCTCGGCGACTGGGCCGAATTGCGAGCGAGCGTCCATTCCCGGATGCTACCGCAGGCCAAACGTCCGCATTTTCTCGCCTAAAGGGCACGGAAATCAAATCTGATTGCGTAACATGATCTAAGTCGAAAAAAGGACCGACAACAAATCTATGAAAGCGATTGCCAAAACGCTCGGGCTTCTCGCCCTCGTCACTGCCACAGTGGGAACCGTATGGGCCCAGCCCGGCACGACCAAGGACAGCGCTCCCTTCACCAGTGAAGCGAAGCAGCAGGTCCTTGACGACATGACCCGCATCCTGACCACCCGCGCCTACGTGCCCGGCCACGATTTCAACAAGTGGAACGAGATGCTGACCAAGCGCAAAGAGGCCATCGACAAGTCGAAGACGCCTGGCGAGTTCGCCATGGTGATCAACCAGGCCTTTAACGAATTCGGTTTCAGCCACATCACCCTGGCCACACCCGAGGCCAATCAGGCGATGCGAGAGCGCAAGATGGTCGGGCTCGGTGTTCGCATTGCGACGATCGAGGAGGGTGTGCGGCTCGAATACGTGTTCGAGAAGAGCGGTGCAGCTGACGCAGGCCTGGTCGTTGGCGACACGATCATCGAGGTTAACGGCGAGAAGCCCCGAGGCCGCGAAGCCTTCGTGGGTGACGAAGGTACCAAGGTCAAGATCAAAGTCAAGCGCGCCGATGGCAGCGTCAAGGATTTCGAGGTCACCCGCAAGTCGTTCTCGACCGTGCTTCCCGAAACGCTGGCTTGGCCCGAGAAGGATGTCGCCGTCCTCACCATTCCTGACTTTATGACGTACAGCATGCCGCGCGTGGACGATTTGATCAAGGAAGCGAACGGCAAGGCCAAACTGCTGATCGTCGATCTTCGCGGCAACGGCGGCGGACGCGTGCTCTTCCTCCAGCACCTGGCCGGCCGGCTGTTCCCGCGGGGTCAGGCGATGGGTACGTTCATCAACCGCTCGACGGTCGAGAAGTACGTGAAGGAAAAGGGTGGCAAAGAGACCGACCTAAAGGCAATCGCCGAGTTTTCGCAGGACAAGGTGCTCGGCATTCGAAGTGAGAATTCCCCTGTGTTCACTGGTCAGGTCGCCTGTCTTGTCAACGGCGGCAGCGGCAGCGCATCGGAGATGATGGCGGCGGGCATCCGCGAACTGAACGGTGGCGTGATCGTCGGTACCAAGTCGGCAGGGGCGGTCCTGGCCTCGTTGATGCAACCCATCTCCAACGGCTTCATGCTCCAGTACCCATTCCAGGATTACGTGACCATCAAAGGCCTGCGCCTTGAGGGCAACGGTGTCGTCCCCGACATCGAGGCACCAACTCCTGGCCCGGGCCAGCCCGACAAGGCCGTAACCTCAGCGATCGAGTGGTTTCGCAAGAAGGACGCGGCAGCCAAGAAGAACTAGCGTGCCATGCCCCGACCCTTCTGACACCGCAGAAGGGTCGGAGCTTGGGCTCGCCGCATGCTCAATCTGAGCCGTGATTCGGGGATCTGCTTCAAGATTGGTAGGCAAGGGACTATGGTTCCCAGTGCTTCGCCTGGCGCTCTTGGCAACCCCATTGGCCGATGCCCGTAATGTTCGTTAGCAATGCAAGGCGACAGCGACGGACGGCAACTGGGCAGGACACTGGCGATCCTGAGTTTAGTGATCGTCGTGGTCCTGAACCTCGGCGCGTACGACCTGGTTGCCGCACCCGATGCCTTTCGGCAAGCGTTTGGTGGCGTACCGCCCGCAATCCGGATTCTCTCCTTTCTTGCCTGTGTCGTACTTGGTCCGACGATCCTGATACTGTGGATCCTGTGGGACAGGGCAAGAGATGTACGCAGGCGTGCACTCGACCAGGCGTTTTGGATTCTGTTCTTGGGAGGCTTTTGCTTCTTCGCCATCTTGGTGTTTTTCGAATGAAGCACTACGGCATTACCATCGGGTCTTGACAACCTGACTCCCGCAAACGCCCCGCCGTAACCCAAAACAGCCACACGACCGAGGCGGTTGGGCACTCTCTGATGGTCCAAAATCAAATCTGTGAACTACCCGCAGATCATCCAGGGCGGCATGGGCGTCGCTATCTCCGCGTGGCCGCTGGCCCAAGCAGTCGCCAAACAGGGACAACTTGGAGTGGTGAGCGGCACCGCACTCGACGCCATCCTTGCACGGCGTCTGCAGTTGGGCGACCTCGGCGGTCACATGGCCGAGGCTCTCGGTCACTTTCCGATCAAGGAAATGGCTGATAGAGTTTGGGATCGGTACTTCATCGCCGGGGGCAAAGCACCGGGCGCGCCTTACAAGTCGAAGCCGATCTTCTCGATCAAGCCGACGACCGCGCTCGTCGAGTTGATCATTGTCGCCAACTTCGTCGAAGTCTGGCTTGCCAAGCAAGGGCACGACGGCCTCGTCGGCATCAACTTACTTGAGAAGATCCAACTGCCAACCTTGCCGTCACTCTACGGGGCCATGCTCGCCGGAGTTGATGTCGTGCTCATGGGGGCGGGAATTCCGCGCGCGATTCCCGGGATTCTGGACAAGTTCGCTGCCTGCGAAAAGGCCGAAATGAGGATCGATGTCGCGGGGGGAGAGGCCTCGATGACCTTCGACCCGGCCCGTTATGGCTTCACCGCTAGCCTTCCCCGCCCCCAGTTCTTCGGCATCGTCGCGAGCGCTTCCCTGGCCCAAATCCTCGCCAAGAAGTGCAATCCTGGCGCAGACGGCTTCATCGTCGAAGGACCAACCGCAGGAGGGCACAACGCGCCACCACGGGGGAACCTGACCCTCAACGACCGGGGAGAGCCCATCTACGGGGAGCGCGATCTCGTCGACTTCGAGAAGTTTCGCGAGTTAGCGCTTCCCTTCTGGCTGGCCGGTTCTTACGGCACCCATGAAAGGCTCCAAGAAGCCCTATCCCTCGGCGCGCAGGGCATCCAGGTCGGCACCGCCTTCGCATTCTGCGAGGAATCGGGATTACGGCCCGATCTGAAGGCAGAGGTCATCCGCCGTTGCCTTGCGAACGAGGTGCGGGTCTTCACCGATCCCAAGGCCTCGCCTACCGGTTTCCCCTTTAAGGTCGTCGGCTTGCCTGGTTCGGTGTCGGAGGAGTCGGTCGTCGCCGAGCGCACCCGCGTTTGCGACCTCGGCTACCTGCGCGAGACCTACCAGACGCCCGAAGGCAAGATCGGCTACCGATGTCCCGCCGAGCCAGTTGAGGATTACGTCAGAAAAGGTGGCGATCCGGCGGCTTGCGAGGGTCGTGTCTGCGTCTGTAATGGCCTGATGGCCACCGCCGGCTTCCCCCAGATTCACAAGGGCGCGGTCGAGGCACCTTTGGTCACGGCAGGCGATGATTTGGCCCACATCAGCCGGTACCTGCGTCCCGGGTCGAAAACCTATTCGGCCAGGGACGTGATCGAAGCGCTCCTCGGTCACCGCGAACTGGACTTAACCCTCGCGACTTCGCTCGCCCCGGAGCGGGTTCCAGCCAGGTAATGTTCAGGCGTGAAGCATTGGCTGTGGGCACTCCTTCTCGCTCTGACCGCTCTGTCGGGGGCGCAGACTTCGGAGGAGAAGATTGAGGCGGCGCTGAATTCGGTGCCCAGCCAAGCCGTCGTCACCGTTCGCAAGCATGCGATGGGGGCCGACATGGTCGAGATTACGATGCTCGACCCCAAATATCCCCTTGACCTTCTGCGAGGACAGATCGAGCGGATCGGGCAATTCACGGGGGCCGGTGCGCGCGGCGTGAAGGTCGGGAAGACTGCCCAATCGGACAAGGGATTCGTCAAGGCAACGTTTGCCACGAACAACATCATCGAGGACGAAACCGGCAAGTTCCGCTTGGAGCCCTTCGCCCGCGCCTTCGCGGGCGCACCCAAGCCGTACACCATTTCGGCATTTCTGGTCAGCTTCGAAGAGCAGCGACCGACGGAGAAATCGGTGAAAACTTATCGTTCGGATGCGGTTGCGTTGGCGGGCCGCGCGATTCCGCCACCGTTTGGCGGGCTTGAATATCGGGTGGTGCTCTTTACGCAAGATCCCGATGCGATCGCCATTCCCGATGAACACAAGGAGCCGGCACCGGTCGTCAAGAAGGCTGTGACTCCCCCACCCAAGTCGAACCAAAACACGCTGACCATCGTCCTCATTGCAGTTGCCGCTCTGGCAGCGGGGGCGTTGGTATACTTCCTTACTCGGCCTCGCGGCCCGGTACCAAATCCATCTCGGAGAGAGCCTTAATTCATGCGCGACGCAGCTTCCATTACCATGCACGAACTCATCGAAATCGGCTTCGATGTGGTCGCCTCGGACGTTTTTGTCAAAGCCGGCCAAAAGCCGATGATGAAACAGCACAGCAAAGTCTCTGAGTTGCCCGGCGACTGGCCCGTTCTGACCGCCGAGGATACGCACCGACTCATCTATTCGCTGATGAACGAGAAGCAGTCCCGCAAGTTCGACGAAACGTCGGAAATGGACCTCGCTTTTCAGGTTAAGGACAAGTGTCGCGTTCGCGCGAACCTGTATCGCCAGCGAGGCACCTGTGCCACCGTTTGCCGTGTCATTCCGCTGCAGATTCGCGGCCTCGAAGAGCTCGGTCTGCCCCCGGTATTAAAGGAGTTGACAAAGCACCGCCTCGGCCTGATCCTCGTGACAGGGCCCACGGGCTGCGGCAAAACGACGACCCTCGCCGCCTTGATCGACATCATCAACCAGAACCGACCGTGTCACATCGTCACGATCGAAGACCCGCTGGAAATCGTTCACCAGGACAAACTGGCCTACTTGAGCCAACGCGAGATTGGCATTGACACCGAAGACTTCCCTCCGGCTCTCCGCGCCGTCGTCCGCGAAGCACCCGACGTCATCCTTATTGGAGAAATGCGCGACGTGGCCACGATGAACGTCGCCATGCAGGCCGGTGAAACCGGTCACTTGGTCTTCTCGACGGTTCACACCGCGTCGGCGTACGAGACCCTTGATCGCGTCGTCAACATGTTCCCGCCGCACGAGCGTGAGCACCTTTGCCAGCGTCTTGCCGGTTCGCTTCGTGCGGTCGTCGCCCAGAAGCTGGTCCCGCGCGCCGATGGCAATGGCCGCGTGGTCGTCCAAGAGATCCTCATCTGTACGCCGACGGTTTCCAAGGCAATAGAAGACGGTCACTTCGGCGACTTGTATCACATGATGAACGAGGGCGCATTCTGGGGCATGCAGACGATGAATCAGGCCCTCGCCCGCTACGTGAAGGCCGGCGTCGTGACTGAGGAAGTCGCCCTCAACTACGCAGGAACGGTTTCCGAACTCAAACAGATGCTCCGACGATAAGCCATGGTCCAAATCGACGAACTGCTCCGAGATCTGGTCGCTCGCGATGCGAGCGACCTGCATCTCAAGGCGAACAACCCACCGATGATGCGCATCCGTGGCGATATCATCCGTACCGACTACCCGGTGTTCTCAGCCGAGCAGTTGACGAGTTTCCTCCTCGGAATCCTGACCGAGGAGCGCAAGCAAAAACTCTACGAGTACAAAGAACTCGACCTGTCGTACTTCGTAAAGGGACTCGCACGATTCCGTGTGAACATGTATTGGCAGCGCGGCCATATTGGCGCCGTCTTTCGTGTCATCCCCTATAAGATTCGCACCATCGATGAACTCGAGATGCCGCAGGTCACGAAACAGCTCGCTCTGTTGCCGCGCGGGTTGATCATCGTTACCGGACCAACGGGTTCGGGCAAATCGACATCGCTCGCGGCGATGATCCATCACATCAACACCCACGTTCGTGAGCACATCATGACGATCGAGGATCCGATCGAATATGTGCACCAAGATATCAAGTCCATTATCAATCAGCGCGAACTCGGGACGGACACGCACTCGTTCGCCGACGCTCTCAAGCACGTTATGCGTCAAAATCCGGACGTCATTCTTGTCGGTGAAATGCGCGACCTCGAGACGATTCAGCTTGCCATTACCGCGGCCGAGACCGGACACTTGGTGTTTTCCACGCTTCATACCGTAGACGCAGCCCAGACGATTGACCGCATCGTGGACGTCTTCTCTCCCGAACAGCAGGCGCAGATTCGAACTCAGCTCAGCGTTACGATACAGTCGGTCATTTCCCAATCGCTCATGCCCACCAAAGACGGGACGGGCCGCGTTGCCGCATTCGAAGTCATGGTGGCGACTCCTTCCATCCGCACCCTTATTCGCGACGGAAAGACCCACCAGCTTTACTTGGACATTCAGACCGGCGGCGAATTGGGGATGGTCACCCTCGATGGCAGCCTGCTCAAACTTTGCAAAGAAGGAAAGATCGAGTACGAAATGGCGCTCAGTCGATGCAGCAACCCTCAAGACTTCGTCCGTCGCGCGACCAATATGGGATTAGTGGAGGCACCGGTTGGAGCAAATTAACGAACTCTTGCGCCGATGCGTTCGAGAGGGAGGTTCGGACCTCCACTTCAAGACCGACACGGGCAAGATCTACATGCGTGTGCTCGGTGACCTCAAGGAGGTTACCGACGCGCCGACCTTCAACTCCGAAGAATTTCGGCAGGCCTTGCACGGCATCCTCAAGCAGGAGCAACTCGATCGATTTGACAAGGAGCTCGAACTCGACTTCAGCCATGAAGTCGTTGGTGTCTCCCGCTTCCGTGGCAACCTCTACCAGCAGAGACATCACATCCAAGCGGCGTTCCGTGTCATTCCTTATGAGATTGCCACGATGGAGGAACTGCAGCTTCCTCCGGCTACCTACGACTTCGTAGAGCGACCGCGCGGCCTCGTGCTTGTCACCGGACCGGCCGGGTCGGGCAAATCGACCACCCTGGCAGCGATGATCGATAAGATCAATCGAAATCACCAGGTTCACATCATCACGGTTGAAGACCCGACGGAGTTCGTACACGATGATCACGTTGCTCTTCTCAATCAGCGAGAATTAGGTGAAGACACGCTTGCCTTTGCAAACGCCCTAAAGCACGTCCTTCGACAAGATCCCGACGTCATCCTGATCGGTGAAATGCGCGATTTGGAGACGATCCATCTCGCTATTACCGCTGCTGAAACCGGCCACCTCGTGTTTGCGACCCTGCATACAGTGGATGCCGTTCAAACCGTGGACCGCATCATTGACGTCTTCCCTATTACGCAGCAACAGCAGGTTCGCATGCAGCTATCGGTGAACCTCGTCGGCGTCGTTTCGCAAACCCTCGTCAAGCGCAAAGATGGACGAGGGCGAATCGCTGCCTTCGAGGTCCTCAACGCTACCAGCGCCATTCGCAATCTAATTCGTGAAAACAAGAGTTATCAGATTGGCTCGATCATCCAAACGGGTGCCAAGCAGAAAATGCAAACTCTCGACCAATCGCTCGTCAAACTCGTTGAGCGTGGTCTGGTGAATCCGGAAGATGCGAAAGTGAAAGCGAAAGATCCCGGCGAGTTCATGCGATTGCTTCAACTCGCCGCTGCCGCCCAACCGCAAGGACCAGCGACGCCACAGGCTGGCCAGGGGCCGGTCATTCCGGGCTCGAATGCGTACGGTCAAGGCACGATCGGGGCCACAACCGCGGCACCCCCGCCAAGTGGAGGAGCACCACCCCCAGGGACTGGTGCTCCTCCTCCCAACGCCGTGCGCGGCCAGCCGAACCGGCCCGGCTACAAGCGAGACTAACTAGTCTCCAGCAAGTCCATAATTGGACGAGAGGATCGAGTAGTCGGCGATGTCGACGGCATCATCGCCGTTGAGGTCTGCTTCGACATCGTAGCCCGGATCACCGACTGCCAGGTTGTATGAGGTCGACAGTCGCGAATAGTCACCAATACCAACTTCATTATCGTCATCGATGTCGCCGTTGACCAGACTGAAGTTCACACCCGACGCCCCCGCCGCAGTGATGTTCACATTCGCCCTGCGCTTTTGAAGCCAGTGGCTCGCCTTCGCGTAAATATCATACGCTCCTGGCCCGACATTCGTGGGAATCCAGAACCGGCCCAAGCTGTCGAGAGTGCCGACGTAGTAATCGACGAGTGAGCCACCGCCAGCCGGGTAGATGCTGAACTCGACCTCTCGGCCAGCAAGCGGACCCGTCCAATCTTCCAGACCAATACGTCCGGCCAATCGTGCGGGGGCAATGAACACGAGGCCAAGAATGTTGCTGGCGCCCATGCTCCCAACTACCGTCGCTTGTCCTGTCGTGCGGTTAATCGTGTACAGATTGTCCGTAGTGTTATCCACCAAGTACAAGGTGTCCGTTATCCAGTTGTAGGCAAGGCCGTTCGGATTCGTTGGACCATTGAGAGGTCCGACTAAAGTTGCAAGCCCTGTGGTTCGATCCATGATATAGAGGCTGTCGTTTCCGCTGCTCGTGCAATACATGGTATTGCTTCGCAGGTCATACCCGAGGTTCTGGAAGGACGAGAGTCCCGACGAGCCGATCAAGGTAGCGAGTCCAGTCGAAGTGTTTAGCGTATAGAGACCGGTGTTGTGCTGAGACTCGCCATACAGGATGCCGGATCGATCATCCCACTCTATGCCATGCATCACGACACTGGCATCGCCATAGGCCCCGACTAACGTTGCCGTGCCTGTCGAGAGATCAAGTGTGTAGAGCGAGTCGTTTCCAGTGGAAGTCAAGTAGATCGTTCGCGTCGAATTTGCGAAAGCCAGACCACCGGTAGTACCAGCGTTGGCGGACACTGTTCCAATGGAGGTTCTCGCACCTGTGTTCATATCGAGTTCGTACAAGGCTCTGCTGCTATCGACTGCGTACAAATGACCGTTGCTGGCGACCGGCAAGTACTCAACCTCGAATGGCATTTCTAGGTTCAGGTTGTTCCCCGTGTCAATAAGTGGATTGTAGACCCCACCCGAGATTGATTGATAAGCGTTACCGGCGACAAAAGGTGCAACGGGCGGAGCCCAAGGTCCCGAGGTAAGCGAACCGCCTATGCTCCATTTCACCATGTAGTTGCCTGGAGCAAGCGATAGATTGTTCACGAAGACATCAATCCGGTAGATGGGACGATTGGTAACATCCGGTACAGTTGACGTAACTCGGTAAGCGACGAATCCGCCATTCGCGACGGCAGCATTCGCGACACTGTAGACCGACGATCCTGCATTGGGATCACTTCCCGTCACGATCTCGACGTTGGCACCAGTAAATGTGAATCCAACTGCACCCGTTTGGTAGGCAAAGAACGAGAAGCGAGAGACGGTCCATCCGGCTCCCGTCACGGTGAAGTTCTCGGCCAGGGCGTTGTTGGCGGTGATTTGATGCCCCGCACCAAAGATCGAGGCAGGGGCAAAGAGTTGCGAAATGGGTTGATTGCTGGCGTTGACGCCGTCGCTTACGGGACCGTTGCTGTAAACGGTTCCGTAAGCCATTCCGGCGGCCAGGGTGAAGGCAAAAAGGCTGGCAAGTTTCACGAAGTCCTCCTGTAACCGATCGATTCGACTGACGACGAACGCCGGTGATGGGAGGAATCTACAACATATTCAGCCCTCAAAAACCCTGTCTTTCGTCAGATGCCTTGCCTCCCATTCGTCAGAACCCAAATAGGTTCGGGGCCACCATCTATGGAGAATGGTGACCCCGAATGAGGAGTAAGGGGCAGCGCGGGCGGGATGGCCGCGCCACGTTGCCGGCTACTTTTCTTCTTTGAACTCGGCGTCGATCACATCATCGCCGCCCTGCGCGCCGACTCCGGCACCGACCTTCTCGCCTTCCTCAGGCTGGTCGCCGCCAGCGCTCTTGTAGAGCTGCTCGGCAAGCTGGTGGCTCTCGCTCTCAAGGTCGTTGAACGCAGTCTGGATGGCGTCGCTGTCTTCGCCACCGAGCGCTTGCCGCAAGACACGGACTTTGTCTTCGATCCGGGTCTTCTCGGCTTCGGTGACCTTGTCGCCCAACTCTCGCACCGTCTTTTCGACGCTGTAGCAAAGCTGCTCGGACTTGTTCTTCAGTTCCTGAAGCTCCTGCGCGAGGCGGTCTGCTTCGGCATTGGCTTCGGCTTCGCGAACCATGCGCTCGATCTCGTCCTTACCCAAGCTGCCCGAGCCGGTGATCGTGATCTTCTGCTGGTTCCCGGTGCCCTTGTCCTGAGCGCTGACCTGCAGGATGCCGTTCGCGTCGATGTCGAACGTCACCTCGATCTGCGGCACGCGTGCAGGCGCAGGCGGGATTCCGGCCAGGTGGAACTTGCCGAGGCTCTTGTTGTCGCGAGCCAGCGGCCGCTCGCCCTGCAGGATGTGGATCTCCACTTCCGGCTGGTTGTCGGCAGCGGTCGTGTAGACCCGGCTCTTCTTGGTCGGGATCGTCGTGTTTCGCTCGATGATCTTGTCAAAGATGCCGCCCTGCGTCTCGACGCCCAACGAAAGCGGGGTCACGTCGAGAAGGACGATGTTCTTAACTTCGCCACCCAACACGCCCGCCTGAATGGCAGCACCGACCGCGACGACCTCATCCGGGTTGACCGAGCGGTTCGGCTCCTTGTTCGTGAGCTTTTTGACCAGTTCCTGGACCATCGGAATACGCGTCGAACCACCGACAAGGATGACCTCATCAAGCTGGTTCGGCTTGAGCTTCGCGTCGGCGAGGGCCGTCTCGAATGGCTTCTTGATCCGGTCCATCAAGTCCTTGCAAAGCTCTTCGAACTTCGCCCGAGTGAGGGTGAGGTCAAGGTGCTTCGGCTGATTGTCGACCGCCGTGATGTACGGCAGGTTGATTTGTGTGCTGACCTGGCTGCTGAGCTCGATCTTGGCGCGCTCGGCTGCCTCGCGAAGCCGCTGGAGGGCGTCCTTTTGCTGAAGCAAGTCGATGCCCTGCTCCTTTTTGAACTCGCCAGCAAGCCAGTCGACGATCTTCTGGTCGAAGTCGTCGCCGCCGAGGTGGCTGTCGCCCGCCGTGGCCTTGACTTCAAACACACCCTCGCCGACATCGAGGATCGACACGTCGAAGGTGCCACCGCCGAGGTCGAAGACGAGGATCGTTTCATTGGCCTTCTTGTCGAGGCCGTAGGCAAGCGAAGCCGCCGTCGGCTCGTTGATGATACGCAGGACCTTGAGGCCGGCGATCTCGCCCGCGTCCTTGGTCGCCTTGCGTTGACTGTCGTTGAAGTACGCAGGAACGGTGATGACCGCCTGATCCACCGTCTCGCCCAGGTACGCCTCGGCGTCCGTTTTGAGCTTCTGCAGGATCATCGCGCTGATCTCTTCCGGGGTGAAGTCCTTATCGACCGCCGGAATGTTGACCACCGCGTTGCCCTTCTTGTCGGCCTTGACCTTGTAGGCCACGCGCCCCGCTTCCTGGCTCACCTCGCTGAGGCGATGGCCCATAAATCGCTTGATGCTGCTGACCGTGTTCTCGGGGTTGACGACGGCCTGTCGCTTGGCGGTGACGCCAACGAGTCGCTCGCCGTTGTTCTTGAATCCGACTACGCTCGGCAGCGTGCGCGTGCCTTCAGCCGTCGCAATGACGGTCGGCTCGCCTCCTTCCATGACCGCGACGACCGAATTGGTCGTGCCGAGGTCGATTCCTACTGTTCGTCCCATAAATCTGTTTCTCCTCCGATATCTTAGGCTAGTCGCTCAAGCAACTTGAGCCCTATACACTCAACTAACGCCAATTATACCCAGGAGGTTCCAGGCGAGGCGAGGGGAGTAGGACCAGCTTCTAAAGGTCGAGCCGAAGCAACGGGGTATACATCATCTATGCGTCAAGAACTGCTCAGTGCGGTCGCGGCGGCGCTTGCCGCATCCAAGCCGCCGCCGACAAACGAACAGGAAACTTGCTTTCGGATCATTGACCCTCTCCTTCGGGCGATGGGCTATGGCTTTCAGGAGATCAAAATACAGGATCGAGATCATGCGGGGCAGAAGCCCGACTACACGATCCTCCCAGACGCCAAGAGCCAAACCTGGTTCCTTGAGGCGAAAGCTTGGGATGTCGGCCTCGACGATAGGCATGCGATTCAGGCAGTTAACTATGCCAATACTCAGGGAATGCGTTGGGTGGTTCTCAGTAACGGTCGCGAATGGCGACTCTATGACAACCACATCTTGGGAACGGTCGACGCCAAACTTGCTTGCCGAGCACATCTTGATGGCGAACTTGCCGCTAGTTTTCTCGAAGCGCTTTCCAAATCCTCAGTAGAGCAGGGGAAGCTTGAAGACTTCGTCCGTAATCAGAGGCTCTACTCAGTGTTGCTGAGCCAGCTAGAACGACCCGACAGCGAAGTTACCAAAGCCATAGTACGAGTTCTGCGATCCGTTTCGGGGCTGGCGAACGTTAATGCAACGCACGTCGTGGCGTTTTGGCGAGACTATGCCTCACCAACGTCCAGCAGAATTCCCGTAAGTAACGTTGAAGCTCGACAGCTAAGTGAGAAGCTCGACGATCAAAGCCGAGATCTGCCGTCCACGCCGGCGCAACAGAGTGAAGCGATTCGCCTCGGTCAAGTGGACAAATCAGACATCACACACCGCAAGATCAAGGCAATTATTCTGCCTAATGGTAATACAGTGCCGACCACCAAGTGGAATCAGCTTTCAATCCTAGCTGCTACCTACGCACTGGATTTTGGGAACTTGGAGCTTCCAGTCTTCTCAAGTCAATGGGCAAAGTCACCGCTTCTTGCTGTTGTCGATTCTGAAATCAGCACGAAGATGCGGGAACCACATCGCCTTTCGGCTCCTCATTCGAACATCCTTGTCGAACTTCATTTCAGTGCAAATGGCCATCAACGTTCGGCAGTTCGAATCATGGAGGCTGCAGGTCTCGATCCGAAGACGTTTCGATTCATCATGGAGGATAGGCCACAGTAAATCTATATCTGCCAGATTGACTTGAACGACCGATTCACAGCTTCACTGAATCGGAGCGATCAGGCGACGCTCTCGATCAGCGGCAAAGGCGAGGCATGCACGAATATCTTCCTCAGTCAAGTAAGGGAGCTCTTTGACGATCTCTTGCGGAGTAAGTCCAGCAGCAAGATAGTCCAAGACGTCCGATACGGTCACCCGCATGCCGCGGATACACGGCTTGCCACTCCGCTTCCCAGGCTCCATCGTGATAATCGAACGATAGTCCATGCTCTCAGTATACAATTCCTCGCGCGAGCTACCAATGGGAATCGCACTAGGCTGATTTGACCCAATCTGGTCCCTCCGTGCGGCGCTCGCGGTGAGGGCCTTTTGCACCCCTCGTCTCAAGGCCGCGAGGCCCTGTTCTGGGTCGAATCTGCGTTCGCCTGAGTTCTTAGTCGGGACCTTATCCAAGTCTTCTGGCTCCATCGCTGTTGTCTATGGTACACGACACGGTCGTACCGGAGACTCACTTACCAAAACTCAACTCAAACTCTCAGCAGAGCTGCATCACCCACTCTCGAAGGGCCGCCGAAGCCGCTTCCAGTTGCCCGGCCCGACGTACTCCCTTGTCACGCGTATGTTCGCCGGGCTCTGGGAACAGGCCCCAGTTGATGTTCATCGGCGCGAACTCGCGCGGCGTATCGTCCTGAAGGTGGGCGACCAATCCACCGTACGCGCAAGCGCGCGGCGGGGCTACCGGTTCGCGACCTTCTGACAACCGCAAAGCTGAAATTCCCGCGTAGATCCCCATCGCCGCGCTCTCGACATATCCTTCGACTCCCGTAAGCTGCCCCGCTATGAAAATCCCAGGGTGCTCCCGGAGTTCGAGCCAGGGATGCAGGGCCTTGGGAGCCTCGATGTAGGTGTTCCGGTGAATCACCCCAAACCGGACGAAGTCGGCATTCCCGAGTCCGGGCACCAACTGAAACACCCGCTTCTGCTCACCCCACTTCAGCCGGGTCTGGCAGGCGACGAGCGAGTAGAGGGTCTTTTCGCGGTTTTCGGGGCGGAGTTGCAGTGCGGCATAAGGCCGGCGACCGGTTCGCGGGTCGGTGAGGCCAACCGGCTTGAAGTTGCCGAACGCGAGCGAGCGCTCGCCTTTGTCGGCAATGGCCTCAATCGGCGTGCAGCCCGCGAAGTACTTGATCTTCTCGATCAGCCGCTCTTCGAGGTCCGTCGCACTTTCGGGCGCGTCGGCTTCGAAGGCGTGGATCGGCGCGCGCTCGGCGGAAACCAAGGCGCGGACGAAGGCCTCGTATTCGTCACGGTCGAACGGGCAATTGAGGTAATCGTCGCCGCCCTTGTCGTACCGGCTTTGGGCGAAGACGATGGAGCGATCCAGTGTAGAGGCGTCCACGACCGGGCTGACCGCATCGTAGAAGTAGAGGTGCTCCCGACCCGTCAGATCTGCGAGCCAGGCGGATAAGTCAGGACTCGTCAGCGGGCCGGTCGCCAGGATGAGGGGACCGTTGGGGCGCAGGCTAGGCGTGAATTCCTCGTGGACAACCTCGATGTTCGGATCGGCCTCAATTCGCGCCGTGATCGCCTGGGCGAACAAGTCTCGGTCCACGCATAGCGCCTCCCCCCCCGGCACCGAACACTCCTCGGCGACGGGCAGGATGAGCGATCCCAGCGCGGCCATTTCCGCCTTCAACTGACCAGCCGGGGAGGTCGGGAGTTTGCTTTTGAAGCTGTTCGAGCAGACGAGTTCAGCGAGGAGACCGGTCTTGTGGGCGGGGGTCATGCGTTTCGGCCGCATCTCGTAAAGGCGGACCTTGCCCCCCCGCGCGGCGATGGCCCATGCCGCCTCTACACCTGCAAATCCACCACCGACGACCGTGATCACGCGCTCATTGTATCGCTCAGCTACCTCGTCTGCCCGCACCCTGCAGAAATGACAGGGTTATGCCAAGAATTCCTGATAATGTTCGCGCTAAAGACCTCCCGTGCACTCAAGGGGCCGTTGCTTCGATGTCTTGCCCTCATACTTGCCTGTCTTGCCATTCTCCAAGGTGGCGGATGCGGCGGCTCGCGTCCCACGTCCAAGCCTAGCGGCCGCGTGAAGATCATTCACGACACGAACGGCGCGCCTGCGGTGACGGTAACCCATTACGCCATCGTCACCCGCGAGGGCATGCAGTCATCGACGTTTTCCATTACCGGAACGAATGATTCACCCACAATCTCGACGTCGTCGAATACCATCATGCTTCGGTATTTCAGTGGCAACACCGAAGTCGGACAAGCCTCCGTGCCCCTGGACTTGAGCGACGGCAAGGAAGACGTAATCATCGAAGGGAATCCGCTCGGATATGTGCACTTTGTCAAGAATGACAGTGGTTACCAGATCATGGTCAACAACACCGCCGTCTTCATCAAAGGTGTGGGGTTCGACTATACGCAACTCGATCAGACCAGTTCCGGTGCATGGTTTTCTTACGTGAATCCTTCAATCGCGAATCTAGGAGCGAACTGCATTCGCCTTTATGGGATTCCCTGGACTGACGGTGGCGTTTCCACCCCCGGCAGCCCGGCCTATCAAGCCCAGTTTACAAGTGATATGCTGGCCTATGCCGCCCAGAACAACATGTACGTCTTGGTTGGAGTGTTCGTCGATGGCAGCGCGACCCAGTCCCGCGTAACCAGTTTCATCAATCTCATTCAGAATGATCCGAACTTCTCACAAGTAATCGGCTATTGTGTTGGCAACGAGGTCGCTGCATCCTACTTCTCCACCGTCAACAATTTGGCCTCTTCGATCAAGGCACTGGCGACGACTCCGGCACAAGTTCGTCCGGTCATGTCCGCGTTTCCGGCAGTTTCCTCCGGGTTCGTGGCAACGATCCAGTCATCGATACCCCATCTCGATTGGATGGGTGTCAACACGTTTTATGGAAGCTTCGATTCCACGCACTCTGGTGGAGGATATTTGAATACCCAAGCCGATAGCCTCTCAACCGGAGGATGGACGAAGCCATGGGCGATTACTGAATACTACTCGTATGACATCCAAGCACCCGATATGCCGAATCAGGTGCTGAACGGTGCCTCCAAGGGATACATGCTGGAATGCAACAGCACGCTGAATGCGACAAACTATGCGAACAGCTATTCCGACTACATTGCGAGCACCGATGCCAAGTCGAAAGGCAGCGTCGGCGGTTTCATGCTCAACTTTGGCCCGCCGCACAATTCGAAACTCGTCGCTTCCTGGCTGGAGCCATTCACCTACACGGGGTCGTTCACGGCGTTCGTCAATCCGCCCTGGAATAACGGGGCGAACCAGTTCATCCGGCTCAATCCAACCGATGCCGTCGCTGCGATCTACGGCGGCAGCTTTCCCAATCCTTGCCCACAAATCGTGCTGGGCGCAGATGGCGATCCGCAAGGAATATCGTGCAGCTTCAAGGCGACTCTGACCAGCGCAGGTGTTGCACAAGCCGGCGGTTCTGCCGTAACGGCCAACGTCATCGCATCAGACGCAAATCCAATGACCTTCTCGTGGTATCTCATTGGAGGAACGAGCGCCGGTTACACGGGCGATATCACGGCTCCGGGGTTAAACCCACAAGCCTACGAAGAGCCGACGACCATTTATCTCGGATCAGGAACGTCGACCACAGTTTCCAACGGAACGCAGAATACGATCAACTTTACTCTGCCGACACCGCAACAGGCAGCTTCAAACAACTACCAACTCCGGGTCATCGTGAGCGACACCTTTGGCGGTGGCGCGACGGCTGCAGTTGGCTTCCCCATGCAATAAGGGGCTATCGCACCATAAACCAGATCGGGTGACCGCCGAGGACATCCTCGGCGGTCACCTCGTACCCGCACCTCCGGTAAGCGACAACATTCTGCGGATCCATGGTATCAAGGCACACGGGTAGACCCTTCGCGAGAGAAGAGACCGCGTCGAGCAGCATGCGACCCAAGCCGCGCCCTTGGTGCTCAGGGTCTACGCCGATGGCGACGAGGTAAACGTGATCATGAGTTGGCCGGTGGACTTTCTTGAGTTCTGCGTACACGGCGAACCGGTTTTCGGTCCCCTCCGGAAACTTCCTCGCAACCTCATCCCACTCCGCTTCCAGCTCGGGTGACCAAATGGGGTCCTCCGCGAGTGAGGTGATTGTCGCTGCCAAGACCACGCCTCCATCCTCTACGACCAGAACTTCGCCCGTTGCCTCTCGAGCACGTGCTGCGAAGGTGAACATCTCGCATAGGAAGGGCGCTCTTTCGTCCGGGGTACCCCCGAAAAAGTAGGTCGTCGTGGGCTCAGAGCGAAAGGACCGGGCCATGACCTCGGCCACTGCTTGGATCTCGCTTAGCTGCATCGCTCTGACGATTGGCATTTCGATCCATTAGACCCCAGCCAACAGAATATTCGAGCCCACAATTCAAAACGCGACAAACGAGCATAATCGGGTAGTCGGAGAGAGAAAGCGATGAGTGATTCGAAGATGAACATGACTCGACGTGAGATGCTTCAACGCACCGGTCTCGTTGCGGCGGCAACAGCCCTGCCCGCAGGACTGATGGCGATGGACTGGACCAAACCCACCGGCGCGGAATGGCGCAGCCAGGCCAGCGCTAACGATAAGCTGGTCATCGGACTCATTGGGTGCGGAGGGATGGGGGCCGCCAACATGCGCAACCTCATGGGCCATCCCGATGTCGAGGTCGCAGCCGTCTGTGATGTCGATGAGGCCCGGATGACCGGCGACATCAACGACGTCGAGAAGAAGTACGGGCGCAAGCCGGCCATCTTCAAGGACTACCGCAAGATGCTCGAGCGCAAGGACATTGACGCGGTGATCGTCGGTACGCCCGACCACTGGCACGCACTTAACCTGATTCATGCCTGCGAAGCGGGCAAGGATGCCTACTGCGAAAAACCGATCTCCCACAACATCGTCGAGGCCGTCGCGATGGCCAATGCGGCGAAGAAGAACAACCGCGTCGTCCAGGTCGGGACTTGGCAGCGCAGCACCAAAGAATTCACCGATGCGCTGGCTTTCGTGCGCTCGGGCAAACTCGGCAAGATCAGCCTTTGCCGCGCCTGGATCACGGACTCGTTCCGCGCCGGCAAGCAGAAGTCGAGTACTCCACCGTCAAGCCTCGATTACGACATGTGGACAGGCCCTGCCGCCCTCGTCCCGTACAAACCGAACCACGTCCATTTCAACTGGCGCTGGTTCATGAACTACGGTGGCGGCATGAGCACCGACTGGGGCGTTCACATGATGGACATCGCCCTCCTTGGCATGGTCCAGGGTCAAGATCTGCCGATGCCGAGCGAAGTGGCGGCCTTTGGCGGACGCCTCGCGATCCTCGATGACGACCGCGATGCGCCCGACACGACCGAGGCCATCTACCACTTCAAAAACCCCGATTTCGTGCTGAAGTGGTCCATTCTTCGCGACCACCCCGGCAAACCCGGTCACGGCACGGAGTTCGTCAGCAACGACGGCAAGACCCTGCGCGTGTGGCGCGGCGGTTGGACGGTGCTCGACGCCGATGGCAAGGAACTGCCCAAGGAAGAGTCAGCCGCCCCGCCCGACCACTGGCGCGACTTCATCGACTGCTGCAAGACGCGAAAGAAGCCGCGTGCCGACCTCGCCAGCGTTGCCCAAACCACCATCGTCTGCCACCTCGCCAACGTCGCCCTTTATTCGGGCGAGACGGTACGTTGGGACAAGACGAAGATGGACCTCGTCGGAAAAGTCGGCCGCAACACCCAGCAGTATCGGCGCGAGTATCGGAAGGGATACAAGGCGACCGGGTTGTAAAGAGCCTGCCACCACCCGTGGAGATTGAGGGAGTCATCCAAGATTGATCGGACGCGTTGACCTGAGTCAGCAGCCACAAAGCGTAGGAAAGTGCAGCTAACGGCTTCGGCCTTCGAGGGCAGGAGCCATCCCTTAGAAACTGCGCTCTCCATTGAGACTTGCTCCCAGTTCAGTTCATCCTATGTCGGTATCGCTTGGTCTCAGGGGCATCATCACCTTAAGTGCCCTCGGTACGATCTGGAACGAGACTGGGGTGGACCCCACCTCCTCGCCATCGGCAAGGACGGCGAGCTTCCTTTCACTCGTAACGCCGATCCGTGAACACCGAAAGTGCTGAACCTTCGGATGGCTCAGATGGCTTCCCTTGAAGACCCGAGGAAAGGCTCGAAGAAACTCAGCCCGCGAGACATCACCTACAAGGACGACATCGAACAGGCCATCGTCCAGCTCGGCGTGAGGGGCAATACGCATGCCGCCGCCGTATGTGCGCGCATTGGCGATCGCGCAGAGCATAACGAGTTCCTCGCGGATCTCACCACCGTGATCGATGGTCACGCGGGTTGGTCTAAAGGCTTTCAGAGTTTGTAGGACAGCCGCGATGTAGGCCGTGGTTCCTCGCAGATAGCGAAATCCGTGATTGACACGAGTCGCCACTTCAGCATCGAAGCCGCACCCTGCGACATTGATGAAATACCCACCGCGATCAAGCTTGCCAAGATCGATGGTTTGCGACTGGCCGTGGATGAGCGTTTGGGCGGCACGTTCGAGGTCGGTTCCGATTCCAATGGTTCGGGCAAAATCGTTGCCCGTGCCCATCGGCAGAACGCCCAGTGTTGCCGAAGTGCCGACGAGGCCGTTGGCAACTTCACCGATCGTTCCATCGCCTCCGGCTGCGACGATGAGGTCAGCTCCCTCCAAGGCAGCTTGTCGCGCGAGCGCTGCGCCACTTCCAGGATTGAATTGCCCTGTGTAGGCCGCAGTGCCAGGCGCCTCCGTGAATCGCACCTCGTAGGTTGAGTTTGGCCCTGACAACTCAACAGCCCGTTCCAGGGCAACATAGAGCCTCTTCCTTCCCGGATGTCCGCCACCTCTTCCGGACAGCGGATTCGAAATGGCGACGATCTTCATCGTCTATCCAATAATCTGCCTCACCACTTCCCCTTCGACATCGGTTAGCCGGAAGTCGCGACCCTGATAGGGGTAGGTCAAACGCTGATGGTCAAGCCCCAACTGGTTCAGGATCGTGGCTTGGAGGTCATGACCGCTCACGGGGTCCTTCACCACGTTGTAGCAGTAGTCGTCGGTCTCCCCGTGCACGTGACCGCCCTTGAACCCGCCGCCCGCCAGCCAGAGCGAGTAGCACGCCCCGAAATGGTCACGGCCATGCGCGTCGGGACGGTTGACATCTCCCTGCACGAACACCGTTCTCCCAAATTCGCCCGCCCACAGAACAATGGTGTCGTCGAGGAGGCCGCGCTGCTTGAGGTCCTTCACGAGGGCGGCTGAGGGCTGGTCCGTGTCACGGCACTGGATGGCAAGCTGAGTGTCGAGGTTCTGGTGTTGGTCCCAGCCCGAATGCATAAGCTGGACAAATCGTACGCCGCGCTCCAACAGCCTTCGCGCGATGAGGCAGTTGTAGGCATACGACCCCTTCCGCTCGACATCCGGGCCGTACATCTCCAGAATCGCTTCCGGTTCTTTGGAGATGTCGGTCAGTTCGGGCACGCTGGTCTGCATCTTGAACGCCATCTCGTACTGCGCAATACGAGTCTCGATCTCGGGATCGCCGAAGTCATCATGCCGACGCCGGTCGAGTTCGGTGATGTCATCCAGAAGAGCACGACGAAGCTGAGGCGACATCCCGGGTGGATTGCTGAGGTAGAGCACGGGATCACCTTCGCTGCGGAAGCGCACGCCTTGATACTTCGACGGTATGAAGCCCGATCCCCAATAGTAGTCATAGAAGAGCTGGCCGCATGTCTTCTTCTCATCGTTGGACGTCATGACAACGAACGCGGGTAGGTCCTCGGTCATCGAGCCTAACCCGTAAGCCACCCAAGCACCCATACTTGGTCGGCCTGGGATCTGACTTCCGGTCAGGAAGAACGTGACTCCCGGCGCGTGGTTCACCGCATCCGTGTGCATCGATTTGACAAGGCATATATCGTCTGTAATTGAGCCAATATGGGGGATGAGTTCGCTGAGCCAGGTTCCGGATTGGCCATACTGCTTAAACGGCTTGATCGCGGGAAGAATCGGGAACTTGCCTTGTCCGCTCGTCATGGTGGAGAGACGCTTGCCCTCACGTAATGAAGCCGGAAGTTCTTCAAGACGGCGCGGAATGAGATTGGGCTTGTAGTCGAAAAGGTCAACTTGCGAAGGCGCGCCACCTTGCCAAAGTACGACGACACGTTTAGCCTTAGGAGTGAAATGTGTTCCCTGCTTCTGGAGTTCCGCCCCGTAGCCGTCCTTCGCGAGCAGAGCAGTTAAGGCGGCCAGTCCGATGCCCTGCGCTCCGACTTGGAAGAACTGACGTCGAGAGAGGCGCAGATCGCGTTCGAAGAGTGGGTTCATTCTTTAGTCATCGCCTCATCGAGGTTAAGGATGCTCAAGCAAACCGCTGCATAAGCAGCGTGCTCGACTTTGTCGAGTTTCGGGTTTCGTTGTGATTCTCCGACTGACAGGTATTGCTCGGCTTCCTTGGGGTTCGCTGTGAAGTATTGCTTGGCCTTGCTCAGGCTTTTTAGGAGGACCGCGAGTTCGTACGGATTTGGGGCACGAGTGCAAGTGAGTTTGAAAGCAATCTTTAGCCTCTCTCTAGAATCGGATGTCACCGTCATGACCCGCTCTGCCATAGCTCGTCCCGCTTCCACCCACGTAATGTCGTTAAGCATGGTCAGCGCATGCAAGGGCGTCGAGGTCCGCGATTCTCTCACCGTGCAGACCTGCCGGGTCGCCGCATCGAACATATTGCCAGGAGCGACGGTCCTTCGCCAGAACGTGTACAGACTGCGCCGATACAGGTCTTTGCCCTTCGATTGCGGATAGGTGAAGTTTCGCTCCTCGGTAATCTGCAAGCCACTCCATATTCCCTTGGGTTGATAGGGATAAACGGGCTTGCCACCAATCTTCAAATCAATAAGGCCGCTTGCGGCAAGCGCGATGTCGCGAAGAATCAGCGAGGGCATCCGGAATCTTGGTCCTCGCGCCAAGAGCTGATTATCGGGGTCTCGCTTCAGGAGTTCCTTAGAGGTCTTCGATGACTGCTGATAGGTAGCACTGGTGACGATGAGACGATGCAGACGCTTGACGTTCCATCCACTTTCGCGAAACTCAACCGCGAGCCAATCGAGCAGCTCGGGATGCGATGGAGGCGAGCCTTGAACTCCAAAGTTCTCGGTCGTCTTGACCAATCCCTGGCCGAAGAACGTTTGCCAATATCGGTTGACCTGCACTCGCGCGGTTAACGGATTTTCCGGGCTGATCATCCACTGGGCAAGTCCAATTCGATTCTTGGATGACAGCACCTTTGGGAAGACATCGGGCGTTGTAGGCGTGACTTTGTCGAGCGGCTCCTCATAGTTGCCTCGGTTGAGAATGTGGGTTTCGCGTGGCCGACGATCCGACATGACCATTACCCGGGGAAGCTGTGATCTAAGGTCGGAGAGTTCCTTGTTGAGGTCTTTGGCGCGTTTCCAAGTTTCGGAACCGAGTACGTTGTCCATAAAATAGATATGCAGCTTTTGCTTCTGATCTCTATTGCGAGTCGGGAGCTTGAGCAGGTCCTGGATTTCCTTCGGCGCCGCTGGGTCACCCATTCTTTCCCACTCGGCCTGTGCTCGCAAAATAGCCGGATCAAGCTCCAGAGCTTTGGCCGCTTCACTCGCCTTGGGAACCAGACTTTCGAGTGCATACAGGCGGTCCATCTGCTGTTTGTTACCTGCATAGATCCAAGGCGCGCCAATGCTGTATGGAACGCCCCCTTGGGGTACTCCCGTTTCGGGCACGTTGTTGAAGTACGCCATCATGCTGTAATAGTCCCGCTGGGTCAATGGATCGTACTTGTGGTCATGGCAGCGCGCACATGCCATCGTCAAACCAGACCAAACCGTGGAAACCGTATCCACGCGATCAAAGAGCCCTACGTTTCGCTGTTCTTCGGCAATTGCACCGCCTTCACCATTCAACATGTGATTACGATTGAAGGCGGTTGCGATGATCGCATCCCGACCGTCGGGAGTCGCCCGCGTCACACCAGGCAATAAGTCTCCGGCGATTTGCAATATCGTAAAGCGATCAAAGGGCATATTTGCATTCATGGCTCGAACGACCCAATCGCGCCAAACATACTGATAGGTGTCGCCATCCTGCTGAAAGCCATTGCTGTCCGCATAGCGCGCCGCATCGAGCCAAGGCAGTGCCATCTTCTCACCATAGTGCGGGCTCGCCAGAAGTCGATCGACGACCTTTTCGTAAGCATGTACGGACTTGTCACTCAAGAAGGATTCGATCTCCGAGAGCGTTGGAGGTAGGCCGGTTAGATCCAGCGTCACACGCCTCAGAAGCGTGAGCTTATCGGCCGATGGCGATGGCTTGAGCCCCTCCCTTTGCAGCCGAGACAATACAAAGGCATCAATTGGATTCCTGACCCACTTATAGTTAACGACTCTGGGCACCCTTGGACGAATGGGTTTGACGTAAGCCCAGTGCGACGTTGCCTCACCAGTCGCGAAAGCCCCTTGATCGATCCAAGCTGAAACTACAGCCTGTTCTCTGGCGCTGAGGGCGGTCAAACCAATCGGCATCTGCGGGAGCCCGCCTTCTCCTCTGATGCGCTGCATCAACAGGCTGCCCTTCGAGTTCTTTGCCGCCAACGCCGGTCCGCTCGATCCGCCCTTCATGACGTTGTCGTACGTATCGAGCCGCAAGCCACCAGCCGCGCTCCCAGCACCGTGGCAACGCGTACAGTGCGCGCGGAACACTTGGATGACGTCGCCAAAGGTCGCTTTGGGCGGAGCCGCAGCCGGCTGGGCTCGGAGACCGAGCACGAGGGCGCCGAGCGAGAGCCCTAGGATCCCGGCCGTCTTCGTCAATCCGCTGAGTGAACGTGGCACCAAGCAAACTATGGCCGATGACAGCCGGCCCACGCAACGAAGCTCCGGGACTTTAGACCGGGGCGGGCCCCGCCAACCCCGTAAGTTAGTCCTTGGAGACGTATCGTGGCTCATACGATGATATGGTGCAGTATGATACGCCGAGAGAGAAACAAATGAGAACTTCAAAGCTTCAAAGGAACTCACGAAGAAACTTGGCCATCGGAACGGTCTTGGCAGGCGGACTACTTATGGCCGGCATATGGGCACCGACCGCGGTGGACGCAAAAGGTGCCCAGGAACCGCAGCCAACCACGCGCAAATCAACGGATCCACCGCTTCGCCCGACGGGCAAGCTGGGCCAGGATCTGTTCTTGGCCATCGACCACCGCGACGTGAACGAGGTCAAGAACCTCCTTAAGAACGGGGCTGACCCGAATTCGCGCAACGGCCTCCTCTTCACCCCGCTCTACATCGCGTCCGCTTCGCATCAGCCGGACGTCATGGAGGCTCTGATTTCAGCCGGAGCAGAAATCGACGCTGAGAGCCCCTATGGAACTGCCCTCACCTTCGCCGCGATCAGCGGACACACCGCCGGCATCAAGATGCTGATTGGCAAAGGCGCCGACGTCAACAATAGTCGCGTCGATGGACTCACGCCGCTTCTCATGGCCGCGAATTCTGGCTCGGCACCGGCCGTCGCTGAACTCCTGGCGAACAAAGCGGATGTGAAAGCTACCGGTGCCAACGATTCGAGCGCGCTCCACCTCGCGGCACGTGGCGGTTTCGCCGATGTAAGCAAGATCCTGCTCGATGCCGGGGCTCCCGTCGAGGCCGTTGATCGAGATCGCCGAACTCCGCTCATGGCAGCGGCGATGACCGGACGCACCGATGTCGTCAGCCTGCTGATCAAGGCCGGGGCGAAGGTCGATGCCCGCGACGCCCAAGGTCAAACCGCCGCAATTCTGGCGGCTGCAAATGGCGACTACGTGGACGTCATCCGAGCCTTGAAGGACGCGGGTGCCGATCTGGCGGCCAAGGACAATAACGGTCGAACCGCTGCTGCTTTCGCGGCCCGACGCGGGTTTACGGCGAGCGCAGGTCTCCTGGGTAAGCCAAACGCCGCTGAGCTGAATGCAGTGGGAGAAACACCGACGGTCAGACGAGCCACCGAACGAAGCCTGGAGATCATCCAGTCGTCGATGAAGGACTTCAGCAGCATGACCAAGTGCGTGTCCTGCCACCAGGAAGGACTTGGCCGAATCACCACGGCCAGTGCGCGCAAGAAGGGCTTTAAGACCGATGCTGACCTTGAAAAGGTCATGTCCGAACGCGTGAATGGTGTCGTGAATGCCTTGCAGCCTCTGCATGAGCAGGCCCTTACGAATCCCGAGGCGATGAAGCAGCTTCCGCTCATCGAAGTCAATGAGATCGTGCCGCTGGATAGCTGGATTCTCGCCGGTCAGGTCGCCAGCGGTGAACCGGCAACAAAGGCCACCGAGTCGATGACCATGATCTTGGGCAAGCAGCAGAAATCGGAAGGATGTTGGACCTTCTCGCTGCCGCGCGTTCCGATGCAGTCAAGCATCTTCACGATGACGGCTTACTCGATCCAAGCGCTGAATGCCTACGGCGATCAATCGAAAAAGGCAGAAGTCCAGGCTCAGATCCAGAAAGCGAAAGATTGGCTCTTGAATGCCACACCCAAAACCAGCGAAGATCGCGCGTTTCGCCTTCTCGGTCTGAAATGGGCGGGAGCCAGCGATAAGGAATTGAGTGACGCGATTGCCGCCATCCGAGCCGACCAGCGTCCCGATGGGGGATGGTCGCAGTTGCCGAATATGCAAAGCGACGCTTACGCGACGGGACAAGCACTTTACGCGCTCCATATCGGCGGCGGTGTTTCCACGAAGGACGCCCTGTATCAGCGCGGAACTCAGTACCTTCTTCGCACGCAGTACAGCGACGGGAGCTGGTTCGTGAATAAGCGAGCGATTCCCGCCAATAACTACTTCGACGCAGGCTTTCCGCACGGTGAATCCCAATACTCCTCGTTCAACGGAACATGCTGGGCAACCCTTGCTTTGCTTGAGGCCTTAGGCGAGAGTAAGAAGTAAAGCCACGTAGGGCCGAAGTTCACGGCGAACTTCGGCCCTAGCGCTGGCAACGTTTTTGCCACCGCATGCTCCCCACGGGTGGAGGCTCCACGGGAATCACAGCTGATGCCTGGTCCGCCACACCTTGGCGAGATAAGATGACGCCGTATCTTAAGAGCCTGGCGGCGGAGCTTTCCCTGTTCGCTTGGTGTGCCGACGCCAAACGAGCAGGGCGACGGCGGCGACCCCGGCACCCGTCCAGACAAGCGTGTAACTGCGGCTTGGGCGGAAGACGATGTCTTGGGAATAGACATTCGCTTCGGGCACATTGCGGAATCGGGTCAGTGAGAGAGTTGCGGGCATTTCGAGGTCTGAGCCGTCGGCAAGAAACCGCGACTTCCAATAGGCCACCGCAGGCTTCTCCAAAGCCTTCGTCCACATGCGTTCACCTCGCCAAGCCGAACCGCCCGTCAAACTCGCGTCCATTTCGCTTTGGCTTAACACATAAAGATCGATGGGGCGGTAGGTATCCTCGGCGTAGGTATCGGACGGCATCTTAAACGGATAAAAAGGTTCATCGGCCTTAAAGCTGATGCACAGCGCTTTGGTCGGAGTCTTCTCTTTCTTCCCTTGGAATTTCAGCGCCGTAAACACCCAACTTTTGCTGGCATAGTGTTCGAACCACGGGGTCATTGCTGGTCGCATCTTATGGCCTTGCGCCTTCAGCCAACTCGTGATCGCGGTTCAATCCTTGGCGCGGAACACAGTCGCTTTAAAGTCACCGACCATCTTCTCTTCCAATATCTCGACCGAGTCCCCGCCGGCCGCCGCATCCTCACCCTTTGAGCAGCCTATCGAAAAGGCAGGCCGTGGTCGCATCATTTCTAAGTGCGCGAACGCATCAGCATCGGCAACGGCAATTCTGAACGGCTGGGTGGGGCTCGGGAAGATAAACCCAAAGTCCTTGGCATTACCCCGGAACTCCGCACGCCGGATAAAGTGCTCCACTTTCTGTCTGTCGTCCCAGATAATGATTGCCGTTTCGAGCGAAAGCTGCATCGCGACATTGCCAAACGTGATGCAGCACCCCCAAGCACCCGTCGACGCCAATAGCCCGCCCATCGTTCCGACCAGTTTCTGCACCATATCCCAGTGACGTGTCACTAAACCGCGTGGGTTCGAATGCGATGTGGCCCCCCTCCTCACTCCCGTGAGAGGGGCTTCGCCGCGAGGAACAAGCGCGCGATGGGGGAGAGTGATCTTCAGGGCAATCGCCGACCGCTCGGCACCCCGACTCTTACTCCCCCTCAGGCACGCTCGTCCCTCGCGGCCAGGTCCCCCTCACTCCGTGAGGGGGAGCGACTTGAGTTCATACGACCTGCCTTTGACGGTAGGAAACTCTACAACGCCAGTCGATAGCTCCTTGAATTTCACTGCCTGATCCTGACTGGTGATTGTCACAGGATTGCTGGTCATGATTCGGCACACCACGCCCACCTTTGACAAGACCTTGACCTCGGTGACCTTGCCTCCCGACCACTTGAAGTCAAGCTCGAAGCCGCCTCGCGCGCAGACGCCCTTGAATTCGCCATTCGCCCAATCCGTTGGCAACGCAGGTAGCAAGCGAATAAAGCCCTCATGAGACTGCATGAGCATCTCGCTGATCGCGGCGGCCGCACCGAGGGTCCCGTCGACCTGCATGGCTCTGCCGCATTTGGCGAAAAGCTGGGCGCAGTTCTGGTCTTTCAGGTAGTTCTTGAAGATCTTGTCGGCGCGGTTGCCGTCTCCCAGCCGAGCCCAGAGCGCCATCTTCCACGACATCGACCACCCGGTGCCGCCGTCGCCCCGCTCTTCGAGTACGCCCTTGTAGGCCTTGATGAGTTCAGGAGTTCGCTTGTCCCAGAGCACGCGACCCGGATAGAGCCCGTACAGATGGGAGAAGTGGCGGTGGTTTTCTTCCAGAGAGGTCATGTCTTCGGTCCACTCCTGGAGGGCTCCACTGGCACCGATTTGGGGCGGCACCAGTTTCTCCTTTGCTTCCTTGACCTTCGCGATCATGGGGGAGTGGACGCCAAGCTCTTCTGCCGCCTGCAGGTAGTAGCCGAACAAGTCGTGGAGGATCTGCATATCGATGGACGATCCGGCGCAGATCTGCGTGCCTTGGAGGACCGCCCCCGTGGTTTCATCGAAGAACGGCTTGTTGCCGCCGCCATTGGGAAAGTTCTCGGGCGACGTGGACGGATTCGTGACCAACCATTTGCCGTTCGGGTGCGGGATAAGGAAATCGAGGAAGAACGTGATCGAGCCCTCGATGAGTGGGAAGTTCTTCTTCAGAAACTCCTTGTCCCGGGTGTAAAGGTAGTGCTCCCAAAGGTGGGTGCAAAGCCAAGCTCCACCGACCGTGAAGGTGCCCCAACTCGGACCGTCCATCGGAGCCGCGACGCGCCACAGGTCGGTGTTCTGGTGGAAGACCCACCCGCGTGCGCCGTAGTGCTCTTTTGCGACCTCGGCTCCTTGGTCCGACACCTCTCGGATGAGTTTGAAGAGCGGCTCGGTGAGTTCGCTCAAGTTGGCCGTTTCCGCCGGCCAGTAGTTCATCTCGGTGTTGATGTTCGTGGTGTATTTCGAGTCCCACATGGGGTTCATGTCGTCGTTCCAAAGGCCCTGCAGGTTCGCGGGCTGAGAACCGGGACGTGACGACGAGATCAGCACGTAACGGCCGAAGTTGTAGACCAGCGCCGCCAGGCTCGGGTCCGGCTCGGACTGGATCTTCTCCTTGCGCACGTTCGTGGGATGCGCCGAGTTTTCGGTCACCGGCAGAGTGAGTTCGACCCGGTCGAAGTACTTCTTGTAGTCTTGGACCGCCGCCTTCTTGAGGGTGTCGTAGGACTTGCCGCTGAGCTTCCTGAGCGCGTCTTCGACTCTCTGATGCTGGTCGGCGCTGACGTCTTTGTAGTTGACGAAGTTCGTCGCGGCGACGAACACCAGCGTGACGGCATCGGCCTTCTCGATGACCAAGTCGATCCCACGCGTCTTCACCGATCCACCTTCCACGGAGGCCTTGATTTGCCCCTCGGCTTTCAGCTTCCCAGAGATCCCGAGATAGTCGGCTGACTTGCAGGTGACGGCAAGGCCGTCCGATCCGACCGGATCCATCCGGAAGTAGTCGGTGCCGTAGTTCGAGTGAGCCTGGTTTCGCACTCCGCGGAGGTTCGCGGTGAGGCTGATGGCGCCCGGACGGCTCGCAGTCAGGCGAACGACGATCGCTTGGTCGGGAGCCGAGGCGAAAACCTCGCGCGTGTAGCGCACGTCACCGACCGTGTAAGTCACCGAAGTGATGCTCGTCTCCAGATCGAGCGTTCTTTGATAGTCCGTGAAGGGCCCGCCGTGCTTGAGGAACAGATGGAGATTGGCCAGACTCTGGTACTTCTGCTGCTCGACCGGGAAGCCCATCAGGTTGCGGCCGAACAAGGCGTGAGCCTCAAAGTACTTCTGCTCGAACACAAGGCGCTGAATCTCAGGCAGCGCTTTGGCTCCGCCCTTGACCACCGTTGAGTAAGGCCCGCCAGACCAGTAAGTGTTCTCATTGAGCTGAATGCGTTCCTCTTCTACGGTCCCAAAGACCATCGCCCCGAGCCGCCCATTGCCGACCGGCAGCGCTTCGTCCCATTTGGTGGCGGGCGAACTGAACCAAAGGGTGGTCGATGGGTTGATGGCCATGTTTCTTTCAAGTGGCGTTGAGCCGAGAATGCCGAGGCAGAGGAGCCAGTTCAAGAGCATTTGGCCCAATGCTAGCATTTGGAGGGGGCAACCCATGCCTCCATCCTCCCACGGATGGAGGCTCCGCCTACCCGAAGCCCTGGCGATTCGGTCAAGATGATCGCTGATGGGCATCAAAGCGATTCGGGCGTATCAGGTTGGCCTTCCTCTCTACGAAGGCAGCTACAACTGGTCGGGCGGCAAGTCGGTCTCGGTATTCGACAGCACGGTGATCGAAGTCGAGACGACGGAAGGAGTCACCGGCTGGGGAGAGGTCTGCCCTCTCGGCCCATTCTATCTTCCCGCCTATGCCGCTGGGGTGCGCGCTGGCCTTTTGGAGCTTGGTCCCCATCTCCTCGGCTACGACGCTTGCGAGATCGGTGTGCTGAATCAGCGCATGGACGCTGCTCTGCAAGGTCATCCCTACGTCAAGTCCGGCATCGACATGGCCTGCTGGGACATCGTTGGCAAGACGGCGGGACTGCCGGTTTGCACCTTGCTTGGCGGACGATTTGGCGAGGACATCACGCTGTATCGTGCAATTTCGCAAGAGTCCCCGGAGGCAATGGCGGACAGAGTCGGGAAGTACCGCGCCGAAGGCTACCGACGGTTTCAGCTCAAAGTCGGCGGCGATCCGGATGTCGATATCCAGCGCATCCACGCCGTCGCCGCCAAGCTTGAGCCGGGGGATCGGCTGGTCGCCGATGCCAACACAGGCTGGTCGCTTCATGAAGCCATGCGGGTCGTCCTTGCCGTGAAGGACGTGGACGTCTACATCGAGCAGCCTTGCCGAACCTACGAAGAGTGCCTCTCCGTCCGTCGACACACCAATCACCCATTCGTCCTCGATGAGAACATCGACTCGCTAGAGATGCTGATGCGCGCCCAGAAGGATCTGGCGATGGATGTCGTCAACATCAAGATCAGCAAACTGGGAGGTATCACCAAAGCTCGCCAGGTCCGCGACCTCTGCGTCTCTCTCGGAATCGCGATGACGATTGAAGACAGTTGGGGCGGAGACATCGTCACCGCAGCGATCGCCCATCTAGCCCATAGCACCCCCGAGTCGAGCCGCTTTACTTCCACCGACTTCAACAGTTATGTTTCCGTGAGCATTGCCGAAGGTGCGCCGCAGCGAGTGAATGGGAAGATGCGAGCGCCAAAGTCTCTAGGTTTGGGAATTTGGCCCCGGTTAGAGGTCCTCGGTGAACCGGTCTTGGAAGTGTCCTAATGTTCTGCGGCGTATTTTTTGGCCAAAACTCGAATTCCATGCTGCTCTCTTCTCAAGCCAAGGCATAATATGAAAGTGCGCACTTTGTTGCTTATCAGCCTAGCCGTCCTGGCATCGACTTCGGAGGGCCAGAAGCCGTTAACGGAAGCAGAAGTCAAGTCGGCATTCGATCGCGCTATGCGACTCCAAGACGGCCGACTCCTGTTAAGCGTTCTCCGGTCCGCTGAACGTAAGGGAGTCACGCCGGATTCATGCGAGAAGTTCCTGAAAACGTTTGTCAAACCCTGGTATGAGGGACCAAGCATGATGATCAACGGAGCTGGCAATAGGGTCAACTTGAATTCTCCCGACTGCAAACTTACGATTGTCTTTGATCCCAAAGGCGGCGAACGAACGAAAGTGGTCAACACTCGGCAATACGTGTTCGAAACCCCGACGATCAAGGAAGGTGGCGTCTACAAGGCATCCGTTGGGTTCGCTCAGATCATCTTTGCCATTGGAAATGCGAAGGCGAATGGCCCCAATCGGTACATTTTCGAGGAAATGGAGCTCTCCCAAAAAATCGTGGAATCTTACATTCCCAAAATCAAAGCCATGGGAATCAGGGGTTCGGTGGACCCCGAGACTAGTCAGTACAAATCGTGGGACCAAATTGTTAAAGACTCCCGTGCTGAGATCGAGAAGTATAAAGCCAAGTACAAAAAGCGTGGCGGACTCCCGAATTAGCTGGTTACCACTGCATCCCGGTCGACTCACCTGCCGTAGGTTTTCATTGGTATGGACGTTCAGCCTCCGGACCGTCATCGCTCCGGCCGTAACCGGTTCTGGAAATATGGTTTGCCGATGTGCATCGGATTCTTGATTACCGCGATCGCCGGATTAACACGCCCGTCTTGCACAAGCCAACACTTTGCCAGTCTCGAACTTGAGAACGCGCATCGATCGGCGGCTCAAGTCTTGGGTAAGTCTTCGCGTGAAGCCAAGCGCATTTTGGCAACACAGCCCGTGATTGGCGAGTATAAGGTCATCGAGGATCCAGGCTCAATCCTCTTAACGAGTCCCTATCGTCACCCGAATTTCGGCAGAGAGTCGAGAGTTCAAATCCAGCTGTCCCTCAACAACCAGCGGGTGATTTCTTACCAGGTGACCCTCAGGGATGATTAGCCGGTGATAGACTGGGCGTCATGGCCAAGTCGCTCACGCGCCGCGAACTGCTTGCTTCCTCAGCTGCTCTCGCCCTCTCACCCGCCGCCTCTGCGTTCCCCGAAATCTGGGTCAAAGTCGCTGCAAGACCCCTTGTCATCGCCAGCGGGAATGGCAACACGGTCAAGAACGGAGGCAAGCACACTTGCATCGCCCGGGCCTTCGATGGCCTGACAAAAGGTGAAGACGTGCTCGATGCGCTGGTCGCTGGGGTCAACATCGTCGAACTCGATCCCGCCGATACCTCGGTGGGCTACGGTGGAATTCCGAACGCAGACGGGGTAGTTCAGCTGGATAGCTGCTGCATGCACGGGGCGAAGCGGTGGGCGGGCGGTGTGGCGTGCTTGGAGGGCGTGCGGACGCCGAGCCAGGTGGCCAAACTCGTTGCCTCCACTACCGATCACCACCTGCTCATCGGCAAGGGTGCACAGGAGTTTGCGCGGAACATGGGTTTTGCGATTGAGGCCGACCTCAACACCGAGACCTCGCGGCGGATCTGGCTGGACTGGAAGCGCCGGATCGATCCCGAGCATTATCTCGATCCCGCCAAACGAGACGGCGCTGCGATGGCGATGATTCGTGAGGGCCTCATCGATCCGCACCACTACTGGGGCACGATCAACTGCAACGGGATGGATGCTCAGGGCCGGCTTGCCGGCGTCACCACCACCAGCGGCCTCGCCTTCAAGATTCCGGGTCGGGTTGGCGACTCGCCGATCCTGGGTGCGGGGTTGTACGTCGATGGCCAGGTCGGCGCAGCGGGCTCGACAGGACGCGGCGAGGCCAATCTATACAACCTGAGTTCATACCTGGTCGTCGAGGAGCTTCGACGGGGCAAGCATCCGAAGGACGCCGGACTGGAAGCATTGCGGCGTGTGGTCTCGAATACGGTCGAGAAGCGTCTTTTGAACGAGAAGGGGCAGCCGAAGTTCGGACTCCAGTTCTACGTGCTCGACGCCAAGGGTCGTTATGCGGGCGTCTCGATGTTCGGAAGCCCCAATTTCGCGGTCTGCGACGAGAACGGCCCGCGTCACGAAAAGTGCACTCCGCTCTTCGATTAGCAACCAAAACCTCCTTGCTTCGGTAACCTCTGCAACCATGCTCGAAAGAGATTTCGACTCGAAGTACCGAAACCTCGCGTTTGGGGCCGTCGCCGTTCTCACCGTCGTGGGGGCAGCGATGCTCGTCGCCCCGTTCTTCCCAGCAATCATGTGGGCGGTGGTGTTCACGGTCCTCATGGCACCGCTCTACCAGCGGCTCCGGAAGCGCTGGAACGACAGCTTGAGCGCAGGCGTAACGGTGGGCGCGACAATTGCGATGATTGTCTTGCCGTTGGCTCTCATCGGATTGATGGTTGGCGTCCAGGTGGCGGGGGCGTTGAGTGAGATCCAAAGTTCGGCACCGGTTGGCCAATCCGGCCTTGAGTCGGGAAGCCTCCTCAAGCGCGTCGATGAGTTCGCCGATCCGATCATTCAGCGCTTTGGGAGCTCCTTCAAGGTCAGCGACTGGTTCCGCGACAACGGCAACAACTTGGGAAAGCAGCTTTCCGGCCCCATCGGAAAGATCGCCTACAGCATTGGATTTGGCGCGTTCACCCTGATCGTGTCACTTCTGACGATGTTCTTCATGTTGCGCGATGGGCCCCGCCTGCTCGAACCCTCGCTCGACCTCATTCCATTGCCGCGCGAGAAGGCAACGGCTTTGCTTCAGCGAATGGCCGATACGATTCGGGCTGTGTTTGTCGGCGTGGTCTTGGTCGCGCTCATCCAAGGCACGATCGCCGGGGTGACCTATGCCTTCGCCGGTGCCCCTTCGCCGCTACTATTGGCGCTTGCGACGACCGTTCTTTGCGTGATTCCCTTGCTCGGTGCGCCCGTCATTTACGTTCCGGTTGGGCTGTCTCTGCTGGCTCAGGGCAAGCCGATCGCCGGTGCTGCCGTGCTCATCGTTGGCTTCGGGATCATCAGCCAGATCGACAACTTCCTGCGCCCGTTCTTCATCGGTGCTCGCGTACCGCTTCATCCGATGGCGATTTTCTTTAGCCTTCTTGGAGGCGTACTTGCCCTGGGGCCAATTGGGATCATGGCAGGGCCTGTGCTGCTGACTTTGCTACTCGGGCTTCAAGAAGTTGTTCGCGAGCGACGACAGGCGGTCTCACTCACCGCCGTGGAAGGGAACGACAACGCTCCGGCTTGACGGTTTCTTCTGGCCTGAGATTGTTGCGGTGATCCGGACCGGATCGGAGGGCATACTGTAGACCATCAGCGGCATGGACAGTCGGCCGTTGTCCTCCATGAGCGGAAAGAAGGACGTGCGCTTCGCGAGCGTCTTCTTGCCTTGTGTCACGGTGATCGTCAACTTTCGGGAGGACGGGGCAAGGTGCTGCTTCTTGGGTCCGGACACGTCGACTTCAATGAGAAATGAGTCACTCGGAGCTTCCGCGTCGCCAGCACCGATGACGACATTGAAGAGCACCATTGGTGGGTTTGCCAGCACATCGCGGGAGAACTTGGCGAGAGACTCGTAATAGAGCTTCACCCGAATGCCTTCAACTTTGTAGTCGGTGACAGGTTGGGAAGTCAGGATCGACGAGAAGAGACACGCGGCGAGCAGCATGCCTCTATCTTGAACGTTTCAACGTCGCCATGCCAAGGTAGGTTCGAAAAACGTAGCCTTGGTCGATTTGGGCCCGGTGGCAAGTTCCGCAGTGCTTGGTCTCCTTGCCTCGCGCAGTTGTCTTCCCGTCCGAGTCGGTCACGAGAAACTCCCAATCCCCGTCGCTGGGCGCAGAGCCTTTCTTGCGTTTAACCATAACCGTCATCAACTCTGGCTTCTTGCTATCAATTCTTGGAAGCTTCTCTTTGACAATCACCGTCCCTACTGGGTAGGCCTTTGTGGAATAGTCCATCATCGCCTTTTGGCCAGACCGATTGACATAGACGTTAATAAACTTCGGCCCGTGCGGACTATCGATGATCGCCGGTTGAGGCGCGGCGCACATGGCGGCGATACGGTCGGCCATTCGAACCGGCCCCGCATTGACCTTATGCCATTTACGGTAATTTCTGAGGTCGGGTTGCTTTTGGTCTTGGAGCATGAAAGCCCCAAGACCAGAAAACAAGGGTACGACGACGAAGAACTTGAGCACTTTGATCAGCCTTTCTTGCGCGGCGCATCCGATAGGGGCGGAGGTTTGACGCCAGCTTTATCAAGTTGCGTTTGGGTCGGCTTGCTTAGCTTTGCGCGCTCTTCGTCTGTGAGCTTGGATGCCTCGTCCGGATTGCGCACGACCCTTGGAGTCAAGAAGACCATGAGCTCTGTTTTCTGATTCGTTTTGTCGGTCGACTTAAAGAGATTGCCCAAGAGGGGAATGTCTCCAAGGAGCGGAATCTTCTTAACGGTTGTGCTTACCGTATTCCGAATGATGCCACCAAGAATGATGGTTTCTCCGTCGCGAACCGCGACTGAGGTGTCGGCCTGTCGTTGGTTAACGATGGGTGCATTGAAGCTCGTGAAGCCTTGAAGATCGTTCGCGGTTTGGCTGACATCCATCGTCACATAGCCGTTGGCGGTGATTCGGGGTGTAACGGTTAGGACGATGCCGACATCTTCGAAATCGTAGTTGTACGTGATGTTGCCATTGGCGTCTGTGCGCTGGCTGACCACAAACGGAACTCGCTGGCTGATGTTGATCTGCGCTTGAACGTTATTGCTCGTGAAGATCCGCGGCGTGGAAAGCACGTTGAACTTCGTGTCCGTCTGCAACGCATTCACGAGAGCTGAAAGGTTGCCTCCTCCGATTGTATAGCGGAAACCTTGCGGAAGGACATTGTTTGCACCCTTGAGTCCCAGATCCTGGGTGGCATTGCCGGTTACTCCGGTGCTGCCGAAGGCCTTTTCTTGGGTGAAGTTCCACTCAACACCAAGCTTGGTGCTTGCATCAAGCGACGCCTCAACGATGATCGTCTCGATCATCACCTGCTCGGGGATCTTGTCGAGTTGTGAAAGCAACTGCTTGACGATTTCAGCATTCTCCGGCGATCCCACCACGATGATGCTGTTGGTGTTCTGGTCGGGGATAACCGTGATCTGGTTGGTCAAGTCTTGGACCTGAACCAACCTGCCCTGTGCATCGCGTCCGACGGCCGGCTGATTCTGCCTTCGGTTCTGGTTCTGATTCTGTTGGAATTGACCAAAGAATTGAGCGATGGTACCGCCATCAACGCTTACATCTGTTTGTAGATCGCCAGCACTCGCGGTGGGATCTGAAAGCGCGAGAATGATCTCATTGAGGTCAGGTTGATTTAGTTGCAAACCGCCATTCTGTCGGTTCTGGTTGTTTCGATTTTGATTATTCCGATTCTGGTTCTGGTTTTGGTTGCGATTTTGGTTGCCCGCATTTCCGCCCAAACCTGAACCCGTTCCTTGTCGCGTACCGAAGGCCTGCCGAAGCAAAGTAGACACGTTGTCCGCTCGTGCGTTCGCGAGCGGGAACACAAACGTCGTGCTCTCGACCTTGACTTCGGTATCGAGCTCCTTAATAACTTGTTCGACTAAGCCTTGGTTCTGCTCCGTCGTCGTAACGATCAGAGAATTCGTTCGATTTTCAGCCACGGCCGAACCTTGGCCCTGCTGGTTTCTATTCTGACCACCACCTCCGAAGGGGAAGAAGCTGAATTGCCGATCAATCGGCTGGTTCGTTGACGCTCCGCCACGCCCACGCGGGGCATTGGTTTGCAGCACGTTTTGGATCACCGGCTGGAGATCGTCGGCATCGGCAAACTCCAGTTTATAGACTTTGCTCTTGAGCGGATCTTCCGTTTGCTTATCAATTTCACCGATGAGGTCTTCGATCTGTCCTTGCAGATTCCTCGGCGCATTGACGATGACGGTGTTGCTGTAGTCATCCGACGAAGCTCTGACGGTTTGTCCGCTCGCCATGCCTCCGAATCGCCCGCCGCCGCGCTGGTTATTCCCACCGCGTCCGCCAATCTGGAAGTTGCCGCCACCCATCAGCCCAGCAAATGGATTATTGGCTTGCGCAAAAACGTCGTTGATCACCCGTGCCACTTGGCTGGCATTGGCGAATTTGATCTGGTATACAGCCAGATCGATATTGCCGGAAGTCATCCCCTGGAACATGCTGGGGTCGAAACTCATCCCGCTTCCGCCACTTCCACCACCGCGCTGTTGTCGGGCACGGATGACGAGGATATTGCCTTCCTTTCTCATTTCGGCATTGCGGAGAGACAGTGCCGCATTGAGTACTTCGAAAGCTTCGTTAAGTGGGACGGCCTTGGCCGTGGTCAGCGTAATCGGCTGCGTGAGGTTGGGATCCTTGACGATCGTGATGCCGGATGTCTTCGTAAACAGCGCCAAAACCAGATCGAGATTCGCATTGCGGAAATCCAGCTTCAAGGTCTTGTTAGGCATCTTAAAGGATTTCCAAGGGGCCGAAGACGCCTGACTGGTGCTGCGACCTCCTCCTCCGCTTCCGAAGTCAAACTGAGCGCACACCGAGAGCGGAATCAACGTAGCGAGAGCGAGAAGGATAAATTTCGTCTTCATTGTTGAACCTCGGGAGGCGCGATGAAGACCGGCTGCGGGTCTTCGTCAGAGGGCGTCATCATGATCGCCCCGGGAGCGGGATCGTTGGGAAACTGGATGGCGGTTCCGGGTTGGCCGCGACCGATCTGGCCGCGGATTTCGGGTCCGGGATTGACGCGAACCGGTGCGAAACCACCCGCGAGTGCCTTGGGTCGCTCGTTATCGACGAGCGCAAACGTCTTCGTTCCGCTTGGACCTTTCATGACGACATTATTGGGCCCAATGGAAACGACGACCGCGCTCTTCCATCGTTCACCGGCCCGCAGGAACACACCGTCGCCACTGGCTCGGTTCTCAAGGAGAGCCGTCGGCACGCCATCGACTTCGGCGTTCCCCGTGTAGGTCCAGCTTCCATCGCCGCCCGCGAACTCAGCGGGAATCACATTGGCGAGGCCGTCAGCACCACCGAGTCCAGAAGTTTTCGCGATCACGGGAACAAAGACATTCTTCAGGTCTGACTTGACCGGCGCGAATTTGGCCTCGAAGTCCTCTCGGGTGAACTTTACGTCGACTTTCTTCTTGGTCGAGCGCTTGGCGACTTTCGGGACGGCCTTCTTCCCCGTGTCTTCGGGGCTGGTGGCCACCCAAGCGGCCCCGCTCAGGCCAACGACTGCAATCCAGAAAATCGGTTTTTTGAGAAGACTCATTTCTTTGCTACTTCCAACTCGCGATAAGCGACCAATCCGACACTGGCCGAGACCTTGTCGGATGCCCCATCACTTGCCGCGATCTGTACTTGGTTTACGCACAATTTGCCGGATGGAGTTTCCATTAAGTTCACGAAGGCGACCACGTTGGGATAGGCGCCTTCCAGTGAGACCAGGTAAGGATATCGGGTCACCGAGCCATCTTCGACCGCCCGTTGCGGCCTGAACGCGATGACCTTGAGCCCTTTGGATGCGGCAAGGGTCGTCACCCTTGCCATCGCCGACGCTGCAACCTGATCGGGTGATTGCGTCCACAGGCGAGCATCGTTTTCGGTCCTAAGCCGCGTGATGTCGTCGCGAATTCGGTTGATGTCCGAAGTCAGCTTGCGCTCTTCGTTGGCCTTGGTCTGCACCGCCTTGCCCTTGGCCTGAACCGGGGTCAACAGGTAGTACACGAGCATCAGCCCCGCCACGATGACAGCCGCGATTCCCACGCCATTCCACGCTCGATCCGTCATTTCTTCAGCACCTCCGAGTCGAGCGGAAGATTGCCGACCACGATCGCGGTCAGCGAGAACTGCACGATGTTTGTTTTCTCGATCTGGCCGTTGTTGGCGAAAACCAGCTTGACGTCCCTGAACCGGCTCTGACCGGAAAGCGCCTCAAGGTAGCGGGTTACGGCTTCGTTGTTCATCGCCGTGCCCCTTAACATGAGTGGCTTGCCTCGCTCGAGCGTCACGCCAGTCAGCCAGAGGCCTTCAGGAGCGAGGCTCGACACCACCCGCACCACATCGGACATCCGCTGGCTGGGCTCGAATCCTAAGTCGAGTGCCGTGTTCATGCCTTGGATGGAGGTCAACTTGGCTTGGGCTTGGTTCTTCGTTGTCGTGAGCGTGCCGAGGCGCTTGCGCCAGCGAGCATCGCCCTTCGAGATCACTGCCGCTTCGGTGCTGCGCTGATCCCATAGGACCGCGCCGAGCAAGAGTGCGGCGACCCACAGCAGCAAGGCGACGCGCTGAGTTCGTCCATGCCGCTGCTTCTCGCGCTTCTCGACGATGTCGCGCAGTTCGAGGTTAAGCGCTGGCGTTCCGCTTGAGAGTCCGGCGAGCGACGGCGTTCCGACCGACAAGTCTGCCTCGGGATAAGCCAATCCGCCTGCGGCGATGGTGATCGGGCCCTCACCCCCCCGCCCCCTCTCCCCGCCATTCATCGGGGAGAGGGGGAGTTTGGCCACCGCGAAGCTTCTGCAAACCTCACCGTCAATCATGTCTGGCGCTGGCATTGGGACCACGCGGGAGACACGAAGCTCGCCCTCCGAAATGATGTCGATGGCGAGCCCTTCGGGGCATTCTTCGACGACCGCGCATTCTGGCTTGCCCAGCGATCGCGCCAGCATTACCGAACCGAGCGCAGCAGGGACAATAGCGGCGGATTGGATTCCCTGCGCCGAAAGTTCAGACTTGAGGGCTTCCAGCGTCGAGCTCTTGACCGCTCCGACGACCGCGAGCCGTCCCTCGGCGTTCTTGTCTCCCGTCAAAGCGAAGTCGAACGACACCTCGTTCGCCGCGATGGGGAACAAGCCTCCGATCTGGAGTTCGAGAATCTTGGCAACCTCGGACTTGGCGGCGTCCGGAAGCCTCGTGGTTCGGACGAATGAGGTTCGGCGCGACAGCGCGACAATGACCTCATTCGCACCTCCCAAGTGGGGCTTGAGGGCTTCCAGTGACTGCGCCTCGACCACCTTGTTGCTTCCGGGAAGCCAGCAGCGCACCGTCGTCGGCGACCACTCGATGATCGGCAGTCCGGTCAGGTCGCGGGCCTTCATCGATCCTCTCCCAATGCCGTTTCAGTGGTGGTGTCTTCGGCCCACCCCCAGAGTTCGCGCATGTCGTCAAGCGGCGGATCGAGGACTTTGACGACCTTCGCCGAAGTCCCGGTGAGTCGAATCACGGCCTCGAGCGGGTAGCGAGCGGAGCCTGATGTACCTTCGACTCGAACCAAGAAGGTGTCCGACCCGATGGCGACTCGGTCCACGAATCCGGCGAGACTCTGCACGGTAATCCCGGGGACTTGGAGCAGTTCGCCGAGGCTTTGCATTCCGGCTGCCTGGCGCGAGAGAATCGCCTGAACGACATCCGGTGTCATTTCGGGCAGCGAGAGGAGCACATCCTCGGTCGCAGTATTGACGTTGATCTTTCCTTCCTCCCGAGTCTCGGTGTTGATGGCGAAATTGTCAAGGATCGCGGTGACGGCCTCATTGGTCATGCCGGGCACGCGAAGCACGTCGCCCATCGTGGTGAACGTGCCCCCCTGCCGCTGGGCGATGATCGCGGCGGCAAGCTGTTGAGGGATGCCCGCTTGGGTCAGCTGCTGCTGATTGGCGGCGTTGATGTTCTGTTTGGCCTGCCCGTTTGCACCCGAGTTCGGCGAGAACGAGTCCACGGTGGCGAGCACGTACAGTGGCCGGGCGACTGCGCCGGTGCTGCTGGATTCCTCGGGGTTCTGAAGCAGGGATTGCGCAGTGAAGCCCTTGATCAGGAGCAGTTCGTCCAGCGAGTCCAGACGTCGCAACTTGGCGATGTAGGGGTTCGCGAGCGTGGCGTAATAGTCGTCCTTGCCCCCTTCTGCTCGTGGCGTTTGGCCTTCCTCGCGCCAGTCGAGGAGGGAATCGACCTGCTCGGTGGTCAAGCCGAGGTTCTGAAGCTGGGTCTCGGTCGCGGTATTCAGGCTGATGAGTGAGGCAGCATCGACGACTTGCATGCGGAAGGACGTCGACCCGACGGTAAACCGCTCGTCCGCGTTGTTGCCGAGCGTGAACCAGGCGTCGGTCTGCATGACTGGCGCCGTGATCTCAGTCTGGAGGGCAGCGAGGGCATATTGGATCCCCGATTCGGCGGCTACGCGGGCCTTGAGCCGGTCGATTCGGCGCGCGGCAGCTCGGAACTCGGTGTTCTCGGTGGCCAGCGCGGCGGCGAGGACAGCCATGACAGCCGCGAGCACGACGATCGTCAGGATCATCACACCGCCGCGTTGCCGTCGCCTCATGGAACCACCGTGCCTTGGGTTGTCGCCGAAGCAGGGTTGGCGGTCGTCACGTCGCTATCATCGAGGCGGACGACAAACTGCTTCTGCTCTTCGTCATCCCCAGCGAGGACGTAGGACACTCGGATCGCGGCTGGAATGCGGCGGGTGCCGTTGCGCGTGTCCCACTCCGTCAGCCAATCCTCACCGTCCCAGAATTCGTAGCTCGCTGAGGCTAAACGGTCATCGAAGACGGACTCGAAACCGCCCTGGTCGATATCCTCATCAGGGGGAATCTGCTCACGGATAAAGAGCCCTTCACGCGTGCCGCTATCGCCGATGGGGCTGGTGCCGAGTCGGACCTCAGTCAGTCCCCCGGTCGGCCCCCATCGCTCGTTTCGGTCCTCGAAGGTCGAATCGTCGTTGATGTCCAACGCGAACCCGGACGGGCGGGCTCCGAGTGAGGTGAAAATGAGTTCCGTGGCCCCGGCTTCGCTCCCTATGCCGCCTCCGCCTTCGTCAACCCGGCCGATGAAGTAGGTGTCGACGCTGTCTTCGCTCTCGTCCACGAAGGCCTGTCGCAGAAGGGCGCGCATCCGGTCCTCGAAGCCGATGCTCGCGAGGTGGGTGCGTCGCGATTCCGGCGCGCGGAGTTGGTAGCGAACCGTCGAGCTGAATGCGGTGGCGAGCGCGGTCACCAGCAGCCCCGCGATGGCAAGGGCTGTGAGCAATTCGAGAAGCGTCAGGCCGCGTCGCTTCATTGCGTGGCTCCTGTCGATATGGGGGCTTCGTAGACTAGGCCGCTGATCGACTGCTCGACGTTTCCGCCATCGGCAGAAGACTTGATGGTGACCGTAAGTTGGCTGAGGCTCTCTTGGCCCGTCGTGTCGACCACAGCCTCCCAGGTGTATCGTGGGTCACCCCAGTCATCGAAGGTGCCGCCAATATTGGTGGCTTCACCGGTGGCGATGAGTTCGTCGAACTTCGCCTGGGCCAGTCGCACCATGACTTCCTTTTCTTGCGACTTGGCCTGCGCCTTGGTCAGCGCCGCGATCCCCTGGATCGAACCCGCCACCCCCACTCCCGCAAGGACGACTGCGACGAGGGCTTCGATGAGGGTGAACCCCTTCCTCCCCCGTGGCGCGGCCGTCCCGCCCGCGCTCGCCGGCCTTGGAGAGGAAGCTGGGTCCCCCGCGAGGTGAGAATCAAGACGTTTGCGGAGCCTCCATCTGTGGGAGGATGGAGGCATAGGGGGTTCGGAGTTGACTTGCAGATTGACGCTCGAACCAGTAGCCTCGTGGTCAATGAGAGGCTCTTGCCGGCGGGACGCCAGCGGTACTTCATTGGTTCGCCGGCAGGTTGCCAGCGGTACGGGGGGGTTACCGGGCAACATAGTCCCCCGCGGGCCACTTGTCACCGCTGTCGACGGGCAGTTCGCCTTGTCCAAGATGGCCTCGACCCTTCTTCGGATCGATCAGGAAACTCCATTGCGCGCCGGAGGCGTCGGTAAGTTCCAATCCGGCCGAATCCGATGTTCCGTCGGCATAGAACTTAACCTGCCAATCTCCATCGCCGACCTCCTCCGTCCCCAGACGATACTTGTCGATCGAGATTCCTTCGACGGCTTCGAGGCGCGCCACTGGGCGCCCATCCGTCGTGTTCGTGGTACCCGTCTCTGCCACCAAGCTCCCGTTTTGAACCGAAAGCGTCACCGTGGATCGAGTTGACATCGCGCTTTGCTGTGCGTCCACGGTCATGCGCTCGAGACTCTGGAGGAAGTTGCGCTGACGACCGGACTTCACCATCGAGGCCAAATTGGGCATGGCGATGGCCGCGATCATGGCGACAACCAGGATCACGGCAAGCATCTCGATGAGCGTGAAGGCGCGGCGGAGCATTTACTCCTGGATTTCCTCGACTCCAATATCGGCGGAATCCCCTTCGCCGCCGGGAGCACCGTCGGCACCGTAGGAGACGATCACGAAGGTGTCGTCACCGCCCGCGCCTGGGTACTCATAGACATAGGCGTTGCCCCAAGGATCAGGCGGAAGCGCGCGCTCCAGATAAGGTCCGCGCCAGCCGCGAACGTCGCCGGGCTGAACGCGAAGGGCATCCAGACCTTCCTCCGTACTCGGGAAGCGGTCGCAGTCGAGCCGAAACTGGTTGAGCGCCGATGTCAAGACGGCGATGTCGGAAGCCGCCTTGGCGCGCTTCGCGTCACCGGTTCGGTTGATAACTCGCGGCACGATCAGCGCCGCGAGAATCGCGAGAATCAGGATGACGACGAGCAGTTCGATGAGCGTAAAGCCCCGACTCCTCTGAACGATGTTTCTTTTTGGCATTCCCTTACCACACCTCTTAACCACGATCACTTCACCAAGTTCTGAGCCTGGAATATCGGCAGCAGAACGGAAAGCACGACGAAACCAACGAATACACCCATGGAGAGCACGATCACCGGCTCAACCAGCGCGGTCAACCGGCGCATGCCGTTGTCGACCTCGAAATCCAAACTGTCGGAGACGCGCCCCAGCATCTTGGGTAGGTCGCCCGTCTCCTCGCCAATCGCCACCATGTGCACGAGTACGGGAGGAAACCCGTCCGCATCACGCATCGCTTCTGCGATAGGCCGCCCTTCCCGAACGTCGTTCGCGACACGAACCGAGTTCGTCTGGAATACCCGGTTGCCCGCGGACATTCCGGCGATTTGAAGCGCCTCCAAAATCGGAACTCCGCCGTAAACCAGGGTCCCGAGCACGCGAGCAAACCTCGAGACCACCGCCTTGCCCACGACCTTGCCGACCAGCGGAATCTTCATGATTAAGCGGTCCCGCGTCAGGGCCCCCGCTTCCGTTGCCGACCAGACGCGATAAAAAACAACAAGCCCCACAATCGCGGCGAGGATGAGGATGTAGTTCTGGGTCATGAAGTTCGTGGACGCGAGCAGAATCGCTGTCGTCATCGGGAGCTCGTCACCCAGATCGCGAAACACGCCCGACAAACGGGGTACCACGAAGGTCAACAGGAAGATCACGACGAAAAATGCCGTTCCCGTCAAGACGCCCGGATAAATCAGTGCCGAGACGATCTGGCTGCGACGGGCGACTTCCTTCTCCTGAAAGTCGGCGAGTCGCGAGGTCACTTCCGCGAATTGCCCGCTGGCTTCACCAGCCCGAAGCGTCTGGGTGTAAACCTCGCCGAACACCTTGGGGTGCTTGGCGAGAGCTTGGGAGACGCTCAAGCCAGACCGCACGTCGGCCAAAGTCTCTTCCGCAATCTCGGCTAGCTTGCCGCTTTCGGATTGCTCCGCGACGACCTGCAGGGCACGGTCCAAAGGAAGTCCAGCAGCCGCGAGGTCGGAAAGTCGTCGCGTAAACAGGGCCACATCGGACTTATTGACTCGCTGTGACCGACCGGGTGCATGCGCTTTGGCTGGCGAAGCCTCTTGTCGAATTTCGACAACGAACCGACCTTCAGAAGTGATCTTCTGAATCGCCTGGTCCTTGTCAGCCGCCTCTACAAACCCGGTCCGCTTGCGACCGGAGGCTTCGAGGGCGACGTAGGCGAAGGTCGTCACGCCTTAAACATCCTCCCGCTGGCAGACGCGAAGGACCTCTTGCGGCGTCGTGCGTCCGGCCAGGACATTGAGTTTGCCGTCGCCAATAAGCGTGCGCAGATTGCAGTGCTCAAGGCCGTATTGCTTGATCGCGCCCGCCGACATGCGCTCCACCGTCATATGGCGAATATGCTCATCCAAGACCAGAAGCTCGTAAACGCCCTGCCGACCCTTATATCCCGATCCGCCGCACTTATCGCAGCCTTTCCCCGCCATGAAGTTGGCCGTCTTGACCTCTTCGTTCGTCACGCCGATCGCCCTGAGCGCATCCTCGTCGTACTCGGTTGGCTGGGAGCAGTTCGGGCAGTTGCGGCGCAAAAGTCTCTGAGCGACGACACCGACGAGCGACGACGCGGCGAGGAACGGTTCGACTCCCATGTCGAGCAGGCGTGTGATCGCGCCCGGTGCGTCGTTAGTGTGGAGAGTGCTGAAAACGAGGTGGCCGGTCAGGGCCGCGTGAATCGCGATTTCGGCGGTTTCGTGGTCACGGATTTCGCCGACCATGATGATATCGGGGTCTTGCCTCAAGAAGGACCGAAGACCGCTTGCGAAGGTCAAGCCGATGCCTGGCCGAACCTGGACTTGCCCAATTCCCGGCACCTGATACTCGACCGGATCTTCGATCGTGAGGATGTTCGTGGTCGGCGACCAAATCTCCTGCAGGGAAGCATAAAGGGTGGTCGACTTACCCGAACCGGTCGGGCCTGTGACGAGGATGATGCCGTAGGGTATCCGAATGAGCTTGCGGAACCGCTCTTGGGTATCGGGGAACATGCCCAGTTCGTCGAGACCCATGAGAGCAGTCGTCTTGTCGAGAATTCGCATGACCGCGCGCTCGCCGTAGACGGTGGGCACGATCGAAACGCGGACATCGACCGCTCGCCCCGCGATCGTCAGCTTGATACGCCCGTCTTGGGGAAGCCTCCGCTCGGCGATGTTCATCTCGCCCAGGATCTTTAGGCGCGAAATCAGCGCCGCGTGCATGCGCTTGGGGGGCCGCATCATGTCGCGAAGGAGGCCGTCGATGCGATACCGGATCTTGACATCGCGCTCGTACGGCTCGATATGGATGTCACTTGCTCCGTCGCGGACAGCCTGGGCGAAAAACAGATTGACCATCTGTACCACCGCCGTCTCGCCGGCCATCTTCTGGAGGTCGGCGAGGTCGGTGCTGTCGTCGATCTCCGTCGCGCCACCGTCATCGGTCGGAATCTGTGAGAGGATGTCCTCAAGGAACCGCTCTTCAATCCGATTGCGAATCAAGCCAGGTTCGGCGAGCACCGGTTTGACGGGCCGATCGATCAAGATGCCGAGATCGTCGAGGGCACCGAGTGAGTCGATCGAGGCAATTGCACAGATGAGGATCTCGCCATCGAGGGCGAAGGGGAGGATTTGGTACTTGAGGGCGTAATCGCCCGGGACGAGGTCGATGGCCAGAGGATCGGGCTTCAGTTCCGCAAGATCGACGAAGGGTAGACCGCGGTCGCCATTCGTCCCCTGACCCGTCAATTCGTGCTCGGTACCAATCACCGGGAGAGACTACGCAGAATGCCGGGAAACTGCACCCGAAAAACGAGATGCGAACCGGATTTTGCACCGGTGGTTGCTTCAAGCCGCCTTACTGGGGCCAGACGTTGGTCAACACGGCGATGAGAGCCTCGCGGTCGTGCTTGCCGATCCCCAGTTCACCGATCTGACCTCGAGCCGCTGTCATCGTTTCGCGGGTGACATCGGCCATGAACGCGAGTTCGTTGCCGTGCATCAGCCGCACCACTACTCGCGGAGCCCCAGTCGCTTGTTCCAGCGCGGAAACCCCGAGGAGGGCGGCGATTTCGCGGTCGTCTTCCCCGGCATTGCCTGCGGTCGCCGTAAGGGTCAAAGTCTTGTCCCGCGGATCTTCACTGGCAAACAGGATTCGGGAGCCCTCAACACACTGAGCCGAGAGTCGCCGCTGGAGGTCCAGGTCTTCGACCGGGCCGGTCACCACGGGCGGCGTCGACTCGGTTTCGCGGGCTTTGGGCTCCACGGGATCGGTCCTCTCTGCTGCGGGCGTGTCCACGGTCTTCGTCGGCGCGGTTGCTTCGGCGGCGAACTCGATCGGTGTCGTGACCGCAGCCGGTGCAGGTTCACGGCGGGCGCGGAGGCGGTCACCGAGGGCGAAGGCCACCGCACCAACGAGAATGATGAGGACTACGATCACACCGGCGAAGATCATTGCGCGGGGGCGCGAGGTCGGCAGGCCAAGCTGCTCGGCGGTCGTCGCGACCTCGTGTTCCTTCATGCGTTTCTTGAGTGCATCCAGCTTGGCTCGGGGCATCTCCGCTTCGGGCTTGAGGTCGAGCGCCATTTCGTACCATTCGGCCGCGTGAACGAAATCGCCTTCTTCGGCCTCGATATCACCCAGCAAGGTGTGCGCGTCGGCGTTGTTTGGATAGCGCTTCAGAAGGCTGAGGCAGGTGTCACGCGCGAGTTTGTATTCGCCGCGCATGCGGTAGAGGTTGGCCTTGGCGAGTTCGGGATAGACGGTCGAGTCGGGCCCCGCCTCAAGATCGTCCGCCATCGGGCAGTCAGGGTCCATGCATCCCGGCCCATTGACCGCGACCATTTCAAAGCACTTCGGACAGAGATCCTGCCCGGCCTTATGTGCGTCCGGTACTTCCAAAGCCCCCCTCTCCTCGTTCGGTGTCATCCAAGTCCTCGACCACTGTGATTTCGGCGCGGGCTACGGGGCAGATCACGAGCTGCGCAATCCGGTCGCCTGCTAAGATTTTGACGACTTCCTGGCCCAAATTGATCAGGATAACCCCCACTTCCCCGCGATAATCGCAGTCGATCGTGCCCGGTGTGTTCACCATCGAGAGTCCGTGCTTCAGCGCGAGTCCGCTGCGAGGCCGGATCTGCGCCTCGTATCCTTCGGGGACCGCGATCCGCAATCCCGTCCGCGCTAGCTTGCGTTCCTTGGGTTGGAGTTCGAATGATTCGACCGATCGCAAGTCCATCCCAGCGGCGCCTGGCGAGGCGTATTCGGGGGGTAGAGCGCCGTGGGCGAGGGTGATTCGGAGGGTTGGCATGCCTTGAGTTTGGCGCATCTCGAAGTCAAGAGGAGTTATCGCGAAAGCTTGACAAACCTTTGCAGGGAAACGCCAACTATTGTGATACTATAAGATCATGAGTCGGATTGCCCCCCCCCCCGGACCTTCTCGACCAATGTAGATGCTGGGATTTCTTGTTCTCGGCTGCTTGGGGACCGCGATGAGTGAACCGGTCCTGTTTACCCAGTCAAGCGTTCTTGCTCCGGGGATTCAGGTCTGCGGACTCGACAGCTATCCCGCACGCATACGTGACCCGCGCGGGTCGCTTTGGGAAAAACCATTCTCTGACGCTGAGAACTTCTACTGCCGAATGCCGCTGTCTTCAGCAGTAGTTGACGAGTACCTGAACTCCCAATGCCCTGCGTGGGGTGCTTCGCGTCCTGACTTGTCTGTGCCGACGCTGCTCACCCTAAACTACTCTGGAGCAGTATGGCCCGATGACGGATGGCCAGAAGGGCTCCAGCGGTGGACCTTCCCTCACGACTTCGAGGCATACGGCATTATGGTTCCGTTAGTTGAGTGGACGACCGGAGCAGTTCGGTTCAAGTTCGCTCTCTTTCAAATGTTTCCCTATGGCAACACGACCCAGGCCTGGAAACTGCTCGATGGAGCCAAGTTCAAGATAGACGTAACACCGACTTCCGGTTCAGTTAGGAAGTTCTTGGCTAAACCCGATCCCAGCAACTATGGACGCGTGATCATTCCAGCGGGATTGTATTACCTCTTTATCTTGCCCGACAGCAACGACTTTACAGGCAAGTACTTTGCGCGCTACCCGCGAGACTACTCAACATTAGGGACAACCGATACGGCTCAGATATGGCGCAGCGACCGATATCGATTCAACACAGCCTTGCCGCCTGCTACCTGGGCTGACTACGACTATTCCACCCTCGTATTTGACAACGACGGCACCGCACCACCAATAGGCACCAATTCACCAGCCACTCCTGTGCTTGGTGGACAGCCCTGGTTTCGCATCGACTTTGGCTTTTATGGTCGATGGCTTGCATAAGGAGACATAAAATGAACGCGCGATTCACATTGCTAACCGGAGCGCTGCTCCTCACGCAATTCTCTGCGGCTCAGAGCCAATTCGGCGGGCCGGTTCAGTTCTACTTCTCGACACCCGGAGGTGACAACTCACGGCTCCACAACATCTTGGTCGACAGCGCGAATTGGACCGGAGAGGTTGATGTTGTGGTCAAGAACGTGGGTAGCAGTGTGGTGACTTTCGGAGGGGCATACGTCCACGTGGGTTACGGGCTCTCTACAGCTTACGGATCGTCAGCAATACCAACGGCTGGGAGCGATCTCGTTCGTGAGCGGAGCTCATTCCCACAGTTTCAACATGTGCGAGACAATCCCAACCTAACCTGGCGACCCGGTTGGTCTCCTGGTGCCTCCCAATCTTGGAACGGAGGAGGGTTCGTCAGCCCCTTATCTGGACCTGTTCGGCCATGGGGATTGACATATGAGGTCGAAAACACGAACCTAGCCCCAACCCTTACTCTTTCTCCAGGCGAGTCAATGGCCTTGTCTCGGGTGGCCCTACGAGACAACGGTCTGTTTGCTCGGGGTGGTTCATTCGATATGGTGCTACACCGGTGGCCGTTTGGACAAACCGCCACTAACACCCTGATCAGAGCAACTGGTCCCGGATCTGATGCTGTCTATTACTGGGATTCTGGCGATTACATTGCTAACTCAAAGCTAACATTTGTCACACCTGAGCCAGTCTCCATATGTTCCTGTATCGTCGGACTCAGTCTCCTGGCATGCCGTCGGAGGAGAAGTCGATGACTCATCGCGGGATAGGTGTCTTGGCGGCAAGGCCCGATTCAGCGGTCTCTCGCTCGTTGAAGGATCTCAGCTTTGAGGTTGCAAAATACGCAGGATTTGGATTCGTACGATTCAACCCAGACGTGAACTTCCTAGGTGAGATTGACCCGGGAACTCTAGTTCCTGACACCCAGTGGGAGTTCTTTGACGCCCACATTGATCGATGCCGAAGACATGGCTTAGAGCTACTGCTCACACTTGCGAAACCGCCAATCACGGCGATAATGTCCTCTGGATTTCCGAGGATGATGCCACCAAGTTTGAGTGGGACAATGTTGACGAAGCCGCGGTTTCTTTCCTCTATCAGCAGATTCTCAATCGCCTCATAAACGTTTTGAAATGGCCAGAGAACCGCGTGTATGTTGAGATCGCGAACGAGGCAAGCCGACGAGCATTTGGAGGAGAGGGCACTGGTGCTGATACTGGCGAAATCCAGCCAGCGTACCTCGCTTCCCTCAGTGTCTTTCTTGAGGACCTTCGTCGTGCGTTCCCGAAGGTTACGTACCTCTCGCCCGCAATGTCTTTTACAAAGTTTACTGACGCGATGGAAAATCCGTGGGCAACGGAAATTGACTTCCTTGTTCCCGCTGCGATGACTCCGCCACCAACATGCTTCAATAACGCTGACATCCTGAACCTTCACATCTACTCGGACCGACAAAAGTACAACCATATTCTCACGTGGGACGAATACCGCTCTTGGGTCGTCTCTCTTCTCGACGACTTTATTGCGTACTGGCAGTCCAAAGGTGCCATCGGTGAGAGCATTCTACAGAAGCCAATTTGGATTACCGAGCACGGCACAAGCTTCACGAATGCCGGGATGGAAGTAAGCGCCTTCAAATGGGGTAACGAGGTCGAACTGGCCCTCTTTCGTGCTGCCGCGTTCGAGGCTCTATGCCGACACCCGAAAGTGGGAGCATGCTTCTATTACAATGCTCTCAACGAGTTGACCGGTGACGACGCGCGATCTGGAGCAGGCGTCAATAATTACGGGTTGCTTCGCCACGATACGTCGTACACCCAGAGCTACAAGATCATGGCGGCAGCGAATGGAGTTCCCAACCCCGCGATCCCTGCCGGATCTCTCCCCGCCGCAGACTTCACGATCAGCGGCTACTAGATGACACCTTAACGCAATTCACCTGCCAAGTGCAAGTCTCCGGAAATAAGCAAAGTTGCAATAAGGCGGCGTATAATAGGGTGATGGCGGCTCGGCGATCGGTATTTCTGGATAAGCTTGGCGCGTTTGCCTCGGCGGCATGCGCGGTCCACTGCTTGCTGACCGGTGTCGCCCTCGGATTCCTCTCCATCGCCGGGCTCGAGTTTTTGGGGAGTCCGCAAGCCGACATTGCCTTCCTCGCCTCTGCACTCCTGATTGGATCGTTGGCGGTGTGGCAGGGCTACCGCAAGCACCGCTCGCTCCTTCCGATGGGGCTGTATGTGGGCGGGCTGCTGCTGGTCATCGTCAGCCATTTCGTTTTGGGTCACGATCATGGCACCACTCCCTGGTTCACGACCGCACTCGCGGTCATCGGCGGCCTGCTCTTGATGACCTTCCACTTCGTGAACATGCGTATGCAGCACCGGTGTGCGGTGTGCCATCCGGAAGACGGACAAAAGGAGTGCCCTCGCTAGCGCTTGCCCTGGTCCCAATAACCGACTCGTGAGAGTCTGAACACGAATCTTCGAAAAAACTCGGAACCGACTCAGAATGCATGGTCTTTCAACCACCGTGCCCGACATCGAGACGACTCGACAGAGGGCAGGAGGTTAACAAGACTATGAAATCAATCGCTATCACCACGCTTCTCGTCGCTTCGATCGCGGCCGCTTACGGCCAGGGCCGCGTCTTCACCATGACCAATGCCGCCGCCGGCAATTCGCTCGTCGTTCTAACCCGACAAGTCAACGGTACGATCAACAGCTTGACCGCCGTCCCGACCCAGGGTCTCGGCCTCGGTGCGGGATTGGGCAACCAGAGCGGACTTGCCCTGGACGACAGCTCGACATGGATCGCCGTCGTTAACGCGGGCGACAACACCGTCTCGCTCTTTCGCAACACTCAGGCCAACCCTCAATTCGTCAGCCGATTCCCGAGCGGCGGTGCTCACCCAATCAGCGTCACGTGGAACCGCAATCGTCTCTATGTTCTGAACGACGGCGACGGCATCACACCTCCGGGCATCCAGGGATTCGTGGTTGCGCCGAACGGGGTGGCTTCGCCGATTGCTGGTGGCTCGGCTCCACTGAGCGCACCAACCGCCGATCCGGCCCAGATCAAGTTCTCGCCCCGGGGCGACACGCTGGTCGTGACCGAGAAGAACACCAATCTGCTCGACGTCTTTACCGTAAATAATGCGGGTGCGATCAGCGGTGTGTCCTTCGTGCCGTCTGCCGGAACGACACCCTTCGGATTCGACTTCGATGAGCGCGGTCGGCTGTTCGTCTCGGAGGCGTTCGGCGGCGCTGCGCTGGGCAGTGCGACCAGTTCGTACTCGCTGGACAATATGGGCGGGCTGAATGTTCTTTCGGCCGCGATTCCAACGCAGCAGACCGCGGCTTGCTGGCTCGACGTGTCGCCGAAGGGCAGCTGGGCGTACGTCGGCAATGCGGGCAGCGGCTCTCTGAGCACTTACGAGATCTCGAACACGGGAACAATCAGCCTGCTCGGCAGCACGCCGCTGGGTGCCGGTGCCCGCGCTCTCGATACCGCGACGAGCCGCAACGGACTCTTCGTTCACGCCATCAACGGCGCCGCAGGTTCAGTCGTCACCTTCCGAGTCAGTTTCGACGGCACGCTGACCAAGATCGATGAGGACGTCGTGATGCCCGGCATCAACGGCCTGGCTGCCCTATAAGCGGTTAGCAACTCCTGCCTCCATCGTCTCCCAACGATGGAGGCTCGCTTTGGGGCACCTTACATCTGTCTTCGCTACCGAGTCCGTTTCCCATGCCTCCATCGTCCCACCGATGGAGGCTCTCTCCTTACTCTGCCTTCTCCGCCCCGTCATCTGACCCGTTCGGAAGTCGGTTGCGCGTAGCAGAGAGAGACGGAAGATGGAGGTGCGATCTTGGAGATCCTGCGAGAGACCTCTCCCCTAACCCCTCTCCTCCGCCACCGCATTGGACCCATTCGGAAGTCTGATGGGCGCAGGAGAGGGGGACCGAAAGCGCTGTCGCGGCGAGTGCTTGCGCGCGAAGGCGTTCAGCATCTGCACGACTTCCCTTCCCTCCTCCGGGCTCGGCCTGACCTTGCGAACCAGCGCCATACCAATTGCGGCGAGTTCCATGGGCGCAACCTCGCGCAGGCTCCTCTTCTCGATCATCTCCCCGCGCTCGAACACCAGGCCGCCTTCTCCGTCGCTCCAAACCCGGGTTTCCGGCAAGGCGGCCCACTTGGGAGGAGGCACGACGATCGGGTCGGCCTCCGAGGTTGCCGCGAGTTTCTCTCGCATCCAAGTCGCCGCCTTTTCTGGGAGAGGTTCGGGGCGGAAGGTCGGCCCCTCCGGCGAAGGAGTTTCGTTCTTGACTGGTTCGGGGTCCTTCTCCGGGGTCACAACTGGCTTCTCAATCGGCTTGGGCTGCTCCACCGGCGCATCGGCCTTCAGCAGAACCGGTGCTTTTTCCGCCACCGTCACCGGCGGCGCCGGCACGACGATCGTCGGCGGTGCCGAGTACAGGGCCTGCGCGCGCCCCAACGAGGCAGGCGTTGGCTTGGGGGTCGCCATGCCGAAGAGTACCAACACGACCGACGCCACCACCGCACCGCACAGCGCAGCCGGCCCCCCGCGCGAGAGGATCGGCGGCCTCGTGGATGAGACGACGGGCTCAGGCTCAACCGGACCGAGGAACACGTCAACTGAGGCGCCCAGCGGCGGCACCTGCCAAGCCGGAACCGGGCTGTCGATGTTCTTCAGTCGGCGCGGACCCATGAACACCGCGTTCAGGGGGACTTTCCCTCGAACCACATCGTAGACCGTCTGGCTGAGATAGATTCCGCCGGGCAGGGCTTCGGCTTGCAGGCGCGACGCAATGTTCACGCCATCGCCGAGGATGTCGCCCTCGGCGAGAATAACATCGCCCAAGTGAACGCCCATGCGGTGGACGAGCGGTTCGGACTCGAACGTCGACAGCGCCTTCTCGTCGAGCTGTCGCTGAATGTCGAGAGCGCATTGCACGGCCTGCACGGCGCTTGAGAAGGTCATCAGCAGTCCGTCACCCGTGCTTTTGAGCACGTCCCCTTCCCATTTATGGCAGACCTCGGTCATCAAGGCGAGATCGGCTTGGATCGCCTCGATGGCGGCGGTCTCGTCGCGCCCGGCGCGCTGACTGAATCCTACCGCATCCGAAAACAGGATCGCTGCCAGCATTCGCTGACCGTTTCGTGGCTGATCTTTTGGCATTCCGTCTCCTGAAGAGCTATTCCGTGCTCGTGGCGGCGAGTTGCTGTAAGCTCTACCGGCAATGACCCCGTCGATCTTCTATCACCCTCGCATGCTCTCGTATAGCTTCGGCCCCAGCCACCCCTTCAAACCGGAGCGATTGTCGCGGGCTATGAACGTGCTCGCTTCGGTCATGGAGATCGACGTGGTCGACCCAGGTCCCGGCGATCCCGATGATCCACTGCGGGTTCACGAGCCGGCCTATGTCGACGCGGTACGGAGCGGCAATCCGGGCGGCCGTTACGGCTTCGGACCAGGGGACAACCCGCCCTTTCCGGGCATGTTCGAGGCCACGCTTGCCTACGGTGCGGGCACCTTGGCGGCGGCGAGAGCAGTGCGCGACGGGTCCCAACTTGGCTGTACGCTCGGAGGCGGCCTGCACCACGCAAGGCGGAGCGAGGCGAGTGGATTCTGCATCTTCAACGATCCCGCCTGTGCGATATCGGTTTTGAAGGAGCGCTTCGAGCGGGTGGCCTACGTGGACATCGACCTCCACCACGGCGACGGCGTTCAGTGGCTTTGGTACGACGATCCGAACGTTCTGAAGTGCAGCATCCATCAGGATGGCCGCACTCTCTATCCCGGAACCGGATTCGTGACCGAAACCGGTGCTTCGTGTTCGAGCATCAACGTCCCGCTCGAACCGGGGACGACGGGCGACACGTGGCTTTGGGCCTTCGAGCATGCCATCCTCCCGGCCCTCCATTGTTTCAAGCCAGGGGCCGTCGTCCTGGAAATGGGTGCCGACCCTCACTTCAGCGATCCGCTGGGCCACCTGATGGTCTCAGCGCAGGAGTGGTGGCACGCGATCGCCACGGTGCGAGACCTGGGACTGCCCCTCGTCGCGTGCGGTGGCGGCGGTTACAACATGGATGCCGTCGTGCGCATGTGGGCGGGCGCGGTGCTGACGCTTTGGGGTCAGGAGATTCCGCCGCTAGTCCCCGGTGACCGCGAGCTTCCCACGCCGAGGGGCGCGGGACGTGAGCAAGCGGAGCGGGTGGTCGCTTACCTCGAGGCCAACGTTCTACCAGGGTGTAAGCGGTAGGGCGCGGTATGCCGGTGGCCTGTGAAGCAACGGAAGAAGGGGGTGGCCGGGGTGATGAAATTGTGCACCCCGGTTCAGCCAAGGCACCGACAGGCTCGCGCCGTTGGAAGCGCCGGGGTGCACGATTTCATCACCCCGGCCACCCGCCCCCGAACGCTAAAAATGGCCCCGCAGCTTCTGCTGCGGGGCCAGGTGATTGGAGGAGCGCCCCCGTTACGGGTTGATGAAGAGGAACGCAGAGACGCGCCTCGTCTTACCCTGGATTTGGCAGATGATCTCGACCGCAATCGGTCGGCTCACTGCGTTGGCTCTCACGGTAAAGGTCGCCGTACTTCGACCTGCGGGAACGGTAACCGAGGTCGGAATCACAACCAGACTGGGAATGCTGGCCGAGATGTTGACCTTGATACCACCCGAAGGCGCGATCTGATCGAGTTGGAGGAACGCCGTGGAGGTCTGGTTTGGCCTCACCGTGTTCGGACTCAATGTCAGTGACATCACGTTGGGTGATAGGATTTGCAGTTGGGCACTCGCCGACTGCGTTCCCCTCCTTGCCGTGATGGTCGCGACCCTGTCGGACGATACGAGGACGGTGTCGATATTGAACTGGACCTCGGTTTGGCCAGCGGGGATCGTCACCGTTGCCGGCACGGTTGCGGCTGCGTTGTTGGACGTCAGCGTAAACACGAGGTCGTCCGGTACGGCCGCCGCGATCGACAGAATGCCGGTTGAAGGCGTGCCGCCGGTTACGCTTGCTGGCGAGATGATCAGGTTGAGACCCAATTGCGGCTCACGAACCGTGATTATCACCGACTTGGACGAGTATCCCGGCTTGCTGGCCGTAATCGTCATCGTCTGGGTGGCCGTCACACTATTCGTTTGAATCGTGAACAGTTCCGACGTCGTCGATCCCGGCGGAACGAGGACCGTCGTCGAGCCCAACGTTCCGGCAACTGTGTTGCTGTTCGCAAGGTTCACGATCAGGCCCGAGGGTGCTGCGGGCCGAGTCAGGTTGATGCGTCCCGTGATCAGAACACCACCGATGACGTCTGTTGCCGACACGTTGATCGACAGCAACTGGGTGTGGTCAATACCGAGGCTGCCCTCGATTGACCCGCCCGGTCCCGTAGCCCTGAGCCGAACCACACCATTCGACGGCACGAAGCCTGTCTGAACGTCGAACTCGACAAAGTTCTGGTTCGCGGGAACGATAACCGTTGACGGGAACGAGACATTCGTGAAGCCCGAGACTCTCGTAATCGTGAGAGTCGTGGGAGTAGACACCGAACCTGCCATCGTCACGCGAGCCCGAGAGGGTTCACCACCCGAGACGCGAGTCGGATTGAAGAGGAACGACTGGAACTGCGCGGGCAGGACATTGATGACCTGCGATCTCGCAACACCGAGGTATTGGGCTGTCAACTGGACGGGCGTTAGAACGGTCACACCGCGCGTGACGATGTCGAACACTGCCGTCGTCTGACCTTCGGGAACGACGACCGAATCGGGCATCGTCACGACGGTTGGATTGCCACTGAACAGCACAACTTCCGCACCACCCGCCGGTGCCGCCTGGAAGAGCGTCACACGTCCGGTGATGGTGTTGCCGCCGAACACGTTGATGTTCGAGACGGTCAGCGCGCTCAGGTAAGGAGCGACCACTAGGGCAGCGTGGAGGTTGCGAGCTTCGTAGCTTGCCGTGATCGTCGTGATGAACGTCTCAAGGACCGGTACCGTGTCCGCCGTGAAGGTGACGGTCGTCTGTCCTTCCGGAATAACAACGGACTCGGGGATCGACACGATCTCTGGATGACTGGTCTGAAGGAAGATCGTCGCTCCACCTGCTGAAGCCGGTGCGTTGAGCGTGATCGTTCCGGTGGAAGGCTGCGAACCGGCGACCTCTCGCGGATCCATCACGATGGAGTCCATGACGATCGGGACGCGGATGTGCAGCTTCGTATTGAACGCGTCGGACCAAGCCTTCGGCGGCACGTTGGGTGCCGGTCGGTCATTGATCATGAACGTTCGGAAGATGTCCGGAGTGACCGGGAACGGTGCGCCGCCGCCAGTCCATGAGTTCGTTCTGCCGGCAAGGTAAAGACTTCTCGACGGGTCGAGGTCGATGCCGAAGACTTCTTCGCCCTGGGCACCACCAATGTAGCTTCCCCAAAGGACGTTTGAGCCGGAGTCGTTGAAGGCCAGCACGAAGCCGTCTCCGTCGAACCAGTCGTTCGGGAAGTCAGGTCCCGCAAAGTCGGGTTGACTCGTGTTGGGGTCAGCGGGCATCGTGAGGCCCCCTGACTGCGAATAGCCGCAGACGTAGGCCACACCCGTGTCATCGATGCGCAGCGCGTTCGGCCAGTCGTTACCGGAAGTTCCGATGAGCGTACTGTAGACGAGTCGCGTGCCATCGCGGAAGAAGCGACAGAGGAACGCGTCAATGCCGTTGTTGTACTGCCGATCAAACCCTCCCAGAGTCGTCGGGAAGTTCACTGACCGAGTCAAGCCGGTGAGGAACGCGTCTCCCTGAGGATCCACGCCCACTTTCGTGTAGCCATAGAAACTGCGGAAGAACGTTCCAGTGGCCTGGTCGAAGATGTTGGGCTTCAGGAAGTCGTACCAGCCCCACGCAAAGCCGTCGTCTCCCTCGAAGAAGTTACCGTCCACGCCGTTACCGCCGATGACGGTGGCGTAGAGTCGGGTCGAACCATCAACCGGGAGTTTCAACAGGAACGCATCGCGGCTGACGATCGATCTGTCGAAAGCGCCAGGTGTAGTAACGAAGACGCCCGGCGTCGTCGGAAGGCCCGATGAGTTCGTGGCACCCGAGACGTAGATGTTGTCATCAGCGTCCAAAGCCAAGCCCTGGCATTGGTCATTAGCACGGCCACCCATGTAAGTGCTGAACACCCAAGCGGTTCCCTGAGGGTTGATCTTCGTGATGAAGCCGTCCCAACCTGGATCGCGCACGCCGGGGATGCCAACCGGACCGGCGAAGGCTGTCTGGATCGCTCCAACCGTGGTCGGGAAGTTCGCTGCCCGCGTGAAACCTGCCACCGTGGCGGCTCCCGTCGAGTCCACGACAATGTCGGTTGCACACTCTGACGATGCGGGGTTCAGGACATCGGCTGGATCAGTCGTGAACGGATCCCGCGGCGAGGGTGTTGGCGCAATCTTGCCAACCTCATTGCCTCCGAGATAGGTGCCATAGGCCATGCTCGAGCCGTCCGCAGACAACTTAAAGATAAAGGCGTCCGATGGGCCCTGGTAGAAATCGTCCGGAACGAAGTCTCCGCCACCGTTGGCCGGTTGCGGCGCGAGAACGCTCACCGGGAAGTCAGGCGACTTCGTAATGCCGGTGATATAGGCGTTGCCAAAAACGTCGATGGCGATCGCGGTTGCAGCATCGTCCATCTGGCCACCCACGAATGTGCTCCAGAGGATGTCGACAGCGTCCGTGCTGAACTTGGTGATGTAGCAGTCGGTAGCCTGGATGAACTCATCGAAAGCTCCGAAAGACGTCGGGAACGTGGGCGCGAAGGTCGAACCACACGTGTAGGCGTAGCCGAGGTTGTCGGCTGCCACGTCGAAGCCCTGGTCGTCGCCAATCGCACCAAGCAGGGTGCTGTAAACGAGCGGGTCGATGACCAGCGGCCGAGTCTCGTCGTATCGACCGACGTTGAACTTGACGATGCCGTTGCGCTTCGTGAACGAGGCAGCGACTTTCTTGCGAACGCCGTTGTACTCCTGATAGGCATAGAGGCCGTTCACTTCGACCTCGCCAAATCGGGTCTTGACTCCGAGTTTCGTCGGAGAGATCACGCGAACGCTCTCAGACCCCTTGAAATGGGTCCCGATCACGCTGGGGTCGGCTCCCGGCTTGACCACGAGGTCATACCGTGGCGAACCCTTGTCCAGGTAGACCCTCAGGTCGATGCCTGGATAGAGATCTTGGAGACCGGCTTCCTTATAGCGCCGAACGCCGCTGGCAGATCCCGAGCGGCGGATGTAGTTGTAGACGCCGGGAAGCACATCGGTGCCACGCGACTCCGGATTCGCATTAGCGCCAACGAACTCCATGCCGAAGACGTGGGCTTTGCGCCGGAATCCCTTGTTCTCAAACCCATTGGGTCCCTTCGTCGGGGTGACATCCTGATAAACCTTGTAGACGAGCCCGTCCGAGGTTATCCAGACATCCATCCCTGGCAGTCCTGAATAAAATTCCGCCCGACGATCCCACTGGCCCAGATTCTCGATGAAACTCGGGACCTGTTTAGGCGCGGTCAACTCGTTGCCGCCTGCCCATGCAGGAAGCGTAAGACCAACCAGCGCCGTGAGAACGCTCAGGCGTCCTATGGCTTTGTTTCCAATCACCGTTGAAACACCTCAATCATGCAGTATAGCGAATACTTGACCCGTAGTCAATAAACCTATTCACGAATTAGACGCGACAGCACCCCGGTTCGTCTTGCCGAACATGACTCCGTTTCGGCAGTTTTTTGTGCGATTTTCGCTCCCCTGAGCTAATTGCGGGGCCGCCTCGCAGGCGTCTGAACTCAAAACGGACACCCAAACGACATCATCTATAATGGGAAAGGACCGAAATGAGCATGATCGCACTCCTTCTGGCAGCCGCGTCACAGCCCCAAGCTAAGACGTATTCAAACACCGAATTGGACCTCTCCTTCCAGCACCCGGCGAACTGGAAGGTCCAGACGGGCAAAAAGGGTGACTCCAAGATCGAAATCCCCCTCGCCGGAGGAGGGACCGCGACACTAGAGCTGTTCGCCGTCAGCTTCCGAGAGCCAGCTGAGCGTTGGCAGGAATACCAACTCATGGCGAACCAGAACCTCAAGCGAACCATCGACCGGCAGTGGCAAGAGGAAATCCTCGGTTCTCCGCTCCTCATGACCCGGATCTTTTACACGGCCAAGCAGCAGCCGATGTCGACGCTGGTCGGGCTCATGTACCGGGCCCACCCCAAGAAGCTGAATTTTCGCCTGACCTCCCAAAGCAGCGTCTACGAGGAGGCTGAAAAGACCTTTCGGGATGCTCTGCAGTCGCTTCGTACCGTTACGGGGCAAATGCCCGAAGCCGAAAACCCCGACCGAATCGTAGAGACACCTGTCGTGGTGCCCAAAGTCGACAAACCCAAGCCGGTGACAGTCCTGAGCGCAAAAGACCCCGGGCCTGGACGACTCTACAAAGGCCGGGTGAAGGTGCCAACTAAGGCAGCGGGCCGAGACGTGCTCTTGCTTCTCCCCGATGGATGGACCGCGACGCCCGAATCCAACAAGTTCATTCTCAGTCGCAAGGGACTGAACGGAACCGTGAAGCTGGAAGTCGCCGGCGTCCTCGATTCACCTTCCGCCGAACGCGCGCTACTCGCCGAGTCGGCAAAGGCGCTGGCTGAATTCGCTGCCGTTACCCTGCGCGACGAGCCTCCAACCGTGACCACCAAAGCAGGAGCTCGCCTTCAGTCCATACGACGAGAAGGAAGGACCTCGGCGGAAACGCTCGTCGTCGTCAATGCAGCGGGGGCCAGTGGAGACTACTACTGGATCTTGGAATACCGAATAGCCGATCCCAAGCTCTATCGCAAGGATGTGGGGGCCCTCGACGGTCTCCTGCAGGGTGCGAGCGTGACGCTCGCCCCGTGATCGTCGCGTTCAGCACCTCGTCCCCTCGGGTGAGTGTTGCTCTCGTCGATCCGTCGGGAAGCGTCATCGCCGTTGCATCGCAGGATGCAGCGATGAAAGCGTCTGGCACGTGCTTGGACCTGCTGGGGAACTTGCTCGACGCCCACCAACGTTCGCTCGGCGATGCAACCGGATTCGTGGCTGACCTCGGGCCCGGGAGTTTCACCGGGGTCAAGGTCGGCGTCACATTGGCCAAGACAATGGCTTTCCTCGGTCATGTGCCTTGCGCTGGCGTCGAGAGCTTCGACCTGATCCACCCCAAAGGCGCTGCTGCGATCCCTTCCAAGCGAACCGAGTTTCTGGTCCGGGAAGACGATGGCAATCTCAAAGTCGTATCCGCGCCCGACTTGGCGCCGGGCATCCCCGGATACGGCGCGGCCTATTCCGAACCGACGTATCCGAATCTCGCCCATCTCGCCAATCTGGTGACCGGGCTTGACTGGATGCAACCCGAACTGCTCGTCCCGCGATACATCCTGGAGCCCAGCATCAGCACTCCAAAACGGCCCATGGAGCAACGGGCATGACGCTCGCAGGCACGGCAACGAAAGGCGTTGGCTTGGCCCCCTACACGACGCTGCGGGCCGGTGGCAATGCCGAATGGTTCGCCCGCGCGCGCAGCGTCGACGAACTGGCTGGCTTGGCCCTGGAGGCCGAACGAGAAGGCGTGAAGACCACGATCCTTGGAGCGGGCAGCAACGTGCTGCCCTCCGATGACGGCGTGCCGGGCCTCACCATCCTCAACCAGTCGCGTGCCATCGGGTTCGGTCCCGACGGAGCGGTTGTCGCTGATTGCGGGTGCAGCTTCCAAGAGCTGTTTCTCAAGTCCGCTCAGCACGGCCTTCTCGGCCTTGAGTTCGCGGTCGGAATCCCTGGTACCTTGGGCGGTGCACTCGTCAGCAATGCCGGAGCGTATCGCAGCAACGTATCCGAGTTCCTCACCGAATTGGAGGTTGTCCATGGCGGCGAGCGAAAATGGGTGGCCCCGGACTTCATGGAATTCTCCTACCGCGACTCACGCATTCGCAGGGGTGCCGGCGAGCCGATTGTCCTGCTCCGTGTGCGGTTTCGCCTCCCGCGAGGCGTGCCGAAGGCGATCTACGACGAAGCGCGCGACTATCAGCGACAGCGCATCTCCAAACAGCCCCCACCTGCGAGCGCTGGCAGCTTCTTCAAAAACGTGAACGATCCTGAACTTGCTGCGCGGCTCGAGCGCTTGCCCCTGAAGCTGCGACAGGCGGGTGTCGTCCCGGCGGGATTTCTCATTCAGGAGGCCGGATTGCCCGGGCTCCGACACAAAGGCGCGATGATCGCGCGACGTCATGCGAATTTCATCGTCAACGTCGGAAGCGCCGAGGCCTTCGCCATCCGTGAACTCGCTGATCAAGCCAAAGCCGCCGTGCGCGAGCAGTTCGGGGTCGAGTTGGAGGAGGAAGTTCTCTACCTCGGCGATTGGCGCCGCTATACCCACCCGGATCCTTAGACCCTTCGAGTTGATTCTGGTGAGCCCCCTCCCTGTCCCTCCCCCACCGGAGTGGGAGAGGGGACCTGTTTGGAGTTTCCAGTCGTTGATCGCAACCGGGTCGAGTCCGAGAGATCGGCCGCGTCCCCTCTCCCACTCCGGTGGGGGAGGGACAGGGAGGGGGCCGGGCTTTTCACATGCCCGCCCCAGGAGAACTGCCGAGCCGGCTCGGCGCGCCCAAGATCGTCTTGCCAAACAGCGACGCGATCCACTCCACCGCCATCCGCGCGGTTTCGTTGTGCGAGTCGTACAGCGGATTCGTCTCGACCAAGTCCAGTCCGACGAGGCGGTAGGGGCAGTCGGGAGCGTCGAGCATCTCGCGAAGGAGTTCCGCACACAAGTGCGCCTCGCGATAGCTCAGCCCGCCACGAACCGCAGTGCCGGTGCCGGGGGCGAGGATGGGGTCGAGGGCGTCGACATCGAAGCTGATCCAGAGGTTCGTGCGACCACGCTGGCGCATCCACGTCCCGAACTCGCGCACGACGCGCTCGATCCCGAAGCGGTCGACATCCTGCATCGTCGTCGCGAAGCAGGCGGGCAGGTCCTTGAGGGCATCGCGCTCGCCTTGGTCGGCATCGCGGAGGCCGATCCAGGCGAACGAGTCGCGCGGCATCCGCGTCGGCGGCACAATCTCGTCGAGAAGCTGTCGCCACTGCTGGTCTCGCAAACCTTCCACCCCCGACTCCCGCCCCATCAGCGCCGAAACGGGCATGCCGTGGAGATTGCCCGAGCCCGAGGTCGCCGGGATGTTGAGGTCGACATGCGCGTCGATCCACAGCACCGCCAAGTCCTCGCCGCACGCCTGCAAGGCTCCCGAAACCGAGCCGATCGCGAGGCTGTGATCGCCGCCCAGCACCAGCGGCAGCCGCCCCGCCTGGATGCTGAGCGCCACCGCGCGTCGAAGGTGGCCGAACATCAGCACCGCCGACCCGAACCCCTTCAGCCCACCGGCGGCGTCCGGCTGGTCGGCAACCTGCGTATTCCCGGCATCGCGCACATCCAAGCCAAGCGCGGCCAGCGATGCCGCGAGATCGGCAAGACGCAGGGCCGCCGGGCCAAGGCGACTGCCGGGTCGTCGTCCGCACAGGTCGAAAGGAGCACCAAGAAGATCGATCATGCCGGGCCGATTGTGGCACGCTCCCCTCGCCCCGATGAATGGCGGGGAAGAGGGGGTCCTGAGTGATACAATGCGCTCATGCAGCTGACCCGGCGCATGCGGTTGATATGGCAGAAGCTGTGGCTCATCCCCCTGGTGGGCGCGACCTCCGATGTGGTGGCGAGCGAGGCGGCGAAGTTGGGGGGCGTGACGGTGCCGATATCCTGGCTCTTCAGCGCGATCGGGGTCGCGGGGATGCTGGGGGCAGCGGTGGTCCGGGCGTACTCGATCCCGCTGATCCCGGAAGGGTTGGAGACACCGGACGAGGCGCTGACGCGCCGGTCCCGAGTCCTCGGCGAGCGGCTTGGCGCGACGCCGGTCCGGGTTTTCGTGTGTGATCTGCCGAAGCTGCGGGGCAACGTCGACACATTTCTCGACGGTCACGATCTGTTCGTGTCGGAGCGTGTAGCGGAGATGCCGGAGGCGGAACGGGACTTCGTGCTGGCGCGGGCGTTGGTGGAGAACGGGCCAGCCGGGACGTTGCGGACCTGGAGCGCCACTTTCATGGCAGTAATGGCCTCGTTGTACGCCATCGTCTCAGCAGTGCAGATTACGCTTGTTGAATCCGGATTTCGTGTGTTCCCCTTTGGCAGTTTCTTCGGTGCCCTCGGCGTTTTCGCTTTTACTGGTTTCAGGTTTTTCGCTGCGAAGAGCCTTGGAGCCTGTAGCGAAGAGAGATGGGAGGTACTGGCATTGGAGGTGACCGGCGACCTCCGAGCTGCGACTGCCGCCCTCTTAGCTCTTAATGATGGATGCAGCCAGAAGAAATGGGCCGTCCTCGAGGCATATCGTCTTGAAAAATGGTGGGACTCCAAGGGCCAGAAGGTCGTCGAGGCGAGCGAGTGGTACCGGAGGGAACGGAGCTTGGCCGCGAAGGGAGACTAACCCGTACGGCCGCCCTCGCCGGAACCTCTCCCCCAACCCCTCTCCTCCGCCGCGACTTCCGACCAGGCCAAAAGAAGGAGGGCGCAGGAGAGGGGGGCCGGAATCTCCCCCTCATTCCCATGAGGGGGATCTGGCCGCGAAGAACGAGCGTGCCTGAGTCGCTATAGTGTCATGTCAACCCCCTGGCAGCTTTTTTGTCCACTTTCCGTGGTGACCGGAGAAGATTGCGCATGCAGCTGGGCAGCCGGACAGTTGATGCCCGCTGCAACGTGCGCACCTTG
>JAIBBE010000070.1 GCA_019694835.1 Fimbriimonadaceae bacterium | reverse complement strand
CCACAGACCACCAGAAAGGAGAAGGCGGCCAAGAACTTATCCACAACGTGAGCGTGAAGCTCACGAACCAGGGTGGGTCAAGATTCGATGGAAATGGTGGGTCAGCTTTGCATGGAAATCAACAGTTCAGGGCGGTGGAAAGAGTTATACGCTGGGCACCGTGATCGAAATGGCCTCGATGCCGCTGGAGCACATCAACGTGCTGCCAAGCCCGCTTGCTACTGTGATCTTTCATTACAGCCCGACGCAAGACTATGCGCCTGAATTCACCTCGATGACCAGTGCGAACTCGGTGGATGAAGAAATCCGCATCCTTCGTGAACGTTACAAGGCCAACCCTGAGGCACTGAAGGACGTATTGATTCTTACCCCTGCGGACAAGGTGGATGATCGTAGGGCAGAGTATCCCGACATCGATGTCAAGCCCATTGCCTTCTCCGCCTCTGAACTGAAGGCCGCTCACTGGAAATTCCTGATGGGAGCGATTGGCAGCCAAAGTATGTACATGCGCCAGATCAACCTCATCATGCGAGGACTTCGGGACAACCTGACCTTGGATGCGCTCCGAACTGGCATTGATACCTCCGGGTTGTCCGATCACCTGAAAGAACTGGCGCAGACACGCCTGCTGTTTGCCGGCGAGTACATCGATGACGGCCAACGCCTTCAGGATCTGATCCGCCCTGGGCGCTTGATCATCGTGGACTTGCGCGATGAGTACATTGAAAAGGATGAAGCGCTTGGACTGTTTGTGGTGATGCTGCAGATATTCTCGGAAGCAACCTACCAAGGAACTGCCTTCAACAAACTGGTGGTATTCGACGAGGCCCACAAATACATCGAAAACGATGATTTGGTTTCCGGGTTGGTCGAAGTCGTTCGCGAAATGCGACATAAAGGAACCAGCATCATGGTCGCGTCCCAAGATCCGCCATCAGTCCCCGTGTCGCTGATCGAGCTGTCCTCCCAGATCATCATGCACAAATTTAATTCGCCGGCATGGCTTAAACACATCCAGAAGGCGAACGCGGCGCTCGGCGAGCTGACTTCCGACAAGATGAGCCACCTTGGAACCGGCGAGGCCTACGTTTGGTCGAGCAAGGCATCCGACGACTCCTTCACCAGGGGCGCAGTGAAGATCAAGTGCCGTCCTCGTATCACCCAGCACGGTGGCAGCACAAAGACCGCGGTCGCTAGTCGCCAATAACGGAAGCAGCAAGGGGAAATCAGCGTGACCACTCATCTGACTACACGTCTGGTTTGGCATGACCGGGCCTGGGACGGCCACGTCTGCGACCACCCGAGCAAGAATACCTACTGCGTCGTACAGCAGCACATCCGGGATGGTCGGGATAGTGACCGAGAGGACACAGCGCGAGGCATGCCACTGGCGGGACTCGGCGGGTGGCAGCCCCCCTGCTCTCGTGACCCGATTGCTTTCTCACCGCGTGGCTTCACAATCACGCACAACGACCCGCTCGAATTTCGCCAGTTGCCCTCAGTGCGCGAGGACATCCCGCCGTACTCCGTCTGCCCGTCCCCCTACCGGTGGATGCGGGAGGAAAACTTCCGGATCATCTGTGAGGATGAAAACCTCGACATTCGCGAATCGGACGAGAGTGGCAAGGAGTCTGGCTGGGTCTTCGAACCCGATCGGCAGATTGCACTGCTCAGGAATTTTTGGGGAAAGTTGGAGAAGAACAAGTCGCTCATCTTCTTCTACTGCAACCACGGCAATCCGCTCGATGAAAGCCTGAACCGCATTTTGCTGGGCGTCAGCCGCATCTCGGAGATCGGTCCTCAGCTCTTCTTCGGGACGAAGCCGCCGAAGTTCATGGATCAATATCCAATCTGGTCCCGGTGCATCACGCACGACTTCGAGAACCATGGCTTCCGCCTCCCCTACCACGAATACCTGCAGGCTGGTCACGACCCGAAGAACATCCTGTGCCTCGTCCCAGAAGGGGCAATGCTCAACTTCTCTTACGTCGCCGAGCACCTTGGCGACGACTTGGCGGTCGGTGCCTTAGAGCGGCTGGTGCAATCGGTACAGGCCGTAAAGGACGAAGGCAAAGTAGCTGGCGACTGGGACCGGCATCTCCTCTGGCTCAACGACGTCCTCTCCGAAGTCTGGCAGAACCGTGGCCCATTCCCCGGCGTCGGCAGCGTGCTCCAGTATCTCGGATGCGAATCCGGCACCGCCTTCCAGCGGCAGGTTCTCGTACCGCTCCTCGACAAGGGTGAGAACGCCTGGGAGCATGTGGTGTCGATCCTGGAAGGTCGCAAGACGTGTGAGCAGAAACAGTATGCCAAGGCCCTGAAACGGGCGGGTGAGCGCTGGGCGGCTTACCAGGCGCCGCGCCGCAAACTGCTGGCGCAGTTGGCTCGCTTCGAATTGTCACCGGCCCAAGTCGAGCGCGTCGCCAACCCGGACAAGCGGGCCGAGTGCGGCATCGGCGGAACGGACGACGAGATCGTCGCGAATCCGTACCTGCTCTGCGAGATGGACCAGGGCGACGGCGCATCCGATGTGATTGCACTGGAAACCATCGACCGTGGAATGCGCCCCGAAGGAGCCGCCGCACGCTTCATCGACAAGGACGATGTCTGCGCCCAGGACGACCCCCGGCGAGTTCGGGGCGTAGCCGTCGCCGTCTTGCAAGATGCAGCCCAAAGCGGCGACACACTGCTACCGTTCACCGAGACGATGAACCGAATCACCAAGCGGTTTCCGGAACGGCGGATTTGTCGGCCCGACCGCGACTTGGTGATGGGCCAAGCCAGCTTCCACCAGGTAGCGCTCGACTTCCGCGTCGACGGCGAACCGCCGACGATGGCGCTGAAGTGGCTCTCTGAACTGGAACGGGAGGTCAGCAATCGCCTTCCTCGACGCACCAAGGCAAAGAACTCGCCGCCCAAGGCCGGGTGGAGCTGGGAGAAACTCTTGCTCGATGAGTTCGGCAAGAAGTCCGGCTCCAAGCTGCCTCCCGAAGTCGAGGAGCAGGCCAGGAGGGAAAAGGCCGAGGCATTGGCGAAGCTCTACGAAGGGCGTTTCAGCGTCCTGTGTGGTCGGGCCGGAACCGGCAAGACCTCGGTGTTGAAGGTGTTCCTCAAGGGACTCGAAGAACTCGATGGCAAGCGTCCCATCCTGCTGCTGGCCCCGACCGGCAAGGCGCGTGTCCGTCTGATGGACCGCACCAAGCGGGACGACGGCAGTGTGCGGGACGCCTACACCATCCACCAGTTCTTGATGCGACACCATTGGCTCAATCCGGAGAACTTCGCCCTGAAGCTTCACGGCGGTGACCAGCACGGTGCTCCGACCGTCATTATTGATGAAGCATCGATGATCCCGATGGACTTGCTCGGGGTCTTGTTCCGCGCGCTCGACTTGAACAAGGTGAGTCGCCTGGTCCTGGTCGGCGACCCGAACCAGCTGCCTCCCATTGGACCCGGTCGCCCGCTGGTGGACATCATCGCTTGGCTCGAAGCCGACGAGGAGCGGAAGAAGTGCTTGGCCCGGCTGATGGAGCGGGCCAGGCACGAGGACCACGAGAGCCAGTCGCTCCAGTTGGCAGACGGTTACCTGCGGGACGACACGTCGCCGGGAGACGACGACATGCTATCCCGTGTAGCGCGTGACGACGTGGGCGGCGACCTGGAGGTCCGCTACTGGCGGGACGGCAGCCAGCTCGAGGAACAGCTCGCGGCGGCGATGACGAAGCACCTCAACCTGACCGACGGAGGTAAGGCATACATCCCGTTCAACGCCAGCCTCGGTCTCGAGGAAGATCAAAATAACCCGGTTCTGGCCGAGCGCTGGCAGATACTCAGCCCGGTGCGGAACCACGATTTCGGCACGACCGAGATCAACCGCAAAATTCAGGCGAAGTACCGCGGCGGGATGCTCAACCACTCCAAACGCCGAGGGGTGAGGCCGTTTGGCGAGCAAGAGATCGTCTGGACCGATAAGGTGATGCAGGCGATCAACTGCCGCAAGACCTCCTACCCGAAGGGCGAAGGACTCGATTACGTTGCCAACGGCGAGATCGGGCTGGTCGTTCAGACGTCGAAGGGAAATGGCCGGGCCGACTCGTTGAAGGTCCAGTTCTCGACGCAACCTCTGTCGTCATACTATTACCCCCGACCCGAAGTGGATGGGCAACTCGAGCTGGCCTACGCCCTTACGGTTCACAAATCGCAGGGAAGCGATTTCGACATCGTGTTCCTGATCCTGCCGAAGAACGCCTCGACCCTTTCACGGGAGCTGCTTTACACGGGACTGACCCGCTTCCGGCAGAGGTTGGTGCTTTTGATCGAACGGGACACAACGGTTCTCGAACGGCTACGCAGTCCGCAGAGTTCCGACACGTTACTGCGGAACACGAATATGTTCGTCCTGGCCGTACGACCCGAGTCGGTCGACCGATACTTCGCCGAGCACCTGATCCACCGCACGCCGCCATCGGCACAGCACCCGAACGGCATTCTGGTCCGATCGAAATCTGAAGTAATCGTCGCTGCGGCGCTCTCCAAGCTCGGCATCAGCTATGAGTACGAACAGAAGCTTCCGTCAAAGGACAACCCGAACGACTTCCGGCTGCCGGATTTTACGGTGAGCTATGAGGGCGACACGTATTATTGGGAACACCTGGGGATGCTGTCGGTGGCGTCGTACAAGGAGGCCTGGGACCGCAAGCGGCGGTGGTACGAGGACAACGGCTTTCTCGACTTCGTGATCACATCCGAGGACGGGCTGGATGGCAGCATCGACGCTGCAGAGATCGAACGCATTGCTCGAAGACGGATTCTTCTTGAGGATTCGTAGGCCCTAGCCATGTTGTCCGGCGCAGTCACTTGCATTCATCCGTCATCCCAGTCGAAGTGCGCACGCACGGGCATGGGAACAGGACCGTCGTCTTCGACCTCTGCCATCGAGATGATTTGACCTAAGTTGAATGCATCCATACCAAGTCCGTAGGCGACGGACACACGGTGGAACTGATCTTGGGGAAGGTCCTGGGCTTTGAGACGCTCCGGCAGCGGCAACCTGATTCGTGGAAGTGGGACTCCCGACAGCCGGGCGGCTGTTGTTACGGCCTGCTCGAAAACGTCGCACGATGAGCCACCACCGCAGAGAAAGACACGAATCCCCGCCTTCCAATTCGGCGATCGCCGATACCGTTGTTGCTTCGTTGTGCGCAGAACCGAGGCGATTGCGTTCGCAACATTCGCCGTATGCGCATGGTCTATGCGCCTAATCTCTTGCGAGGCAATTCCCGTTGCCTGGCTGAACTGATCGGAAGACGGCACGGAGGAGGTATCGTCCCAGTGTCCGTCGCCTCCTGGCGAACACGTGTGGAGGCGGCACGCCATGAGGTAGTGCGTTCCAAGATTGCTGACCGAAGCCCAGAAGATGGGGAAGCGATCCTCACCGGTCTGGTCGTCTCGATGGACGTTGAAGGTGACCACGTCAACCGTGCCA
>JAIBBE010000213.1 GCA_019694835.1 Fimbriimonadaceae bacterium | reverse complement strand
AAACGGGCAGACGGAGTGGTGGCCGAGTGGTCGAAGGCACACCCCTGCTAAGGGTGCAGACGGGAAACCGTCTCGAGGGTTCGAATCCCTTCCACTCCGCCACTTGCCCTCGCGAAAGCGTTCTCCCGATCCGGCTTTGGCCGGATTTTCTCGTTGTATTCGAGGGTTATGCGGGAGGGGCTGAACACCGAGCTCCGGGCGGAACCGCCAAAACGGTTCTCTCCGGGCCGATATTCTCCGGACCTGATGACTGCGCCAATTTGGTGAATTCTTGACAACACACTGTAATCGTTTGTTTTAGTACCCTCGCTGCTGAATATTTCGATTTCAGGGGCGTGTCTCAAGAGGCCGCTGAAATCGAACCAGTCGCTGAAGCAGTGGGCGACCGTCCTGCGCAAGTTCGAAAGCCGCCCGATCAGGCTCGCAGGCCACCTGGAAATGACACCGGCTTATCTGACATGACCTTGCCTTTCTGTGCTAGCTGCGAGACAGTGACCTAGGTCAAAGCAACGCAGGCATCAATTGTCACATGGCAAAACGACATCAGTTTGGGGTTGATTTCGTCTCTCGCATCCGTCGGATCCAAGAGATCATTATGGCTAACAGCGGGGTAGATGAATTCTATGAGATCATCCGGTTAATTCTTGCAAAGTACTTTGCTGAGGGGAACGGCCATGCAGACCTTCCCGACAAAGCGACATGTGACCAGCTCCTTACAGAGCATGGCCCGGAAATCGCCTTCATTCTTGATGGGTGGCTGGAGCTTCAGACACCCGAAAACATCTTTGATGATGTACGGAAAGTTCTCGGTACGACTAGCATCCGAGGTCAAGACTTCACTGCTCTAGATCAAGCATTCGAGCAACTAACCAGCCGCTCCTACAAGGCTGACAAGGGGCAGTACTTCACCCCACGGCATGTCATCGACATGTGCGTTGAGGCTGTGGACCCAAAGCCCGAGGAATCGGTATGTGACCCAGCCTGCGGCAGTGCCGCCTTTCTTAAGTCGGCCCACAGTTACAGCACAATGAAATACGGACGGGCGGCCAATCTCTATGGCTTCGACTATTCGCATCGGGCGTGCCAAGTCGCCAAGGTTGTCTCACTGATAGGCACGAAGGGAGAGATCACTGTCGAGCAGGTAGATAGTCTGCGGCTGCTCCAGCAAAACCTTCTGAGTGACGCAGGCAATACCATTGAATCGCTCATGGGACCGGATTTCTCAGGCTTTGATGTGATCCTTACTAACCCTCCGTTCGCCGGCGATGTTTCGGCAGAAACATTTGCCGCGTCCTATGATGTTGCGAGAGCCTCGGGCAAGCGGTTGGAACGCGATGTTCTTTTTATTGAGCGGTGTATCCGACTGCTGAAGGTCGGCGGGCGACTGGCAATCGTCCTCCCCGACAACAAGGTTAGCAGCCGGGTCTTTCGCGATGTGCGCCTATGGCTGGGCAAGAATAGCGAGATTCGAGCAGTGGTGAGCCTCCACCGTTATACGTTTCTTCCTTACACCAGCCAGAAGGCCGCGGTCATATTTGCAGTCAAGCAAGCACCTGCGCTCTCACCTTATGAGTCGGAAGTTCATTTCTTCCGCTCAGACGCGGCAGGAAAATCAAGCAATGGTTCCCCTGCCTATCGCGCCGATGCTGACACAGACGCACCCGCCTACAAATCGCTGGACCACGACCTTGACCAAATTGCCCCCCGCATAAGGAGCGTGATGTGCGCTGGATAACTCGAGCATTTTTGGAGACAGGACCTGACTTCAGCCTTTCCCCTGAGAACTGGCTTGCCAATGAAACCGCAAGCCAACTCAAAGACGGCACACCCCTGAGCGAAATTGTTATGTCTGTTGCTCAAACTCAGGTGCCCCCGGAGGATGCCCGGTTTGTGCTAGACACGGGCAACGCTCGCGAGGGGCTACTAGATATCACGATTCTCGGCGATCCTGTGTCTGGAAGGACAAGCGCCAAGAAGCTTGCTAGAGATGGAGACGTGATCGTATCGCGCCTCCGGCCCTATCTCCGGCAGGTGACGTTCATCCCACAAGGCACTTGCGAAACTCTCGGAGTAGATCACCTCTATTGTTCGACAGAGTTCTTCATCTTACGCTCGCGTGACGAAGGTAGAAACATCGCCGGACTGGTCGCTTGGTTGCTGAGCGAGCCGATACAGGACATGCTTGCCGCAGCTACGACCGGTGGGCATCACCCCCGTATTAACGTAGACCTCTTACTCAGTTCACCAGTTGAGGAGCGTTACCTACGTGCCGAGATCAGCGAGAAGATCGCTACCGTCGTCCGTCGCCACATCGAGGGTCAGCGCGAGCTCTTGGTCCTGCTTAGACATTGACCACGGTGCGGGGTATCCTCCTGTAGCCGCGAATTGACATCCTGCCCGCTTCAGGAATTCCTGAAGCGGGCGGTACGGTATCCGTTTCAGTTTCCCGAAGTTGGTATCTTCATTGAAATGGTAGCCCTCGCTCTCTTTCCGGCCGTATCCAACCTCATTCAAAGGCTGGCCACCAGTCCGGGCCCTTTTCCCTGCCTTACTCAAAATTGTGGGAGTCTCATAGTTTCCAAACCATCGGCCGCCGCCGCTCGTCATGCGGTAATCGCGAGCGTTGATGCACTCGATTACGGGGAACAGGCCAAGATCAACAATAGTTGGTGATAGGAGCGAAGTATCCTCCCTGACGGGTTCAAGCTCATAAACCAGTATCAGAAGTGCATCTTTGTCTGGGTCTACGTTCTTAACGGTGACTTTCTGCGTGAGGCGGGCAGATGGCTCTCTTGGCGTTGGCGGCTTCTTCATCGGAACCTCAGGGTTGTCACGAAAGGCCCCCTTTAGCTCGATGCGATACCCTGAATCGTGTTCAAAATCTGGATAGCCCTCTCGATCCCCGAGGATGCCGGCGGCCTTGGTAAGTCCAATCCCTTGCTCAAGCGCGATACGCGGTAGCAGGAGGTCCGTCAGGGTGCCAACAATCGTTCCAACCTGAGATGGTTCGATTTGGAGAGCCAAATCTAACGGAAGCTGAAGGTATTTTACCTGCACGCCGCAGAGCGGTTTCAGTGCTTCTGTTAATGCAACAAGTGCACTGTTTTCCGTTATTGAACCCCACGCCGCCACGCTCATGCCTCACAGAATTGATTCTGCAAGCATGATAGTGTGGCAAGACGGCATGGTATAGGCGCCGCGTCGACGGCGTACGCGTCACCTGTCTAGTGCAGGTCTCTCCCGAGACAGGAGCGTCACGCAAGCCCTTCCCTTTGCGCAGCCCACTCCACCGGAAACGGTTCCAGCACCTCCGCAAGCGTCACCTCCGGCCCCTGCTTCCCGTCCAGGATCGCTTCGACGATATCGGGCGCGAGCAGCGTCAGCCGCAGGACGCGGGTCATGTAGGACGGCGCGATCCCCTCCCGCTCGGCCAGTTCGGCGATGGTGGCGAATTCGCCCGACTCCAGCATCCGCTTCCAGCGGAACGCGCGAGCCAGCGCCTTGACCAGCGTGTTGTCGGTCTTGCGGGGCTGGGTGGCGCCATTCGGCATCTGCATCTCCTTTCGCCCGCCACGCTTCACGACCCGGAACGGCACGTGGAGCGTCACCGTCTCCGGGATCGGCGACGCGCGGGTCACGCCACTGCTCCGATGCTGCCAGACAGCATCTCGCGAGCGAGGCTGCTGAGTCCGTCAACGCGGAGCCCGACTTTGAGCCCGTCCGTGCCGATGTCGACACGCTCGACCAACAGCGCCACGATGCGGGCTTTCTCGGCGGGGAAGAGTTCGTCCCACAGCGGGTCGAGCTGCTGCAACGCCGCGCGGGCGTCGGCCTCGGAGAAGTTGTCGGCGTGGGCACGCGCCGCCTTCCAAGTCCCCGCAACAATTTCAGGCTGCCGGAACACGGCACGGAGTTGGTCGATGACCGCGGCCTCGATCTCCCCCGCCGGCACGCGACCGACCGGGCATGATCCGGCCCCGTGCTTCAGGACGGTCTGGCTGACGTAGTAGCGGTAAAGCCTGTCGCCCTTGCGGGTGTGCGTTGGCGAAAAGGCCGCGCCGTCCGGGCCAAACAGCAGCCCCTTCAGCAGCGCGGGTGTCTCGGCGCGGGTTCGAGCAGCCCGCTTCCGGGGGCTCTCCTGCAGGATCGCATGGACACGGTCCCACGTCCCGTGGTCGATGATGGCGTCATGCTCGCCGGGATAGCTGTCGCCCTTGTGGACGGCTTGGCCGATGTAGGCGCGGTTGCTGAGCATCCGATAGATGTATTTCTTGTCGATCCGGTTCCCGCGCGGCGTACGGAGGCCCCGCGTGCCAACCTCCCGCGCCAGTTCCGTGCAGGACCCGATCTCGAGGAAGCGCGCGAAGATCCAGCGGACGTGCGCGGCGTGTTCCTCGTCGACCACCAGCTTCCGGCTCTCGACCCGATAGCCGTAGGGCGGGACGCCGCCCATCCACATGCCCTTCTTGCGGCTGGCGGCGACCTTGTCGCGGATGCGTTCGGCCGTGACCTCACGCTCGAACTGCGCGAAGCTGAGCAGGATGTTCAACGTCAGCCGCCCCATGGACGTGGTGGTGTTGAATGACTGGGTGACGGAGACGAAGGTCACGCCGTTACGGTCGAACACCTCGACCAGCTTGGCGAAGTCGGCCAGCGAGCGGCTGAGGCGGTCGATCTTGTAGACCACGACCACGTCGACCAGCCCGTCCTCGATATCCTCCAGCAGCCGTTTCAGGCCGGGGCGTTCCAGCGTGCCGCCGGAGATGCCGCCGTCGTCATACTGATCGCGGACCAGCACCCAGCCTTCGGACCGCTGGCTGGCGATGTACGCCTCACAGGCTTCGCGTTGGGCGTGCAGGCTGTTGAACTCCTGCTCCAGCCCTTCCTCGGAGGATTTCCGGGTGTAGACCGCGCAACGCAGCTTGCGCACGACCATAGATTTTTCGGGCGGCCTCGTCATGTCCGCCCCCTGTGGTTCTTGAGGCCGAAGAACACCCAGCCGTTCCAGCGCGTGCCGGTGATTGCCCGCGCGATGGCGGAGAGCGACTTGTAGGGCCGCCCCTGCCATTCGAAGCCGTCGGCGGTGACGGTGACGACCTGTTCGACACCCTGCCATTCGCGCAGAAGGCGCGTGCCTGTGATGGGGCGGTCGCGATCGGCGCGGATGCCGCGCTTGGATCGGTCGCCGCCGTCCAGTTCCTCGCCCAGCCGTTCCAGACGCCGTATCGTTTCGGGCTTCAGCCCGCCATAGGCGAGTTCCTGGATGCGGTATGCCAGGCGGGACTCGAGGTAGCGGCGGTTGAACGGTGGCGGCTCGCTGTCGAATAGATCACGCCACTGCTTCTTCAGGTCGGGCGTCGGCGTGGTCTTGAGCGCGGCCAGGCGCGCGGGGATGGGATCGGGCTTGTTCATGCATTTCTCCGGTGAGTTGGAGTTGCATGACGGCATTGGTCGGGCGGATAGTGTAGGCAACGTTCTCCAGTATCGTCAGATACTTC
>JAIBBE010000059.1 GCA_019694835.1 Fimbriimonadaceae bacterium | reverse complement strand
CGTTCAACCCGGTTCGGCTCACCGCCGCTGGCGTGCAGTTCGGTGTAGATGAAGCCCGCCCGCACGGCGTTGACGCGAATCCCTTCTAGCGCCACCTCTTTCGCGAGGCCGATCGTGAACGTATCGATGGCCCCTTTCGACGCGGCATAGTCCACGTACTCTCCCGGTGATCCGACCTTTGCCGCGCCGGACGACACGTTCACGATCGCGCCGCCGGTTCCACCCTGCTTCGTGGACATCCGACGCATGGCCTCGCGGGCACACAGGAACGAACCGACGACATTGGTCGCCAGGATCCGGTGGATCCGGTTGGCGTCCATCTGCTCGACCCGCATCTGGGTCTCGATAATGCCGGCGTTGTTGACCAGCGCCGAGACTCTCCCCAACGCCTCGTCGCAGGTCTTGAACAGCCGCACGACTTCCGACTCGATCGAGATATCCGCACGCACGGCCACTGCACGGCCCCCAGCAGCGACGATCTCGTCCACGACCTTCCTGGCCGCCGCTTCGTTCTGTCGATAGTTGACGCACACCGCATAGCCGCGCTGTGCAGCGAGCTTCGCTGTCGCCGCGCCGATGCCTCGGCTGGCGCCAGTGATGAGCATGACGGGTGATGAATCTTTGTTCATGCGTTGCACTCAGGTTGGCTAACGGGTTGACCGGTTACGTAAACAGCCCCACCGCCAGCTGCGCCCAGACGGCACCAAGCACGACGACGATTGCCGCAGCCACTGCGACACGTTGCACCGTCCTTTGAAGCCGGCGTGCAAGGATCGCGTAGGTCACGCCCGAGACAAAGAGCAGAATCCCGGCCGCCGCGAAGTCCTCGAGCCCCCAACTGACCTCTTTCGTGAACACCATCGCCGCCAGCGGAATGACCAGGACCGCGAGGGTGGCAAGGGCAATCCTAACGGCGGTGCGCGACAGAGAAACATTCACGGCTGTACACCCCGCGTTCAGGGCCTTGGCGACCCGATCGATCCTATTGGGTTATCTCGAAGTTGCCAACAAGCAGAGTTCGGCACGGCAGCTGTCGGGCCGGCTCCGCAGCAATCTGGCTTAATGGATGAGAAGTGACCGTACGTGCCTGTTCCGGATGAGTAGGCCCGCCCACATGAAGAGGCCGATGTACGCTCCAAACAGGATATGGGTGAACAGCGGACTCCCCACCCGCAAGTGGATTGCGATCGCACCGCCTAGATAGCCGGTCAGCAGGACCGCTCCCAGCAACGCTGTTCTAGGAAATGCATAGAGCGCCGTACACACCAGCAGCAGGACGCCCAGTCCACGCGCCAGAGCGTCTGTGCTCTCAAAGCCCAAGTCGCGCATAGTGTCGATGACCGGCTGCAGAGGAACCAGCTTCATCCCCGCGTCCATCAGCAGGAACACGATCACCAGGCCGCTGAGGATGCGGCCGACCCAGAGAAGGACCGCAGGTGTTCTTGATTCTTCAGAGGTCATGTTCGTCTCCTTCGGTGAGGCTGGCGGGGGTCTGCTTGCAGGGAGTTCACGCCTGCCGAGTGCTTGCCTTGCCTGATAGTCGAGTGTGAGCGGACGAAATCGACAGCGACTCAGACGCGAGAACTCGAGGGATCTCGTCGAAATGTCTGCAACGGACCAATAGGATCAACCCGCTACTGCCGGTTCCACAGAGGTGTACCCGACGAAATACATCCAAACTAGAGTCGAGAGGAGAACCTGCCTGATACAGGCATTCGCCAAGGCCGGCCTCTTCTTGCGAAAGCCAAGAAACGAGAATGGCCCTACAAAGAACAAACTCGAGGCTAAGACCAATCCCGTTGCCGAAACGGGGCCAATCCCGGGCTCTTTCCTGGCGACGCGCTCGCCAGAGAAACAAGCATGTAGCAGAACCGCGGTCTGTGCCGCCAGAAGTATCACGTCTCCAATGGAGTCCATTATTCGCTTTGCTGTGGATTGAGCTGAGCGTACTGGCGCCCGATCAAGACTCCGGGTCATACCCGAATTGCCTGAGCTCCTGCGCGCACCGGCATGCCGCGGCGATCTTGGCCGCCCAAGCCACCGCCTCCTCGCGCGTTGGCACTTTGAGCACGCAGAAGCCGCCGTTGAGTCTCTCCGTCTCCGGGTAGGTCCCATTCTTGATGGCTCCGTCACTCCCGACCATCACCGGCGTGACGCCGTCGTCGATGCCACCTCCGAAGACATAGACCCCCGCCGCCTTCGCCTCGCGGATCGCGACGCGGGCGGCTTCGCCCACCGTGGGAAGGTCTTCAGGGGCGATGTGGCTCATCGCCGAACTGGGGAACGAGACTAGATAGTGATTCATGAGCCGAAGACTCCGATGAGTGCGTTTGAGCCCCGACCATCACCTTGCGGACGCAGGGCCGGGTTCGTCAAGTGCGTGAAGCGAAATCCCGCCTTTTCCATGCGCTCCCAAAGACACGACCCGCAGTGGCGAACCGACGCTACCGGATAGGCGCCATGTCGTGCACCACGACGCGGTCCCAGTAGGTCTTGCACGTGGCGACGAACCGCGCGTGGATCTCACACTTGGCCTGGTAGAACTCGTGATCTTCAACCGATTTGAAGTGCAGTGAAGTCGCATAGTCGAAAGTGTTGTCCGTGACTCCACGTTGCGGAGTCTGGGCAGACGGACCAACGAAGCCCCGCTCGAGGTAGGGAATCTGCGCGAGCCGCTGGACTTCGGCAGCGAAGGTCGCCCGCTCGGCAGCAGTGAGATCCTTGCGGAGCCAGAAGAGGGCACTGTGTATGAACATCTTGGGCTGCCTTGGGGTAAGTATTGCGCCAGCGGTCACAGGAAGATGTGCCTCTGCCCATCTGCACCTTTCGAGAAGGCGATTCTTGCCACTGGGACGTGACGCAGAATGACTTCCTCAACTACGTCGAGTCCTGCGGCATTGCTGGGAATGACTATTTCGCGGTCCTTTCCGTCTGTTATCGAAGGGCCAGTCAGTCTCTTCCAGGTGCTGACTGAAACTTCAGCCCACCCGATAGCGACTAGGCGCTTCCCTATTTGTTCGGAGATCCCGGATTCATCGATCGTGATTTTGCGCCGGCAATCTCTCAGTCCCCATAGCGAAATGCCAGCAAAGGTTGCTCCAAGGATTGCAAAGAACAGTGCTACCCCCCAAAGACCCCGAAACAGCGCCATAGTGGCAACAACGAGAAGAACCACCACAAAAGCGCTAAAGAGGAAGAGCATAAGCCGGTATACGACTAGCGCCCACGCAGGAAAGCGGATCTCAATGGTCTCGCCACGTATAGACGCCGCCATGCGCATTCGACCGGTGAGCGAACTCACCGTCACGAAGAACGCGACTTGCACAATAAAGCCGATGATCGCGGTCACTTCCCTCTTCCTAACTGCGTGCATAAGCCGAGATCAAAGACGCAGCGCCTTTGCGAGCCGGGCTGCCAATGGGAACGGGGTCTATAAGCTCTTTATGCATGGGTGCCCTACTCCATATCGGTCGATTCACGGACGGCAGCAAGCAGCGCCTCGACACGTGGCATGTGGTAGATGATCGACGCTTCGGATAGATCATCGTCTGCAGCTTGCTCGAATCTCTGCAGCTTAGCCTCGTACTCCGCTTGAGACATTTCACGGAACTCTTCGAATGGGTACCGGATCTGCACGAACAGGTTTCCGAGATACTTCAACCATTCTCGAAACTCCTTGAGCTGAATGGGCGAATTCAGGTTCCTATTAAACGAGGCAAAAAGCGCGTCCCGAGTGGCACTGGGCATTACATCGAAAATCTCTCGCAGATCATGGCCAAAGATCAAAGCCTCAGTTTCGCGCAGGTACAAGAGCTTGAAGTAGAGCTCAATTGCCATGAGTCGAAGGAAGTAGGCGGAGTCTCCCGCATGGAACCCTTGCCCGGTGTATAGAGCTTCAGACCCACGAAAGAATTCTTCAGCTTGCCCCTCCAAGAGCTTCGCAATTAAGTCACTCTCTGCAGTTGGTAATACCTTGGCCATGCCTAACTACTATTCGAGGTGCTGAATGCGTGACTTATCGCGCGGGTCGTTCGTCCAATCTGCCTGACCGCCAAAGGCGGAGCAACCACCGGCCGAACGAAGCAATGGCCGACTCCATCTCCGCTTCCGTGTCAGATTCCGCCGGAATGGATACAGGGGTGTGGGCTGGCCGACCGGTGGTGATGCACTGCCACACCTACCCAGGGAACCTCTGATTGACCTATACACGCTCGCGACGGCGAGCCATTTCGTGCAGGGCGAGGCGCGATCGACCGCGGTGTACTCCATGTACACAAGGGAGGAGTAACGCTGCCATGCACGAAATGGATCCCGTCCCGATCAAAGTATAAATAGTCATTTTATGGGTTGCGCCTCTAATCCTCTGCTGCGTCGTTACGGACCTTGCCGATATTCCCGATATCGCCTGCGGCCCGATGCCTCGCAGCAGAGGATTGGAGACGCAACGCAAGTGTGTATAGGTCAATCAGAGGTTCCTTGTGGCACTCCGTCGCATGAGCACACGATGGCAGCGCCCGGTGGCAGCGAGCCCGAACGGGCTTGCGAGCGAGGCCTCCCTACCTGATGAGCAAATGTCAGCGGGCACCCTTCCGACGCCGCGGCACTAACCTTCCAGACACTCACCGGCCAGGCCACACCCCTGTGTCCGTCCCGGCTCCGGAAACTCTTAGAGAACTTCCGCCCCGCGAAGCGCCTTGGCAGCGAGATCAATCGCTGCGTTGGCGTCCAGACTCGACGCGCCCACCACACAGCTGACAAAAACATAGGCGCGCTCACCCCGCGCCACATGCCCAACGAGCCAGCGCACTCCGCGCCCGGAGCGGTCAAGCGTGTTGGCGGATTGCGCGCTGACGACCGCGTCCTTCGGCCAGGGCTTCGCGAACGCGCGATCGCCTTCCGGCGTCCTGATCGCGCCAGCGGATTGCTCGAGGATCTTGCGCAGCGTTGCGGTGGACATTGCAGACGCGTCGAGTTCCTGCTGGTAGAACCGCACGAGGAAGTCCTGCTGTTGCTCAGGCGTGATTCGCAGGGTGCCCGAGGACCAGAAGGTCTTCAGGTCGCGCCCCGGATCCTTGTTGCCGTACTGGAACAGCTGCAGGTACACGCGCTCGCGTTCCAGGCCGATCTTGTCGGCCACGCGCTGGAAGTACCAGTCGACGGAGTACTGCACGGCCGAACGCAGCGTGTGGTCGCGGCGCGAAGACTCGGGGCCTTCCATCTTGCCGTCGAACACCATCGCCTGGTTTGCATCAGCCACGACGCCGGATTCAAGTGCCGCCAGTGCGTGCGGGATCTTGAAAGTCGCGCCGGGACTCAGCGCGACGCGGCAGGCTTCGGCCGGTTCACGGACGACTTCGCCCACGCCGACTTCATAGAGCAGGAAGCAGGATTGCGAGGGCGCTTCGGCGGCGCTGACGGGACTCGACACGCCGATGAAGGCGCACAGTAAAGCAGCGCTCGCGAGGAAGATTCGAGGTAACGCCATCACTCTCCCCCGCGCCGGCATCAGGGCCGGACGCCAGTCATCCACTCATTGTCTATTCGCTGGCCGTGACCACCAGGTCGTCGCGATGGATCATCTCGTCGCGACCGCGGAACCCGAGCAGGCCTTCGATCTCGTTGCTCTTGCGGCCGCACAGCTGCGCCGCCTCATCGCTCGAATAGGCAGAC
>JAIBBE010000092.1 GCA_019694835.1 Fimbriimonadaceae bacterium | reverse complement strand
GCGGCCTGGTCCTCTTCGTCGGCGGCACCGGTTCCGGCAAATCCACGTCGCTGGCCGCGATGATCGGCTTCCGCAACGAGAGTTCCTACGGCCACATCATCACCATCGAGGACCCGGTCGAATACGTCCATGAGCACCGGAACTGCATCGTCACCCAGCGCGAGGTGGGCGTCGATACCGAGTCGTGGGAAGCGGCCCTGAAGAACACGCTGCGCCAGGCCCCGGACGTGATCCTGATCGGCGAAATCCGCGACCGGGAAACCATGGAGCACGCCATCGCCTTCGCGGAGACCGGCCACCTGTGCATGGGCACCCTGCACGCCAACAGCGCCAACCAGGCCCTGGACCGGGTGATCAACTTCTTCCCGGAGGAGCGCCGGCAGCAGTTGCTGATGGACCTGTCCCTCAACATGCGGGCCCTCGTGTCGCAGCGACTCATCCCGATGAAGGACGGCAAGGGCCGCTGCGCCGCCGTGGAAATCATGCTGAACTCCCCGCTGATCTCCGACCTGATCTTCAAGGGCGAGGTGCACGAGATCAAGGAGATCATGAAGAAGTCCCGCGAGCTGGGCATGCAGACCTTCGACCAGGCCCTGTTCGACCTCTACGAGGGCGGCAAGATCAGCTACGAGGATGCCCTGCGCAATGCCGATTCGGTGAATGACCTGCGGCTGCAGATCAAGCTGCATGGCAAGGAGTCGAAGGACCGGGATTTGACGGCCGGGATCCAGCACCTGGATATCGTCTGAGATCGTTCCCGGGGGGCGGGGGCGAACCGATTGCTCGGCGCGCAGCACCGCTGTTCGCTCCCTACCCTTCAAGGGGAGGGCCGGGGTGGGGATGGGTCTTTATTCAGCCGTAACAAGCGCGTCCTGCATCACCATGCCGTTCTGATAACTGCCGGGACTCGCCCCGGCGGGCGACCCCCTTCTTTTCTGCGCGGAAAAGAAGGGGGGAAGAAAACGCGCCCCGTTGCGCCGGCCCTGCGGGCTGCCCTCGCTGCGGACCACCGGCCCGGCCGGCCGCTCAAACTCGCCTTCAGCTCGGACATCGCGTCCGGACTTCCCCGGTCCGGCAGTCCTTCGCTCGGCGGCGCAAAGGGGGAGGAAAACCGGTGGTTGGGGGCGGTGAGGGATGTTGAGGAGCGCGAGGTGGCGGCTTGTCGGCCATTCCGGTCATGTAACCTACGGCCAAGGGGCGTCCGCACTGCAAACCACACCGGACCCACAACACACGATACTGACAACCAGTAGGCACCAGATCGGAAGACGGACCCGGAGATTGACTTGACATGAAACCATCCTAGCCCCATGGATTCCGCACGAAGCTACAAATCACGCCAGATCGGCAAGCTGACCCAACCCGGACAGTTGCAAGCACGGCGAGCCCAAGCAGCCAGGAGCCAAAGTAGCTGCGGCCACAAGCGCAAAAGGCGCAGTGCCGCCGGTGCCGAAGGGGCCAGGGAAAAAACTGGATGACCGAGAATCGGCATGAGGCGCGGGACGCAATCTGCGAACCCGAGGGCGGAACGCCGGGACTCTGCCGAGGACAGGGGGTGTTCAGACACAGCGAGGAGGATCCAGTAATGGTCTGGACAAATCAGTCCTAGAACGTACTGCTTTGGACTGTGTTCATATACAATCCATAGACTTGCGATTGCGTGGATGTCATGGTCGACAACTCTGTGCTCACTGTGAAAGAGGTTGCTGCGCTTCTCCGCGTAGACGAGAAGACCGTATACCGGCTCGTAAAGAAACGAGAGTTACCTGGTTTCAAGGTCGCTGGCGCGTGGCGATTCAAGAGTGACGACATTGAATCGTGGATTGAGAAACAGAAGGCGGCCGAGACATGAACACGAACATTGGCATCACGCACAAGAAGACTGCCCAAATCATGCCAACTTGGGGGAAAGCATAAATGGCTACCGTCGCCACTAGCCCACTTTCGCCAGGCCAGGACTTCGTGGCGCCCGCCGAACTGCACTTTGATCGACAGAACCCTCGATTCATCGACTTGGGCTACACGGACGAAGTAGACATCGTGCGAGAGTTGTACGACCAAGCCGATGTCGATGAGCTGATCCAGTCCATCCTCTCAGCCGGCTATATCGACTTCGAGCCATTGATCGTTCTGCGTGATGGCAAAATCGTTCTGGAAGGCAATCGTCGGTTGGCCGCCCTTCGGCTGATTGCCGATGAAGAACTGCGGAAGAAACTCAAGATCAACCTTCCAGCAGTTGAAGCTCCCAAGCCACTGCCTGAAAAGGTCCGTGTCCTCATCGTGGATCACCGCGATGACGCGCGCAGCTTCATCGGCTTCAAGCACATCAACGGCCCCTTCAAATGGGATGCTCTGGCCAAGGCAAAGTACGCGGCCCAGTGGTATGAAAGCGGTGGCGACATCAATACGATCAGTCGCACGCTCGGCGACAACCACAATACGGTTCGCCGCCTAGTCAATGGCTGGTTCGCCTTGCAACAAGCGTTGAAAGATGGGTTTGACCTCACGCAGATTTCCAAGAAAAACTTCGCTTTCTCGCACCTCTATACCGCGCTGACGCGCGCGTCGGTGCGTGAGTTTCTGAATCTGAACACCGAGGATTTGTCGGCACCACCCCAGGCGGAGCCAATTCCTGCCGACAAGCGCAATGAGCTACAGCAGCTGATGTCGTGGCTCTACGGTCAGGAGCACAAGGGCGAGCCGACCATCATCCAGAGCCAGAATCCGAACCTCAACGAACTGAGCAAGGTGCTGGCGCATCCCGAAGCCAAGGCTATGCTCATGGCACGACGAGACCTGCGCGTTGCCCACGAGCGCGTCGAGCCTGCGTCGGCCCGATTCGAGGAATCCTTGATGAAGGCCGCGAAGCAGTGCGAGGACGTGCTCGGTCTGGCGGGAGCTTATAACGGCGAGCCGACCCTCCTCAAAGTCGCCGAGGGCATGCAGCGTACAACTCGCGCGTTGGTAACAACGATGCGCGAGCAACAAGAGAGAGACGCGGGTGATCGTTGATGGTCGTCATCAATCCACCTACTCCCTCGGATACGCGGAGTGCTCTGGCTGATTGGCTGGAACTCCAGACGCTGGTGGACGCGCGTGGAGTATCCGCGCGCTCGACTTTGCTGAGCGTGCTGGATATCCTTGAAGACGAAGCAGCCGAACCCAATCCGGTCGATCCAGAAACAGGCGAAGTCTTGGACGAAGCCATCCTCGAAGAAAGCCGTCGGCAGTTCATCGACATCGCCTTCGAGGAACTTGATTATCGACAACAGATACTCGGCGAGTCCTACCCGTTCGAGGTTGATGTCGCTCGCTATCGTTTGGCGCTGAAGGAAGATCAGGCGAACCAACCTGGTCAGGTTGTGTATCTGTTTTGCCTGCTTGCCTGCGCAATCCGTGAGTGCAAACTGCAACCGACAAACGTATTGACGCAGGCCGAACAGCAGATTGCGGATGCGTTTCAGGTGTGTGCCTGCTTGGCCGCTGGCGGATACCTTAATGGAGAAGTCAGTTCCTTCGGCTTTCCCCGTGCAACCGGGACGGGCTTCCTCAACGCCCTGCAACAGACTTTCGCCCGTTTCGGCTTTGGGGATGTCCGCACTTCTGATGATATTCCCGACGGCTTGCCAACCTCGCTGAAGGATGGCGGCATCGACGTCATCGCATGGCGAAATCATCCAGATGGCATGCCAGGCAAGCTTTACCTCATAGGTCAGTGTGCTTCTGGCAAGAATTGGCGCGACAAGTCAGTTGTCGAGTACATCAAGCAACTGCATGGCTCATGGTTCACTCAACAGCCTGCCGAGCACTCTACGCCGGCAATGTTCATTCCATTTCCGTTCCACCACGACATTGATGGATCACACGGATCCTTCTCGGATAAGGTAAAAACCCGATTCGGTTACGAGGAGCGGCGCTTCGGGGTAATTTTCGATCGACTGCGGATCACCCACTTCGCCAATGCGTGCATGGCGTTCGCCGACCCCCATCGGGAGCAGGTGGAAGGCGCCGAGCGATTCGATCAGGTCATTGCCTGGGTCCAAACTACTCGGCAGACAGCGGGGCTGGTGCACGCATGAGACACCCCCTGCATTCCATTTGCCCTTACTTTGCGATGTTCCCCGAGGAGTTCGTTGCAAAACAATTGCTGGCATACACAGAGCGCGGGGATACCGTTTTTGATCCATTCTGCGGTCGCGGAACTACGGTCTTCGAGAGCCTGCTCAATGGCCGTCATGCCAGCGGTGTGGACATCAATCCTGTCGCCGCCTGCATCGCAGGCGCCAAGGCTGATGCGCCACGATTTAGCAACGTAAAGGCCCGTTTGGCCGAACTAAAGAACGCCTTTTCCGAGACCGACGAGTCCCGCCCCCCAGAAGGCGATTTCTTCCGTGCCTGCTTCCACGACACCACCTTGCAGCAGTTGCTGTTCCTGCGCGAGACGCTTGATTGGCAGGATTCGAAGGTAGATCGGTTTATCGCCGCCATTATTCTCGGCGCTCTACACGGAGAGTCCCACAAGACTCCCAACTGCCTGAGCAACCGCATGCCCCGCACGATCAGCACGAAGCCGGACTACTCGGTACGTTGGTGGTCTGAAAAGGGACTGATGCCGCCAGAGCGCGATGCGTTTTCCATCGCCACAACTTTGGCCGACTACCGTTTGACGAGCGAGCGACCCAGCCTGCGCGGTAGCGTCAAGCTACGTGACGCGCGCAAGGCAGAAAAAGCGTTCCCGAGCCTGGAAAATCAGGTCAAGCTGATCGTCACCTCACCACCGTATCTCGATACGACGGACTACAGCGAGGATCAATGGCTCCGCCTGTGGTTCCTGGGAGGCGCTGAAAGGCCACTCATAAAGAAAAACCGGGATGATCGCCACACGAGCGCCGATCTTTATTGGAAGTTTCTGGAAGAGGCATGGGAAGGCTGCGCCGGCCTCGTCAAGAAAGGGACCGTCATCGTCATTCGGATTGGCGGCGCTAGGCTGACCAAGGAAGATCTGTTCGAGGGGACTCGCTCATCGCTCAAGGCAGGCTTCGCAGATTGGCGAGTGAAAGCTCTGCATACGGGCGAAACCACGGAAATCAAGAACCGTCAGACGAATGCGTTTCGTCCGGGAACAACGCCTGAACGATACGAACATGACTTCGCGTTCTCGTTGAACTGACCCGTCAACTGTTCTTCGGGTGCCGTCCGACGTCGCAGACGCAAGCAGACGTTGATGACCATCGGCGGCTGAACGGCAGGTGACCTGCGCATAGCCGCCCGATTCAGGCCAGAGGCCCAGTGACCTCAGTGGCCGACAAGCCGCCACCTCGCGCTCCTCAACATCCCTCACCGCCCCCAACCACCGGTTTTCCTCCCCCTTTGCGCCGCCGAGCGAAGGACTGCCGGACCGGGGATGTCCGGACGCGATGTCCGAGCCGAAGGCGAGTTTGAGCGGCCGGCCGGGCCGGTGGTCCGCAGCGAGGGCAGCCCGCAGGGCCGGCGCAACGGGCGCGCTTCTTTGGGTCCTTTCTTCTCGCGCAAGAAGAAAGGACCGCGCCCGCCGGGGCGAGACCCGGCAGCCTTCAGAACGGCAGAGCAATGCAGGAAACGCCCGGTGCCGCCGCCGCCCCGATCGTCACCGCGCCGGGGTCACCGGTTCGACCCCGCCACCATCGCGAACC
>JAIBBE010000109.1 GCA_019694835.1 Fimbriimonadaceae bacterium | reverse complement strand
TCGCGGGGATACCAGTGAATGGTGCCGATGTCGTTGTTATCGAGGATGCCGGCCCACCTCTCGTCGAAGTGAACGAGACAAACCATGTGTCGCCCGCCCATCACCGTGACGCCGCAGCCTCGTCTCGTGCCGCACGCCCATTCGAGGAACGCGACATCGCCCGCCGTGGTCTGAGCCCATTTCACATGGGCGGTGTCGAATTTCTGAGCCAGATCGGCGGCCCATTCCCCGTTCGCATGGGTGGCTCTCCACCAGTCCGCCATCGCCGGGAACCCCTGCCAGCGGAACAGCATGACCATCGAGGCATGGACGCAGGAACCTTCGCCGCGGTCGCCGACCCAGTTCTGCTCTCGCAGACCAGCGGGCAGGTTGACTGTGGGATATTCATTCCTGATGGGAGCGGCGTCGAGGGGGAGCACCAGAGGACCATCGGGCTCAACCAACGCCCCGCATCCGGCCACTACGACCATCAGGAGTGCGACTAGAAATCTCATCGAATGATTCCTCTTGATATGAGCAAATACTCTCTTGCGGCTGACAGCAGATCGGTGTCCTCTGAGAAGAGACCCAATCCGGTATTGCAGTTGCCGCAGAGAAGACCGCGAATCTGGCCAGTGCGATGATCGTGATCTACTGAGAAATGTGCGTGACCTCGGCCAGGTTTATCCGTGCCGCAAATAGCACATCTGCCGCCTTGCTTGTCCAAGAGCGTCTGGAAGTCTGCCTCAGTAAGGCCATACGTTCGCAATTCATGTCTGCGCGAAACGGATATTGCCCTTTGGGGATTCTCGCTCTTCCATCGCTGACGGTGTGCCGTCTCACACGCCCTGCACCAATACCGCTTGCCGTGATTTCCATTGCGATGATTCGTGAAGTCATCCAGCAACTTCTCTTGCTGGCACCGCGAGCACTTTTTCAATGCCGCGGACTCGCTCATTTCAATCTCCGGGGCTTTCTGAGTAGGCCGAGCCGGCGCTCTTCGCGAACAAAGCTGTTCGGCGACCAGCGACTCACGTTGGCAGTCTGAAACAATCCGATGGTCGTGTGCGCGGCACAGCAGTATTCACTGCAAAAGAGCGTGTTGAGGCTCGCCTCGCTCCGCATTCCCTTGATGAACGACGCAATCTTTCCGGCGGCGTCCATCGCCCCGCTGTCGTCGTAATTGTGACCGAGATACTCGATGAGGAACTTGTCGAGACGCCTGTGCTCGAAGTCATACAGATCGCGGTAGAGCGGGAAGTGCCAGACCTTGCCCTTGTAGGTCTCGATCTTGCGTTCGATCTCGACCGCCTGCGTCCCGCAGACGTAGGCATCCTGCACGACGCACCTCTGCTCGGGGATGACGTTCGACTCGAACAGCAGTTTGCGTCCCTCGTATTCGCCGATGATGGCGACGTGGCTCAAGCTCCAGAACGGGAGACCGTAGGTCCCGATGTTGATGAGCACGCCGTCGAGCGAGTGGCTGGAGAAGCCCAGGATGTCCCCGCAGACGAAATCCGAAGAGCGGGGACTCATTGGTTCACCTGAGCAGTCAGCTTCACCGCGTCGTGAACGCGGCACTTGGAGTGAAACTCGCGAGGAGTCGTGGTCCGGCCGCTGGCGTCTAGCTCGGTCGCCGGGATCGCGAGATGATCTGTGGAGAGTTGCTCGGGCTTGAACCGGCGGTGCCTGCATGTCGGCCGCTCGGTGAGCAGCTTCGTGACATTTCTCTCCAGAGGCGCAGATGACGGGACTCGAACCCGCAGCCTTCCGGTAGACAACCGGTCGCTCTGCCTTTGAGCTTCATCCGCTTGTCCCGACGCCTATCCCTCTCGGGAACGCACACCATTCCGGTGACGGTTCGGCTGCTCGGGCGATGCCCAGAAATGAACTGCGGACGGAGGTCCGCAGTCGGTCCGGTGATGCGATCACCGGAGGGGTGTTCGTTTCGCTGCTCGTCTCGTGTTCACTCGTCGCTCGTCAATCGCCTCTGAGCAGGTTGCGGCATCGTGGCCTTGTTGCTCGCGGCGCGAATCGCTTCGAGCATTCGCATGTTGATGCGGTCAACGACGTCTTCGTAGCCTTCGATGCCGTCGAGTTCCTCGGCGATGATGCGGCTCACGGATTGAGCCAGGATGATGACCGTCGCCTTCGACAGGACCACATCGAGGTTCTTCTCGATCGTGTGGGCCTCTTTGACGAGCTTCCCGATCGTCGTGACGAACGACTGGACAGCCGGGCCGGCCATCAGGAACTCGTTGTCGTTCTTGATGAGATCGAGCCGCCGTCTCAGGAACTCGCGCGTGATGGCGATTTCCTCTCGGAGTGAGAGGACCGCCTCGTGATTCGCTAGCTCTCCGACCCGCTGATGCATCGCCGAGTCGGCAAGCACGTACAGGCGCTTCTGGTGTTCGTTGAGCCCGTCCTTGCCGCCGCAGACCTCACAGAGGTCCGAGCCGTGAGCGGCAACACGGTCGCATTGGTGGGAGCCGACCGACTTCTTGCAGCGTCGCGGGTCGGCGGGATCGCTGACAGTCGGCATGTTGGTCCTCCAGCCTATTAGTAGTGGGCAAAACGGCCTCAAAAATTCGGCAAATGGATGGATTTTCGAGAGATTTTGGGCAAATCGAGCCAGTTACGGACTTGCGTCAGGATTCGCCGCGACAGGTTCACAAACCGTGGAGAAAAACAAAATCAACCGGGGCCGGATGTTTTAGAACTCTCTGGAGGTCAAACCCACATGCGATACGAAATCCTGTACCGGCGCGGTCCCGATAGTCAGTTCGGGAAGCTCATCCCCGGAGAGCACCTGGGCGTCTACGACAAGCCCGAAGTCAACGCGGCGATCGACCACATGAAGGCCAACGATCACATCGTCGGCATCGCCGTGCTGCTCGACATCGACCTGTTCAACATCCTGCGAGTCCCGGATGGGACTGTCTGCCTGACTGCCTTCACCCGATGATAAACCCGATCATTCGGCGAAGTCGGCCGCGCGTCGAACCGGTTTTGAAGCTCCTGCCGGTGCCGAATCCAAAACCGAAACTCGAAATGACCCGACTCCCTGTGTTTCGGGTCAAGCAGAAGCATCTCGAAGCGTACATCACCTCGATCTACCGTTTTGAATTCGATTTTCTGATAGCGACGAGCCAGGTCGCAGGAATGATGATCGAGTTCCAGGTGGACGGAGTGATCCCCAGCGAGGCATGGGCCGCCCGAGCCCACGAGCTTCGCTGCGGGAAGCGGACGCGCGATGTGCGCTTGATCCTCAACGTGCTGGCGCACGATGAGTTCATCCCCACCGGTCGGTACGTCATCGACACGGCCGCCGCGATGACGACGACGAGTTCTGTCTCAGAATCGGCGAGGTCCACCTGAGTCAGTTAAGCGTGAGTCCTGAACATCGCCCCGCTCTGGAACTGGTACCGTGGAAGGAGGCCAAGAATTACTGGGATGAACTCCTCGAAGGCAACTACGAGTGGTCGTCGATGGCCACGTTGCTGCGGAAGAAAGGGCTCGTCGAGCAGACGTAGACCAAGTCATCACGGGTGGTTGCGCCGTTTGGCCGCTTTGTTTTAAGGACGTGGAACGTGGAGCGAGGATGGGCATTCTTGCTTTACGGAATGCAGAAATTGTAAAATTAGAATCGGACTCGCGCTTCCTTGATTTCCAAGAGTGAAATAAAGACTCCGTGGACGCCCAGCCTATTATGCGAGCAGGCCGATTCGTAAAACAAATCGAGGGATACAGCGCCTTCATTCCTGCCCCGCTGCCGCCGAACCCTGCCGTGGCACTGGACGACCCGGAACTCGCCCGCCTTCTTTCCGAGGCCGACCGAGCCTTGGGGCGGCTGGATGGAGTCGCCACCATTTTGCCCAACCCCGATCTGTTCGTGGCGATGTATGTCCGCCACGAGGCCGTCTTGAGTTCGCAGATCGAGGGAACGCAAAGTTCGCTGGACGACGTGCTCCAGTTCGAGGTGGACTCAACCGGAAAGGAACTCCCGAAGGATGTCGAGGAAGTCGTCAATTACGTCCATGCCATGAACTACGGTCTGGAGCGGATCGACAAGCTCCCGCTCAGTTCGCGGCTGATTCGAGAAATCCACGGAAAGCTGCTGTCGGGCGTGCGGGGGGCGGAGCGAACACCAGGGGAGTTCCGCCGCAGCCAGAACTGGATTGGGCCGCCAGGATGCACGCTCACAAATGCGACCTTCGTGCCGCCGCCCGTTCATGAAATGCAGACGGCAATCGACAATTTCGAGAAGTTCCTACACGACGACAGCTTGCCCGTGTTGATTCACTGCGGCCTGGCCCACACCCAGTTCGAGACCATTCATCCGTTTCTCGACGGCAACGGTCGTGTTGGAAGATTGCTCATCACCTTTCTTTTGTGCGAACGCAAGGTGTTGCACCGGCCCCTTCTCTACCTCAGCCTCTTCCTGAAACAGAATCGGTCTGAGTATTACGACCGCCTGACGGCCGTTCGGCGGGACGGGAATTGGGAGGGCTGGCTCAAGTTCTTCCTCCGTGGTATTCAGGAAGTCAGTCAGTCGGCGACCGAAACGGCTCGTGCCATCGTGCATCTTCGTGAGACTCACCGACAACTGATCGGTGAAAAACTGGCAGGGCGCGCGGCATTGGGAATCAAGCTGCTCGACTATCTCTTCGAGCAACCGTTGGTGTCGGTTGCTCTTGTGGAGCAGCGATTAGAATGCTCGTTCGTTACGGCGAACCGACTTGTGGAGCAATTGGCAGAGCTGGGGTTAGTGCGTGAGATTACGGGTTGGCAGCGAAATCGCCGATACCGCTACGATCCTTACTTGAGCTTGTTCGACGCTTTGGCAACCGCCGAGGGAAAGATGCGGTAGTCTTCCGTGTTCCGCCAGGATGGGATGACGAATTGTCCTGAACAAGCGGGAAGAGATCCCGCCGGCTCCGCTACCGGTGGACCACGATCGTTGCCTGGCACAAGATGGCCGAGCTTGCTGAGACCCTACACCGGCCTCGCGGTGTCGAGAAGGCCGTCACGCCTTCCGTTTAGCGGCCTTTTCTTTGATCTGGGCTGCCTCGTCCTTCACGGCATCGACGAAAACGTGCAGAGCGTTCCTCCACGCCATCAGTTCGGTCATGCGCATCGGCTTGTTGGCAGGTACGCCGTCAAACCAGATTCTTGTGTCAGGGCTGGTGCCGCTTTTGGTGGGGTATTTGATCTCGGCGATGAACGTCATTGTTCGATCAGTGAGCGGCTGCGAGAGCAGCTTTACGCCCCACTTTTCTTGTGTCCTTTCCATGTTGTGCTCCCAAGCGCTTGTAAATCTTGAACACGGTGGCCGCTGAGAAGGGGGAGCCCGTCAGCGTCAGGTGTCCGGCTTCGTTCAGCGTGTTGGCGATCGACGCATAGCTTTCACCTTTCTTCAGCAATGCCTCGATCTCCGGGATGATCGGACCGTAGGCGTCGGCACACCGCTGAGAACGTTTCCGAACAGCGGTTTCGCTGGCCACTTTCCAGCCGCGCAGGTGGTTGTTCTTGCGCGTCCAGTGACCAGGTCGAGCCGACCCGTACTTCTCGCCGTTCCGCTTGGCGGCCCGCACCATCGCCCTCTTGATGCGATCGCTCCGCGCGTGCATGTGGTCGTGCGCCGTCTTCAGAAGGATATCCAAAGACTTCCGGGTGAATCCCTTCTCGCCTGGCGAGATGAATTC
>JAIBBE010000076.1 GCA_019694835.1 Fimbriimonadaceae bacterium | reverse complement strand
CCCATCCCCCGTGAGGTGTTCCGTGGCCAAGGGTCAGGTCAAGGTGTCGAAGAACAACAAGCCGAAGCTGACGGTCAAGGAGAAGTTCGCGAAGAAGGCGGCCAAGAAGGCCGCGAAGATGAAGTAGGGCCTCGACCGTCGCCGCACGCGGGGGAGGGCCGAGGGCCGCTCCCCCGCGGCGCGCGCGGGCAGCGGGCAAACTGCGTGCCAGGTGATGTTGATCTCTCTGCGCCTGCTACGACGCCTAGACGCAGCCAGACAGGTACCTCGCAATGGGGCAGCCTCCGAAGGACTAGACGGGAATCGCAGGCGAGCCGACAGTCGGAGTCCTGACTCGGGGGGCCACTTGTGGTGAAGGGCGTGACTCGGTACTCTCCGAGGATGAAGCGAAGTCACCGGGACTTCACTCGCTCGATCGGCGCTTCCGAAGGGCAGCCACCGCGAGAACAGCGAGCCCAAGCGCCCACGGCTTGGCAGATTCCTACGGATGCCAGATCCTCCGCACTCCCACTTCTGCGCTGGCCCGGAAGCAAACGCCGTGTCTTGTCAGTGCTACGCCGCCACCTCCCACATGAGATGCATCGCTACTTTGAGCCATTCGCCGGCTCTCTATGCCTCTTCTTCGCGCTCACCCCTTCGGCGGCCTCACTGGGGGACACCAACTCCGATCTCATTGCAATGTACAAGACCCTGAGGAGCACACCACGCGAGTTGTGCGCCGAGGTTAATCGACTGGGCAGAGATGCACAGACGTACTACCGCGTCCGCGAGCCCCTACCAAAGCGCGCAAGCGAACTCAAGAGGGCCACACGCTTTATTTACCTAAATCGCATGGCCTTCAACGGAGTCTACCGAACAAACCGACTCGGACACTTCAATGTGCCCATGGGCTCTCGCACCGGATCCTTCCCAAGCGAAGCGGCTTATCTCGCGGCCTCAGCAGCACTGCAACAGGCGACTCTGCAGTGTGTCGATTTTGAGACCCTGCTCTTGCCAGCGCGGGCCGGAGACTTTGCCTACCTGGATCCGCCCTATTTCTCCCCCGGGCGACAGCACTACGGAGAGTATGGATACCCCTGCTTCTCCCAGGATGACGAGAGGCGGCTTTGGGATTATCTCCACAAACTTGACTGCCGCGGCGTGACCTTCCTCCTATCCTACCGAGGTGGCGTGGATCGGCGCCGCATTGCGCGCAACTGGACGTGCGTGCGCGTGCGCAGCTCTAGAATCCTGGCCGCGAACCCAGGAGCGCGAGGCGTCCGCAATGACATCCTGGTTACGAACCTCAGACCACCCCACCGGGACGCCCGAACCAAGGCGCGCCCAGAGGAGACCGCCGCGCGATGAAACTGGCCGTCATTTCAGACCTGCACGCGCATGAGGCGACAGGGCCGCGAAGGTCAAGCGATGCCGGCTACTACACCATTGGTGGCAGAGAAACCGCCAACTACCACCCAATGGAGTCTCTGATCGAACACGTGCGGACCAAGCGACTAACCGCGGACTATCTGCTCTGCGCCGGAGACATGGGCGACAGGGGTAATCCAGTTGGCCTAAGAAAGGCATGGGCGGATGCACACCGACTAGCGAAGCAACTGTCCGCCCACGCAGTCTACGCAGCCACAGGCAACCACGACGTGGACAGTCGCCACACCTACAACGACCATGACGCGAAGGGGGCGCTCCAACAATTGGAGCCCACCTATCCGTGCAATGATGACCCTGAGTCCGATCATTACTGGTCGAAGAATTTTGTGCTGCTCACGCACGGAGAACTCGCCCTTGTTCTCCTTAACAGCGCAGCCTATCATGGCGAGGTAAAGCGAGAGTGGAGTCACGGGCGAATCTCGAAGGCGACAATCTCCAAACTCAAGAGCGCGCTTCGAAGAGTCACATCCTCCTGCAAGGCCCGAGTTCTGCTCTGCCATCACCACCCCCAACAGCATCCGAATCTCGCAGAGGACGACGACTACGAAGTAATGAAGGGCGGCGTACTCCTCGTCGACCTGCTGGCCAGAGACGCCAATGCCCCCTGGCTCATCATCCACGGACACAAACATTATCCACGACTAGTCTATGCATCTGGTGGCGCAACCTCCCCGGTCATCCTATCCTCCGGCAGTCTAGCCGGCTATACTGACGGCTCACAAGGCATCTCGAATCAATTTCACCAGATTGAAGTTAACAGCACTGGATCCGGCAGCGCAGGGCTCTGGGGCAAAGTGCACACTTGGACCTGGCACTACGGGCTCGGTTGGAAGGACCCGGGGAGCCATGCGACTCTGCCCTCAGTTGCCGGCTTCGGTCATCGCGGCGACCCGAGCATCCTCGGCACCAGGATTCTAGAGGCGTGCGCAGCTCCTAACATGCCATGGAGGGAACTTGTTGCAGCGGTACCCGAAGTCGAAAACCTGATTCCAGACGACTGGAGCACTCTCGTGGCGTACCTCAACGCCAAAGGACGCAATCTTGCGTATGACGACGCCGGGCGCCCCCTCAGCATAGGAGTCCCCTGAGATGGAGAGTCTAGCGCCGTCACTTTTCGAGAGCTACAATGCCCGCGGCTTGGGCCCAGCGGAGATCGCCGCTACCTTCGTACCACCGCCTCAGTTCGACACGCTGACAGGGCGCAATCACTCGGTGCTCCTCGGCCCTCGAGGCAGTGGCAAGACAACTCTCCTCCGCATGCTCGATCCCGAAGCACTTGCTCAGTGGCATCATCCGCGCGCGGACACATTCAGACGGAGAATTGCATTCTCGGGCGTATTCGTGAGCGCCGATCCGAATTGGACATCTCAACGGGAAGCTCTCGTGTGGGCCGACATCAGCGACGAGCACCGGAGCCTCATCGAGAGCGCCAGCTTCTCCGCCCACGTATTGAGAGCTGTCGTCGATACCCTGGAGTACGTTTCTGGCCGCGCTCACGCGGCGACGCCCCCTCCCGCCCGAGCAGTCTCTCTGGACGGCGACACCGAGGCAACATTCGTTCGAACTGTCAGCGAGATCTGGAGAACAAGACCATCTGTCGCGAGTCTGCCCGCTCTCCGACAGTCGCTTCGCCAGCGCCTCTCACATATTCAAGAACTGGTGCGCCGAGAACGGCTACTGCCACCCGCCGGCCGGGTTGACAGGTTGGCAGCGGCACCGTTTCTCTATGTGGATGCGCTAACGGCAGCCACATCCGCGCTAGAACTCTTCGATGAGCTGGCTTCGAACTACCGTGGCGGCGCCCACTGGGCGCTCTTGTTCGACGAACTTGAGTTGGCCCCGCGGGAGATAAGGCGACAGCTGTTCGGAGCCCTTAGGGCCCCAACCAGAGGACTGCTGCTCAAGCTAGCAATCAGTCCATACAGCGAAGACTTCTCAATCATGGCGGAGGCGCAGGGAGCGAAGGGCGGGCATGACTTTGATGAGATTCCGCTCTGGTACTCACAGAAGCAGGGGGGATACACATTCTGTGAGAAACTGTGGGAGGCAAGAGTGGCGCCGATCGAGGGGGCACCGCGAACGCCCCAGAGCCTACTTGGGAAGTCACTTCTGGACGAGCAGCGAGAGGATGCGTCCGCACTGAGGCGCGGATACCGCCGCGGCGGCACCGTTCAGCGAGCATTTGAGAGCCTCGCTGGCCGGGACCCGAGTTTCTCCAGATATTTAGCCAACACGGGCATTGATGTGCGGTCACTGGATTCCGTCGCTTCCACCAAGCGAGCGGCCTCGGTTCGGAAGGTCGTTAACCTGGTGCTAACTCGCGAGTCCTTCCTGTCGGATCGCGACAGCGAAGGCGCAACAGGGGGGGCGAAGATTCGGAGTCGAAAGACATCCCGACTATACAGCGGCGTCCCAGCTATCTATGCTATGTCGGAAGGAAACCCGCGCTCCTTTCTTGGCATTACGCGAACCCTGCTTGACACATGGAGAAGGGATGGGGCAGCGGGACCGGTGAGCCCCGCAGTACAGGGCGAGGCAGTGCTTCAGGCCACACACCGATTCGCAGCGCTGCTCAGCGCGGTTCGAGTTTCCGTTCCGCCCGGCACTACGCGCCCCCCTGGTCTCCTGCAGCTGCTGGATCGCGTTGGCAAGTACATCTTCGACAGAACCGTTCGCGACGCTTTCACGGATGATCCATGCGGGTCCTTCTTTGTTGACTCCGGAGTAGACGATTGGACCGCCGCTCTAGTGGGGAAGGCCCTGAACGCCGGCGCGATTGTGTACGTGCCAGGTCAGCGCGACAGCGGCATACTGAGGTCTGTGAGCGGGAAGCGCTTTCGCCTATCTTATCTTCTTGCTCCCCGCTACGGGCTACCCCTTCGACTTGGCCGACCAGTGAGCTTGGCGACCATGCTCGGTGACAGCTGGGGGCGAGGAGAAGGACAAACGCAGTTGCCTTTCATGCAAAGGACACATGATGAGTAGATTCAGAATCCGCTGGGATGAACCGACCGGACCGGCACCCATCGACCTGTTCCTCACAACCCTTGGATATGAGTCGCGATCCGGCGAAATCGCCAGAACCGTGGACTCGAGCGCGAAGAGGCGGATTGCAATTCCCTTCAACTCGAACCAAGTTCTTGGGTTCGAAGCCAACAGATCATACTTCTCGAAGAACGGCTATGAGATCCCAGAAGTACCTGAGGCGTCCTTCGGAGAATCTGTTGCGCTGGCACTCCTTGAGATCGCCAAGGAGAGGCCAGCGCCTCGCGTTTGCGTTGATGTCTCCTGCATGACCCGCGAGCGCATGGCGAAGGTTGTCCTGGCCTGTCTAGCACACCCAGGTCCGATGGAACTTGAACTGCTCTATGGCCTTGCCGCGTTTCAGCGCATCAAAGAGGATGACGCGCCCACCCTGTATCATGGCCCCGTCCTTAACGAGTTCGCTGGATGGACCCGCTACCCGGAAGTTCCATCATTTGCAATTCTTGGTCTTGGGTTTGAAGGTAATCGACTGCTAGGAACGCTAGATCACCTTGAGCCTTCGGAGTGGCGCGCGTTCCTCCCGCTGGGCGCGGACAGGCGGTTTGAGCGCGAGGTTGCCCGGCGAAATGACGCGCTGCTGACAGGAACCAAGCCAATGTGGATTTCCAGGTATGACGTGCGGAGCCCTAACAGGCTGCTGGCCCAACTCCTATCCCTACTCGGTGGTCTTGTCACTCACAGATCGGTGGTTGTACTACCGTTTGGGCCCAAGGTCTTCTGCCTAGCGTCGCTTCTAGCTTCCGCCACTCTTGACTTTGCGGTGGGCGTTTGGCGAGTGAGCGCTGCAGAGGCGCATGCGCCCATTGACAGGCACCTAGATCGGGGGACTGTGAGATTGCGAATCTCTCTTCGCCCCGCACAGCAGAATTATCCGAGTCCTAGCGCGGAAACCCCAAGCGCGGTGCCGAGTTAGCACTGATGTCTCAGATGTAGAGTAGGTTGCGGGCACGCACAGACGCCCCTGATGGCGACCGGGGGACCAGACGCCCCGCCTGCCCGGCGGGCACTGTTCTCATCCGTCAACGAAGAGAGCAGGAGTGCAGCGCGCCCCTTGCTGTCTCGGGGTCGTGAGGATGTTCGGCCTAGGTTGCTGATATCGCCTGTCACGGTCAACCCCGGACCTCAGCGTCAGCGCTACTTCCTGCTCCCCCGCTCTGAGATTGGGATGGACAGCCGATTGGAGGGACGATGCCCTCCGGAGGTAGCTGTTCATGAGCAAGAAGTCCCC
>JAIBBE010000075.1 GCA_019694835.1 Fimbriimonadaceae bacterium | reverse complement strand
GTGTCCGCTGTTGATCTGCATGAGTCCGATGTCGTAGGACCCGGTGCGCCGGACGTGTGAGCGGTTGACCGCCAGGGGATTCAGGTTCGACTCGACCCGGGCAATGGCATAGAGCAGGTCGGCCGAGATGCCGTAACGCTGGGCAGCCTCCTCCCAGCAGGCCTGCGCCCCAGTCGACGCGAACGCCAGGACGGCAAACGCAGCCAGGGCAGCAAGATGCGGCAGTCGACGCATGAGTCACCTCTCCAAACGAAACCGGAACGGCCCGCCGGGAAGCGGGCAGCGAGGTCTGGGCCGTCGGCGGTGCGCGGACGGTCAGGGTCGGGTTCGGGTCAGTCCGGCGTTTAGCCGGGCGAGGTGAGCGAGCGGGTCGGGATGCCGATCAGGGACAGCAGTTGAGCCGAGGAAAGCCTCAGCCGGGCGGTGCGTCCCGCCCGCGATGGGATCGTTCGGCCGTGTTGCGGCGTGCCTGCCGCAGGACGGCGGCTCCCGAGCCATCCTCTATCCGGCACAGGGCGACGCAGGCAGTGGTCAGTTGGTCGAGTTGAAACTTGGGGTTGGGGTGCCGATTGGCAGGTGAGCGCTGCAGCGCCAGCAGCAATTGGTACTGCGGCCGCCACATCGATTCGCGGCGGCGCGACGTTTGGGGCGAGCGAAGAACCAACTCGGTCCCGAGAAACCGGAAGATGCGGGCAGGGGCGTCGGGGTGCGAGAAGACCAGTGAGACGCAAGCGCCGATGAGATCGGGGAAGCGGAAGGTCGGCGACACGTTGTCTTCACTGCGCAGCAGGCTGTAGAGCCAGTCGTGCTCCTCCAGCCACAGGCGCGTCTCGATGACATCTCGAGCATTGCTCTCCTCACTGGGCGATGCGATGTTGTGCTGGCGAGTCGTCGGTGTGGCGGTAAACATCATGCTTACCTCGCTTCAGTGGCGGCGTGTTGCTCTTACGAGCGCATGAGCGAAGGGTATGCAGTCGCGGCTGCGGCGTCTCCCCGGAAAGGGGGCCTTATGAGGGGGATTTCGTGACCAGCCCGGGGATCTGACTCAGAATACTCAGAGGCTTGCTCGCAGCTCGCACCCTATCTGAGGTCGAATTGATGCTGCATAATGCCTTGAGAATACAAGCTGAGGTAGGCATGTGGCAAAAGGGGACTGAGGTCAGATTACCGTTAAATCCTGGGCGAACCGGCACATGCACCGGAAACACCAGGACCCGCGGGCAGCGTCAATACGTTCAGGTCAAGTTTGCCGACGGCACCACCGATTTCGTTTCAGAGAACGAGCTCGAACTCGCGTCCGAAGTCGATCTCGACGACCATTACGCGCTGATTCGGCAGGGTGCCTATGGGAGAGCCGCCGATATTCGCCGCAACCTGACTTACGTTCACCTCGCTGGGCGCCTGGCGAATCTGGTGTACAGCATGGGGATCACGAATACCGACTTCTACCCCCACCAGTACAAGCCCCTCCTCACCCTGCTGGAGTCCCCGGCTAACGGCATTCTGATTGCGGACGAAGTCGGCCTCGGTAAAACCATCGAGGCTGGCCTCATCTGGACAGAATTGCGGGCACGATTTGACATGCGTCGCCTGCTTGTCATTTGCCCGGCCATGCTCCGCGAAAAATGGCGGGACGAGCTGCTGCGGCGGTTCGGCATCAACGCAACCATTCTCGATGCGCAGGGCTTGTTAGATGAGCTGAAGAAGCCCCGGACCGCAACTGGTGAAGGGCAGGCATGGGTGGTTAGCTACCAGTCCGTTCGTCCCCCCAAGGACTGGAAGACGACCAAGACCGCAGACGTGAAGAAGCCGACCGCTCGCAGGCTACTGGCTGACTTGCTCGATGAGAACGCCGATAACGAGCCGCTCGTCGATATGGTGATCTTCGATGAGGCTCACTACATGCGAAACCGAGAAAGTGCTGCGTACACCCTCGGGCAATTGGTCCGCGATACCACCGACTATCTGGTCTTACTTTCAGCCACACCGATCAATCTGAAGAATGACGATCTCTTCAACCTGCTCAAGCTGACCGACCCCGAGCACTTCCGCTACCCCCACGATTTCGCGCAGATGCTCGAGGCCAACCGCCCTCTGGTTCAGGCGCGGGATCTGGCCTTGAATCCCGCGGCAAGTGCAAGCGACATCATTGCTCGCCTGGATGATGCGGCGAAACAGCCACTACTGGCGGACTCCCTCCAACTCAGGTCGTTGGTGAGCGAACCGCCAACGGACGAACTCCTGCAAGGGAAGGGTTACCGCGCACAACTCGCCGAATCGCTGGAACGCATCAACTTGATGGGCCATGCCGTGACGCGCACCCGGAAACGCGACGTCCACATGAAGCGGCCACTGCGGACGATCCAGCGGCAACCGGTGCCGATGACCGAGCTCGAGCGAGAGTTTTACCAGGCAGTCACGGAACTGACGCGTGAATATGCGTGGCAGCGAGGCATCTCTGACGGCTTCCTGCTTGCTACGCCGCAGCGTCAGGTCTGCAGTTGTCCCGCCGCTACCGCGCGTGCATGGATGTCAGGCGATACCAGTTGGATCGATGACATCGCAGATGAACTCGAGCTTGAGGATGCTGAACCCGACCTCTCGATCTCGTTGAAAGAATTCCTGCAGTCCAGGCTGCCGCGCAAGATCACCGCGGAGGAGCTGGAACGCCACGATTCGAAGTTTGAGCGGCTGCGCGAGGTTCTGAGTGCGTTCCTGAAACAGAAACCGGAAGAGAAAATCGTCCTGTTTACGACCTTCCGCGCGACCGCCCTATATCTTGCCGATCGCCTGAATCGCGCCAGTATCGAGTCAACTCTGATCTGGGGGAACATGACCCGGTCGAAGCAGGAAATCATCGACGACTTCCGGGAAGACAAGAAGCTCAAGGTGCTCGTCTCCACCGAGGTCGCAGCGGAAGGCGTGGATTTGCAGTTCTGCCACGTCCTCGTCAACTATGACCTGCCGTGGAATCCCATGCGCGTCGAGCAGCGGATCGGCCGTATCGACCGGCTAGGGCAAGAATCGGATCTGCTCCATATCTGGAACCTCTATTTCGAAAGCACCATCGACGATCGGATCGTCGTCCGCCTGATGAACCGCCTTAAGATCTTCGAAGAGGCGCTCGGCGAACCGGAACCCGTGGTCGGGGCTACGATTTCGAAGCTGGAGGCGGAACTTCTAACGCGTCCCCTTTCGGTCGACGAGGAAAATTCACGCATCGAACAAGCGGCACAGGCGCTGGAGAACCTGCGCCAGGCTCAGAGCCAACTGGAGCAGAATGCCGCGCAGATGATCGCCCATGGTGGATTGTTGCTTGAGAAGATCACTGCAGCTCAGGAGTTGTCGCGGCGCGTCACCGAGACCGATTTGCTCGTGTACGTGCGGGATTTCCTGAATGCCCACGCGCCCGGCCATCGATTCGAACAACACCCGGATGACCGATCCCTCGTGGACATTCAACTTCCGCCTGGCGTGGCAGCGCAGTTCGATGACTTCCTGCGGCGAAAGCAACTGCTTGGGCAAACCCTCTTGGCCGGTGGTGGGGGCCGTTCATGTCGATTCATGAATAAGGTTGGCTCACAGACAAACCGGGTTACTGAGGTCATTAACCAGTTTCATCCGCTGGTGCGCTTCGTCAGCGAAAAACTCCGAGACGTAGGCGAGCACTTCTATCCTGTCATTTCCCTCCGGTTGGCGCGTACGGCCGTTGTCGAAAACGTGCTTCCGCCTGGCGACTATGTCTTTTGCGTCAAACGCTGGGGCTTCGAGGGAATCAAGTCGGAAGAGCTGCTGTCATCGGCTGCGATGCGCGTAGGTGCGACGCAGCTCTTGCCGGATGACGACGCAGATTTGTTGCTCAATGTCGCCCGGCTGTACGGGGAAGATTGGCTGGATGCTGCGTCGAATTTGGATGGTGCCCATATCGAGGGAGTCGTCGACCAACTTGAAGCCCGGCTGGACGAATACTTTCACGACATTCTCAAACGTAAGCAGAACGAGAACAGCGACAGAGCCCGATTCCAGATTCATTCCTTGCAGCAGCACATGGAACGCAAGCTTCCAGGCCTGAAGGAGCAGCTGCAGCGGTATCTGGCTCAAGGGAAGAAGGGGCCAGCCAATATGACGCAAGGGAAAATCAACAAGCTCGAATCGAAGTACGCCACTCAGCTCGAACGAATCAGACTGCGCGAGCAGATCAACCCAACCAAGAACTTCGTATGCGCTGGGGTGGTTCGCGTGGGGGAATGAGGGGAGGTATATGGGCTCGATGTTCGAGGAGATGAAGAAGGTCAAGAAACATCTCCGTGACACGCAATCAGAAAAGTCGAAGCAAGAAACCAATCAAACATCGCATCATGCTCGAAGAGCAAGGATCGAGGTTTGCCCGAGTTGCGGCCGTGAGGTGCCGCTCGATGCCCTGAAAAAGCACCTCGTTCGAGTACATGGGGTTGCGGAGCGAACGTCACTCAGCGATGCGATGGCTATGTTGTCCGGTGGCCGAATCAATGCTCAGCAGCTTTATCGAGAAAATGGTGCCCCCAGTTCGCTCGCTCCCCGTTCAGAAGTATCCGCCGCCCCGCAGCTCAAGCGGGATCGAAAATCCACATTGAAACAGCCGAACGGAAAGGTCGCGAAGAAGGCGCGCCACGGACTAGATCGGAACAAGGATTTGAGTGGCTATGCTGAAAAGGTAATACAGCTACCGACTGGGGGAACCCACGTTATCTACGTCAAGCGCACTGGCCCGGGAACTAAGGCCAGTGCTCAGGCCAGACTTTCCAATCCACCTTCGCGGGGCGACGCTCATGGAGCAGCCCGGAAGCCTGCGCCTTCGTCAAAGCGGTCGAAGCCCCCGGTTTCACCGGTTCAGCCAACTAGCCTAGCGACTAGATCATTCAGGCTCGCACGTCCGAACGAATTCAAGCTACCCGACGATTGGGTAGGCCTGGGTAGCGAGGTAACGCTATCCACGGCCGGGAAAGCGCACACGGTCTACATGGGGATCGATTTCGGAACCGCGTACACCAAGAGTTCGATCGGTTTCGGTGGAGATATCTTCGTCGTCGACTGGGCAGGGGTCAAAGCTGGTCCGGAGAAATTCACATTGCCTGGAGAGTTTTCCGTTCTTCCAGACCGCTCATGCATCCTGGGCAGGTCACCTCACGCGATCCGGGTCGCCTCGGACCTGAAACTCCCCTTCCTGGAAGGACATGCGTCGAAATCCAGTCTGATTGACGCAACAGTCTTCCTGGCATTGATCATGCGGTACGTACGGGCTTGGTGGTTTCATCGCCACTCCGGGCTCGTTCGAAATCGATCTCTGGAGTGGAATATCAACCTTGGCGCTCCCACAACGCCGTGGCAAGACAATGCGATTCGTGCCAAATACGAACGTGCGGCGAAGGCAGCATGGATGCTCAGTGTGGGGAGCGCGCCCATCAGTGCCGATCATGCGGAAGGTGTCCTTGAGCGAGTGAGACGTTCCCCGGATGAAAGCCTGCCACCTGTTGAAATCGTGCCGGAATTCGTCGCGCAAATTGCCAGCTACACTCGAAGTCCGCAAAGGCAACCCGATCTCCATATGCTGGTCGATGTTGGCGCTGGCACGGTTGACGTGGTCACCTTCAACGTCCATCGAGACGACCAGACCGGTGAGGATCGCTTCCCCATCTTCTGGGCTTCGGTCAGCAATCTTGGAACGCACTACCTCATGGCGTGCCGCCTCCAC
>JAIBBE010000047.1 GCA_019694835.1 Fimbriimonadaceae bacterium | reverse complement strand
CGTTTGGGTTATCATTGGCGGCCAACAGAAGCCGGACCCGCGGGTCAAGACGGTCCGATGTCAGAGGAGTAATCAAGACAAGTTGCTGTACGGCAGTGTCAATAGTTGATGTGTCAACCGGCCAACCCTTTGCGGCTGCGAGGAGGCCCTCAAGCAGCATCGGATCTTCCCCGGGGCTCTTGAGCTCCTGTGCCAGCCTAGACGTTACTTGCTCGCGGATCGAGACCGCCCATGGCTCAAGGCTCTCTGCAAGCACCGAACGGACAGTTTCACAAGCGACCATCAGAGTTGACCTGTCCTTCAACTTTGCATCAAGATACTCGGATAGGATCGGACGTACCATCGCGCTGGTTCGATCATCTGAGTACAGTCGACGAATTGACTGCCAGTCGCGGCTAACAGCCATATCAGCAATTGCCGCGCCCCATTGTGCCTTAAGTTCGTCCGCTGCCCCCCAGCGACTCGTCAGAACCACAAGCCTGTTGCCACGCTCCGATGGGCCCAGCCGAGTAGGCACCAGCACCTCGATCATTCGCGTACGTGAAATGACCCTTGCGTTCTCAAGGCACTCTACCCATTCCTCAAAGCTTGAATCTACGTGAGCCGATGCAGCTAAAAGCAGTCGGTCACGGTACTCCTCGCCGCGCTCGGCCAATGCAGCAAACGCCCGCCCCAGAATCTCCCCTTCACCCGACCGAAGCGGGTCCATCTCAATCCGATTTAGAATCACTTGCATTGCTTCGTCTTCCGCGGCCGCTGCTGCGGGGCTCTCCATCCTCCTGAGCTCCGAAGCAATCTGCGAGGTCGCGACATAGTCGTTCTTCGCACGTGCAGCATCGAACTCCAATCGGAGCTTGAGCTGCTTGCCCTCGTGTTCCAGATAACTCTGCCAGCGGTCCCTCAAGTTAAGGGTCGGGCGGACCTTTAAGTAAAACAAGACCGCCGCCTCTGGAGGCGGTACTGTGGCGGCAGCTCGGTCAAGCGCGGACTCAATGGCACCTCTCAGTGATGCCGAAAGGTCAATGGAGATCTGATTCTGCACAGCACGCTCGTATAGAAACGGCCATGACTGCTTCTCTGCAGCCCTGCCAATGATCGACTCCTCAAATCCAGCCGACCGAGCCTCCTCGCCGACTGTCCTCAGGTACGTCCGTCCGACGTTCCAGTACAGAGGGAGCCGCTCGACCCCTGACTTGTTAGCCGCTTCCAAGACAGCCGCGACCGTCAGGGGCACGTCCAGTCCAATGTCCCTGCCGCGGCTGATCGCGCTGAGGAGCAAGACCTCCCGGTCTTTCTCCGAGCGATCGGATTCCGCGATGCGGGTAATTGTTGTGATGATGACTTTTGCGACGGTGCGATCTACCTCTGGAATCCGCTTTCCGAGTTGTGCCCGTAACTGTGACAATTCCGCCAACGAAGGGTCTCCGACGGGGAGATCCATTGCGAGTTGGCAACGCATTGAGTATGCTTCAAGCACTTGCTTTTGAACTCGGGCCAAAGTGGCGTATTCTGCCGAATCGAGAGCCTGCGATGCCCAAGCTTCCGCTGCTTTCCAACGACTCTCCGCCAAGTCCTCAGTGAACAGTCGTGCCGCAGTCGATGGTGAAGGGAGATAGCCCGGCAACTCCCCGCCAAACCGCCGCCAAAACGATGCGGAGAAGTCGCCCTCGTCGAGCTTTCGACGAAGCTGAACTCCCAGCCAATCAGTCCTCCCAAAGCCCTGAAAATTCAGCTTATCAACTGATGTCTTGAGCAATCCGACATCTCTTCTTGTTGCCTCCGCAGACCTACGATCAAGTCCCGCCAAATGCTTGTCCACATCGAGTTCTGATGGCGATCTTAGAATAGCAACTATGAATGCAGAATTGGACTGCGCAAAGCCCCACGCCAGAGCAGGCTCGATGAACTTCTCTAACGTACTGTTGTCGATCGAATTGTTTGGATCTTCCACTGCCATCCTCGCAGCCACGCCATACCAACGTGCCCACGTCTCGGGCAGATTCCGGTTCGTTGAGGCGTCATTGAGTGCCAGGACTGACGATTCCAGAACCGCCTGCCGGTCTGCAGCCGTCAGGGCAGACGTGGTCAGCGTGAACCTGAATAGCCCCTGCGTGCGGTCGAGCGAGGCCTGAAGAGCTGCGAAGGATTCGCCTTCAATCCGTGTCTGAAGCACAGTCTTCACCTCTGAGCGAAGACGATCTGTCACGGATTGACGAACTATCTCCGACAACGAATCGTCCACTCGCTGGCTGTCCGTCCAACGCTGTAGCCCAATCGCGATTCGGCGGTAATCACACCCTGTAGCCGTGCACTCACGCTGGAAGACCCCGTCAATGACTGACGAAAACGCCTTGACAGTTGGTGGATCATCGCTCGCGTTTGCCGGGTGAGCGCACCAGCCCCAAAGAGCCACCAGCACCAGGATTTGAATGCGCACAATGGCCATGGCTGTCTCCTTCGTCCGACTCACGCGATTGTACCCCCGTAGGGACGAACTTGATCATCGTGATCTACACAGAGTCCGAATGCCCTGCCCCTGAGACGGCTTTCCGAAGGGATCATGGACGCTAAGATGTCACGCCGCGATCCGTACGGTGGGAGTTAGGGCGATTGACTTCCTCTTCGTGGAGGTTCGGTGAGGCGGCCCAAGGCTCTCTGAACAAGACCGAGTATGCCATCCTCGATTTCCCTATGAGTGCGGCCCTCCGTCGAAATGACCTCGCCTCGCACACGTTCATCCACTTCCGCCATTCGGATGTCGTAGACCTTCACTCCGCCCAATCCCTCGCCGGTGTTGGTCAACGTGATGCGCGCCATCGTTGTACGACGCGACGCATCGCCGCCGGGTAGTCGGTTGATCTGGATCTCAATCATGGCGGAGTTTACGGCGCCGGGGCCATGACCGCGAGCATCGAGTGGCCCAAGAATCCGACATGGCCATCTTCTTCACGGCAGATACCCACCTGGGCCACGCCAACATCATCAAGCACTGCCGCCGGCCGTTTCCGAGCGTCGAGGCCATGGACGCCGCGATCATCGAGCGCATCAACGCCCGTGTCGGACCCGACGACTGGCTCTACCACCTCGGCGACTTCAGCTTCCGTGGGGGCGACCCCGCGGTGTACCGCGCCAGGATTCGTTGCAGAAACATGGTGCTCATCCTTGGCAATCATGACCCGTGCTTTGCCGACGGCACGGCCAGGCCGGAGTTCGCATCACTCTTCAAGGCTGTCCACAACCTCCTCAAGGTCACGGTACAGATCGATGGCCGCTCGCAGATCGTCGTGCTTTGCCACTACGCGATGCGCGTCTGGGACCGAAGCCACCACGGGACCTGGCACCTCTACGGCCACAGCCACGGCAGCCTCCCGGACAACCCGCATGCTCTGTCGTGGGACGTCGGTGTCGACGCCAACGACTTCTCGCCCTTGAGCGTGCCCCAGGTCGCCGAGATCATGTCCAAGAAGCGATTCGTGCCGATCGATCACCACGGGCGGAAGACTGATGGAGTTGACGGCGTGGGATGCAAAGAGTGAGCGAAATCGAGGGCGACAACGCGCGATTCCTGTATGCGACGGACCTCCACGGCGATCCTCGCGCCTACGCGGCTCTCCCTGATCTCTGCGCCGAGCATGGGCTTCGCATCATCGTGCAGGGCGGAGACATGCTGCCCAAAGGCCGCGACATGTCTGCTGCTCAGCGCGAGTTTCTGAGCCGTGAGCTGCCCCAGTGCCTTGATCGGTGCGCGTCGAGGGGTATCGAGTTCTACGGGCTCTTTGGCAACGACGACCTTCGGGGAGTGCACGATATTTGGCTGACTCTCGCTCGCTCGAAGCTCGGCGTGTACGACCTCGCCCAAAGGTGGTACACCCTGCCGGGTGGGTTCACGATCCGCGGATGCTCCTGGGTGCCGGACTACCTCTTTGGCTTGAAGGATTGGTGCCTGCGCGACCGGCCCGATGCGACGCCCGTGTTCACCCGTGGGCGCTCGATCATCACCTCACCCGACGGCATTTCCGAGATCGACGATCCAGTGGCGTTCTTCGCGTCACGACCAACGCTAGAAGAGCATCTGGACTCGATCGTCGGGCCAGGCGACTCGATGGAGCGAGCGGTGCTCGTCAGTCACGCACCACCGGCGCATCTCGGTCTTGGCATGCTCTGGAGCGGCGAAGACGTCGGGTCACAGTCGGTGCACGCGTGGGTCACGCGGCACCAGAGTCTCCTTGTACTTAGCGGCCACATCCATGAGAGCCCCGATGTTGGTCTGGCCAACCACGGCGTGCCCCGGCATACGGCGATGTTGGGGCGAACGACCTGCCACCAGCCGGGACAGGCCCTTCCCGATGAGTTGAACTATTCGATCGTTGAGCTCGATCAGCGCGGCAGTGTGCGGCTTGACTGGCGGCATATGCGGCTGAGCCGCTGAGCGAGGTCGGACTCACTCGGTGAGGACAAGATGGTCGCGGCACTTGATGAGTCGAGTTCGCTAGGGCGTGTCACGCGGTACTCAACACGCTACATGCCTTCCGAGAGATCGCCAGGAGAGGGGGGCTATTGGTCTGATCACCGCCGCCTTCGGCGTGAGCGGCGGAGCCCCGTTCGATCCCCGCTATCCACCCGCTATTGCCGGGCCGGTTGCGAAAGCAGCTGGCCCTTTGGTTTTCAGGGAACGCCGCCGAAAGGCCTCGGCGGCGTATTCGCGTGTTGGCCCACGTTCCGAGGGGTTCGCCAACGGGAGGACTCCCGGGGCGAGCCTCTGCATCGGGTCTTGTCCATAACCGGTACTGGCACGCTCCGGCCTCACGGGCGCGACTTTGACCCACAGTCTCTCCGCGCCTCTCGTCGCCGAGTGCCCGGGTTAGGAGGGGTTGTCTGGTGCGAACGCCGGGGATTGCAACAACGAAATAGGTTCATGGATCGCGATCAGGCCGCCTTGCGAATGAGCTTGGTTTCGATCGTGGTCAGAAGGTTGACGATGCGATTGCCCACGCCGTCAGCCGCTGCGAATTCGATCTCCGCTTCCTTCACCTTGCTGGCGTGGTTCAAGTTGAAGGACTTCTTGATGAGCCCGTGGAGCGCCTCGGGCTCCAGCTCCATCATCTCCGGGATCGCGGCGTGCTTGATCAGGCCCTCCGCGTCAAGCCACTTGCCCAACTCGCGCCGCTTGTGCTCCGTTGCCTGGGCGGCGGACAGCGTCGCCTTGCCGTCGAGGAAGTCACGCGGCTTCAGCTTCCACGACGCGTGTTTGAACTTTGAACTTGCGAGATCAAGACCCACGAGGCCGACCAGCGACAAGCCCACGCCCCCGAGCGGCCGACTCGCCACCATCGGCGGGTGGCCCGCAGGTCTTCAGCAAGGACGATCCTGTCCGATTAAACGTGCAGCCGTACCCGGGTCCCGGGTGGCTGCTCAATCAACTCCCCGCCACGCCTTGCCATGCCTATCCTTTCGACCCTGCGCACGGCGCGGGTTGTTCGGGTTTTATTCTGCTGTTCCGCTCGCGCGGTTTCGCGCCTCGGAGCGGCGGCGGCAGGCTCTGGATTCGGCCTGGCGGCTCACGAATTCAGGCCGGGAATACAGGTCGGTTCGCGGTCTCGGTTTCCGGGTTCGGCTCACGGGTTCGGCTTACACGTCACGTTTCACGCGAGGTTTCCATGCCCACCAACGGCACGATCACGCAGGTCATCGGCTCCACCTTCGACGCCCAGTTCCCCGAGGACCAGCTCCCGGACATTTACAACGCCCTTGAGGTCA
>JAIBBE010000170.1 GCA_019694835.1 Fimbriimonadaceae bacterium | reverse complement strand
TCTGGGGTCGAATTGATGTTGCATAATGCTCAGAAAATACAAACTGAGGTAGGCATGTGGCAAAAGGGGACTGAGGTCAGATTACCGTTGAATCCAGGGCGAACCGGCACATGCACCGGAAACACCAGGATGCGCGGGCAGCGTCGATACGTTCAAGTCAAGTTTGCCGACGGCACCACCGATTTTGTTTCAGAGAACGAACTCGAACTCGCGTCCGAAGTTGACCTCGATGACCATTACGCGCTGATTCGGCAGGGTGCGTATGGGAGAGCCGCCGATCTTCGCCGCAACCTGACCTACGTTCACCTCGCTGGGCGCCTAGCAAATTTGGTGTACAGCATGGGGATCACGAACACCGACTTCTATCCGCACCAGTACAAGCCCCTCCTCACGCTGTTGGAGTCCCCGGCCAACGGCATTCTGATTGCCGACGAAGTCGGCCTCGGCAAGACCATTGAGGCCGGCCTCATCTGGACAGAATTGCGCGCCCGATTCGATATGCGCCGCCTTCTTGTCATTTGCCCGGCCATGCTCCGCGAAAAGTGGCGGGACGAGCTCCTGCGGCGGTTCGGCATCAATGCTGCCATCCTCGATGCACAGGGATTGCTGGATGAACTGAAAAAGCCCCGGGCCGCAACCGGTGAAGGACAGGCATGGGTGATCAGCTATCAATCCGTTCGTCCGCCCAAGGACTGGAAGACGACGAAAACCGCAGATGTGAAGAAGCCGACCGCTCGCAGACTGCTCGCCGACTGGCTTGACGAAAACGCTGATAACGAGCCGCTCGTCGATATGGTGATCTTCGACGAAGCGCATTACATGCGGAACCGGGAAAGTGCTGCGTACACGCTTGGCGAACTGGTCCGCGACACCACCGACTACTTGGTCTTGCTCTCAGCGACGCCGATCAATCTGAAAAATGACGACCTCTTCAATCTGCTCAAGCTAACCGACCCCGAGCACTTCCGCTACCCCCACGATTTCGCGCAGATGCTCGAGGCCAATCGACCGTTGGTTCAGGCTCGCGATCTCGTCTTGAATCCCTCTGCCAGTGCAAGCCAGATCGTTGCTCGCCTCGATGAAGCGGCAAAACAGCCTCTATTGGCGGAGTCCCTCCAACTCAGGTCATTGGTGAGCGAACCGCCAACGGACGAACTCCTGCAGGGGAAGGGCTATCGCGCGCAACTCGCCGAATCGCTGGAACGCATCAACTTAATGGGCCACGCGGTGACACGCACCCGGAAGCGCGACGTTCACATGAAGCGGCCCCTGCGGACGATCCAGCGGCAACCGGTGCCGATGACCGACCTCGAGCGAGAGTTTTACCAGGCGGTCACGGAGCTCACGCGTGAATATGCATGGCAACGAGGCATCTCTGACGGCTTCTTGCTTGCCACGCCACAACGTCAGGTCTGTAGTTGTCCGGCCGCCACTGCCCGTGCATGGATGTCGGGGGACACCAGTTGGATCGATGACATCGCGGATGAACTTGAAATTGAGGATGCCGAGCCAGACCTTTCGGTCTCGTTAAAGGAGTTCCTCCAGGCTAGGCTGCCGCGCAAGATTACCGCCGACGAGCTGGAACGCAATGATTCGAAGTTTGAGCGGCTGTGCAACGTCTTGACTTCATTTCTGAAGCAACAGCCGGAAGAGAAAATCATTCTGTTCACGACATTCCGCGCAACCGCTCTATATCTCGCGGATCGGCTGAATCGCGCCGGCATCGAGTCGATTCTGATCTGGGGGAACATGGCTCGGTCGAAGCAGGAAATCATCGACGATTTCATGGAAGACAAGAAGCTCAAGGTACTCGTTTCCACCGAGGTGGCGGCCGAGGGTGTCGACTTGCAGTTCTGCCACGTGCTCGTCAACTATGACCTGCCATGGAATCCCATGCGCGTCGAACAGCGCATCGGCCGTATCGACCGCCTTGGGCAGGAATCGGACCTGCTCCATATCTGGAACCTGTATTTCGAGAGCACTATCGACGACCGGATCCTAGTTCGCCTAATGGACCGGCTCAGGATCTTCGAAGAGGCTTTGGGGGAACCGGAGCCCGTGGTCGGAGCGACGATTTCGAAGCTCGAAGCCGAGCTTCTGACTCGCCCCCTCTCGGTCGACGAGGAAAACCTCCGCATCGAACAAGCGGCTCAGGCACTCGAAAATCTGCGTCAAGTCCAGAACCAGTTGGAGCAAAACGCCGCGCAGATGATCGCCCATGGTGGCCTATTGCTGGAGAAAATCAGTGCAGCTCAGGAATTCTCGCGCCGCGTTACCGAGACCGACTTGCTGGTATACGTGCGGGACTTCCTAAACGCCCACGCATCCGGTCATCGATTTGAACAGCACCCTAATGACCCCTCCCTGGTCGACATTCAACTTCCTCCTGGGCTCGCTGCGCAGTTTGATGACTTCCTCCGGCGAAAGCAGCTCCTTGGGCAAACCTTGTTAGCCAGCGGCGGAGTCCGTTCCTGTCGATTGCTGAATAAAGTGGGCTCACAAACAAACCGGGCGGTCGAAGTCATTAATCAGTTTCACCCATTGGTTCGCTTCGTCAGCGACAAGCTTCGGGAGGCCGGCGAGCACTTTTATCCGGTCGTTTCCCTCAGGTTGGGGCGGGAGGTTGCCGGCAATGCACTTCCGCCTGGCGACTATGTTTTTTGTGTCAAGCGCTGGGGCTTCGAAGGGATCAAGTCGGAGGAGCTTTTATCGTCTGCCGCAATGCGTGCAGACCGTGCAGATGCCGCTAACCTGCTATCGAATGACGATGCAGACATGCTGCTCAATCTCGCCCGCCTGCATGGGGAAGATTGGCTGGATACGACGTCCTATTTGGATGGTGCGTATATCGAGGAAGTCGTCGACGTGCTTGAAGCCCGGCTGGATGACTACTTCAATGAGGTTCTCGAACGTAAACAGAATGAGAACAGCGACAGAGCCCGATTCCAGATCCATTCCTTGCAGCAGCATATGGAGCGCAAGCTTCCTGGTCTGAAAGAGCAACTGCAGCGGTATCTGGCCCAGGGGAAGAAGGGGCCCGCCAACATGACGCAAGGGAAGATCAACAAGCTCGAATCGAAGTGCGCCACTCAGCTCGAACGGATCAGACTGCGCGAGCAGATCAACTCAACCAAGAACTTCGTATGCGCAGGGGTGGTTCGCGTGGGGGAATAGGGGAGGTATATGGGCTCGATGTTCGAGGAGATGAAGAAAGTCAAGAAACATCTCCGTGACACGCAATCAGATAAGCCGACGCTAGAAACCAATGAAACATCGCATCATGGTCGGAGAGCAAGGATCGAGGTCTGCCCGAGTTGCGGCCGCGAGGTGCCGCTCGATGCCCTGAAAAAGCACCTCGTTCGAGTACATGGGGTTGCGGAGCGAACGTCACTCAGCGACGCGATGGCTATGTTGTCCGGTGGCCGAATCAATGCTCAGCAGCTTTATCGAGAAAATGGTGCCCCCCGTTCAGAAGTGTCCGCCGCCCCGCAGCCCAAGCGGGATCGGAAATCTACATTCAAACAGCCGAACGGAAAGATCGCAAAAAAGGCGCGGCACGGACTAGATCGGGACAAAGATCTGAGTGGCTATGCTGAAAAGGTAATACAGCTGCCGACTGGGGGAGCCCACGTGATCTACGTCAAGCGCACTGGCCCGGGAACTAAGGTCAGCGCTCAGGCCAGCCTTTCCAATTCAGCTTCGCGAGGCGACGCTCATGGCGCAGCCCGGAAGTCTGCGACTTTGCGAAAGCGGTCGGAGCCGTCAGCTTCGCAAGTTCAGCCTACAGGCCTGGCGACCAGATCATTCAGGCTCGCACGTCCGGACGAATTCAAGCAACCGGACGATTGGGTAGGCCTGGGTGGCGAGGTGACGCTGTCAACGGCCGGTAGAGCGTATACCGTCTACATGGGGATCGATTTCGGTACTGCGTATACCAAGAGTTCGATCGGCTTCGGTGGGGACGTCTTCATCGTTGACTGGGCAGGGGTCAAAGCTGGTCCAGAGAAATTCACCTTGCCTGGAGAGTTTTCCGTTCTTCCGGACAGCTCATGCATCCTGGGCCGGTCGCCTCACGCGACCCGGGTCGCCTCGGACCTGAAACTCCCCTTCCTGGAAGGACATGCGTCGAAATCCAGTCTGATTGACGCAACAGTCTTCCTGGCATTGATCATGCGGTACGTCCGGGCTTGGTGGTTTCATCGCCACCCCGGGCTCGTTCGAGATCGATCTCTGGAGTGGAACATCAACCTTGGCGCTCCGACTACGCCATGGCAAGACAATGCGATTCGTGCCAAATACGAACGCGCGGCGAAGGCAGCGTGGAAGCTCAGCGTGGGAAGTGCGTCCATCTGTGCCGATCATGTGGAAGGTGTCCTTGAGCGAGTGGGACTTTCTCCGGACGAAAGCGTCCCACCTGTCGAAATCGTGCCGGAATTCGTCGCACAAATCGCCAGCTATACTCGAAGTCCGCAAAGGCAACCCGATCTCCATATGCTAGTCGATGTTGGCGCTGGCACGGTTGACGTGGTTACCTTCAACGTCCATCGAGACGACCAGACCGATGAGGATCGTTTTCCCATCTTCTGGGCTTCGGTCAGCAATCTCGGAACGCACTACCTCATGGCGCGCCGCCTCCATGCATGTTCGCCAAGAGCCGACAGACATTGGGACGATACCTCGTCCGTTCCGTCTTTCGATCAGTTCAGTCAGGCAGCGGGAATTGCCTCGCAGGAGATTAGGCGCATAGACCAAGAGCATACGGCGAATGTCGCGAACGCGATCGCCTCCGTTCTGCGCACGACGAAACAACAACGGTATCGGCGATCGCCGAATTGGAAGGCGGGGATTCGTGTCTTTCTCTGCGGTGGCGGCTCATCGTGCGACGTTTTCGAGCAGGCAGTAGCAACTGCGGCCCGGCTGTCCGGAGTTCCGCTTCCACGAATCAGGTTGCCGCTGCCGGAGCGCCTGAAAGCCCAGGACCTTCCCCAAGATCAGTTCCACCGTGTATCCGTCGCCTACGGACTTGGCATAGATGTATTCAACTTAGGTCAGATCATTTCGATGGCAGAGGTCGAAGATGACGGTCCTGTTCCCATGCCCGTGCGGGCGCACTTCGACTGGGATGACGGCTGAATGCTTAGCGCCTGCGCAGGACGACATGGCTAATTGGGCCCTACGAATCCTCGAGAAGAATCCGTCTTCGAGCAATGCGTTCGATCTCTGCGGCGTCGATGCTGCCATCCGGCCCGTCCTCGGACGTGATCACGAAGTCGAGAAAACCGTTGTCCTCGTACCACTGCCGCTTGCGGTCCCAGGCCTCCTTGTACGACGGCACCGACAACATCCCCAGGTGTTCCCAATAATACGTGTCGCCCTCATAGCTCACCGTAAAGTCCGGCAGCCGGAAGTCGTTCGGGTTGTCCTTCGACGAAAGCTTCTGCTCGTACTCGTAGCTGATACCGAGCTTGGAAAGCGCCGCAGCGACGATTACTTCAGATTTCGATCGGACCAGAATGCCGTTCGGGTGCTGTGCCGACGGCGGCGTGCGGTGGATCAGATGCTCGGCGAAGTAGCGATCGACCGATTCCGGTCGCACGGCCAGGACGAACATATTCGTGTTCCGCAGCAACGTGTCGGAACTCTGCGGACTGCGTAGCCGTTCGAGAACCGTCGTGTCCCGTTCGATCAACAGCACCATCTTCTGCCGGAATCGGGTCAGTCCCGTGTAAAGCAGCTCCCGTGAAAGGGTCGAGGCGTTCTTCGGCAGGATCAGGAACACGATGTCGAAATCGCTTCCCTGCGATTTGTGAACCGTAAGGGCGTAGGCCAGCTCGAGTT
>JAIBBE010000067.1 GCA_019694835.1 Fimbriimonadaceae bacterium | reverse complement strand
TCCTCAGTTCGAGGGGCGATGATGTCCTGTCGCTGCCAAAACCCGCCGACTATGTCATCGGACTAGGCTCTGCTGGGGGATTTTGAAGTGGCCATCACTGGGGGAATTTGGGTGGCCGCCGGGGCCATGTGGCGCGGGATATTGATGTCTCTCAGCGCCTCATATCGAACGTAGTCATGGCTGCACTTATCGATTTTGTCCTTGAGTTTCTTTTCATCAACTTCATCAAGGAGACCTGCCATAGTTTCGTCGACGATGGTCGCCAGTCCCTCAGTAGAAAAGCACGGAGGAACCTTTTCGGCAAACAGCCCATGATCGAGCAACCCCACCAGCACATCGGACTGGCTCAACTTTTCCTTCGTGGCGTCAAACCAATCGAACGTAATTTCCAGATCGAGCGGGTCTTCGACCTTCGTTTCAATGGCGGCTGGTGGAATTGCAACCATCACAACACCTCGAACCACGCCTTCATCTTCAAGGCCATCAGCTTCCGCCGCTCGGCTAGAAACGCTTCGTAGTCGAGTACCCCGCCGTCCAGCATCGCCTCGGGGATGCAGTTGGCCCGCAGGTTGCCTGCCATTTCGTCCGGGTCCGTAATCCCGCCGTACTTCTTCGCACCGCCGCTGCACTGCCCGGCCAATTCCTTGAAGTAGTCGGCGGGCGGCTTGGCGCCAATGGCGATGTTGATCTCGCTCTGCGCGATCACGTAGTTGGCGATCTGGTTGTAGGCACCCCTGCTGAGTTTCAGGTCTGCCTTCAGGTACTGGCGCGGATAGACATGGTGCACATCGGCACGGTTGAGCAACAGGTCGGTCACCGTGATGTCGCGCGACAGGAAGCCCTTGTCGTTCAGCTTCGCCTGCGCCGCCTGATAACAGAGGAAATACGGGCTGTTGATCGACGAGGTATCCATCAACTGCGGCAGCATCCCCGTCCAGAAATTGTCCGGCAGTTCAGTGGGAATCACCGAATCGACATAGGCCAGCACGCCCATCTTGCTGATCTGGCGGATGTCGAAATCGAAGGTCGATTCAGGCGAGCCGCTGTAGCGCCCGCGCAGCACCGACATCGCATACCAGCGGCGCACCGCTCGTTCCAGGTCGGCGGCAGGCGCGTTTTCGGCCCGGCCGCGCAGATAGAGGATGTAGGCGAAGTTGACCGCGTTCTGACTGTTGATCAGCTTGCTGGTGATGAAGCCGCCCGAGCGCAGGATCATCGTGATGCGGTCGAAGTGCGTCTTGTTGATGAAGGCCAGGATGCCGTTCTTCAGCTTGCCGAACGACGCCTCGGCGATCGCCTCTTCGTATTGCTTGGTCTCGAAGTTCCGGCCCGACAGCAGGGCCACCAAATCTTGCAACTTGCCGCGCCCGAATTCCGAGGTGAACGCCACGCGCAGCATGTCGGTGTAGGTCGGGTCGTAGATGTCGTCGTTCACGTCGGCCACCCACTTCATCCTGTCGAAGAACTCCGAACCGACGAACTCGGCATCGCCCTTCCTGATCTTCGCCAGAAAGTCCGGCGCAATCGCCAGATGGCAGAAGTAGTCGATGGCCTTGCGCAGGATATTGCCGCCGTAAGTCATGTTGACCGCGATCTTCGACATGGCAAAGTCCGCCTGCGAGAGCGGCGAGCCGGCGGAATTCACGCGGATGAAAATCTCCGTCACCGTCTCGATGTCCAGGTCGTCGGCCAGCTCGATGATGCCGACGTGGTTGTGGATGATGCCGCGCAGCCGCTCGATGACCTTGAACACCGTGTCCTGCGAACAGCCCGCGTTGGCGGCGCAATAGGTGCTGACCAACTGGAACAGGCTGGCCGCCGGCTCGAACACCTTGGCCACATCGGGTATCCACGCCGCGTCCTTGCGAATCGCCGGGTTGGCCACCTCGAAAGTCTCGGTTTGAGGATTGAAGGCGATACGGATCTGCACCGTCTCGTAATCGTCGGTCAGCACCTCCTGCCCGAGCAGCGAGGCCATCAGCGCCGTGACCCGCTGCTGCCCGTCGATCAGGATGCGCTTGCCCGCCGAGGTGGAACCGTCCTTGAGCTTCACCGTCGGGTTGCGCCAGGCGATCAGGTATCCGACCGGATAGCCCTGGTAGAGAGAATCCAGCAGGTTGCGCACCTTGGTCGCCTCCCACACGAAGGGTCGCTGGATTTCCGGAATCGCGATCTCGCCCGACTTCACCCAAGTCAGCAGGGTTTCAATGGGGTGCGGGGTAACGGAATAGCGTTGGGTGGACATCGCGGGTCTCGCTAGAGTTGGCCGGAGAAGGCTTGGTGCAGCAGGGATTTTTTCAGATCGTCGAGGGCGGTGAGCTTTTGCTGGGTGATGGATTCGAGGCGTTGGGTTTCAACGGACAAGTCGTCAAGCATCTGTAATATCGCTCCCTGCTCCTCTTTGGCTTCAGGGAATGAAATCTTCAGTGGCGCAATGTCGTAGTTGTTGATCTGGGGTATCGATGATCCGCTACCAAGGAGCCGCATATCGACGTTCAGAAAGTAGTAGTAGAGCAGCCTTGGAAGCAGGTTGCTGGGCGGGATCACTCCCATGATGTTCAAATCCGCGCAGATCGGTAGGGCGGTCAGTCTCTTCTTGTTTGTGAGGATTGCCCCGCCTCGCTTTGGAAAAATGGTTGTTCCCTCCGGAAAAACGCTGTTCTTCCCGACCTCTGCCATGTCCAGGTATCGAGACGAACCAACGATTTCTGTTTCGTTTCCGGCGTACGTCATGTCAGATAGCTTCACATAAGGTATTTCCCCTTCTGCTTTTTCGAGCGACACGCTGACCGACGTCCCACTTTTCAGGGTGCAGATTTCTCCGATGCGTTGCTCCACCCACCCCTCCCCCCGTTCCGTGAAAACGGATTGCAGGTGGCTTTCAAACAAGGCGCGGGCGTTCTGGAGGTTCTTTTCGGCGTTGGTGTGGGCGACCGCGATGCCGTCGAAGGCTTCGTCGAGGAGGGCGACGATTCGGTGTTGTTCGGGGAGTGGGGCTGCCGGGACTCCCATGTTCCGAATCTTGATTTGTGAAATATTGGGTTGCGCGTTGCCCGCAGCCTGTGCGACTAGCTCGTCCTTTTTGTGCAGAAAGAAATAGAAGAGGAACTCTGGCAAGAAATGTACGCTTGGCAAAATCCCGCAGACAGCTTGGTTCGTTGAAGCCTCAAACCTCAAAATGCCAACCTGCCCAGCAGTCGCACCATACATAGCTACCAAGACAGTGTTCGGCGGAAATAACCTCGCCGACGAGTTTTGAAGTCCCTTTTGCGTAATGAAGTTTGTGGCCTCGGTGATTTCACCTTGGCTTACCTCGCCGCTCAACAGCCACGGAATATTGCCCCCTTCGTAGAACTCCTTCCTGGATTTCAGGGGGGTCCCGCCAGCCCCAGTCTTGCAAAGCTCGCCGAGCGGCCTAATTGACCACCCCGCCTTCATAGCAGCGCTCGGATAGTCGCCAGCACCTCCGCGCTCTCGGCGTCCAGCGCGGCGATCTCCTCCAGGATGTCCAGCGGGCTGCGGTGGGTGACTTCCTCGCCACCGTTGGGGTTCTTCACCGACAGGTCGTAGGTCACCGTATCGACGTCCGCAATATCGACCGTCCAGCTCTGGGCGCCATTGGCAAAGTTTTTTTGCAAGTTGACGAACTCGGCCAGGTCATCGTCGTTGAGTGGGTTGGTCTTGCCGAGATTGCGGCCGGGGTCGAGCTGGTAGTACCAGACCTTGCGCGTCGGTGTGCCCTTCTCGAAGAACAGCACCACGGTCTTGACGCCCGCGCCCTGAAAGGTACCGCCGGGACAGTCGAGCACGGTGTGCAGGTTGCAGGATTCGAGCAGCAGTTTGCGCAGGCTCACCGAGGCGTTGTCGGTGTTGGAGAGGAAGGTATTCTTGATGACCACCGCCGCCCGGCCGCCGGCCTTGAGCATCTTGATGAAGTGTTGCAGGAAGAGGAAGGCCGTCTCGCCGGTGCGGATGGGGAAGTTCTGCTGCACTTCCTTGCGCTCCTTACCGCCGAAGGGCGGATTGGCGAGGATCACGTCCATCCGGTCCTTGTCCTGAATGTCGGCGAGGTTTTCGGTGAGCGTGTTGGTGTGGATGATGTTGGGCGCTTCGATGCCGTGCAGGATCATGTTCATGATCGCGATCACGTAGGCGAGCGGCTTCTTTTCCTTGCCGTAGAAGGTGCGCTCCTGCAGCGTCCTGAGTTGGTCAGCGGTCAGCTTGGGCTGGCCGCGCAGGTAGTCGAAGGATTCGCACAGGAAGCCCGCCGAGCCGCAGGCGCCGTCGTAGATGCGCTCGCCGACCCTGGGCTCGGTAACTTTTACCATCGCCCGGATGAGCGGTCGCGGGGTGTAGTACTCGCCGCCGTTGCGTCCGGCGTTGCCCATGTTCTTGATCTTGGCTTCGTAGAGGTGCGAGAGTTCGTGCTTCTCGGCCTGCGAGCGGAAGCGCAGCTCGTCGATGTGGTCGATGATGTCGCGCAGGCTGTAGCCGCTCTGGATCTTGTTCTTGATCTCGCCGAAGATCTCGCCGATCTTGTATTCGATGGTATTCGGCCCGGACGCCCGCTGCTTGAAGCCGTGCAGGTAGGGGAAGAGCTTGCGGTCGACGAACTCGCGCAGATCGTCTCCGGTCATCGCCCAATTGTGGTCGAGCTTGCCGTCTTTGTCCTTGGGTGCGGCCCAGCTCGTCCAGCGATAGGTTTCGTCGAGGATGAAGGCGTACTTCTTCCCCTCCAGTTCCGCCTCCATCGCCTTGTCCTGCTCCAGCCCGTCCAGATACTTGAGGAACAGCAACCAGGAGGTCTGCTCGGTGTAGTCGAGTTCGGTGGTGCAGCCGGCCTCTTTGAAGAGGACGTCGTCGATGTTCTTGAAGGCTTGTTCAAACATGGGCTGGCGCTCTTTGAGTTGGTATTGCCAAACCCGTTACTCTACTGGAAAGCCCTTGCCGGACAAAGGTGGATTGTGCCGGCGTCATGCCAGTCCCAAGGGATTTCCTCCGGTCACGCCGACTTTTCAGTTTTGCGAAACAGATTCAGCGATCCAGGCCCAGATCATCCAGCGGCTCAAGGCCCAAGCCCACCAGCCGCCGATTCATCAGCCCAAGCCGTTCGGCCATGCCCATCCATGACGCATTGGCGAAAGCATCATGCTCGGCTTTCAGGCGCTCAAAGGTGCGCCAGTGCATTCCCTTGGGCTTGTCGCCTTCCGGGTTCGCTATCCCGGACTCCCACCCAAGCCGCCGCCGGATGGTGTCTGCCCGCCGCATCGCTCGATCATCGTCCGTTTCCCGCTGGCACTGATAGACCAGTTTGTGACAGTGCCGACAGGCGAAGATTGAACCGCCGAAGAGTATTGCCACGCGCCGCCCGCACCCCCTCGCCGGGCAAAGGAACCACGCCCGCCGCCCGCCAAGATTGCAGGATGTCCATTCCAGGGTGACGGGGTATTCCTTCGGTTGCCATTCGCCGCCATTGCTCCGGCTTCGGTAGTTGAGAATCACGCGGTCGGCTTCGGTACGAATGTTGATGTCTGCGACTTGCTGGCCATTGATCGACCATTGCCAGTTGAAGCATCGGCCCGGTGTTAGGAGGCCATCGCATTGTAGGCGGCGAATATCCAGCGCCCGCATGTCGCTGGTCGTGTCCTTTCCGTGTTGCCCGCGTCCGCTACCAAAGCCGCCCATGATTTTTTCCTTCCGAGATTTGCCGAAATCATTCTTGATTAGCCCCCAACCTCAGCCAATCTGATCACGGCCTCGGGCCTGGGCCGGGTCAGCGCGGCGGCACGGACGAGGCGGGCCAGAATGGACGAGAGATCGAAGCGTCGGTTGAAGCGGTAC
>JAIBBE010000123.1 GCA_019694835.1 Fimbriimonadaceae bacterium | reverse complement strand
AGATATCGCCGATCTCGTCGAGGAAGAGGGTGTCACCGTTGGCCCGTGCGAGCAGACCCTCGTGATCCTTGGTCGCCCCTGTGAACGCCCCCTTGACGTACCCGAAGAGCTCGGCCCGCATCGTCTCCGAGGTGTACTGGCCGCACGGCACGGCGGGCCAGGCGCGGTCGAGCCGCTCCTGGCGGAACGGGCTCCGCAGTCGAATCCAGGAGGCCAAGGTCGTCTTGCCGGTGCCGCGTTCGCCCAGGAGCAGCACAGGTACCTTCAACCGGGCCACGCGCCGCGCCTCGTCGTACAGGGCACGGAGCCGAGCCGAGCGGAACTGCCGGGGATCCCAGATAGCCCGCTCTCCCTCCCCGGTCGAAGCGGGGCGGGTCTCCTGCCAGCGACGGAAGAAGGTGTCGATGCCGAGCGACAACGGCACGACCGCCGGGCGACCGCGTCGCTCCTCGGCCCGGAATGACTGAACAGCGGTGAACGGCGGCTCGATGAAGCCGGTAGCGGCCATCAGCGCCCAGACGGTGTGCATCGCGGCGGTGCCCGGCGACAGATGGACGACGAGCTCGCGGTCGGGAAACTGCCGTCGAAGCCGAGGCAGGATCGTCCGGAGGTACTCGTAGATGGCCGCGTGGTCGGTCGGATCGTCATGCTCCCAAACCTGCGGATGAAGACGAACCGTGGGCGCGCGCTCTACCAAGGCCGCTACGAGTTCCTCGTACACCCGCTCGTGCATGCCGGCCTCAGCGCCTCCCTGCCGTAGGACGACGACATCGCTGATGCGGCCTGCATACGTTGACGCCGGATCAGTGAGCAGCGCGAGCATCGGCCCGGGCACTACTCCGCTCGGCGTCTCACGGAACGGCCCGCCGCTCTTGGTGCGCTCGAATGGGTCACCTCGGGTGGCAAGCCAGGTCACGAGAACGGGAGACAATTTCACCTCCGAGAACGGTAACGCACTAACCGGCGTTGGAACAGATGAACCAAATTACCTTCACGGGCACTCGGACGCATGCTCCACCTCCACGTCGCACCAGAACATCCAGAGGCGCTCGCAAGTCGCCATCGCAATACGCTGATTGCTCTCCCACGCATCCAGAACTTCGGGTTCCGGAAAACCTGATACGCCGACGCCGTCGGGCAGTGCACGCATCTCTGCAAGGTGATTCATCGCCTCTGCGAGGAAATCGACTCCCCGAGTCTCCTCTAAAGCGCATGTTAGACTATCGGCGACTCTGCGGTGTAACTGCACGAAATCTGGCCAGATCTCGCCCCAGTATTCGTTTCGAATCTGGCGCCCAAGCTCGTCTACGGGAGATCGAGCAATCTCACAGACATGACGAATAAACGCATGCACTTCCCGGACGTCTTTCAACAACTGTAGCATTGGCTCCCCCAGACTGCCCCCCCAGTCTGGGAGTCCAATCTGAGACCAAAGCGGATCGTCAAATGGTTGGCACTGCATCTGGGGCGACGGCAAACTGTCCGGGGCTGGCTCTGGCGGCAGCATAGTCGAAAACAACTTCCAACCCATTCGAGCGATGGCCCGCCCTCGCAGGATCGGCACAACAAAGATATACTGAGCTTCGCTGCGCATGAAGAGCAACAGCATCTTGCTAGTGCAAGAACGCGCCATCGCAGCCCTGATGAGGCATAGAACCTTGATGAAGGCGGCATCCATCTCCCACACGGACGAGTTGTCCACAACAACAACCCACCCCCGTTCATCGTCGACCACTACTCTGTCCAAGAGGGTAACACTTAATCCATCAGATCTTGCCTCGGAGAACTGATGGGCTAAGTCGGCACGAAGTCGCTCAAGGGGCAATGAGAACTTTCTGAAGGCAGCGCCTTGTGCGTCTGTCGTATTCAGCACTGGCGAATAGACCATCAGAAACCAGAGCCGCACGGCTCTGGCTAACGTCTCAACCTCTTCCTCGTCTTCGGGCAGAGCACTCAGTTTCGCTACTGGCATTCGATTCAGCACCGCAGCGAACCCTTGCTGCGCCGCAGAAAGTGCATTCATGGCATCCAGAATGTTCGAAGCTGAGATGTGACGGACCTCGGCTATCCCGTTATCACGAAGCCGCCACAACCGCATCGGTCGGACGGGGAACGGTCCGTCCTGTGTAGATATTGGCAAATATTGATGCCAAGGCCTGCGTAAAGAAATTCTGCAGACTTTGGAAGTACTTTCTGATGGATGTATCGTAGCCGTTGAGCACAGAGGCACGGCCTCTTCGTTCCGCCAATTCAGCGAGCGTCGGCGGAGTCCCTAGAGGAATGCCGAGTTGTGGCATCCGCAGTTCTGTCTTGAGCGACATAGACACGCCCAACCACTGCTCAACATCAAAGCCTAGGTCTTGTGGACTCTGGGCCTGCTTAGTGCGAAAGTACGTGCTTACGAACCGACACAGCATGTTCAAAGCTGCTAGAACTTCGCGTCGAAGGCTAATTACGCTCTCCGTATAGGATTGCCACGACTCCTTCGGCAGAACACGCTCAGTCAAGGCCATGAATGCCGAGTTAACCTGCACTAGTCGCCTTGGTGGCAGTGCGGATCGTGGCACCCCATCCTTGTACGCGGGATCGCACGGCAATGTTCCTGCGATGGCGTGTCCATACCCAGTGGCGCCGTACCGCTCGCTACCTGGTGACAAGCACCGCAGTGCATTGACCCTCGCCATCACAACATTGTTTCCATCCGCAAGTCCGCGCCGGAGTTCATCGAGGCTGTAGATGTAGTGGCAGCGTATTGAGCCGTCCAGTTGGCCGATTGCGAGAACCCGATACTCGTGGCGAAATCTCTCCACAGCGACATTGTGAAGCGTGTCTGCGCGCGCCAATTGCATCCGGCTGGAGCAGCAGAGAAAATCGACCAGCGAAGTCAGCGAAAGCGAGTCAACACACCCTGCAATATCGTCTAGACCTGGATCGATGTCGGGAAGCCCCAGTTGACTTACCCAAAAGACTATTTCACTGACGCTCTCAAGCTCGCTAGCTGCGTTTGGCAGGTCAACAAACCGTCTTGATCCTAGCCAATTTTTGACATGTGAAGTTACCGATCGAGAATCACCAAACCGCGCCGAAAGTCTCTTGACGTCGTCTGTGTGAAAGAGCGTTGATGAGGGCCATTCGATCTCTGAGCGGATGCCCGTTAAGTCGAACGGGACGATGAGCAACCATCCCCCGCCAAACCGTGACTGAGCTTCTGCCAAGGTCTGAGCGTGTTCCGCGGTATACTCCTGGACGCCCTTCACAAGCAGTGCCCGGAGAATCCCTGCACAAACCCGCCACGAGCGTGGCTCGAAATCCGAGAGTCGTTGAAACAATGAAGGCGCGAGTGTCGGCCGCTCCAGGAGTGCTGCAATCAGAAATCCCTCGACATCAGCCTCCTCCATCGAGGGGAGACAATCTCTCGCAGTCTCAGCCCATCCAGGACCTGCGCCTTCATCGGTAAGGATGTGGGCGATTATGGTGGACCGGATCGGGTGGAGTCCGCACAAATAGCGCCCCTTTTCGTCAACACGCAGCAAGTACTCGCGCTCGAACATCGCTACTGTTTGACCCGGATCTGGTAGAGAGAGCGCACTGCCGACCCGTCTTAGATCAATCCTGGCACCGAAAGCGGATGCAACTGCTACCCAACGGAGAAGCTCAACTTCGGTCGTCGAGATCTTGCCCTGCCGTACCTGCTCGCGCAGAAACCTGATCTGCGTCGTTAGCCGGTTATGCAGGGATTCACTTTGGGTTAGAAGGTAGGTGAACTCCATCAGCGGCCCTCGACCGCCGAAGTATGACCACACGTCGGAAAAGTCGATCCACCTTGACACTTGATTCGTTCGCGCAATTGCCGAGTATACGTCTTGAGCTTCAGACTCGGAGAAGTTCAGGTGGAGGTCGGCAACCTCAAACTGCATGCCGTCAGATTTTGCCCTGTTCCAGTCGTCTTCGCGAAGGGTGACCAGAACCTTGACATTACCAACAGTGGATAGATCTCGGATGACAATTCGCCAAGCAGTGCTTAGAGGAGGGACATCAATATAGACAAGCAGCCTGACTCCTACCGCGCGTGCATGTTTGGCCAGTACACGCGAGAGCTGAAGTGCATGAACTCCGTCCTCGATGTGTTTCACCTCAAAGCGCCATGCTCCGCGCGCACAATTGAGCAGATATCGGTAGGCCAAGGATGTCTTGCCTTGCCCAGAAGCACCATGGATCACGACCGAACTTGATCGTGAGAGCAGAGCGTCGATCTCCTTCAAGGCAGTCGGTCTGGGAACGTCCAGTGCGGCCTGGATATGCGCCAGCGATGTGTAGGTGCCCTGGAAGAACTCCTGTCTGAGTTCGGCCGGATTCTTGGTCGAATTGCCTTCCTCTTCGTCGACAATGGGTCGTATTATTGACCCCCAGTTAAGGTGTTCGAACGCGCTCTCATTAGCCAGATTGCCGATCGCTTGGAGCCGTGCGTGCAGCGTGTCTCTCGTGATGCGTTCGCGCTGTTCAGAAGCGCGGACCATCCAACCGCTTAGAAACAGGAAAGTTGTTTGAGGATCGGCCCCGGCAAGAGTCAGGCCAAGTGCATCGAGTGTTTCGCGCTCTAGTGTCGGCTCTGCGACAGTCTCAAGCCGCATCGATGCGATTAGTCCACGGCTGATGTCCGCAGAGAATCCTTTAGTCTGTAGGTACTTCAGAGTGGCGTCGAGTTCCTGGGTAGATCCTGTGACTGCACCTTGAATCGTTTGGCCAAATGGACCGAACCCTACGACCTTTTGAATCGAGTTAGGATGACCACTGAGGCGGCGCTCCGCGCGATGGAAGAACGAGTCGTCTTTCGAGAAAAGGTCCGAGGCGGTAATTGGCCTACCCTCGTATGCCTTTATCTGTACGGATTCTACGATTACTCCAGTGTGAGGATCGACTAGGTCTAGGTCTTCGCTCCCCTCTAACTGGAACGCTATGTCTCTGGCGGCAGGATCCTGCAGGAGTCGATGTAGAATGTAGAGGTGCTGAAGCCTGTACCCCTTTAGTGCCGCAGGTGCGCCCGGGATCGCCATCGTTGTGTCTTTGGGTGTCAGCCAGCCGCTTGCCCAGAACCGACCGCGGGTGCTGCGGACTTCGGACGACACGACGCTGGTGCCGGTGGTCGCCTCGAGAGTGTGTGAAGAATTCCCTTGATCTTTCCGAAAACGCCTTCCTTATACGCCTTGATGGACTCGACCCCGACGCCGCCCCCGGAGGCCCCCGCGATGACCGCGCACCACGCGAAGGGGTGGACGGTGTTCCCCGAGCGGGGGGAGGACATGAACGGGGCCGTGCTCGGGGGGCGCTTCGAGGTCGAGAAGCGCATCGGACGCGGGGGGATGGCCGAGGTGTTCCTGAGCAAGGACCTACTGCTCCACGGGCTGGCGGCGGTGAAGGTGCTGCGGGAGGGTAACATAGACGCGCGTCGGCGGTTCGCGGATGAGGGTCGCCTGCTGGCCAACCTGCGCGATCCGCACCTGGTCCGGGTGCTCGCGGTCGGGGAGACGGCGGACGGGGCACCGTATATGGCGCTGGAGTATCTGGACGGGCCAAGCCTGGAGGCCCGGCTGCGGGGTGGGCCGCTGCCGTGGCGGGAGGTGGTCGACCTCGCGGGCCAGGTGGCGGGGGCGCTGGCGGCGCTGCATCGGGTCGGGGTCATCCACCGGGACGTGAAGCCCTCGAACATCGTCCAGCTCGACGGAGCGACGGGGCGGCCGGTGGCGAAGCTGATCGACCTGGGGATCGCCAAGGTCCTCGACTGGTCGCGCGTGCAGGGCGGCGGGTTCACGACGAGCTGGCGGCGGAAGACGGAGATCGGGCAGGTCGTC
>JAIBBE010000146.1 GCA_019694835.1 Fimbriimonadaceae bacterium | reverse complement strand
TTCGAACCCTGGGTAGGGTTTTAACGCCCTACAACGGTTTAGCAAACCGCCGCCTTCAGCCTCTCGGCCACCTCACCGTGTCGAAAACGCTAGGAAATCTGAGGATTTCCGTCGAACTGCTCAGCTGAAAACCGCCGACTGTGCCCAAAACTGTGCCCAAACGGGACAAAACAGGAGCCGCCGTGGCACGAGCGCTCAAGGCATTATAGCCGCGCCGACCCTGCCGGCGATCCTTTCGGACTGCAGCGATCTAGCTTTCCAGCAGCGCCTGGAGCTCGGACTGGCTGAGTCTCCACTCACGGCAATCGTCTAGAAGAGAATTCAGCTCCTCCAACTGGCCACGGTCGGACTCAGAGAGTCCGGCAGCCGACTTTCTGGGACGAGGTCCCGTGATCCTGGTGTACCCCTCGGGCGCGCCAACCACGGCAAGGACTTCCTCTGGGGAAACAGGAACACCCTCAACGAACTGTGCGTAGTCGGGGCTAGATGGATCATAGAGGTATTGGAAGTCCTCAAGCCACTCCTCGCTCAGCAACTGTGCGCTTTTCTCAGGGGCAGCTCGAAACAGCTCTCGCCGCACAGCATGATCGGTGTGGAGATGTCCTCCGTACCTAGTCCAATCCTTGCCGACGAGACTTGGCCTCACCGTCTTGAGAGGGCACCGCACCCCGGCAAGAAAGGGTTTGCCGTCCGCCAGTTCACGAAGCCAGGTCGCCTTGCCAAACGGCGTCTCAGCCGCCCTGGCGATCGTTTCCATCGCAGTCGCCAAGCCCCATTCCGTTTGATCGATCTTGCCTTCGTACCACTCGCGAAAGCGTCTCATGTGTCCGAGCGAGTTGGCGGTGAAAGCCAGGCCACCGGGAACGCGGTGGTCTTGCCACCACCGCACGTCCCCGGCAGCCGCAAAGAAGTCGACCGTGAAGGTGAATTTCACTGCTCCGCCGTTGGACGGATTCTCGAGGTACAGATCTTCCCAAAACAGCTCGCCGTGCGGTTCAACCGTCTTGCGGCATCCCCAAAGGCGAAGCACTTCCAGCGCTAGCGCGTGCATGGTCGCATCTGGCTCCGCGAACGCCAAGCGAGACGACACAAGCACTAGGACGAACCCATGTGCGGGCACCGAGAACTGTGCCTTGGGAGCCAACGACCGTTGTCGCCACTTCGCCAGTCCCTCCCGGATCTTCGCCGCGATGTGCTGATCCGAGTTCGTCAGGTCACGGTCGGTCAGAAATTGAAAGTGAAGCGTACCCATCGCGGCAGACACGCGCCCGAACAAACATGGCTGGTGGCGCTGAAACCATGCGCTCAACACTTCTTCGTAGTCTCCGTAATCGGAGAAGGGATGGAATAGGACTCTGTGCACCTTCTCGACGTCAGAGTTGAACACCGCCCCTCGCCGGTACGTATCCTCCTTCAGGCTGTCGAACAAGTCGCGCACGGCGTACGTGTGCTTCATCTTTGACTCCGCAAGAGCTATGGCCTTATCTGCACTTGGAAGTTTCCTGAATACAGCCACTCGGAGGACACGTTGGTGTCAGTCGACACCAGAACCAGTTGCGCCACACGCATCGCCGGTTTGATAATGATGGGCACGGTGCCCGCGTTGAACAACTCGAGCACAATACAGCCCTTGAATCCAGGTGCGACCTGCGTTGCGGTCGCGATGATCAACCCCGCGCGACCCAAACTAGACTTGCCCTCGACGAACGCCATTACATCTGGTGGCAGGCAGACGTACTCAAGAGAGATGGCGAGAGCAAAATCGCCTGGTTGAAGGACGAAATCCGAGCCACTCGGAACGAATACTTCGGCTTGGCCTCTGGCCCTGGCTCTCTGAATGTCAGCACTCTTCGAGAGGTCGATCCTCACCAGCGACGTCCGCTTGAAGACCCTAAACCAGTGCCCAAGGTGGAGGTCTCGACTGGCTGCTTCGATTGGCCCATCGCCAAAGTCCGGACAGATCACCAACCGATCACTGTCTGACGGGCGATCCAGTGCCGCCCTCACGGACGGGCCGGACAGCACACCACCTCTGCTGCCTGGTTGGGGGCCAGAGGGTTTCTCGGGTTTGTCCTCCTTCTTGTTCTCGCGGAGAATCGCCTGAATTGCTTCGGCTGAATCCTGCAGCTCCAGAGCTTTCAGTAAGAGTAAGCAAGTGCTCCGATACTCTCTGACCCTGTCGCGTTGCTCGAGCTTGGACTCTGCCTCATCGCCGATCGCCAGCTGGTACAACCAACCAGCAGTCAACACGTCCTCGAACATCCATGATGAGTACTGCTTCGCCCGACGAGCTCCTCGATCCAGTGGCTGAAACGGAGGCACTCGAATACGGAGAGACGTAACCATGTCTTCAACGTCTCCAGGCACCTGCGCCACCCGCGCGTCGGGGATGATCTGGCGAGCCAGTCGTACTACAGCTGGAATTGATCTGACGACAGTGTTGATCGTCAACCGCTGTAGTTTCTCAAGACTCGAACCTTCGATAGCGGCCTCGGGTGGCAGCGCGATTGCCCGCGCCCTCGACTCTGAATCCTCCAGGTAATCGATTAGGCGTTCTTTCCCCTCAGGACGCCATGACTGAAGGAGCGCGCGAAGTCTTTCAACAGCGCCGGTGCCGCCGGCAGCTTCGCTGAGTTCCTCCCAGATCAGTTTGAGCCGGAGGGCAAAACTCGGATACCCGCTCTTGCTGTTGATGTACTCGTCGGCAGTCCAAACATCCAGCGACTTGAAGTACTCATTAAAAGCGAAGTAGTAGCCGAGACCGACCATCCTCGTCGCTAGTAGGTCCGCCGTCAACTCGCGAAGACACACACTGGCGTTCTCCGCAAGCGTTCGGTGGTCTTCAGGATCCAGACCGTACTTCTCGAAGTCAGCTGGGGTCGGCAGGAACGACGCCACCGTCGATGCGGTGGACGCGCTTTCTCGATCCTCTGAGGCGAAATCCAAGAAGTGGCCAAGTTCATGGGCCAACAGCGGATAGAGAAGCACATCATCTCTATCCAGGCCCGCGAAGGACAAGACCGCTATGTGCTTCGGAATCTTAACTTCGGGATGTTTGGACGAGCCTTCATCACCGGCGCGTTTTTCAAGGCGTCCGAGTGCCTCGACAAGTCCGCGCACTTCGTATGCTTGAAGCTCGCGACTTGGATCCAAGGCGTACCACAGGACACAGTTGGTGTCGGTGTCAAACTGGTGAAGGATATCGACGTATTTAAGGCTGTATCTCCACTGAGGCCGCACAAGCACGTTGATGTCTTGGCGATCACACTCCAGCACCTCTATGGCGTGCTTTTCGATTAACGCAGTGATTGCCTGCTGGATTCCTGGTGGTGTCTGCAGAGGAGCAGATGCCTGCAAATATCGAAGGTACGAGTGGAGCGCCTGGACGATATTGCCAAGGTCACGGGCACGGTTCTCTTCGCCGGCGGGAAGACCGTTTGCGGCTGCTGTTTCGAGCTTGGACAGCTCCGAGCGACAGCGTTCTGCGAGCAGTCTCAGAATTCGGGCTATCGCAAGCGTCTGCGCCGGGTACTCATCATCCGTGAAGGCAGCGAGACGTTCGACGAGGCATTCGGCTTGGTACAACAGACCACCAACCGAGAGCCTTCCTGCCGGCTTCTTCGATGATCCCTCCAAGCCACCCTACTCTCTCGCAGCAGTTGCCTCAGCTGATTGCCCGAACCGGACGCTCGTGGGTGGCTATCGTCGCAGCACGATCGATCCTGCCGGCTTTGCCAAGCTCCTTGAAGAACTCGTGAAGCTTTGTCAGCTCCTGCTTCTCAAGGCGCTCGCTTCGGTGCTCCTGCAGAGCCGACAGAATCGACGAAAATGAATCAACCTGCTCCCGAACCTTCTGCAGGTTGGCAGGTGAGGCCAGCCCGTGCGCCGAACGCATCACTGTGACTGCGATCGAAAGATTCGAGATCCCAGCCATAGTTGGCGTGGGCGAGGGGCTAACCCTCGCCGGAGTTACCCCGCCAGCACCTTGCGTCGAACCTTGGTCGAGCGCGCCTAGGACATAATTGAAGAACTGTTGAGCCGCATCAAGAGCACCGACCGGCGCAGAAGGCAAAGCACGCTGAGCTTCGATGGCGTCTTCAACTTCAGCAAGGTGCTCCGCAACTGCCGTGGCGACCGTCGTCCACCGACCGGCGTCCATCATTCCTCGAGATGCGGTCAACGACATGACCAGGCTCCTTCTCCGCGCCAACTACAGGTGGCGTCACACAACTCGGTATTCTGGATTTCGACCAGCAAGCTGGCCACATCAACCCGATGAGACTCGTGCCTCATCCGCGCTCCTGCAACATGCCGCGGATGGTCGTTAGGCTGTGCCCTTCATTCTGAAGGCTTCGGATTTGGACGCAGCGATACAAGCTCTCTGTTCGAGGGTACGAACGCTTACGCCCCTTGCGCGTGAACGGCAAAAGGCCACAGTTGGTCCAGTGATCGATCGTGTTGTAGTCTTCATCGGCTGCGGAAGCAAGTTCCTTGGCCGAGACCTGATCGGGCGAGCCCTTCCTCGCCTCGCCCGCCCCTCGTCTTCCTGCCACGCTGCTCCCCAAGGAACTCTCCCTCACACGCTCTCGACGATCGCCCGGCCCCTTCGACAGCGGCGAACGGTACCATGACATGATACCAAAGCGCAAGGTGCCAGAACGGCTTCAGCACCTTTAGGAGCTTTAGGAGTGTTAACTCCTAACGTTCGGAATTTGTTTGCAACTACACTAGCGTCAGCGATTCCCAAGGCGAGCCGCCGCGGCCCTGAGATCACTGTCGCTCACAATATTGTACCGGTCGAACACGCTTCGCGTCTTGTGCCCCGACAGCTTCATCGCCACCCGCTCCGGAATGCCCGCGCGGACCATGTTCCGGACGGCCGTTCGTCGAAGGTCGTGGGGGATGCTCCCCGGGCGCCCGGCGGCAACTCTCGCCCGGCACCAGGCGTGGTAGAACCCGCTCGGCGAGATCCGCTGGCCGGACTCGTAGGCCGGCTCCCCGGCCTGGGTTTGCCCGTCATGGAAGAAGACGTGCTGGACGATCATCCCCTTGTTTCGCTGGATCCGCTTCGCCGCCTTCCGCTGGTCGTCGAGTAGCTTCCGGAGCTCCGGCGTCACGTAGAACACGCGGCCTTCGAGGTTCTTGGTCGTGCCCGGGTCCAGGCGGACCTCGCCGGCCTTCAGGTCCACCTGCCGCCACTCCATCGGCAGCACTTCGCTGTTGATGCGCCAGCCGGTGACGTAGGCAAACGTGACGACCGGGCGCATGCAGGGCGGCAGGTGCTTCAGCATCGCCAGGTAGTGCTCGTGCTCGAGGAACCCGGCGCGGACGTTGTTCTCCCGCAGCATCGGGAAGTGCGGCTTGTGCGTCAGCTTCCCAGCCTGCACGGCCAGGCTGAACATCCGCTTCAGCACGGTGAGTTCCCGGTTGATCTCGGCCGGCGACACGGCGCGCTTCCGCTCGGGCATGTCGGGCGGGACGGCGTTCTTGCCCTTCTTGCGTTGCGGCAGGACGAATCCTTCGGCTTGCCGCTTGGCGACGTACGCGCGGAGGTCCGCCGTCGTAATGGCGATCATCCGCCGGTTGCCGAAGTACGGCTCCAGGTGCTTCCGGATCCGCCGCCGGGCATCGTCGTGGGTCTTCTTCTTGTTCATGGCGTAGTCGTTCAGCAGGTCGGCCGCGGCTTCCTCGAACGTGATGCGGCCGACCTCCGGATCGATGGGAATGCCCCGCACGACATCGCCTTCGCGCGTCTTCAGCATGCGACGCGCGTCGGCGATGTTCTTGGATTCCGTGCTCTCACGGATCACCCGTCCGTGCTGCACGTACTTGATCCAGTACTTCTTGGATCCCTGGC
>JAIBBE010000137.1 GCA_019694835.1 Fimbriimonadaceae bacterium | reverse complement strand
CGGCCTGTCCGCGCTCGCCGAGCGGCTTCGCTCGCTCACTCGCGTGTTGCCGCGCGCCCCGGCGCAGCGCTTCGGCCGATGCCATTCGATTGACTTCGACCGGCGCCGCCTTACAATCCCCATAGCCAACGCCTTCGCGGCGGTCCAGTCCAACGAGGTTTATCCGCCGCCATGACGCCGTGCTCTCATCGACCTCCGCCGGTGCGGCGGATAAACGCTATTCGATAGCGGGGATGAACCCGGTCTATGTCAGCGATCCGGCAGGTTCACTTAGACGAACCTCGACAAGATATCCTCCGCCGACTTGGTGGGATCATTCAAATTGAACAGACAAAGCCGAAGGTCTAAGTGTTTGTGCATCTTCGAACAATATCTGTAGTTGCGGCCATTGAGCTTGTGCTCCTCTTCTTCAAGCGATGGGTATATGAGTTCGAGGTTGTCACATCCCAATCCGTATCCATAAGCAAGCATTTGGTAGGCGTCATCCGTACTCGGTCCCTTCCCGGCAAAGACTTTCCACTTGGTGTCGAGAACAGCTTGGACGACGCCTGACTTCACGATTTGAATGTCAGGGCGAATCCACAGGCCAGATGTCGAAGAAGTCGGATCTGCAGCAAGTAACTGATGGCCTCCACTCTGCGCCCTTAATTGGAGTCCAGCTTCCGAATACTTGTGCTTGAGGACGACACCCAAGATCTTGCTAACATATCTCTCGAACAAGACATTCATGTCGAAGAGAAAAGCGATCCCTTTCTCTTCTCCATTCCGGATATCAGGATGAACGGCCCCAACCAACCATTCGGCATACCTTAGGGCCTCCCTGTATCGCGCGGTAAGTCTATCAACGGGTAGTGCGCTGATTTGTGCCGAGGACATAGGCACATTGTCGACGTCGTCGAACACGGAAAGCAGCCTGTGTATTGCTTTCCGCAACAGGGAAGCAGGGTTTGTTGCAGCGTCAGCGGATAGCTTTAATGCATATTTCAGTGCTTGGTTGTATGCATTGTCGACGGTGAGGTCATCAAAAATACATGGGATGAGCGTAGGGCCCGAGGCACTACGCTTCATATGCTCGCGAACGTCTAACTGCCCTCTTAGGAACGGTTGAACATCGCTTCTTGCCTCGTATCGGGAGAGAAGCCCCATGCGAGACTGCTCAGAGACCGCCCGAAGGAATGCGCGAATTAGAACCGGCAATAATCCTGCGCCAAGGTCGGTACCGGCCGTCCGATCAACCCAAATTGGAAGATCAAAGCAAGTTCCGAGCATCCGCAACAGCAGCCCCCTGTTTTTCAGTGGATCCTGCCCGGAGTCGATCTTTGGCAGTATTTCCAAAGACCATTTTCCTGCCGTCAAGACCCCACAAAAGGAGCCCGTCCTAATGCCCCCATGCACGAGTTCCAAGGCACCCGCAGCAGTGCGACGCAAGTCATCGACGCGTCCCTTAAATGCCTCATACGCGTCATGGGGAAGCTTCTCACCGACGTGGAGAGTTTGATGTTCGACTGCGGTCAGCGTGTGGCCTACTGGCATAGGCCAAGAAACATCTCAACTGTGAAGTCGTCGGTAACTAACTCATACGCAGAAGCATCTTCGTACGCTGAGGTTTCTCCGCTCGCCTTGCCGAACAGGTTTTCCACCTTGAGCGGCTTGGGTCGTACGAAATCGCTCGAGCCGGTCTTGCGGTTAATTAGAACCAGCGCAATTCGCTGCCAGTCATCATGGAAGTACTCAATCAACAACGGTATGACTTGCTCTCGAAACACATCCTGTAATTCCTCGAGAGTCGCTATCGGCTTACCTTTCTTCATCAGGTAAGCATGGCCCAGTCTGTGGTCTCGATCCAAGAGGTACTCAATTCTTTGATTGAGCGTATCCAGAAGTGTTCCGAGTTGGATTCCCTCGACGGATGTATCCAACACTGATGAATCCGGCGAAACCTCCTCGAATCTAAATCTGCGACGAAGGGCTGTGTCAAGCAATGCGATCGACCGATCGGCACTGTTCATTGTCCCGAAGACATCGAGATTGGCAGGAACCCCAAACACTTCCTTCGAGTACGTAAGTCGCACCTTTGGTCCTTCGCCCTCCGCACTGCAACGCTTATCTGTTTCCAGAAGAGTCATCAGCTCGCCAAAGACCTTTGAAACGTTGGCCCGGTTTATTTCGTCGATCATTAGCGCAAACTGCTTGCCCGGATTTTCCCTAGCCCTGACACAAATTTGACGGAAGATGCCCGGCACGACTCGATACTTGATCGTTCCATCTGACTCGGGCTCAGGGCGTAATCCCTCTATGAATTCCTCATAGCTCATCGAGGGGTGGAACGTAACGATCTCGACATTGGGACCATAGGGCGGCAATAGCTCCTTCAGAACCGAGTAGGTTTTCCCGCATCCGGGAGGACCGTAGAAAATCTTGTTCTCGGGAGCTTTAGAAGCGAGTTGTCCATTTGCCGGTGCGATCTGAAGTGCGGCTGGCTGGATCGCTTCGGAGGACAATTGCTCGAGGTTGGCCGACGGGTCCTCTTCGGCATAATGCTTCTCGAGTTCATCCTTTGGTTGCTCGACATCCTCGAATATCCATCGGACGACGTCGGGATACTTCTTGTGGTCAATGCGGTCGATCGTAGTGCGATAAGTAAAGAGATAGATGGTCTTCGGCTGAAATGAACTATCCCAATCAACCGTCAGATTTTTGCCGTCTCCCGGGTTCGCGGTTACAACCCCGATAATCTTCACGTCCATGCAAGAGACGGTCTTGCCAAAATTATTGAATGGCAGTCCTAACTTGCGCGTGTAGACGGCCTTTATTGCTACTCGATCCCCAACCTTGACAGCTCTGACCCGTTCAAACCACTTTTCGTCATATCCGTTTTCCCAACGTCCCTCTGAGACGAACGTGCCGGTCATATCGGTTTCGTCCCACATAGCTCCAAGCAACCAGTAATTGACCTCCTTATCCGCGTAGGCTTTAGGGTCACCGACCCATATTAGAGTTTGCACATCAATTAGATCTCTCGGGTGTAGACCTGCGACGTGAAGTTCGTCTCTGACTTGGGACAGGAAATGCTGGATCTGCTCGTAATCTGACCCAGTCAACTGCCTGTTCGGCATGGACTGGTAGCCGAACGACTTCAGTGCCCGATTGAACTCCTGAGTCTTGATAATGACGTGTTTGCTTGGATCACCAAGCATCAAGAAGAATGAAGTTACGCTTCTAGACTGTGCTGGAAAGCTGGTTCCCGCAGCCTTCCCTGATAGAGCCTTAAGACTCGCGACGAACCTATCAATTCTCTCAGCTTGTGGAGCGTCACCATATTGGAGGGCGGCAACCTCGGCGGCAAACTGAGACAGACCGGCGTTCGTGAGTTTCGCCAGAGGCGCCCAGTAACGCCAACCCACGAGATTCTGTGGCTTGTCAGTTGTCTCTTGCTTTTCTGTCAGAAGAGCCACCAGTCGCTTCCCGATATCGCCGCGGACAACGATGTCGTCTGGAAGCTGCTGGAGGCTCGCAGCCAGAGATTCCTGGAATTTGGTGACCAGTTCGACTTTGTAATCACGTTCTGCTCTTGCAAGTTCTCCATCCCCATCCCCAAAGTCGTGAAACTCAGGGAACAGCGATTTCAATCGTGTTAGATAGTCATTTAGAGCAACCATGGTGTATCCCGAGAACTTGAAAGCTGATCACTCGACAATTCCCCCCGTGCGGCGCAGGCGATAAGCATCGCGTCAAGTGTCCAGCATCATAGTAGCAATGATGAATCGAGGCGCATACGCCCCTCAGCGTTCTGCTATACACGATTTCATGCCCGCCTCGGGCGTGCGCTGAACCGTGGCAGAACACGATCTACGACAAACGCGCCGCACTCGCCAAGCTGCCAGCCCTCGGTCAGGTCTGCGTGCGCGAGCCGAGTTCAATACTCATCCGCGACCAGCTCGTACCAAAGGCGAGGGTTCAGTTCCTGCGCGACAAAAGCGCGCAAATTGATGAGATGATTCGCGAGGTAGGCGCGCCCCTTCCACATCAGCATCGACTTCGGATCCGAATACATCGGACTTCCGTCATACACGAACCGTATGAAGTCCTCGATTTGGGCCTTCTTGACGCGCGCGACCACCGCAAACTCGTTGCGGCGAACGAGCTTTACGCCGGCACTACTGCACCACTGCGTCAGCACACCTGTCCAGTAGTGACTGTTCGGCGCAGCGGGCAGAGAGCGAATGGGAAGCGTATCTCCACCCTTGTCGTCGGTGAACCATCCCTCCTCGACCTTTCGCTTCAGTGATCGATCGCTGTTGAACTCGATCCAGCACGCGGATTGCGTCATCGTCTTGGCCCCCACACAAACCCATTATGGGATTTCGGCCGCCATGTCTCACCCGACGCTTTCCTGGATCCGCCTGTAGGCGAGCGTCTTCAATTTCCACCGCCGACATCCCATGCGCAAAGGCATCACCGTCGACACGCTAAACGTCCTGGGCGCGCGGCAGCGGCGTGTCCAGGTCAATCAGGTCGAGCGAGGTCAGATGCCCGCACTCAAGGAAATTCACCAGGTCCGATGCGGAAAGAAACCAGCTGGCCGTTCTGTTTCTGCATGTCACGGGCTCGCTTCGTTGGCTATACCCGATGTCGGGAAGATTCTGGCACATTCCAATCGCGTTCAATACGCAAGTTGTCATGGGGCCCGCCAAGGTAGGCGCTGCGCTTGCGGTCATGGAAGATGCGTCGCCTGCGGTGGCCGACGGTCACGACCGCGCCGTCGGCGCTGACCACGGCGTAGATCCCGTCCAACGAATCCACCTTGCGTGCACTGTCAGCACCACACTCGCTTTCGAGACGCCGCCGCCCGCGCTTGTCGAGGTAGTAGATGCACGCCCCGCGATGGGTTTGCCGGCGTGCGCGGTCAAGGCTAGGTTCGTCGCCATCACGCTTCCCCTCGGCGCAGGCCGGGGATGGCGAGCCGGCGTCGCAGATACGTAGGCACGTCGAGATCCCGGTAGCGTCCATCGGGGTCGGCAACCCGCTCGTTTGTCGCAAGCGACCCCGGATTGGCTCGCCCGTTGAGACTACCACCCAGCAGTCGGCCGTGCAGGCCGAGTTTGTATTTCGGTGTCATGTTCGCCTCCTGCGCACATATGCTTGAGACGAATGGTGCGCCGGCAGACGCTCATGGCGTGAGCCAGTGGCTCCGCTTCTTGCGACGACAGCGTGAATCGGGGATCGAACGGGCCGATGCGGGCGCGACAGGCTCGTCGGTCTTCTCGAGCTGCAGGCGCATATAGTCGCGGTCGTCGCGCTCGTCGAAGACGCGGTTCTCGGCCTCGAAGTCGAAAAGCGCACGCGACGAAATGGCGACGATCAGTTGTCCATCGAGCGAGGCCGGCATACGGTTACTCCAGTTCGGGAACGAGTTCGTCATCGAAGGCCGGAAGCAGGCCGATGTCGTCGAGCGCCGGCAGCGCGTTCTGGGCGATGGCCTGCAGTTCGCCGCACATGCCCATCATGTTGAGCGTGACGCGCTCGATCTGCGTCTCGCGCTTCTTCCAGATGCGCTGCATCGCGGCCTTCTCGGCATCGAGGTCCTTCCTCATCGCCGCGAAGCTCTCGACAACGGTGCGCATCTTCTGCGCGAATTGCGGCGACGACAGGTAGTCGTAGAGCAGCGCCATCTTCTCCTGGCGGCCTTCGTTCGACGCCTTGAGCTTGTGCATCTCAATCAGCAGTACGCGCAGCGTCTCGCCCAGGGGGCGCATGGCGTCGGGCCGCACGACCCAGATGCCGTTGTACAGGGCGAAGGGCTCGCGCATGTCCTTCGGCATCGCGGTCGTCACGAGCACCGCGGCATCGGCCCTCGCGTCCT
>JAIBBE010000208.1 GCA_019694835.1 Fimbriimonadaceae bacterium | reverse complement strand
TACCTCTACGTTCCTGGCGCACGGGTCAACAGCCCCGACGGCGACAAGATCTGGGAAGTCCCCTATCGCGACGACGCTTACCTCGGCCGAGCTTTGGCTGAGCCGGGCGTTGTTCTTCCGACCGGATTTGTCACCGGATACGATGTCGTTCAGCCCGCGGTCAACTCGCGAGCCAATCGAATCGCGCTGGTGGTCGCTCCGTTCGACACGATCAGTGGCAACGTGACCTACTACAAGGATCTCGTCGTCATGGATATCAGCTACGATGCCAACGGTGCTCCGATCTTCGGCAACACCCGACCGCAGAACGTGCCTTACGACACGGCTGATCAGTTCATGCCGCAGTGGGGTCCGCAGACGGATGCCAACCTCGACGGTGTGCTGTACTTCTCCAGCATGGAATTCGACCGCAACACGGGCGCTTACCTTGCCGGTATGGAGCGAGACATCTACGAGCGAACGAACGTGGACGCTAACGCCACGCCTGGTACGAACCTGACCTCCGGCATCAACGGCAACCTTCTGTGGCCCGCGATTGCTCCGGATAACGGTGAGATGGCAGTCATCCGCAAGATGGGCTTCGGCCAAGGTGCGGATATGCCAGTCGGCGTCGGTCGCATCGTGACCATCGACCTCAGCCCGTTCGCCCCGAGTGGCGAGCAGATCGACGACACTGCGAGTGCAGCCAGCCGAATCGGCTACGTTGCTTCTCACGGTATCCAGATCCCCGGTTCGAGCAACCCGGCAACGCTCGTCAACCCGGATAAGTACTACATCGCGTTCGCACGAAGCTTCGACGGAGGCTTCACGACGCAGGTGGAACTGATCCGAGCCGAGCGAACCCAGGCCGCTCTCGGTGCCTTCATTACGCAGCAACTGAACGCGAGCAATCCGTTCTGCGCCGCTATCGATGGCACGACCGGTGCTGAGTTCACCGTCCGCAACCCGCGACGTGTGATGTGCTTCCTCTACAACGAAACTGAGCTGCGCGTGAAGAATGTCACGTCGCCAGCCGCAGGCGGTATTGGCAGCCTTATCACCACGCTCGACCCGATGATGGCGAATACAACGTTCCCGAGCCAGCCGACATTCCCGGCTCCGTTCGACGTTTTCGATCCTCTCCCGAGGTAAGGACGCCTCTAGGAGCCCCGGCCCCCTTGTGGGGTCGGGGTTCTTTTTTTGCCCGGACCTCCATAATTGACCTGATGGCGCGAATTCTCGTGGTTGGGTCGGGGGGACGAGAACATGCCCTCGCGTGGAAACTCGCTCAGGAAGCCGAGGTCTGGGCCACACCGGGAAACCCGGGAATTCGTGGGGAGGCGGAGACTTTCGATGTCAAGGCCAATGACGCTGCGGGCCTCGCTGAACTGGCAAAGCGGGGTGAAGTCGATGCTGTCCTGTTTGGCCCCGAAGACCCCTTGATTGCCGGATGCGCCGATCACCTCCGCGGCGACGGAATCGCCGTGTTTGGACCGGGCAAGGATGCGGCACGGTTAGAAGGCTCAAAAGCGTTCTCGAAGGATCTCATGCGGTCAGCCAGAGTGCCGACGGCCAGCTTTGGCACCTTCCGTGATCCAGAAGCGGCGCTGGGCTATGTCCAATCTCGCGCCGACAAGGGACGCCAAGTCGTCGTGAAGGCCAGCGGTGCCGCTCTGGGCAAAGGTGTGGTGGTCTGCCACTCGCCGGATGAAGCCGAGGACGCCATTCAGATGATGCTGGTTGATCGCGAACTCGGTGAGGCAGGGTCTGAAGTCGTCATCGAGGATCGGTTGGTCGGTCGTGAATTCAGCTTGATGACCCTCGTATCGAATGGCGAGATTCGAAGCCTGCCGGTCGCCCAAGACTACAAACGGGCCTTAGATGGCGACCGTGGCCCCAATACGGGTGGAATGGGCTCATACGCCCCGGCAGATTGGGTGAGCACTGCGCTCATACGTGAAACCGAAGAAAGGGTCGTACGCCCGATACTGGCGGCCTTGAAGGCCAAAGGGATGGACTACCGTGGAGTTCTGTTTTCGGGCTTGCTTGTTGAAGAAGACGTGCCGTACTGTTTGGAGTACAACGTCCGATTCGGTGACCCGGAGACCCAGAGCATCGTGCGATGCCTCGGCAACGGGTTCGCTGATGCCATCCTGGCCTGTGCGCGGGGAGACGACATTGCCCCCATTCAAACCTTGGACCATCATGCGGTCACCGTCGTGCTGGCCAGCGGTGGATACCCCGGCAGGGTGGCCAAGGGCACCAAGATTGCGCTCGGACCTATGCCCGAGGGAGTAGTCGTGTTCCATGCGGGTACTTCGATCGACGGCGACAATCTAGTCTCGGCCGGTGGTCGAGTGCTTGGGATCAGCGCGATCGGCTCCTCGACCGAGGCAGCACGTGACCTCGCCTACCAAGGCGTGACAGCCGTCCAGTTCGACCGAGCGCACTTCCGACATGATATCGGTCATACGCTGAATTGACGGTTCATTGACCACCACGACGGCTCTTGATTCTCCCGTCGATCCGAATCGATAATCATCAAATCAGTCAAGCAAATCAGGCAAGCGAGGCCAGAGAATCAAGTCATGAAACGTGGCTTTACTCTCATCGAACTCCTTGTCGTCATCGCGATCATCGCGATCCTCGCCGCGATTCTCTTCCCGGTTTTCGCTCAAGCGAAGAACGCCGCAAAGAAGGCGAGCAGCCTCAACAACATCAAGCAGATCAGCCTCGCTGGCACGATGTATGTCGGTGACTACGATGACATCACGCCCCCGCTGTACTGGTATGACGCCAACAATCTCTCGCGCCCAACAACGCAGGGCTTCTACTACTATCCAATCCTCATCGAGCCGTACACGAAGTCAACTCAGGTCTTCCTTTGCCCAGCCGACAAGTCTGACGATCCCGTTCTCGCTGATGGGCAGGGTCATGGGCGCTTTGATCCTGCGAATACCTTGCGCGACTACATCATGGGTGCAAACCCGAGCTACGGCTACAACTACCGCTATCTCAACGAGCAGATCATGGCTCCAGATCCCAATGGGACGAATCCCACTCCCTTCCACTATGTAGGCAAGTCGCTCAGCGCGATCGAAGCGCCAGCGTCAACAGTGTTGTTTGCCGAGGCGACGATGAAGGACAGATCGCGACCCGGTGGAGGCGTCATCACCTCAACAATCGGCTACTCTCGCATCGAACCGCCCTCACGATGGACCAGTTCGCTGCCCGACGCCCGCGCCACTGGCCAAATCTGGCCCCGCTTCTCAAAGGACTCTGCCCTGGTCGGATGGCTGGACGGCCACATCAAGTTCACCCCAGTCAATCGACTTAAGGGCGATTCGGCGACGACCGAGTCCCTCGACCGCTTTTTCAACGGTCGCGGCTAACTTCTCCCAGGCCCCGGCGACGAACTTGCGCCGGGGCCCCTTTAGCTCAACCTCGAAGCGACTCTGGATTCCCCATCAGACCCCGCAACCGACGGATCCGATCCGCGGTCGGGGGATGCGTGGCAAAGAGCGAACTGGTTCGTTCGCCAATGGCCTTCAACGGGTTGATTATGTACATGTGCTCGGTCGCCCGATTGGCGGCTTCGAGCGGCTCGGGATCGCGGGAGATTTTCTCCAGCGCACTTGCCAGGCCCTCGGGATAGCGTGTCAGTTCCGCCGCGCTGGCATCGGCGAGGTATTCGCGCTGTCGGCTGACCGCAAGCTCCAGTAGCTTGGCAAAGATCGGCGCGAGGATCGCTAGGACAAGGCCGATAACCAAGAAGATGATCGCTCCGTCATCGCGTCCTCGTTTCCGGCCTCCTCCCCAAAAGGTCGATCGAAGGAAGAAGTCGGCGAAGAGGGGGATCAGCCCGGCGACAATCGCCAGGGTCGTCATCAGGCGTACGTCGTAGTTGCGGATGTGGCTGATCTCGTGGGCGACGACGCCCTGAAGCTCGTCGCGATCGAGCTTGCGGATAAGACCTGTCGTGACCACCACCACTCCATGCTTGGGGTCCATGCCGGTCGCGAAAGCGTTGGGCGCATCGTCGTCAATGACGTAGACCTCAGGTTTCGGAATTCCCGCCGCGATCGCCATCTCTTCGACGACATTATCGACCATCTGCAGCTCAAGGGCCGAAGCGTGGCGCGCTCGAGAGAATTGGAGCACCAGGCTCGGCCCGGCTGCCCGGGCGACCAACGCAACGATGACCCCAATCACGGCCGCAATTGCCCCTCCGATCATCCAGTACTGCGGGTACCAATAGCCCGCAATCGCGAATCCGAGCGCGCTCAGCAGGACGAGGAGGAGAAACGAATAGAACGTCGACGCCCGCTTGTTCGCGGAGATTTGCTGCGTCAGGGTTCGCTTCACGCTAGCATCTTACGCCTTGCGTACCTGATCCGATGCGGTGACTAGGGACTTCCACTCGGTCATTTCCTCGTATGCGAACCGAACTCCTTCCCGTCCGAACCCGCTTTGCTTGACGCCTCCATAAGGCAGTGCATCAAATCGGATGTTCGGCCCGTCGCCGATGACGACTCCGCCGACCTCCAGCTCGTTGAACGCCTGTTGGATACGTTGCTGGTCCGTGGTGAAGACACCGGTATGGATTCCATAACGACCCCGATTGATGCGTTCGATGACTTCGCCAAAGTCTGAGTAACGCGAGAGCGTGATGATCGGACCGAACACTTCCTCGCAGGAGATCCTAGGGGGCTCGCCGTCCCAGCGTTCGGGCATTTCGATCAGCGTTGGCTCGACGATGTTGCCGATCCGGTTTCCGCCGACCAGCACTTCCGAGCCTCGCTGTTCGGACTCCTCGATCCATTCCATGACTTTCAAAGCCGCTTCTGGCGTGATCAGCGGTCCGCAGACGCAATGCTCCTCGCGGGGGTTGCCGAATTTGGTCTCCTCAGTTTCCTGGATCAGGCGCTCACGGAGATCGTCGTAAACCGACTCGTGGGCGACGACATGCTGCACCGAAATGCATATCTGGCCCGCATACGCGAACCCACCCGCCGCGCAGCGTTTTGCTGCCCGGTCCAGCTCTGCATCCTCACACACCACTGCATAGGCATCGCCGCCAAGCTCGAGGGCGACCCGCTTGTCCGAGCAGAGCTTCTTGAGATGCCATCCGACCGCCGGCGAGCCAGTGAAGCTGACCATCGCGATGCGAGGATCAGTCGCCATTTTTTCGGCGAGGGGCGGGACGGTCTGGATCGCGTTCAGAACCCCGGGCGGACACCCTGCTTCGTGGATGATCCGGGCGAGCGAAAGCGAGCAGAGAGGGGCCGCGCTGGAGCCCTTGAGGATAACGGTATTGCCTGCAGCGAGTGCAGGCGCGACCTTGTGGGCGGCGAGGTTGAAGGGCCAGTTGTAAGGCGTGATGCAGAGGATGGGCCCGATGGGGAATCGGGCGATTTGGGCCGTGTAGGCTGGGATTGCTTCCTCGTCACCTCTCCCCCTGCCCCTCTCCTCCGCCGCGACAGCTTCCGATCCTGGCATCGGGAGGGCGCAGGAGAGGGGAGCGCGAGACCGCGGATCGTAGGCGAGATCGACTTCCTTGGTGCTTGCCTGTTCAGCGATTTCAGCGGCGAGTTCGAAGGTCAGGGCGGTCCGGATAAGTTCGCCTCGGGCGAGCGCGACCGGCTTGCCGATTTCGTCGGCAGCGAGGAGTTCGAGTTCCGGCGTTCGCTCGCGGATCAGTTCCGCGATTCGTCGAAGGATCGGGGCTCTTTCGGCCCCGGTCGACTTGCGCCAGGTCGAAAACGCGTCGGTCGCGGCGACGATAGCCGCTTCGACCTCCGGAGCTCCTGCCTCAGCCGAGGTGCCAACCAAAGTCATGTTATAGGGATTCCGGCTGACTTCCTTCCCGATCCCCTGGTCGCATTCCCCGCCCAGAAATACCCCTCCGATCAGCAGTTCGCGGTGAATCACGTCCTCATTGTAGTCACTATTGGGTGGCTTGGGACGCCAATCTGGACCTGCTCACGGCCATGACCAAGCCAAGTCCCGTGCAGTCTCTATTGTCAACGGCACCTGTAATCAGCACGGGACTGACTCTTCAGAAACTGCAGAAGCTTCCGTGGTTATCGTCCCATGCCACCCGACTCGCGAGGCCTCCAGATCCCCCGCAATTCGACCGATACCTAGATGGGATGATTTGCCTTGCTGCGGTGGCGCTAACGACTGACATCTGGCTAGGTGCCGTGGTCAAGACGGTCCAACAGCCGACCTTTTTCCCCGACCGGCCGATCCCGTACGAGGTCGAAGTGGGAAAGAACGTCGCCAAGAGGCGGACGGCTACCTTGTCCAGTCTCTACATGGGTGACCGGGCGACGGTAGGCTCTTGGTACGACGGAATGATGAGCCGGGATGTCGAGCACGTCGTCTGGATTTCGCCGCGCTTCGTCAGCCGAGTGCTGGGCTACCTGAGTCGGCGCGACATGTGGGAGGACGGTGAAATAGAACGGCGTTGGGACCTCTTGAAGCCCGCCTTGGAGGGGCACATCACCTTCATCGTCGACCTCGCCGCCCTGAAGAAGGTCTCGATGGCCGATCTCACTCCTGAGGTCCCGGCCCACACCCTGGACATCGAAAAAGTCAAGTTCAGCCTCGAAATCGGCGAGAACACGCGCCGTCCACTCAACATCGACATCGCCGACCAGCAGAAGGAGCGAGACGAGCCTGTGGCCAGCCTTTCCGCCGCCCCCATTTCGCGCCTCGTTCACCAGAAGCTCTCGACCCGGGCAGTGCAGCTTGCGCTATGGCAAGTCCGCGACCGCAAAATCCTCTTTCGCTATCGCTGGTGGCTAGACGTTCCCTTCGGGAAGCTTCTAACGCCAACGGGCGAGTCCGAAGCCTACGACCCGATGTATCCGCTCGGCGAATACTTCGGTGCGTGGTACATCGTGCAATCCGTCGCGTCACCTGGTGTGTACTATTCCCCGCGATTTAAGCTCCGCATCCAGAGCCCAAACAAAGAGCGCATCGCCGAGTTCGATGCCGCGCGAAAGCCCAGGCTTGGATCTGACGGCAAGCAATTGGACGGTGCCAAGTCATAACCTCTCATCAGCGGGTTTGAGTTTTTCGGTGGATGGATTCCAAACCACCCCTGAGTGAATACACATTCAGGAAGCCATAGTGTCGGAGCCTGGCCGCCAAAGCGTAGCTCCGGATTCCGTGGGCGCAGACGAGGATAACCGTCTTTGCCGTCGGGGTGTGGTGGTACGCGGACATGGGTGCACGACGATGGGGCACCGGAAGGGGGGGCTCTTCGTAGTGCTCCCGAATGTCGATCACTTCGAAAGTCTTGAATCGCTTCGAGGCAGCTTCCAAGGATTCGACCTCCAAGGAATCGGCAGCTTCTTCTACAGCACCTGTACATATTGGACACCGAGGGCTTGCCTTGCGCCGGATTGTGGTCGACTCATTGGTGCGAAGATCGAACATCACCATGTTTTCTGCCAGAACATCGCCATATCCAAGAATTCCCTTGAGGACTTCGTTGGCTTGCAGTATCCCAAAGAGGCCGGGCACGACGCCAAGCACGCCGACTTCGGCGCAGGTACCAACACATCCTGACGGAGGAACATCTGGGAACAGGCATCGCAGACAGGGCCCCTCGGGCATCACAGTCATGAGGTGCCCCTCAAACCGGTGCACGCTCGCGGTGACGAAGGGCTTCCCTGCCCGGCGACATGCCGAGTTCAAGAGGAACTTGACTTCAAGCGAATCGGTGCCGTCGACAATCCAATCGTAACTCTCGACAAGAGCGTGAACGTTCGCCGCGTCGAGGGACACCGGGTGGACTTCCACTTGAATCTCGGGGTTCAGACGTCGAGCAAACGCTGCCGCTCGCTCGACCTTACTCCTTCCGATTTCGTCTGTTCCATACAAGATTTGTCTATGTAGATTACTGATTTCTACGTCGTCGGGGTCGACGAGGCCCAGGCTGCCAATTCCAGCGCCGACGAGGTAAGGGAGGGAAGCAGAGCCGAGGCCGCCGACACCCACGAGCAATACACGGGCCTCCCTCAGCCTGCGTTGGCCATCCTCACCGACTTCCCCCAAACGACGCTGGCGTTCCGTTAAGGCGTCATAAAGCTGCATATTTCTCGGAGCCGGATCCGCACCCACCCAACCCGAGTCCCCATCCTCGTAAACCTCACGCTTCCATATTGGGACGCGGTACTTGAGTTGGTCGATGATCCACTCGCACCCAGCGAATGCCTCGCGACGATGGGCAGCGGCGACTTGAATTGAGACCGCCGGTTCGCCGATTTGCAAAACGCCCGTCCGGTGGATGATTTCGACGCCAAGCAGACCAAATCTGTCCTGCGCTTCGCGGGCCAATGCTTCCCCTTCACTGACGGCCATCTCGGGATAGGCTTCATATTCCAATCGAAGCACCCGCCGTCCCTGCGATTCCTCCCTGACCTTTCCCACAAACGAAACAAATCCACCCGCGCCATCGTGGGCAAGTTCTTGGATTTCGAACGGGGCGTCGCGAAGCTCGAACATGGCCTAACCCCCGGCAACGGGTGGGATGAGAACGACCGTGTCGCCGTCCTTGATGTCCGTGTCATCCGCCACGAATACCCCGTTGATGGCAACGCGGATAAGGGGTGAGGGCAGGTCCAGTTGGTGCTTGCCGATGAGGTGATCGGCGAGTTGCCGGGCAGTTTGACCTTCTAACTCCAGCGTCTCCTCGGCGAGTCCACGACGATCGCGGAGAACGGCAAAGTAACGAACCTTTACCCTCATCTCGATAATCTCCATGGCAGAAACATGAACGCAACGGAGTCACCTTGAGCGAAATGGCTACCTTCTGCCGGCAGTCGAATCAGTCCATCGGCGACGCCGAGCCCGTTGGTGGCGTGGGAGCCGACGGTCTGGAGTGGACACACCCTTGCTCCGCTATTGAAGTCAATCTGGACGGGAATGAACTCCTCGCGCCCCGGCTTCCGTTCGAAATCTTCGTCCAAGATCGCCTCGAAGAACTCGGGCTCTTGACCTAAGAACGTGCCGACGGCGAGGATGCAAGTCACGGTAGCAGACATCGGGTTTCCGGGCAAGCCAAACCACCTTTTGCCATCCTCGCGGATGGCGAAGGTCAAGGGTCTGCCGGGTTTCATGGAGACCTTGTTGAAGAGAGTCGTGAATCCAAGCCCGCACATCGCGTCTTCGACGAAGTCGAAGGCACCTACGGAGACTCCGCCGACCGTGATGAGGAGATCACAGGATGCGAGCAGCGCTTGGCATTTATCGCGAAGTCGGTCGGGGTCGTCGATCACTGAATCCGTTTGGACATCGCAGCCGAAACCCTCAAGCAGGGTCTTCAGAACATAGGAGTTTGATTCGTAGATCTTCCCGTCGATCCACTCCGTGCCTGGCTTAAGGAGTTCGGAACCGGTGCAAAGGAGTCCGACGCGCGGTTCGGTTTTGGCTTGTACGGCTGGGAGTCCGAGGGAGGCGAGCAATCCGAGAATAGGGGGTGTGATTCGGGTTCCGGAAGTCATTAGCTTCGTTCCGGCTTCGTATTCCTCGCCGGTGCGGCGGATGTGGTCGCCGCGGTGGACGGCGCGGCTTGTGGTGAGTTGAGAGGCCTCCCCGGCACCTCTCCCCCTACCCCTCTCCTCCGCCACCTCAGCTTCTGCGACCGACAGCGAGCGGGCGCAGGAGAGGGGAGTTCCAGATTGCACGTCTCCCGCTTCACCTCTCCCCCAGCCCCTCTCCTCCGCCACCTCAGCTTCTGCGACCGACAGCGAGTGGGCGCAGGAGAGGGGAGTTCCAGATTGCACGTCTCCCGCTTCACCTCTCCCCCAGCCCCTCTCCTCCGCCACCTCAGCTTCTGCGACCGACAGCGAGCGGGCGCAGGGGAGGGGAGTTCCAGATTGCACGTCTCCCGCTTCACCTCTCCCCCAGCCCCTCTCCTCCGCCACCTCAGCTTCTGCGACCGACAGCGAGTGGGCGCAGGGGAGGGGAGTTCCAGATTGCACGTCTCCCGCTTCACCTCTCCCCCAGCCCCTCTCCTCCGCCACCTCAGCTTCTGCGACCGACAGCGAGTGGGCGCAGGAGAGGGGGGTTAGGCTGGCGTCTTCTTGGGGGACCACCGCTAGGGCACCCGTCGGGACCGCTGCGCCGGTGAAGATGCGAACAGCTTCCCCAGACTGGAGAGTCGAAGGCCAGGTCGAACCAGCGGCGACGGTCCCGACTACCGTCCAAGGGCCGGATAGCGGATCCGCAACAGCGTAGCCGTCCATCGCGCTGTTGTCGAATGAAGGCGAAGGGCGGGGGGCGAGGATATCGTCGGCGAGAAGCCGACCGAGGGCCGACGAAAGCAAAACAGCCTCATGTCCGAGATCGACCCTGTGCGAGCGAACCATCTCAAGCGCTTCAACAAGCGTGATCACGGGTGACCGCCTCCGGCAATCATCTCCCGGGCATGTAAAACGGCGGGAAAAAGTGCCGCGAGTGCGTCCTCGCACGCTCCCGGCGAACCGGGAAGCGCCACGATCAGCGATTGACCCGCGATTCCGGCAACCGAACGGCTCAGCATCGAGGTGGGCAACCGATCTTGCCCGTACCGGCGAAGAGTCTCGACCACGCCCGGCAAAGCCCGATCAAAAAGGGGTGAAAGAGCCTCGGGCGTCACATCGCGTGGACCAATGCCGGTTCCCCCGGTGGTAAGGATGATATCCACCCCCTTGTCCACCCAACTCCCAACGGCGGATTCGATGAGGTTAGGATCGTCGGCGACGATCAGCTTCAACACAGAAGCCGCGCCCAGCCTGTTCATTCCCTCGACCAGGATCTCCCCGGATCGGTCCTCATACTCACCTGTAGAAGCCCGATCCGAAACGACTAAAACCGCACCGCTCCATCCCCCAGGTGCGGGAAAGTCGCTCTTCCCGCCCCGCTTCTCGACCAAGCGGACCGACACGATTTCCATCTCTTCGTCGAGCATCTTGAGCATGTCGTAGAGGGTCAGGGCGGCGGCGGCGGCAGCGGTCATGGCTTCCATCTCGACCCCTGTCTTTGCGATGCTCGTCACGACTACATCGACGATGATCCGCTGGTCTTGGAGCTCAAAAGTGACGCCGGTGTACTCGATTGGGATGGGGTGGCAGTAGGGAATCCACGCGGTCGTGTTCTTCGCCGCCATGATGGCGGCGACTTTGGCGACGGGCAGCGGATCACCCTTGGGGATGCGGCCTTCACGAATGGCGGCAATGGTAGACGCGGCCGCGACGAGTTCGGCGCGGGCTAGGGCGGTGCGCTTCGTCGTCGACTTGAAGGAAATGTCTCTCATCCGCCGATCTGCACCATCGTAAGGTGATCGAGTTGCCGCCACTCATGCATCGGCGGGTGTTCGGCCCACTTGGACTGAAGGTCGGCGTGGATCAGCCTGGCAAGCTGCTCGTCGTCGGCGCCGTCTCGCATCATGTCGCGCAGGCTCGTCCGCTCCGGAAGGAAGAGACAGGTCTTGAAGTGGCCGTCTGCGGTCAACCGGATGCGATTGCAGTCCGAACAGAAACTCTCCGTCATGCTCGTAATGAAACCCAACGTCCCCAAACCGCCGCCGATCCGGAACTCCTTGGCGACATCGGAGGGCGTTCTCGAGATCGGTTCAACTTCGAATTTTGGTGAGATGACGTCCAGCATTTCGCGATAGCCGAACACCCTGTCGGGCTTCCACTCGTTGCCAAGAAACGGCATGAATTCGATGAATCGAACCTGGATCGGCCGCTGTGAAGCGAACCCGACGAAGTCAAGAATCTCGTCGTCATTCACACCGGGGATCACGACGACGTTGATCTTCGTGTCGAGTCCAGCTTTCATCGACGCCTCGACCCCGGCCAAGACCTCGTCCAGCGCATCGCGTCGCGTGATCTCATGGAACCGCTGTCGGCGAAGCGAATCGAGGCTGATGTTGAGACCCTTCATCCCGGCGGCCGCCATCTTCGGGGCGAAGTCAGCGAGGCGCGTGCCGTTCGTTGTGAGCAGGACGCGCTCGATACCAGGAATTGCGGCGATGGACTCGACCAAACCCAAGAAACCGCGACGAACGGTCGGCTCACCGCCCGTCAATCGCACCTTGGTGACTCCCAACTGAGCGAACAGTCGCACCAGCCGCTCGATCTCCTCAAGCGTCAAGATTTCCGCTCGCGGCTTCCATTCGACGCCGTGCTCGGGCATGCAGTAGACGCAGCGGAAATTGCACCGATCGGTCAGCGAGACGCGCAGGTAGGTGTGCCTTCGACCGAACCTGTCGACGAGGGGCGTTTGGAGGGCTGCCGGCCGCGTCGTCATGCTCTTATTCTAGCGGAGGAGACCGCTGTCGAACATGACCGCCGTCACCCTGCCGTACTGAAACGCAAAAACGTACAATCTATTGGCGTGAACGAAGAGCGGTTCAGACTGATACTGCAGCGGGCGGAGGAGATCGAGGCGACGACCGGCTCCGGTCAAGAACTCACCCGAACGGACGAGCAGCTGATCGAGGCAGCGCAGGAAGCGGGGCTGTCGCGGGAAGCCGTCATGCAAGCCCTTCGCGAGCGGTTCGCGCTCGAGAATGTTCACCTCCAGGTCGACAGTCTCGTGTACGCGGAGTCTTCCGACCGATACTTCTATCCCGCGAGAATCACCTCGATCGAGGGGGATTTGGTGCGGGTGACTTTCATGAACGGCGGGGAGCACACGGTGCGACGCAACGAAGTCAAGCCGTTCACGATGCTGCCTGGTCAGATGATCAATGTTCCCTGGCCCAACTGGGGATGGTGGAACTCCAAGATCATCAGCTTCGATCGCGAGCAGATGAAGGTACGCGTCACGGATAGTTTTGGGACCGAACTCACCGTCCCCATTTCTGAGACCCGGCTCAAACCAGAGTTGCCTCCCGGCGAAATTCGCGAGCGCTGGCGCACATGGCTGACCTACGCTGCCATCTCCCTCGGAAGCGGAGCTCTGGGCGCCCTCATTATGCGTGCGGTCCTGCGGTAGCGGCGGGGGCGTGACGTGATACAACGCCCTTGCTCTATGCCTCCATCCTCCCCACGGATGAAGGCCCCGGCTTACCCCAAGCTTCCGACCTCGGCGCGCATCCATCCGTGGGAGGATGGATGCATAGGTAGGAAAGGATGCATGGGGGTCTTTTGCGGCAAAACAAAAGACTTTTTTTCATTCCGGAAGAACCTTTTGCGACAAAACAAAAGACTTTTTTCATTCCGGAAGAACCTTTTGCGACAAAACAAAAGACTTTTTTCATTCCGGAAGAACCTTTTGCGGCAAAACAAAAGACTTTTTTCATTCCGGAAGAACCTTTTGCGGCAAAACAAAAGACTTTTTTCATTCCGGAAGAACCTTTTTGCGGCAAAACAAAAGACTTTTTTCATTCCGGGTCTACAGTTTGCGATTCCCGAGGGGACGTTAATCGGACAGCAGGAATCACTTCGCGTCGCCTCAACCGGTCGTGAGCCAACGGTACACTCGGCCATCGTGTCGGAGATCAAGGAGTATTCAAACGGAGAGATTACGGTGGTTTGGAATCCGAGCCTCTGCACCCATTCGGCTCGGTGCGCGGCCGGATTGCCGCTTGTCTTCAACCCTAAGCGACGGCCTTGGATCGACCTGAGCCAAGCCGACAGCGACCTGATCGCGGCGCAAGTCCGCCGTTGCCCGTCGGGCGCGCTCAGCCTGAAGTCGAAGGAAGAGCTTTAGAAAAACGCCCGAAGGTAACGAAGGCATCAACTGTACCGCTGGCATCCTGCCGGCCTCTCCGTCCAATTCCTCCGTAAGCGGTGCCGGCAGGATGCCAGCGGTACGGCCAGACGGTCTTCTTTCCAGCGCAACCTCGCTGGGTTTTACGGCGATTCAAGGCTAGAGCCGGCTGAGCCTGTCTAGCGCGGCATCGAGGACGGCGTCTTCTTGGGCCAGGCAGAACCGCACCCAGTGGGCGGACGATGGGTCGCGAACGAAGTCGCTCGACGGCACCGCGCCGACACCGGTCTCCGCGATCATGCGGGCGACGAACTCTCCGGCCTCGATGTCGCCGAACTTCTGGCCGTACCCGCAGATCAAGTAGTACGCGCCTTGCGGAACCAGGGGATCGAGGCCGATGGCGCGGAGGCCGGTGACGAATCGGTCGCGCTTCGACTCGTACTTCGCACAAAGGTCGTGGTAGAAACTGTCGTCGAAGCGCGCGATGCCGTCCGCAACCGCTCGCTGCAAAGGCGCGGGCGGGCAAACGTAAACTGCATCGAGAAACGATGCCATCGGACCCGAAAGCGCAGGCGGCACCACCGCGTAACCAATCCGCCAGCCCGTAATTGAGAAGGTCTTCGAGTAGCCGCCCATCGTGACCGTCCGGTTCGCAAGAATCGGCAGGGACGCGGGCGACAGGTGTTTGCGGCCGTCGAAAGTCATGTACTCGTAAATCTCGTCGGTCACACACAGGCAGTTCGTCGGCTCGATCATCCGGCCGAGGGTCTCGAGTTCTTCGCGCGTGAAGACCTTGCCGGTGGGGTTTCCGGGCGTGTTGATGAGCAGGAACTTCGTTCGCTGTGAGAGGGCTTCCCGGACCCGGTCGAAGTCGATCACCCAATCGGGAGCTTCCAGCGGGATGAACTTGATATTGGCCTGGTACCGTTTGAGCGCCTGGATGTGATAGGGATAGCTGGGCTCGAAGACGATCACCTCGTCGCCGGGATTCAGCAGAACGCCGCATACCGCTTCGAAGGCCCCCGTCGCACCACACGTCGCCAGAACCTGGATTTCGGGATCGACATGCAAATCATTAAAGTGCGCGAGCTTCCGTGCTAGGGCCTCTCTCAATTCGATCAGTCCGCGCGGGTTGGTGTAGCGATTAACCCCTTCTTTGGCCGCGATCTCGGCTTGCTCAAGGATGTAGTCGGGAGGCGGGAGATTGCAGACACCTTGCCCGAGGTTGATGCCGCCCACCTTCTGCACCTCGAGCGTGATCTGGCGAAGCGCAGGCGATGAGAAGCTGTGGGTTTGCTGAGAGAGCAAGGCATCGAAGGTCATCGGAGCCTATTATGAGCCCATGGTCTGGGTGAACGTCAGCTCGATGAACTCCGCCGGTTGGATCATTTGGAGCTGCACTTGCACGATCATGTACCCGTTGAGGATGTCCTGAGCGGTCATGGTCGACCCGAGCCCGCACTGCACGTTGAAGGCGTCGGAGGCAGTGTTCCCCATCAAACCTCCCTCGGCCCAGAAGCCTTCGAGGAAGGTCGAGATGGAGGCCGTGACTGCCCTCCACGTGTTCGCATCATTACTGGCAAAGACATAGGATTGGAGCGCGACTTTGATCGACCGCTCGATGTAATTGAGCGAACGCCTCGTCTGAATATACCGATAGTCCTCTGAGTTTCCGTCCATGGTTCGCGCTCCCCAAACCATCGTGTCTGGTGAGCCGATGTGGACCAGGAGCGGACAGAGTGCCCTTCCATTGATCGGTACGTTGAGTTGTCCTGCGTCGAAGTCGGTAAGGGGGATTTCGGGGGCCGTCACGCCTTGCACGGCGACATTGGCGGGTGCTTCCCAGACCCCTCGTTCGGCATCATTGGCCGTCCAAATTCCAAGCAACGCGCCAGAAGGCGGCACGGCGACTCCGTTTTGGTCGAGAATCCACGGGAAGTACATGACCATCCCCGACGGCTCGATCAAGGGAGCTAGTGCATCTTGAAGGCTGGGCACGTCGGCCAAGGCCCTCGCGTCTTTCGGGGCGTCGGCGACAAACACGGCTTGATGGCCGATCGCCTGATTGGCTTCCAGCAGGAAGGTCGTCCAGTCATCCATGGGAAGGTGCACCGAGTCGGGGGCGGAGACTGACTGAACGGTGACCCCCACCAACTGACTGACTACCGAGATTCCCTGGCGGTGCGAGGCCAAGCTCTCGTCGGCAATCGGAATGATGTAGGCGATCTGGCCACCGTTGATATAGAACAGCCGCACCGCGTCGTCAAGATAGCCATCGAGAGGCGTGGCGAAGTTCGCCGTCAGGTCCGCGTAGCTGCCGATTTGGTAGTAGTCGGGTGCCGGACCCGGTCCAATGTAGGAAGCTGTACCGATGAATGCGGCCACTGCGGTTTGGACTCCTACGATGTTCGTGGGGAAGGCGTCGATTTCGGTTACATAGACGCCAGGGGTTTTCAGATTTGCTTCTCGGCTTCGAGGATCGCGCCATCCGACGAGAATCGTCTTGGGAGTCGTGCTCAGGTTTTCGACTTCGAGCCGATAGGTGCCAGGCTCCAGGTGGATCGAGGTCGTGTTGTCGCGTGCGGTGACAAGCTTCTCGCCCGCTGCATCGAAGACCGAAAGTTGGACGTCATCCACCAGACTTCCGAACGAGGCATCGAGGCTTTGATCGACGCGCACGGTCCACTTGTCGGTGCCCAGATTACCCGTGTCTCCGGGTAGGGCGGGTCCATATGAGGATTCAAGGGCGGCGATCACAGAGTCAGCAATCACCAGGCTTGCCCCACTGAGAGTTCGCTCGGAATAGGTCTTGCCGCCGAGAAGCGGAGGGTTCGTTTGGGGCGCACTGCCTCCACACGAGACCGACCCGAGAAGGAGCAGCGCGAAAAACGCAATCCACGAAATGCGAGGCATAAGAGAAAGACGTTGTCCCCCTGAACGGTGGTGCGCTCTGTCGAAGGGAGACGTAGTATTCTGTACACCTATGCAGATCGTCTCCTACGACACTCCCTTCGAGATTTCGCAAGCGTTCCAGCCAAAAGGCGATCAGGCCCAGGCGATCGCGGAGCTGTGCGAGGGGATTGAGTCGGGGTATCGCTTCCAGACCCTGTTGGGTGCCACTGGAACGGGAAAGACGTTCACGATGGCGAAGGTCATCCAGCAATTGCAGCGCCCGGCACTGGTCATGGCGCATAACAAGACGCTGGCCGCACAGCTTTGCCAGGAGTTCAGGGCGTTCTTTCCGGAGAATTCGGTTCAGTACTTTATCTCGTACTACGATTACTATCAGCCGGAAGCCTATGTGCCGCAGAACGATTTGTATATTGAGAAAGACTCGAGTACGAACGAAGAAATCGACCGACTCCGCCACTCGGCGACGCAGTCGCTTCTGGAGCGTCGGGATGTCGTTATTGTCGCGAGCGTTTCGTGCATTTATGGCCTGGGTTCGCCCGATACCTATGCCGAATCTGTGGTGACTTTCGAAAAGGGGACAGTCTTCAATCTGGATGAAGCCCTTCAGAAGCTCATTCACATGCAGTTCACTCGCAATGACCTAGTTCTCGATCGTGGGACTTTTAGAGTGCGCGGCGACACGCTGGAAGTGCAGCCGAAGGATGAAGAAGTCGTCACTCGTGTGGAGTTCTTTGGCGACATGGTCGAGCGCATTCGGTTGTTCGATCCGCTGACCGGCGAAGTTCTCGACGAACCCACGCGCTGTTCGATCTTTCCGGCGACCCACTATGTCACGCCGTGGGAAAAGATGGAGACGGTCTTGGAGCAGATTGAGCGTGAGCGTAACATCCAGGCTGCCCGCTTTACTGAGCAGGGGAAGCTACTTGAAGCGCAACGGCTGAAGCAACGTACCGACTTCGATCTCGAAATGATGCGTGAAGTCGGGTTCTGCAACGGGATTGAGAACTACAGTCGCTACTTCGATGGCCGCGAGCCGGGTACGCCACCGTACACCCTGCTCGACTTCTTACCCAAAGATGCTCTCGTTTTCATCGATGAGAGTCACCAGACCATTCCGCAGATTCGAGCCATGTTTAACGGTGACCAACAGCGAAAGTCGGTGCTGGTTGATTACGGTTTCCGCTTGCCGAGTGCGCTCGATAATCGTCCTCTGAAATTCGAAGAGTTCCTTGAGCGAGTACCTCAAGTCATCTTCGTAAGCGCCACACCCGGGCCGTTCGAAAAGGAGGTGCAGGCACAAGAAGTCCAACAGATTATCCGCCCGACGTACCTGATTGATCCCGAGGTTGACATTCGCCCGACGAAGGGCCAAATCGACGATCTCATTCGTGAAATTCAGGAGAGGGTGTCGAAAGGTCAGCGCACACTCGTGACCACGTTGACCAAACGAATGGCGGAAGATCTTACGACGTACCTCCAGGACGTCGGTGTCAAGGTGCAGTACATCCACTCCAATGTTCACTCCTTGGAGCGTCCTGAGATCTTGCGAGACCTGCGCCTCGGTGTTTACGACGTCGTCGTCGGCGTTAACCTCTTGCGTGAGGGCCTCGACCTGCCCGAAGTAACGCTCGTTGCCATCTTGGATGCGGACAAAGAGGGTTTCCTCCGCAGCGAAACGTCGCTTATTCAGACCATTGGTCGAGCCGCACGTAACGTCGATGGCAAAGTCATTCTCTATGCGGATACGATAACCGGTTCGATGGAGCGTGCTCTCGCCGAAACGAATCGGCGACGGGAGGTCCAACGAAAATACAACGAAGAACACGGTGTTTCGCCGCAGACCGTGACCAAGATCGTACGCGAAACCATACGCAGCTACGACGAAGTTGCTGAATTAGTCAGTCAATATGGTGAGAATGCAGGAGAATTGGTTAAGCTTCAGGAGGACGGTCAGCCGATCCGCTTAGAGGAAATCCCAGTCTTGATCTCTGGCCTCGAAAAGCAGATGAAGGACCTGGCCAAGGCCATGGAGTTCGAGAAAGCCGCCGAGGTGCGGGACGAAATCAACGCCTTGCGAAAGTTCTTGGGCACTTCAGATGGTCGGCTGGGGCAAGACAAGCGCCGCAACCGAATGATGAGTCGACGCCGATAGGCTACGTCACGACCGGGACAACCATCCCGGTTTTCGCGCTTTCGATCGCGGCCTCTGCTATGGCGACCGCCGCGAGCCCATCCCAAGCCGAAACAGGAGGCTGAGTCCGGTTCTTAACGGCATCGACGAAGGACCTAAGCTGCAAGTAGTAGGGGTCATCATCGGGTGCCAATGGCGCCTCAAGACGGCTTCCGTCGCCGGTGGTCGTTCGCACCGTTGCTGATTGGCGCGAATCAAACTCAATCATTCCGCCGCTGCCGCAGACCTCGAAGGTGGCCCTCGACCCTCCCGGATCCAGCCATGTCGTTTCGACGTGGGCGACGCATCCGCTATCGAAGGTCAACGTCGTCAGGGCATAGTCGCCGACCTCGGGTGGCTGATGTTCCAACAGCCACTCTGGACGAATCTGCACGGTGCGCGCAAAGACATGGCGGACTTCACCGAGCGTCCAGCGAAGCCAATCAAAGTCGTGAACGGCGAGATCAAGAAGGATCCCCCCCGACTTCGCGGCATCCTTGAACCAGCCACCCGCACCCACTGGAGCCTTGCCGCCCCGTCGGGTTCGGGCCGCTGCCGGGGTGCCGATCGAGCCACTATGGACCAAACGCCTTCCCGTCGCAAACTCCGGAAAGAAGCGAACGACCTGGCCTGGCATGAGTAAGACGCCTTCGCGCTCCGCCGCTTGGATCATCGTTCGGCAGTCGACCACGTTGCCCGCCATCGGCTTTTCCACGAAAGTGGCCCTTCCTGCATGAATGGCTTGTCCAGCAGTGGCCATGTGGAGGTGGGTCGGAAGGCAGATGTCGACGATGTCGCAGCAGTCGATAAGATGATCGAGCGATCCCCGCGCCTCGGCACCGGTCTTGACGCAGAACGTCGCGAGTCGTTCGGGGTCGACGTCGTATGCCGACAGTTCGACATCCCGCATCTGCCGATACTTGTTGGCGTGGGTGTTGCCCATTCCTCCGACTCCCACGATTCCCACGCGCATGCCTCGATTGTACGCGAACCGCCGCGCTCTGGTCGAGCATACTTAAGGCATGGCGTTCGATATCACCGACCTCGTTCAAGGAATGGTCGCGTCGCGTTCTTGGTTCATGAAGCACTTGCGAGGCGTCAATGACGACCAATGGAATTGGAAACCCTATCCCGAATGCAAGAGCATCCGCGAAACGCTCCAGCATTTAATCGTCGACGACTTGGCCGCCCTTGACTCGCTCAAAACCGGCGCAGAACCGAACTACGAGGCTCTTACGGTCACGGAGACCGACATTTCCAAGCTCATGCACCAATTGGAGCGGACTCACGCCGAACTCATCGACTTCCTGCGAGAAAACTACGGCGACAAGCCCCTCGACTCCGACATCTGTGTGTGGGGTCATAGCGTCAAGCTCGGTCGCGGAATTCCCAACTTCTCCTCCGAGGACTACTACCATGCTGGCCAAGTCGCTTTCATCCGAATGGCGACCGATCCGGAGTGGAACTACTACGCCGACATCTACGGCGAATGAGCCTTCTCAGAACCGAACTCGTCGGCGTTAAGGCGATCTATTTCGATCTCGACGACACGCTGTGCGGCTATTGGGAGGCATCCAAAAGGGCGCTTGCCGAGACGTTCGCGCTTCATGGTCCACACGGGCACACGGCGGAAGAGATGGTGCGGGCCTGGGCGAGTGCGTTTCGAACGTTCAGCCCGACCATCAAGCGCTCCGAGTGGTATTCCACCTACCTAAAAAGTGGAGGAGAAACCCGACTTGAGCAGATGCGTCGCGCGCTGGCGGCAGTTGGCCTGGAAGACGAACCCAGGGCACAGTTGCTGAGCGATAGCTACGGCGAGCTGCGTGACCGGTACCTATCCCTGTTTCCCGAGAGCATCGAGGTTCTCGATCGTCTCTCCGCGCAGTTCCCGCTCGGGCTGATGACCAACGGGCCTGCCGATATTCAGCGACAAGAGATCGCAACGCTCGGAATCGAGAAGTACTTTCGCCACATACTGATCGAAGGTGAAATGGGCGAGGGCAAACCCGTGGCGGCCGTGTTCCGTCGTGCCGAGAGCCTGATGGGATGTGAGGGGAGTGAGCTGCTTTTCGTGGGGAACAGCTATCACCATGACATCCTGCCGTCCATCGAGTCGGGATGGCGAACGGTCTGGGTGCGCCGCCCAACCGATATCCCCCCGAGCGCTGACGGCCAATCTCAACCCGAGGCGCGCCCAAACGACGCGCCGCCCCCAACGCTGGAAATCAACAACCTTCTTGAGCTGTTCGCTGGGTAACGTCATCGAATGCCAAAGTTGATCGAAAGCGCAACCCGGATCGAGGCGGCCGGAAATGCACCCAAACTGATCGACGAGTATTTCGGTCGCGTGAACTCCGGTGACCCCGCGCTCAGCATTGCTCACATGAGGAGTCCGGGCGGCTGGGAGGAGCCGGGCCAGCGGCCGGAGTTCGATGAATACACGGTGGTGCTCCGCGGTCTATTGCATGTCGAAAGCGAAGCGGGTGTGATCGAAGTGAAAGCTGGCCAGGCAATCATCACGAAAGCCGGCGAGTGGATACGCTACAGCACGCCTGCCAGTGAGGGGGCAGAGTACATCGCAGTCTGTCTGCCGGCGTTTTCCCCTGCCACAGTGCACCGCGACGCCTAGGTTGTCGGGACTTTTGGCCCACGTTTTTGCCCAGTTCTATTCAAATCCTTGAACAAATCATGCCAAACGGAACGACCACCAGGGAGAGAGCGTTCGAATAAGTGACGCATATCCTCCTTCCCTCTCCGGGAGGACCCGACTGATGGTCCAACCGAGACGCTCCCGCCTCTATGGCGGGAGCGAGTTTCTTTTTAGGGTGCCCGCCCGAGCAAAAGGAAACAGGATGGCAACCCCTTTCGCCGCGATCTCTTCCTTGCGAATGACCCCCCAATCGCGAGAATCGCGAGAGCCGTGCCGGTTGTCGCCGAGCACCAGATAGGTGTTGGGTGGCAAGGGCGCGGGGGGAGCAGACTGGAGTTCGCTCATCAAGCGCTGTTCCGTCGGCGAGAGTCGGTCAAGTGGCAAAAAGGACCCGTCACTTTGTCGCCCGATCGCATACTGGGGGGCGACATCCGTGTTCCAATTCACGGTCGCCCCGGAGACGTGCACCGGGATGATCTGGTCCTTCCAGTCCGGACGTTCTCGGCCATCGTAGCGAATCCACTTGACTTCCCCGGTCCAGGGCTCGAGTATGTACGGCTCGTCGAGGGTCCTTCCGTTCACGACAATGCGACCATTCTTGATCTCAACGACCTCGCCCGGCACGGCGACAATGCGCTTTACGAAATCTGAGGCACCTCCCTTCTTCGAGCGAAAAACGACGATGTCTCCTTGTTCTAGTCTTGTCGGTCTCTTAAGGCCAACCAGGAAATCGCCGGGCAGGAGGGTCGGTGACATCGAACGCGATGGGACGAAATAGACCTGAATGACAAACGGCTGAACGATGCCGAAAACCACCATCGTGAGGGCGCAAATCCGAGCCAATGCCTTTGATGCCGATTCAAACCGCCGGCCTCGCATCGCCAAGCGGAGGCCCGTCAGTATGGCGCAGGCAATCAAAGCAGTGAGAGGCGTGATGCCGTAGCCAAGCAAGGCTAGTCCTCGACCTCGGCAGGATGAACAACTCCTGAATAGTGCAGTGAAGTGGGCATATTCATCTCCTGTTCATATTGGTGATAGGCATCATTAAGGAACGGACGGGAGAATGATAGACCGATGAGAGAAACGGTGACCCGACAGATGCTCGATGGTGCAAACGTAGCCCGTCGCGCCATGCTGCCTGGGGAGACTGACGCCATCTTGCGCTCCATGCTTCATGCGAGCGACGAGGGCGTCATGCTCACCGACCTCGATCATACGACTCTTGCGTGCAACGCCAAGTTCGGCGAGATCTTCGAGCTCGACCCGAGTGCGGTAGTGTCGATGGAGCCCGAGCAAGTCCGCTCGATGGTCTACCCGAAGATACGCAATCCGGAAGAGTGGCGGCATCAGCTTATGGAAATCTACCAGGAGCCGATGCGGGTTTATGAAGATCAAATCGAACTGCTGACGACCCCGGCCAAGGTGATCAGCCGCCGAACCTGCCCGGTGCTCGACCTTCACGGCGAGATCATCGGCCGGATTTGGACCTTCCGCGATGTGACCAAGGAACACAAGCGGACACGGATCCAGGAAGCGCTCCACCAAATGAGCACCTTCCAGCATCACGACCCGGCCGAGGTGATGAAGTTCCTTGTCAACGAGATCTCGCACTTCTACGGCGGTTCGATCGCGATTCTGTCGATCAAGAATGGGGCCCGAATGGACTTCCGGTATGTGGCTGGGATGCCCGACGAGTACAAGCATATCAAAGGCAATACCGTCAAGGATTCGTACTGTCGCGTTGCCATGAAAGCTGCGAAGCCGCTCTTTATCCAAGACGGTCGCGAGCACGCTGCTTTTAAGAACATCGTACCGGTAAAGCTCGGTCTCACGCGCTACCTTGGCGCTCCGATCTTCGACGATAAGAGCCGCCCGATAGGGACGATCTGTTTCCTGGATGGCAGGTCTGATACGCCGGTCGACGAAGACGATACGCGCTTCATGTCGCTCATCGCGATGCGCATTGGTGCTGAGCTCGAACGCGAGCGACTTGTCGCAGATCGCGTTGCAGAGCAAAGAGCTATCGTCGATCAGCAGCGCATCGATCTGCAGACGACGCACGACGTTCTTCGTGCGATGAATTCCGGTTTCCAGATGCTTGCTTCCAGCCCCAACACCGATGAGATCCTAGAGGGCCAGGTGAAGCTGCTTAGGGGCCTTCTTGGGTATAGCGCAGCCGCCTTGCTCCTCGTCGAAGACGATGAGCTGGTTGGTTACGCCATCACGAGCCAAGATGCCCTACCTCGCCGATTGAGTCTCTGGCTTAACGAAGAGCCTGCGCTGCAAAGCATTCTACAGAATGCTGCCTTCGATGCAGGGACAACCATGGAGTTCGAACGTCAGCCCAGCGGCACCATGGGCACCGAATTGGGATGCACCTACGTCGGTGCAGCGCCCCTGATCATTCACGGTCAACCGATTGCGCTCATGGTTCTTGGGAGCCACTCCGTTCCTCCCTTCGCCGATGCGCGACATCGGATGCATGTCGAGGCCATCGTCGACCAGGTTACGCTCTTGATTTCGGGTCACATTCTGCAGCGTCGCCTGCTCCAAGCGCATGAAGAGCTACGCAATACTCAGCAGCGCCTGATTCAGAGCGAGAAGCTCTCGGTAGCGGGCACATTGTCAGCGAGCATAGCCCACGATATTCGGAATATTCTCAGTTCGCTCTCCCTCGACCTTGCCACGAGTGGCAGCGACCTCGAGGAGACTCGCCAAGCGGTCAAGGTCCAGATTGACCGCTTCAATGTCCTCGCCCACCGACTGCTGTCTTACGCGCGCCCGCGCAAGACCTCACACGAAGAGTGCGACCTGTGCGAACTGATCGAGAAAGTCGTCGACCTGACCCACGCCCAGACCCACATTGCCGGCGTCGACGTGACCACTGAACTCAAAGAGGATTCCGCCTTCGTCGTGGCGGACGTGCACCAAGTCGAGCACCTCTTCGTCAACCTGATCATGAACGCGGTTCAAGCGATGGATGCGAAGGGCGGCCATGTCTCCATCCGCCTCTCCAAGGCAAACGGGTTCACCGTCGTTGAATTCGAAGACAGCGGCAAGGGGATCGCAAAGGAACACTTGGCCAAACTTTTCGAGCCGTTCTATACGACTAGAGCAGAAGGGTTTGGGTTGGGCTTGTTCAGCGTCCGCCGGATCGTGGAAGAGCATGGCTGGCGCATCGACGTTGAGAGCAAGGTCGGTCACGGCACGACGTTTCGCATTTTCATTCCCATTCCAAGCACGAAGAACTAAGCTATGAGCGCAAAGATCCTACTCGTCGATGATGATCGGTTTCTCCTGGAGAGCCTCCGCAAGCTGTTTCTGAAGCAAGGCTTCGATGTGGAAGCAGCAGGAACAGGAGAAGAAGGCCTGTCGCTGGCCGCCCAGTTCAAGTTCGACCTCGTGGTGCTCGACGTGGGCCTGCCCGGAATCGATGGCATCTCGGTCTGCCGCCGCATGCGCTCGAAGTGGAAGTTCCCGATCATCATGCTCACGGCGCGGTCCGAGTCTATGGATAAGGTTATCGGGCTCGAGGTGGGTGCGGACGACTATTTGACCAAACCTTTCGACGCCACCGAATTGCTCGCTCGGGTCCGCGCCCAGCTCCGACGTTCTCAGGAGTATTCCGAGGAGCGCGCACCGGCCGACGAATCGGTCCGCATTGGCGACCTCGTCATCGACCCCTCTCGCCGCGACGTCTTGGTCGAGGGAGTGCCCGCGGGGTTGACGAACCGCGAGTACGAACTCCTCTACTACCTTTCCAAGAACGCTGACATCGCGGTCGCGCGCGATTCCTTGTTCGAGAGCATCTGGGGCTATGACATCGACTTCAACAGCAACAGCCTCGAGGTCTACATCTACCGCATCCGCAAGAAGATTGAGAAGGACCCGCTCAATCCTCGTTACCTGCTAACTTTGCGAGGTTATGGCTACAAGATGCAGAGCCAGCCTGCGGAAATTCCGTCAGCGACCGGCATCGCGTCCTGAAATCGCACGCAATGAGGGAACCGGGAACCCGGTTTGCGTCATAGTTAAGGCATGACTCCACTCGCCCTCGCGGTTGCGCTTGCGTCCGCGTCGTTCGCTCCTATCCAGGACATGGACACCGAGGAACTCCTCGGCAAGATGCGGCAGGTCTATCGGGAAACCAAGACCGCGTCCTTCCAGACCAAGTCGAGCATCAACGAGAGGGGCGAGAAGATCGTCGTCACCCTCAACGGGGAATTTGCCAATCCAAACAAGATGCGGGTTTCGTTCGTCGGCCTCCCGAGCGGCGAGGCGACCCTCATTTGCGACGGCAAGGAGGTTGCGATCGTCATCGAGGGTCAAGCGAAACGGGGCCTCGAATACTCGGTAGACAACCTCGGAAAGAGCCTTTTTGCCAACTTGGAGACGCTTTGCTTCTTCGACTGGAAGCGCCAGCTTTCGACCGCCGAGGGCGGCAACATGAAGTCGAGCAAGTTGAAGGTCGTCAAAGAAGACTGGAACGGCAAGAGCTGGCTCGTCCTCGAAGAGCACGCCGAGATGCAACGGGTGGACGTTCGGTACTTCATCGATCCCGAAACCTTCTACATCTGGCGGACCATCTCCACGATGATTGGCGAGAAAGAGCCGTTCATGGACGCGCAAGTGTTGAGGCTCGAGGTCAACAAGCCGCTGGACGACAAGCTCTTCGTGATCCCAAAGAAGTAAGTGGTGGCCAGCATGGGCTCCGGGGTGCACAATTCATCACCCCGGCCACCCATTGGTAGTTGGCTAGGCGCGTCAGGAACCTGCTCGCCCCTTGATTTTGCCCTTGCTGTCGGTGTCGATCTTCACGCCGAACTTCTTCAGCTTGCTGTTCGACTCCAGCCACGCGGCGAAGTCTTCGGCGGCGGACTTTCGGACCGTGACGTCGGCGAACAGCGTCCCGCCGGTGAACTCGCGCTTGGCCGCACTCTTGACCCCTGACAGGTCCTTGAGAGCCTCGAGGAACTCCTGGGCATCGGAGCGGCTTGCCCAGCCGCCGACTTCGAGTTCGATGTTCACGGTCGGCTCGGCAAACGAACCGGTATCGGACTTCATCTTACTCGCCATCATCGCCAATAGCTTTGGGGCGACTTCGAGTCCGGCTTCCTTGAGGGCAGCTTTGCCGCTCAGCTCGTCCGAGAGATCGCGGCCGGGCTTGGTGGCGTCCTCGATGCCGATGATGTCACCCGTGTCCATGCTGATGGCGCGGACCTCGACACGAGCTCGGGACATCGTGTACGGCTGACCCTGGATCTGCTGGTTGTTGGCACTGGCGACCGCTTCGCCAATGATCAGAACGTCGGCCCCGAAGCGTGTGCGAAGCTCATGCAGCTTGGCGTCATCCACTTGCCCGTGTAGCATCGCCGTCACGGCCGAGTCGTCGCGCAGGGCCTTCGTCTGCAGATCATCTTTCACCTTGAGTCCGGCGTTGATCATCGCCTTGATGATCTCAGTCTCGGCGGCAGGGTCCGGAATTCGGGGGCGCGCCAGAATGGTCTCCGGCACGACGACCACGTAGGTGAACGCCTTGAGCGAATCGTACGAGACGGGGGCTTCGGGTTTCTTGGCGAAAAGCTCGTTGTACGACACGCCGTCGCTCGTCCGCTTGGGCACCAGCTCCTTCTCCGGCCACTTCTGGGCGAGCTTCTCGGCGGCATCGGCAATTGCCTTCTGGGAGGCTCGGCCGAGTCGGCTTGACAGCCACTCGTCGCTGCTGAAGCTCACGCGGGCCGCCCATCGCCACCAACTGACGGCTCCGAAGCTGACATCGCTCTTGGATTCCTCGCCCTTACCCTTGGCCATTGCCAGGATTTGGGACGTCTCAATGTCCATCAGTTTGACGACGATTTCGACCTTCGCCTTGGAAGTCCGAACACCAATCTGGCCACCACCAGGGATTTCGGGCAAGAAGCCGAAACCACCCACGTTATTGACGTTCTCACCAAAGGAGATGACCTCCACGGCGATCTGCCACCGTGCACCCAGTTCCTTGCCCGCTTTTGCGACTGAACTTGGATCCACGATGCCCATGTCTGCAAATCCTTGCTCTTTGAGGCGCGAAGACATATATGAACGATCTACAAGGGTAACGCCTCGGTCCCCCAGTTCCAACTCCATCATCAGGCCCAAGCCGTTGCCAAGGCGAATTGGGTCTATCTCATACAGTTGAACCTCGCCGCTTGACGCAAAAGGCAGCACGACGACCGGCGTCGACGACTTCACCATCGTCGGAGCGGCATCCTTCTTCTTCTGGCCAGCAGCAGAACCGGCGAGCGAAGCGACTAAAGCGAGAACAACCAGATTTCGGAAATGCAGTTTCATCTTTCCTCCAAGTTCGCGATTGCGATGAGGAAAGGATAGGGCGGTTCTTAGCTGCCTGCCGTGACGCTCAGCGAGGGAAAGGTGTGATGTGGGTCACGCTGGGGGAATAGGACGAGAGGTCCAATAAGTCCTATCCGTCCAGTTCGTCAACTTCCGCCGGAGCCATCGACTTTCGACGCCGCGCCGCCACCACACCGAGCAAGGCCACAACCCCAAGCCCAATCAGGAGCGGACCGGAATAGAGGGCCGGCCCCGGCGGACGCTTACTGCGCACCAGACGACCCTCGCGCAGTGCACGACGACGTACCATCTCGAGTTGCAGGCTCTTCTCACCCGTCGACATCGCCCAGCGATGGTTCGCCTCGAAGATCGGGCGCAAGGCGAATCCAAGGAGTTTCAAAAGTGGCTTGTCAGCTCGAATCTGCCAGTCGTAGGTGACTTCAACTTTCGGACCGACCTGCTTGAGATTCCAGACGCCCCGACCGACGAAGTCGCCTTCGGCATCGATCACAAATCGATGCGGCGAATCGGACTCGTGAACGACCAGCGTCCACCGTAAGAGGTAGGGCAGCCAACCTCGCGTCAGGAGCTTGACCCGCTTGCCGATGCCGCCCTTTCCTCCCGGGTTTTCAACCAGGAGACTCAGATAGACAGCGGGCCACCACGCGGTCAGGCCTTCGACGTCTTCGAGGACCTCGGCGGCTTCTTCAATCCCACCCTCGACAGTCCAGAGGGTGAAAAAGCGGTACTCGTTGCTTGACATACCTACTGGGTTGGCACGACGTTGATGCTCAGAATCTTCCAGCCATCCTTGTCGTTGCGCTTGATCAGTTCGAGATCCACGGTGGCCTTGCCTTTCTCGCACGTGATGGTCGCCTTGTAGGGGATAGTCGCGTAGCTCCCCTGAGAGGAGTTCGATTTCGCCTCGATCTGCAAATCGACGTTACCCGTGAAAGACTGCATCGGCCCCAATTTCTCCTTGCCGAAAGCGATCACATTTTCAAGTTCTTTCGGCTGCTGGGAGAGCAGCTCGGGGGCGGAGCGTTCCTTGAGGGCGTTCATATCCCACGTCTTGGTGATCGAGGTAACCGAGTCGTCTCCAAAAGCCCGAGCTTCCTTCATGACATTATCGACGGCACCCTTGGTGACGAAAAACAGTCCGATAGCACCGCCGCAGCACAGGACGCAAACGATGCCTACGATGATGAGAACCGTCTTCATACTGCAAGTATGAACCTAGCCAGCCTCGGTGCGCACGAATAGGTCCCAAATTTGCTACAAACTGGCGATCTGGGCACCGACAATTACTCCAGGATGTCAGCGCTCACGTTTTGGCAGCGGGAACGAATTCGGGCAGGCTACGACCTGGTCCGACCCAAGATTACGGAGTTCAGCCGACGTTTCTACGACCACCTGTTCAGCGCGCACCCCGAATACCGCAACCTGTTCCCGGAGGATATGACGGCGCAACTGGTGCGATTCGTCCAGTTCTGGGAGGCAACTGTCGGCATGGTGGATCGACTCGACGAGTGCGAGCCGACATTCAGGAAACTTGGACAGACGCACCGAGAGTACGGCATCAAGCCAAGCGATTTCCAAGCCGTCGGTGAAGCACTGCTCGCGACTCTTCCTGAATTCCTGGGTCAGCAATACACGCCGGAAGACGCTGACGCGTGGGCGACCCTCTACACGGTGGTCAGCTCAGGAATGATCTCCAATATGGAAGAAAATGCAGCATAGAGCAAACCTATTGACCACATCGATCAGTCATGATCAGTGAGGAGCATGGCAAAACGTAAAGGATTTACACTGGTTGAACTGCTCACGGTGATTGGTATCATCGCCATCCTGGCGGCGATGTTCTTCCCAGTCATTCGCGAGGTCAAGGCGGCGGCCCATAAGTCCATTGCCAGCCGTTCCATCGGACAGATCATGATGGCGGCCAGCATGTATATGGGTGATTCCGACGACACCTACCCGCTAGGGGTTTACCGCGATGGTGACGGCATGTGGCAGATGTGGTGCTCAGGACAGAAGCCGGATGGCACATTCGACCCCGATCGCGGCATCCTCAAGCCCTACATGAAGGGCAAACTAACGGATCCCTCTCACCAGGCTCAGCCCTATCTCGGCGATATGAGCGGATTCGGCTACAACTGGGGCTATCTGGGCGGCGACACCAACATGACCCTCGACTACACCGATTTCCCCGACTGCAAAAATCCAGCCCACGGAAGCGAGATTGCCTCACCGTCGCGGACCATCGTGTTCGGGACGAGCGCCTATTACCACGCTCCCTGGTGGGGTGGCGATGGCCGAACCTACGACTTCGCGTTCATTGATCCGCCCAAATTCTGGCGAAACAACTCCAACGTCGACTTCAGGCACCACATCCAAAAGCGGATCAACATTCCGGGCAAATTCGTTGAGCACCGTGGATTCGCGGTGATCGTGTTCTCGGACGGCAACGTACGCACCGTGAAGAAGACCCAGATGAAGAACGAATGGTTCGAGCGCAGTCCTTCTGGCGAATTCCCTCCGCCGACGGACTGAAGGACCCGAAAGCGTCGTATATCTAGATAAGATGCGCTCGATCATCGAAGCGGGGCATTTCGTGCGCCCAGAGAACGGCACTCGACTTTGTGAGCCCTTGGCCGTACCGGCCACGCTCGACGGAATTCGCGATCTGCCGCTGACAAAGAAGCCGGCTTGGCAAAGCAATGGCGGGTTGCACAATCACCCACTACGCTCGCTTCCGTTCGTCCTCGATGTTCCAATTCCGGCCGTTACCGGCCGACTGATCCGTATTCATTTGGTCGGAATCTTCGCTCACATTCCGGAGGACACTATGGAGAACCCGGGCTCAGTGGGGGCACAGGTACAGCTCGTCAAAGATGATCGCCCAGTCTTCCGTCATGACCTCGTTCGTTCGCGACATTACTGCGAAGCCAGTGACCTCGAGCCGCGATATCGTCTCAACGGAGACGGCACGAGCGTCGAAACCCTCGGATCGGTGTCGACGGGTAACGGACTCCGACGGGTCGACCTCTTGACGCTCGACGTTGAGCCGACAGAAGCCGATACCTTCCGCTTCCGGGACACCGGCTCTGCCGCCAGTTTCCTCATCTTTGACATCTTCTTCGAGTTCGAGGCTGCGCCAGTCTGCCCCTTCAAGGGTTCCAGCGGAGGGGTGCCGTTGGCTGAGGTCGGAGCAGTTGTCCGGATCGCCGACCGGGTCAAGTTCAACCGCGCCATTCGACAACTTGAAGACGGCATCATCGCCACGACCGACCTGGACGAAGCGCGGTCGATGGCATTGACCTTCATGGCCGTCGTCTCGGCAGCGCTGCTTGAAATGGGGGCCCCCCGCGAGATGCATCACTTCCAACTCCGGGCCGCTCGGACCCTCGATCGGCTTGACTCCACGGCGCGCATCGCGGAAACTACCCGTCACTTGCTCGAAGAGATCGTGGCCCCCGTTCTCGCCAAACCCAGTGCCACCGGTGACGCCCTCATCGACCGAGCTCTGCATTGGGTGGATCGGCACTTCGGAAAGGACATTCAAGACGTCACCATCGCGGATCAGCTAGGCTTGTCGACCTCCCATTTTCGCTTCCTCTTCAAGCAAGCGACCGGCCAGCCGTTCCACAAGTACCTCGTGTCCCTACGTCTGGAGAAGGCCCGCCAAATGCTGCTCGGCCAAGATCTGCCCGTCAGCGAGATTGCCCGTTCGGTCGGATTTGCGAGCGCTGCACATTTCAGCCGCGCATTCCAGAAGCGCTTTTCGGTTTCTCCTTCGGCGATCCGTCAAGCCCGCCGATAAGGCTTCATTCGGGATATCATCTCGGAGTCGATGCACGAGCGCCCAAGCTGGGATAGCTATTTCATGCAAATCGCGAGTTTGGTCGCGACTCGAGCCACTTGCCCACGGCGGCAAGTCGGCGCGGTCATCGTCCGTGATCGTCGAATCCTCGCAACCGGCTACAACGGCGCGCCGCGGGGACTTCCCCACTGCCCTGAAGGCGGTCCCGACCATGATTGGCCGAGGGGTTGTATGCGAGCGGGCCATTGCATCCGGTCACTCCATGCCGAGCAGAACGCCTTGCTGCAAGCTGCGATGATTGGAGTGCCGTGTGCGGGTGCGGCCATCTATGTCACGTGCCAACCCTGCAATGCCTGCGCAAAGATGATCGTGAATGGCGGAATTGAGCGTGTGGTCTTCGAGGGCGATTACCCCGATGACTTCACGCTCGAGATTTTTCGCGATTCAAACATGGAAGTCTTTCGATACCGGGCAGGCGTCTTAGAGAAAGTGGAGTTCGGAGCATGATGGACCCGGCGGATCTCCTAGCCGCCACTGCCAACGGCAAGTTCCTGGAAGGATTCCGATTCCCCCTCTTGGCTGGACTCGTCGCTCTCCTCGTGAGTTGGCTGCTTACCCCTTGGGTCCGAAAGCTGGCTTTTGCAAAGGGTGCCGTCGACGACCCGAAGCGCGATGATCGGCGAATCCACAAAGAGCCCCTTCCTCGCTGGGGAGGAATCGCGATTTATATAGGATTTGTGGTTTCTTCTTTAATTGTTCTGCCCTTTGCCTATCCATTTAATCCCATTCCTCTGTATCTGGTTGGGATTCTCGCGATTGGCGGGTTGCTCGTTGTCATCGGTGCCCTCGACGATCTGTATCAGTATCCGGCCAAAATCCAGTTGATTGCCCTTCTCGCGGCTGGCGTTGGTGTGCAGTTCCTGTTCGACAATGTAGGTCGTGTGCAGATGGGAACGATAGGAATTCCCTTCTCGGGAGGCTACTACCTCGACATCAAAGCCTGGTACTTGGCGGTTCCGCTGACTGCGATCTACATCTTCGTGGTCACGAAGACGATGGATACCATCGATGGAGTCGATGGACTGGCAGCGGGTATCGCCGCGATCTCGGCTACGACCCTCGCCATCATTGCTGCGACCGTCGGCCAGCCCCGCGTAGCGATGCTGGCAGCCGCGATTGGTGGAGCTTCGCTCGGATTTCTTCGACATAACTACAACCCGGCCAAAATCATCATGGGGACGGGGGGAGCCTACATTCTTGGGTTCACGTTGGCCTGTTTGAGTATCGTCGGTGCGCTCAAGGTCATGGCTGCAATCGCCCTTATCGTGCCGCTGCTCGCCTTCGGCGTCCCCATTTTCGACGCCTTCTTTGTCATCACCAAGCGGGTGATGAGCGGCGTGCCGATAACTCAGGCTGATAAGCGCCATGTCCACCACACGCTTCTCGGCAAGGGTCTTTCGCAGCGACAGACCGTGCTCGTGTTGTATGCCGTCACTGCTGCCCTTTGCGGTGTCCTGTTAATGCTGGTGATCAAGCGTGGCTAAGCCGAAGATCGTCTGCGTCGTCGGCACCCGCCCCGACGCGATCAAAACCGCGCCGGTAGTTGTCGAACTACGTCGATTCCCGGAGGTCGAATGCGTACTCGTCGCCACGGGCCAGCATCGCGAAATGCTCGCTCAAGCCCTTGCAAGCTTTGACCTAACCCCGGACGTTGACCTGGATATCATGCATCACGGCCAAAGCCTTGCCGAGGTCACGTCGCGTGCGATATCGGGCCTCGACCCGTGTTTTGCCGACCTTAAACCTCAGTTGGTGCTCGCTCAAGGCGACACTACGACGACGTTTTGTGCAGGTCTTGCCAGTTTCTATAACCAAATCCCCTTCGGGCATATCGAAGCTGGTCTTCGCACGGAGACGATCTGGAACCCTTTTCCGGAGGAGTTCAATCGTCAAGCCGTCGGCTTGTTCGCCCGCCATCATTACGCGCCGACCGATTGGGCGGCCGCAAATCTTCGAGCCGAGCACATCAGCGACGAATCAATCTTCGTGACCGGTAACACAGGGATTGATGCGGTGCAGCAGATGGCCGAGCGTCGTCCGCAGCATTGGTTCCCAGGTGAGACACGCAGGATCATCCTGCTCACGACCCATCGTCGCGAAAACTGGGGTGAACCTCAAGCTGCCATCGCGCGGGCTGCCCTGAGAATCACCGAAACTCAGCCCGACACGATGCTCGTGGTCGCCATGCACCGCAATCCGCAGGTTCGCGAGACCCTCAAAGCCGTGCTCGGTTCCCACGATCGAGTCGCGTTAATCGAGCCACCGGACTACGCCGATTTTGTCAAGCTGATGGAGCGGTCCACGTTGATCCTTACCGACTCGGGCGGCGTACAGGAAGAGGCTCCGGCTTTTGGTAAGCCGGTTCTGGTTTTGAGGACGAACACCGAGCGTCCCGAGGGTATCTCGGCCGGGTCAGCGATGCTCGTCGGGACGGATGAAGAACTGATCTTCGACCAGGCCACCCGGATTCTCTCTGACAAAGCCCTTTACGACGAGATGGCCACGGCCCGCAGTCCTTACGGAGATGGAAGAGCAGCCCAGCGCATTCGTTTCCTCGCCCTCGGTCTTCTCGGCATCGACAGCCCCAAGGAAGAAATGTGGACCTAATTCAAGCCATTGTGCTCGGCATTGTACAGGGATTGACCGAATTCCTGCCCATCAGCAGCACGGCACACCTCAGGATCGTTCCCAGCCTGCTCGGATGGAATGACCCAGGAGCCGCGTTCACCGCGTCAATCCAACTCGGCACCCTTCTCGCGGTTTTGATCTACTTTCGGAGGGACCTCTGGGGCGCTTTGGTTGGCTGGATCAAGAGCTTCCGTGGTGGTGAGGCGGCCAAAACGACAGACGCCAAGCTCGGGTGGGCGATCGTGATTGGCTCGATTCCGATTGGGGTCCTCGGTTTGCTGTTCCAGAAGAAGATCGAGGGTTCGCTCCGGTCGCTATACGTTATCGCTGGCGCTTTGATCGTCATGGGGATCCTGATGTGGATCGCCGACCGCGTTCCGGATCGGATGAAAAGCCTGGACCAGACCTCGGTAGGGGCCGGGATATGGGTAGGTTTTTGGCAGGCAATCGCACTCATTCCGGGTGCCAGTCGCAGCGGGAGCACGATCACGGGCGCACTGTTCTGGGGCATGGATCGGGAGACTGCCGCTCGCTTCTCGTTCATGCTCTCCGTCCCGGCGATCCTCGCGGCGGCCCTCTACAGCTTCAAGCAGCACGCCCAAGAGCTCCTTCACGACATGCTCGTTCCGATGCTCGTAGCCAATCTGTTTTCCTTCATCACCGGCTATGCGGCCATCGCGTTCCTCATCAAGTTCCTCCAGACCAAGAGCCCAACCGTGTTCGTGGTCTACCGAATCGCGCTCGGCATTTTGCTCCTCGTTTTACTCTCAAGGGGAATTCTCACGCCGATGGTAGGAATACCGGAAGCGGGCGGAACCGGTAATTAGTGGCGGCTAACCAGGGCGAATCGGCGGAATAAAAAACTTGGGTTCTTGAGGAAGCAGCACATGCCGCCCGCGCTTTCCGGGGACCCTCTTTCTCTTAGCGGACGTTGAAGTACTTCGCTTCCGGGTGGTGGAGAATGATCGCGCTCGTCGACTGCTCCGGCACCAGCATGAACTCCTCGCTCAGCGTAATTCCGATTTCTTCTGGATTGAGCAGTTCGAACAGCTTCGCCTGATCCTCCAAATTCGGACATGCCGGATAGCCAAACGAATAACGCGATCCCTGGTATTTCGCACTGAAAAGCAGCTTCATTTCCGGCGGATCGTTATCTGAAATTCCCAACTCGTTTCGGATGATCTTATGCCAGTATTCGGCCAAGGCCTCTGCTGTCTCAACACCCATTCCGTGGACGAAAAGATAGTCTTGAAAGTCGCCCTTGCTAAAGAGACTGCGCTCATATTGGCTCACTTCTTCGCCAACTGTCACGATATGGAATCCGACGACGTCGGCCTGTTCGGATTCGGTAGGTAAGAAGAAATCGCTAAGGCACAGCCGACGGCCTTCGGACTGGCGTGGGAACGTGAAGCGCATGCGCTCAGTCCTCGCATCTTCTTGATAGATTATCAGGTCGTTTCCTTCGGATCGGCACCAGAAGTAACCCCAGGCCACTCTTGGTTTCAATACTGACGCCAACTCGCGCTGCATCCGCTCAAAGATCGGACGGGCGTTCTCTTCAAGCCAAGCGTTGAAGGTCGGATTATCCATACCTTCCTGACGCTTGAACTGCCACTGCCCTCGCCACAAAGCGACCGTGTTGATGTACTTAAACAGCTCAAACAGGTCGAACTTCGTGTGCTTTCTAGCCCCGTAAAATGGCAGCTTCGGAATGCTCGGTGCAGGGCCAATGTCACTCTTGATGCCATCGAACACATACAAACTCGGGTTCGAATCTGGCAACCGATGACTCGTGACACGGTGCGGTGGTTCTTCGTCGGCCCCGACGGGAATCGCTTCAAAGTCTGGCGAACAAAGTTCACCCATCAAGTGCAGGCCTTCAAAGGCATCCTGAGCGTAATAGACATGACCCTTGTAGATTTGCCGCAGGTCCTGTTCGACATAGGCTCGCGTCAGCGCCGCGCCTCCCAGGATGACCGGATAGCGATGCAGTTCCCGCTGATTTAGCTCCAGAAGATTGTCGCGCATGATCAGCGTGCTCTTTACCAGCAAACCACTTAAACCGATGACTTGGCAGTTATTGGCTTGAGCCGCATCGATGATCGCATTAACCGGCTGCTTGATCCCAATGTTGACCACCCGATAGCCGTTATTGGAAAGAATAATATCGACGAGGTTCTTGCCGATGTCGTGAACATCTCCCTGCACGGTAGCGAGCAGGATTGATCCCTTTTCGCTGCCCTCGGTCTTCTCCATCATCGGCTCGAGATAGCGGACCGCCGCTTTCATCACTTCGGCACTTTGGAGCACGAACGGTAGCTGCATCTTGCCCGCGCCAAAGAGCTCACCAACCGTCTTCATCCCGTCAAGCAGGATGTCGTTGATGATTGCGAGCGGGGAATTAGTTTCCAGCGCCATATCAAGGTGCCGCTCGAGGTTTTTCTTAATGCCATCGACAATGTGCTTCTTGAGCCGATCCTCCACACCTAAATCTGCAAAGGGATCGGCACTGGTATCCGTCGCGCGCACGTTTTCGAACCGCGCCATCAATTCGATGAGAGGATCGTAGCTACAGACCTTGTCGTCGCCGGGAGAACTCACTAGGTTCAATTATGGCGCTTCGCAGGTTCAAACGTAGGGGCGGTAATCTGAGCAGGTGACAATCGCCACCTTCAACGCCAATTCGGTGCGAGCGCGCCTTGACCTGATCCTCGACTACCTAGCTGAACACCGGCCCGATGTGCTCGCGATTCAGGAGATCAAGGTCGAAGACGCCAAGTTTCCCCAGGAGGACTTTAACGCAGCCGGTTACAACGTGATCTTCCACGGAATCAAGAGCTACAACGGTGTCGCGATCGCCAGTCTCGATCCACCCAAAAACGTCCAACTCGGATTCGGCGACCCCGAGTTCCAGACCGACGCTCGCGCCATCTCGGCCGAGATCAACGGCATCCGCATCCTCAACACCTACGTACCCAATGGCAACACGGTTGGAAGCGAGAAATTCGCCTACAAGCTCAAGTGGCTTGAACGCATGGCGACCCACTGCGAGACCCTCCCGCGCGATCAGCGCCAGCTGTGGCTCGGCGATATCAATATCGCCCCGACGCCGAACGATGTCTATGATTCGCCTCGAAAACTTGGCGATGTCGGACACCATCCCGACGAGTTCGCCGCGCTCGACAAGATCTTGGCCTGGGGGTGGGTAGACGTGTTTCGCCAGTTCCACCAGGGACCGGGCCACTATACGTTCTGGGACTTCCTAATCCCAAACGGCGTTGATCGCAACCTCGGGTGGCGCATCGACCACATCTACGCTGACCCTGAACTCGCTAAAGCGTGCGTTTCCTGTGAGATCGACCGCGCTCCACGCCTCAGGGAGAAGCCTTCGGATCACACGGTCGTGACGGCGACCTTCGACATTTAGTCGGCGGACATTCGGAAGGTCAAATTCGTTTTGAGGCCGGTTTCGGCACTATCGAGTTCGACCTTGCCCTCGCCTTTGACGGGCCAGCCGTTCGATCGGTCGACCCAGAGAAGTAGAGGCCCCGGAGAAGTGACGCTCGCACTGTTGGAGAACATGAGGCTGATGACCGCACACGATTTGCCGTTGACGGTTTCAAGGCGCTCGAACTTATAGTTGGCCTTGACGCGCATCCCATTCATCTCGGTGTCGTTACTCCATGTGTAACCGGGCTTAATCGGCTGCTCTGGAAAAACGACGCTCAGCGGGTTCGATTCGCGATCACCCGGAGCCAAAATCCGGCGATTGAAATTGTCATAGGTTCTGGTTTCGACTTTGTCCTTTTCTGTCGCCGTCATACCTGCCGCCGCTTGCTTAAGGGTGCCCGTTCCTTCGGCTGAAAACGATAGGTTCTTGATTTCGATCTTAATCTCATCGCCCTTGACCTCGGTGACGGTCCGCTCTTCCTTGCTTCGAACCGTCATCTTCTGCGGTCCTTGCAAAATGGCTTTCTGTTCAGCCGGAACATTTGCAGGCAATTTCAGGCCTGAAACATCGGCTTCGGCGTCCATCTCCAAGTTCATGGTGAACTTGTCGCCCTTCTTCGCGATCAGACGAAGTTGGACTTCGGCTGGAGGCTCAGCCGAAGCAGAGTCGGCCCCCTTGCTTCCGCCACCAGAGTTGGAGCAACCAGCCAGCGTCAACACGGCTGCCAAAAGGAGAGTCAGAGAACACGGGGGTCGATTCATGACCCGATGTTAGCCCAGCCGACGGTAACCGTGTTCGAGTTCTTCCTCTGGATCTCCATAGAGCGCAAACAACTCGCCATCCGACTTGGACTTCATCTTCTCGTAGTGCCTTGCCGCATCCTCAAAGGTCATCTTCGGATTGTCGACTTTCACGTCCCGTGCCGCTAGCATGATGTCGAAGAACGAGGTGTTTTGTACAATTCCGTGGCACAGTTCTTTCATAGGACCGACGGCCGTGACCAGGACATGGTCCGATGTATGATTGCCACTGGTAAATCCGACCTTCGAATAATTCCCGAGCACCATCCCGAGGACAGCGCTCTTCGATTTCTTAAACGTCGAGAGTTGGAAGGGGCTCTTCGCGCCATCGACAACCGCCTGGGCTTCCTCGGGTGTTAGCTTGATCGACAGGCGCTTCTCAATGACGTCCTGAACCATCTTGGCGTCTGGATTCGCGCCGAGTTCGCCGAAGATGACATCGTAGCTTGCCTTCATTGCAAGGACCGATTTCAGTCCGGCTGTGCTTTCGATGTACTCGTCACCCGCCCCATTGAGAGCAACTCCCCCGGTGGCGTGGTCGGCGGTGATGATGACGAGCGTCTCGCCATCCTTGAGGGCAAAGTCCACCGCGACCTTAACCGCTTCCTCGAAGGCGATTTGATCGTAGATCATGCCGGCGAAATCATTCCCGTGCCCGGCGTGGTCAACCCGGGCACCCTCAATCTGAAGGAGGAAGCCGCCCGAACCTGTGTTGAGGTTATCGATCGCAACCTTGGTCATTTCAGCCAAAGTCGGCGTAGATTTCTGAAGTTCCGGACTGTTGTCCCGGTCCACGGTGTAGGGCACATGGCCGTTGCTGACGATGCCGAGGATCTTGCCTGCCTTCGCTCCCAAGATTGAATCCCTGTCCTTGCAGATCGTATACCCTGCAGACTTAAATTCCTTATACAGATCCTTCCCGTCTTTCCGCTTGCTCGGGTCGAAGAACTTGTCGCCGCCGCCGATGAGCACATCGACTCCGGCCTTTAGATACTCTTCCGCGATCAGGCCTTCGAGGTCCCGCTGCAGGCAGTTCACGGCAAATCCGGCTGGCGTCGCGTGCGTAATCGTCGCCGTCGTGACCAAGCCAGTGCGCATCTTCGCTTCTTTCAGGATTTGGACAAGCGTCCGCAGCTTCGTCCCGTCTGGATACATGTTCACCATGCCGTTCCAGATGTGCCGACCGCATCCCCAAGACGAAGAAGCGGCGGAAGAGTCGGTCACCACGGAGTTGAGTGAGCGGGTGTCCTGGAGCCCGTTCACGGCGAAATCCTGATTCATCAGCCAACGCCAGTACGACGGCTTCCCGTCCCGGATTTCGAGCAAGTGATCCACCATCGTCGGCACGCTTGCCGCCATTCCGTCGGCCACGCAGAAGATGATGTTCTTCGGTTTCTTTTTCGACCGCTGCAGGCTCCCCAGGGCGGGTGAGATCATGCTGACGGACAGGCCGGTTACTCCCATGCCCAACACACTGCGACGCGAGATTCTGCTCATGGGGAAAGACTACACCAAACGCAGAATCCTAATCTGATCTTAATATCCTTTGGATCGCTTCGAAGTCGGCCACGGTGTCGAAGTCGAGGCACGTGGCAGGATGAGCGTCGGGAACGATGACGGCCTGGCCACCTAGAGCCTTCCCGACAATTCGCTCGGCGTCTGCCAGGGATATGCGGCCCAGGACATATCGGGCGAGATTGACCGGGCCGAGTTTCCAGGCCATGGCCGCCTGGCTCTTCCTATTCCGACGCATCGCAGTCAGAAGGTCGAGCGCATGGATAAGGCCTGCCGGACTCGCTGCGTACAATGCGCCGCTCAGATACTTACCCTCTCGAAGTTTCAGAGCTTGGGTCTCCGCTTCGGGAAAGCTCGCTCGAAACCCTTCCAACGGTGAGAGCCCGGTTGAATACCAACGTTCCAGGCTCGCCCTCTTTGCAACTGCACCCGTGAACGAGGTGAGCATCTCGGCATCGAGCAACGGCGAGTCGGCAGGGATGAAAAGGACCGCCTCAACCTCGCTCCCCAAAGCCTCCAGACCGAGCCGGGCATTGTCGATTGCCGATTGACCCTCAGGCAGGAACTCCCCGTGTGAAACCGCGTGCTGCACGTCCAACCCCGAGACGGTCACGCACGCATCGAACCCGGTTTGTCGAACGGCATCAAGCGTCAGTTCCAAACTCGTCACCTCACCAAAGCGGGCCAGGGCCTTGCGAGTCGTGCCCATCGCATGAGCGAGGTCGGGATCGGCATGCCCACCGGCCGCTACCACCACTCCCCACCTCACTTCAAAACTCCATAGGTGAACCAAGCCGTCATCGCGAACCCAAGCACCACAATGCCCTTGCGGAGGATCTCCGAATCGACCTTCTGCGACCAGCGCGCCGCAAAGTAGCCGCCAAGGATGGAGCCTGCCGTGAGGGCAACCGCATGCCAAGGAAGCACCAGGCCTTTGATCAGGAACATCGTCGACGCGGCGATGTTGATGAGCAGCGAGAGCCAGGTCTTCACCGCGTTCATCTCGTGAATCGAGCCTTCCATGATCAGGCCGAAGACCGCGAGCATCATGATCCCCATTCCCGCGCCGAAATAGCCGCCGTAGATGGCAACGAGCAACTGCAAGGCCATTCCCCATCCGACCGCCAGCCGATGATGTCGACTGCTCGCCCACTTCTTGATCCGGGGCTGAAAAGCGAGTAGCAGAGTCGCGAGGAAAATCAGGATCGGCACGACCACCCGAAACGCCGACTCGGGCGTCAGCACGAGCAGAAATGCCCCCGCAATGCTCCCAAGCAGCGTCGGAAGGAATAGGCTGCGCAGATGCTGCTTGACCGGGCCGAGTTGGTTAAGGAAACCGATCGCGCCGGCGAGAGAGCCCGGCCAGAGCGCCACTGAATTCGTCGCATTGGCCGGAAGCTGCGGCACGCCGAGGCCGATGAGGGTTGGGAATGAGATCAGCGAACCGCCGCCTGCCACCGAATTCACGGCGGAAGCCAGCGCGCCCACCACGAAGAGCAGGGCCATCACGGCCGGGCTTGGCATTATTCTTCGATCAAGTACTCAGCGATCAGCAGGGCGGTGTCTACCAGGGCATCGGTGTGAGTTCGTTCATAGCCGTGGCTGGTGTCAACTCCGGGTCCGATCAGCGCGACCTCGGCCCGGCCGCCCGACTGCCAGTAGACCGAGCCGTCGCTGCCGTAGTGGGGGTAGATGTCGCTCTTTAGGTCAACTCCAGCGGTATCCGCGATCGTGCGGATCTTTTCCGTGAGCCTCTTGCTGTAGGGCCCCGAGGAATCCTTGAGGCAGAGAGAACAGTGAAATTCATCGCCTTGGCGACCCTCGCCAATGACCGCCATATCGGCGACCACTAGTTCGGCGAGGTCGTCGGGCAAGCCGTCCATCCCGCCGTGACCGACTTCTTCGTAGTTGCTGAACAGAACGTGGGTGCGCTGGGCAGGGCTGACACCGACATCGCGCAGGGCCTTCAAGGCGGCGACCACGCAAGCCACGCAGGCCTTATCATCGAGGAATCGGGAGCGAATAAAGCCGGAATCGGCCACCTCGACGCGCGGGTCGAAGTAAACAAAGTCGCCAACCTCGATCCCGAGCACTCGGGTTTCTTCGTCTGTAGTCGTTCGTTCGTCGAGGCGGACCTCGAGGTTCTCTTCGTTGCGTTGGGCTTTATCCGCCTCTTTGTTGTTGTGGGCGGCTCCGTTGGCGAGCACGACCGAACCGCGGATTTGGCGTCCATTCCGGGTGGCGACCCAGACGCCTTCGCTCTCGACCGTGTGCCACATGAGGCCGTTGAGGCGGGTGAGTTTGAGGCGACCGTTCTTCTTGATCTCCGAGACCATCGCGCCGAGGGTGTCGACGTGAGCGGTCAAGGCGCGGGGGCGGTCGTCTTTCAGGCCCTCAAGGTGCGCGATGAGGGCACCTTTGTAGGTTCGGTAGCAGGCAATCCCGTGCCCTTGGAGTTCCTGCTCCACGAAACTGATCGCCCAGTCCGTGTCGCCGGTCGGGCTGGGAGTGTTGAGCAGGTCGGTCAAGAAGCGAACCAGGTAATCCCGCGAGATCTGAAAGCGCGCCATAAGCGCCATTGTAGCTTGGCGGCACGCCAAGTATCATGGGGTGATGCTTGCCGAAGGACTCTTCCGGAAGATTCCCAACAGCCGCCTCACGCTGCCCGAACCGGCGATGGCGTGGATTCTCATCGTGGTCGGGGTGGTGCTGATCGCGATTGGCACGATGTGTATGATGAGGGTGCGCGCCCACATGTGGGGCGAAACCCGAACGCTCTTCGAAGCCTTCTTCAACCAAAGCAGAGAAACCCTTGGTTACCTCATTCACGACTATGACGAACCCGATAAGCCGCTGATTTTCTTGGCATTGATCGGGCGTTTCTTAGGGGGGATCGGTGTCGTCTGGGGGATGATCGGCCTGTTGGTACCGTAGCACCGATCAAGAGGTGGATCCGGCTGTACCGCTGGCATCTTGCCGGCACCGATTACGGAGAAATTCCATCGGGAGGCCGGCAGGATGCCAGCGGTACGAATTTGGGATGACCTCTACGGCCAGTATGTCTCGACCATGTACTTGATGGTCTTCGTTTCGCCAGCCTTCAAGTCGACAACAAACTCGATCGTATTGGCATCGAGCTTATTGAACGGCATGTTGTTTTCCTTAATGGCGTACTCCCACCAGTGTCGTTCCCAAACGTACACGCGCTCGGGAGATTCCTTCCGGTTTCGCAGTTCAATTTCGTACCATTCCCGAGTTCCCCAGCCGGTCGGACCACCGCGGCGCAGCCACTCGAACTTGGTTCGCTTTCGGTCGCAGACGACATCGAATGCTTGGCCAACCACGAGCGAAATCTTTTCGTCTCGCGGCGTGTGGTCGATCGTATCCTCGCCGAGCATCTGGGTGCTGCCACTCTTGTCTCTCTGGAAGACTTTGAAGTTCCCTTTCGGCAAAGGCATCCCCAAATTGCTGGCCTTATCATTCTTGAATTCAATGCGAATTTGAGGCTTGATCTTGCCAATGCCAATCGTGCCTTCCTCTTGCGGCTGCCAATTGTTGTAGAAGCGCATAGCGTCGATAATGAGCTTCTTCGTCACCGGGACTGCCATGCCTTCGAGCAATGAAATCTGCTTGATTTCTTTGTTGCGGATCGACGCTGGTCGGCCAAGAGTGTAAAGGTGATAGTCCGCGAACTGCTCCTCAGCAAAGCCCTTGTCCATCATTGCTTCGGGTGCCCCACCCCGACCGCCAGCGCCAAGGCCTCCGCCAAATCGCGCTTGTGCGCGCTGAACATCTCCTGCCAAGAGTTTCAGCTTCGCCTCCTTGAAGGTCGCGCCCGAATTGTTGTTCAGCGTGACCCAGCCCTTCAGGTCGCCCGTCTTCCCTTCTCCATCTAAGCTCAGCACGTAGTCGGCATTCCACGACATGCCTTGGGTGAGGTAGCTGATCTCGACCTTGTTCTGGCCCGCACGGTCCGATACCAGATCCCAGAGCAGGCTCGGCTTGCTGATCAGGCCCTCCGGGATGGAACTCACCTCCACTTCACCGCTTGGATCGAGCAGGATTCGGCCATCGTCGGCTTGCAGGACCATCCCGTTGTAGACGTACTGCCCGCCTCCGCCACCGACAATTGCGGTGGGCGAACTCATGAGGATGCCTGAGATCCGCTCCTTCACGCCGTTCGGCAGGACCCGATTGAGCGCGATCCGCCCCCCCACCGCCTTATTCAGAATTGCCTGAGTGCTGATCAGGTCGTACTGGTAGTTCTGCTCCAAAACTTCGAACGAGCCGGGCGACGAGATGCTCCGAATGCCCACACTGCTGGGCTCGATCAGCTGCGCGACGTCTTCGATGCGGACTTCCTGACGCCCTGACTTGAGGCTCAAATCCCGAGTCTCCTTGACGAGGGCGAACCCCTGGTTGAAAATCGTGACCTCGGCTCCGTTGTCGGCGGCAGCCGATACCGCGAGGGCCAATGCGTAACTGAAAAACATTACTTTCTCCTTAATTGGTGTGGCGCTGGTAATTGGACGCGGAAGGGCGCGCGCAGGGTGCATCCAGGCCCCTGGGGGTCCGTCGCGAATTTTCGCCTCATGCCGAAAAAACCTTGCCCCGGGCGGAAACTTGTGCTACCATATGGGCGTCAGAATACGTATTCTTAACTTAAGCGACCGGCAAAAAGAACCATGAGAATCACCCAGCAGGATATAGCCAGGATCGCAAATGTTTCGCAGGCGACCGTTTCACGGGTCCTTGCCGGTGATGACCGGGTCGAGGACGAAATTCGCCAGCGCGTGCTTGTCGCCATCGAAGAAAACAACTACCGGCCCGACGTTCGGGCCCAGTCTCTACGAACCCAACAGACTCACCTCATTGGTCTGGTGGTGAAGCGGCAGCAAGGCGCGCTGAAAGGCGATCCATTTTTTGCGCTCCTCATTTCGGAGATCCTCGACTGCCTCAGCGAGTCTCCCTATCACCTTTGCGTCGATACCGCAGCCTCGCAGTCCGTCCAGAAGGCGGTCTACGATGAGTTGCTCCGCTCTCGGCGCGTGGACGGCCTCATACTCGTCGAGTCCGAGGCACACGACGAGCGCGTGCTTCGCCTTCAAAAGGAGGGCTTCCCGTTCGTCCTCATCGGGAAAGGTGCGGACGGAATTCCGAGTGTCGACAACGACAACGAACTCGCGGGCAAGCTTGCGGCGCGGCATCTGATCGATAACGGCTTCCGCCGGGTCGCGATGATTGCCGGACCCGAGGGCCTAACCGTAAGCGAAGACCGCATCGCCGGATACAAGGCGGTCGTCGGGGAGTTCGATCAGGAGCCCGTGGTCGTCAACTCTCGGTTCGGCTACGAAGCGGCTCGAGATACCGCGAAAGGTCTCCTTAGCCACCCACGCAGACCCGATGCCCTCGTCGTCCTCGATGACTTCATGGCGCTCGGCGTGGTGGAAGCGGCGAGGGAGCTGAAGATCAAGATTCCCGACGAACTCGGAGTCATTAGCTTCAACGACACGATCTACTGCACCCTCGTCGACGGCGGATTGTCATCGATCAGCTTGAACCTCCAGCAGATCGTCCGAACTGCGTGTCAGAGACTCTTGCAGATCATCGAAGGACAGGATGTTGAAGACGTCAAGCGGGTCATCGTTCCCTGCGAACTGCGCATCCGTGGTTCGAGCGTAAGACAGGGGAGAGCCTAACTCATGACTACCCTCGTCTTCGCCCTCATCCTCGTCCAGCCCAACTTGAAGCCGGTTACGTTCACGTATTCGGCGGATCGGGATTTGAAGCGAGCGAGCGTGGCGGGGACGTTTAACGGGTGGAATAAGGATGCCAACCCGATGAAGGTCGGCACGGACGGTCGAACGTGGACCGCGTCCCTCGGCCTTCCGACCGGAAAGCACACCTACAAGTTCGTCCTCGACGGCGAGAACTGGGTGACCGACCCGAAGGCGATCCGCAACGAGGACGACGGAAACGGCAACCTGAACTCCGTCCTCCTCGTGGTCCCGGCGGACTATTCCGAGCCAGCCAAAGCTGGCGACGGCAAGATCACAGGCGGGGCAGTTCGGCACGTCCAGCGAATTCCCGACCTGAACGTCGACAAGGGCCGTATCTCGCTGACCCTCTTGATCCGACCGGGCGACGTGCAAAAGGTCTCCGTGGTTTCCGGAAACGACACCGTCGCAATGCAGAAGCTGTCGTCGGACGAGATCGAGGAGACCTGGCGAGCCAGCCTCCCGTTCAACAAGACCAAGCCCTTCAGTTACGGATTCCAACTCATAGACGGCGACAAGACTTGGATTTACGGAAGCAAGGGCATTACGGCTCCCTCAGCATCGAATCGATTCACGCTTAAGCCCGGTGAATTCAAGCCGTTCGAGGTTCCCAAGTGGGTCGAGGGCACCGTCTTCTACCAGATCTTCCCCGACCGCTTTGCCAATGGCAGTTCGGCCAACGATCCGAAGGAAATGGAAGCTTGGGACGCAGAGCCGAAGTACTGGAACCGCTTTGGCGGCGATATTGCGGGCGTAAACCAGCGCATCGGCCATCTGAAGAACCTCGGCGTCAACGCGGTGTACTTCAACCCGGTGATGAAGGCCCCGAGCAACCACCGGTACGACCCGGCCGACTTCTACCAAATCGATCCCGAATTCGGCACGAATGCAGAGTTCAAAGACCTTACAGCCGCTTTGCACAAAGCCGGAATCCGAACCGTTCTCGACCAGATTTTCGACCACGTCGGCGTGACTTTCCCGCCGTTCGTGGACCTGCTAAAGAACCAGGAAAAGAGCACCTACAAGGACTGGTTCTTCGTCAAGAGCTACCCCGTCGAGGTCCGTAACACCCCGCCTTACGAAGCTTGGTTCGGCTATGAGTCGATGCCAAAGATCAACCTCAAGAACAAGGGTGCCTACAATTATCTGATGAAGTCGGTCGACTTTTGGCACAAGAACTCGACCCTTTCCGGGTGGCGACTCGATGTGGCGAACGAGGTGCCGGACTTCTTCTGGCAAGACTTCCGCAAACGAGTCAAAGGCATCGACCGCGAGGCCTGGATTGTCGGCGAGGTCTGGGGCGACGCCCGCAAGTGGCTCGGCGGCGATATGTGGGACGCGAGCATGAACTACCCGTTCCGCGATGCCGTTCTGCGCCATGTCGCCGAAGGCAAAACCACCGCGAGCCAGTTCATGGCCGCGCTCATGAATGTCTATTCTTGGTATCCGCCCCAGGTCAGTCGTAATCAGATGAACCTGCTATCGAGCCACGACACACCGCGCTTTATCACGCTGGCCGGTGGAGATCGTCGCCTCGCGAAACTCGGAGCCGCCGTTCAGTTCGCTTGGGCCGGTGCGCCAAGCATCTACTACGGCGAAGAGCTCGGCATGGAAGGCGGCGCGGACCCCATGAACCGCAAGGGCATGCAGTGGGCGCTGGCAACGCCTCAGAACGACGTCCTTGAGCTCTATAAAAAGCTAGTCAGGCTGCGACGCGAGACCAAGGTTCTCCACAACGGCGACCCGATTCCGCTGCTGACCGACGACGCCAAGAACGTGACCGCCTTCGCCCGAGTCGAGGGTAAGGACGCCGTCATCTTCGCCATGAACCGTAGCGGCACCGAGCAGTCCGTAGCCATCCCCATAAGTCAAATAAGACCTATAAGTCCTACCAGCTGGATTGACCTTCTCGACAAAACCACCACCACAACCGAGAACAACAGCATCCGGATCACCCTGCCCCCGTTCGGATTCAAGTATCTCGGCAACGCGATTTCTAAACCATCATCCTCCAAGGAGTCCTCATCATGAAAAGTCAAAGACGACTGGGCTTCACGCTCATCGAACTGCTCGTCGTAATCGCGATCATCGCGATTCTCGCGGCAATTCTCTTCCCGGTCTTCGCCCAGGCGAAAACGGCTGCGAAGAAGATCGTGACCATCAATAACCTCAAGCAAATCACCCTCGCCTCGGTCATGTACCAGGGAGACAACGACGACGCCTTCGCGCCGAAACTCCGCATCGGCTACGGCCCGCCCAGCGGCGGCGACCCGACCAATGCGATGTCGACCGACAAGATCCTCCAGCCTTACCTTAAGAGCTACGAGGTCTGGCAGACGCCTCTCGACACGCGAACGTCGTACAACACACCGGTCGGCAAGTTCCGACGCAGCTTCGCCGTCGCGAGCAACTTGTTCAAGTCCGTTCAGTGCCGACCCGGCTACTGGAGCGGCTTCACCGGCAAGTCGCCGATCACGAGCAGCGGCGTTCCGGAGCCAGCCGCAACGATCGCTTTTGCCGAGCGACGCCAAACGACCGATCCGAACTTGGCCAACCCTTGGAGCGCCGATGACTGGTTCTACGGCATCCAGATCAACAACTCCCGACGCGAAGACCTGATCCCGGGCGAACCGGCGTTCCCGTATGGCGAAGTCGCGGTCAAGCAGACCGATGGCGCAAGCTGGGGTTATGCAGACGGTCACGTTAAGTTCCAGAAGATGAACGGCACCCACATTTACCAGGGTCAGCCCCGAGTTTGGGGGTTCCGGTTCCCCGGATACCGCGAATCTCCGCGTTGGCAGGACAACCAGAGCGGCAACAATCCCGACGCCTACTGGCATAAGGGCTTGAGCTGCTTCGACTCCGGTTGGAACACGACCGAGGGCGACTGCCCGCTGCCGGGAGACGGAGGATCCTAATGAAGAAGGAACTGTCCTCCGGAACCGTGATGGCGATCATTGGCGGCGTCGTTGCTGTCGTGGGCCTGTTCTTCCTGTTCCAATGGATGAGCGGCGCGAGTCCGTCCGCCCAGGATAAGAAGCTGGAGGAGATGAGCGTTCAGCAAGCCAAGGGCGAATATGGACGCTATCAGAACCCCGAAGGACAGTCCGCCCCGAACGGTGGCCCTCCCGCCTCCGGCGAGGGTGCCGCGCAAGCCGCCAACCCTGGTGGCGTACCAGCAACCGGTAACTAAACCGTACCGCTGGCGTCCCCGCCGGCTCTCCCCGGAGTGCGAAAACGGGAAGCCGGCGGGACGCCAGCGGTACGGTTTGTCCCCGCCAGGCTCCGTCCGCAGATTCTGAACATGATGCTCACACCTCGCCCGCAAAACGCGTTATTGAAGATATGCAGACGTTAATGCCCTCTCCGGCCTTCGTCCTCAGCGGTGCGACCGGCCCGGTCCAAACGCTCGCGTTTTCCGAAAACGGTCACCTTGTCGTCGGAGGGGATACGAATCGGGTTTTGACAGCCTGGGTCAACGGCCAAGTGGCGTGGCAAAGGGACTTGAGAAGCAAGCAAGCAAAGGTCAGAGCGACTGAACGGATCCGCAGCGTCGCTTTCTCGCGCGATGGTGCCAGCCTCTATGTGGCTTCTGGTGACCGATTGCGGGCTCTCGACGCCCTGAACGGGGAGGAGCTGTGGCATTATGAGCCGCCAAGGGCATGGTGCTTCCTCGTGATTTCGCCGAACTGCGTTACCGTCACGGCTGACGAGCGCGTCGTGTGCTGCTTGGAAAACGGCGCGATTGGAATCTGGGATCGTCGGGGTCGGCGGCTCCAAGGCTGGACCCACAACGACGGACCGCGCTACATCGGCCTGCTGCCCGATGGCAAGCTGGCAGGCACGGACCGCTTTAGCTTGTGTCTTTGGGACCTCGAAACTGAAGCCGAGGTTGCCAAAGTTACGCCAACCGAGCGCCTACATGCGTTTGCCTGCAGCCCGATCGAAAACCTCGTCGCCACGCGCTCCCTTCATGCCGTCGACGTATGGGAAGGCCATGATCTTCGTCAAGTTGCGGCGGTGCCGATCCAAGCCGGCACGCCATTGCTCGTGGCTTCCCCAAGCAGTCCCTTGTTCGCCTATTCGGAGACCGGTGTCGTTCGGGTGATCGACCGGGACGGCCAAGGATTGATGAACTTTCCCGAGGAGGCGGTTTCCCTCGCGTTCAACCCCCTCGAACCTGAGATCGCGGTCGGAAGGCGGGATGGAACGATCGCCATTTGGCCGCTGATGACCTGAAAGGCGAAGACCCAGGCCCAAAAGACCCATTGGCCGGTATAGAATGCAGTACAAACGAAGTACGCGCTCCGCTAGCGCGTCGGATGAACTTGCATGAGCGCTGAGTGGTACTACGTCGGACATTACGGTGAACTTGGTCCCCTCACCATTGAGCAGATGGAGGAACTCATCCGCGACGGCGTGGTTGAGAAAGACACCTTCGTATGGCGACAAGGGATGTCTGAGTGGACGCAGGCGGTCGGCCATCCCGACCTCAATCTGCACTTTCACACGGCCGTGATTGCTCCCAGCATGCCTCCTCCGCCACCCGTGCCCGTCCGAACGATGGCTCCCCTTACACCTCATCCGCAATGGTATGGTCAGGCTTGGCCGGTCGTCGAAGTTCCCCGCTCGGATCGCAAACGATGGATCGCTGGTCTGCTCCAACTTCTCATTCCCGGGACGGGTCGTATGTATCTGGGCTACGCCGCCCAAGGTGCCGTGCAGCTGATCCTCTTCCCGTTCGGCTGCGGGATTGGCTGGCTCTGGTCGGTCCTCGACGGTATCTACATTCTCCTTGGTGGCCTGAAAATGGACGGTTACGGCCGGAAGCTCGACGACTGATGGCTGCTCGCATCGCTTTGGGCCTCCTCCTCGGTGCCCTGATCGGCTTCGGCTATCACCTGCTGATGAAAGCCATCGGCTCGCAGTGAATCAACTGTCATCGACCGGCGGTGCCGGTCATTGGAGGGGCGATTCTCGGGCTTCTCGCCGTCCTCGCGGCCAACAAGTAGCCGGTTGGGAGTAACCGCGCATGACGGTTAGGCGTCCTAACTCCAACCAGAGAGGAACGCATGAAACCTTATCTCACCATCGGATGCTCCCTTGCCGCTATTGCTGCTCTGACCGCGGCGATTTCCGCGCCCAAGAACCCAACCCATTCCCTCGACGATAAGGGTAAGCCAGGCTTCAAGCGCCAGGACCTTTCTCCCCTCGATGACCTGCTCCAAAAACGCTTGCACGTGATCGACGGCAAGAACTTCGGCGTGCGTCGAATTGGCTCCGCCAACCCGCACGACCTGCTTGTCTTTCGTCCGGAAGTACCCGAAGAGATGAATCTTGTCGAGAAGTACCGGAGCCAGGGCTTCGAGATCGTGATCTTCACGGCTGGCTACGAAGATGCTTATCGGTGGCTTCATCGAACGATCAAGGATCAGAGCGGCAAGGAAGTGTCCGCTCCTATGACCAAGCCTCCCGTTCGGCTTGGCGGCCCCGTATTCCTCGATCCAGAAAGAGCGAATGGCTTTGATGCGCATGAGGCACTGAGAGCGGCCGCAGAGAAGTTGCTCACCTCAAAGAGCCTGACGGAAGCGGGTCAGAAGTTCAACGAATACACCCTCTATGCCAGTCCCGTCATGGGTGACGCCCGATGCGTCAACTGCCACATCGACTCGGCCGGAAATCAAGTCAAGGATGGGGCGCGGATCGGCTTCCTGATCTATCTCGTCCGAAAGATCGCTTAGGCTCGCTCCGACTCTTCCCCGGGCCGCATCCCGGGGATAAGCCGCACCGTTATCTGGCGACCGGCGATATCCACTTCGCGCACGAACTCACGCACGATGGGGATCAGCATTTCGTCAACCACGAGCAAGTCCTGCGCCGGCGACTTCAGGACGCTTTCCACCGTACCGAGTTTCTCGCCGGATTCGAGAAAAACGCCCAAACCGATGAGGTCTTGCGTGTAGAATTCGTCCTCGCGCAGCGCGGGCCGATCATCGTCCTTGACTTCGACAAACCTTCCGATCAACGATTCGGCTTGCTCAACGCTGTCGATGCCGCGGAGTTTGATCCGAACCTGCTCCTTGTGCCAATGAACGCCCTGAATTTGTCTTGGTTCGGACTCGTTGTTCAAAATCAAACGCGCGCCTCGGCTGAAGCGCTCGGGAAAATCGGTGGTCGGCTGAACCTTGACCCAACCCTCCAAACCAAAAGCCCCCACGATTCTTCCGATTTGGATCATCGCAGGGGCCACCACATGCGGCTTAGTCAGGAATGCCTGATCCGGCTTGGATTCGGAGTTCAGACGGAAGCATGCCGAGATATTCCTTCACCGATTCACGCAAGGCCTGGGGCGAACCAAATCCGCAGTTCGAAGCGATTTCGTCGATGCCGCGATCGGTGTTGCAAAGTTGAACAACCGCGATTTCCGTTCGACATCGATCAACGAATTCGGGGAAGCCAAAGCCCACGATCGCCTTGAACGTTCGGGAAAGGTGGAAGGGTGAGTAGCCTGCGAGGGCAGACGCCTCCTTCAGCGACCAAGCACCGGCGGGGTCCTGCTTGACGCTCTCGACCAGAGGCTTCATGGTCTCCGGAAGATGGTGCGGCAAGGTCGCCAGGCAGAATTCGTTGTCACTCGTCAGAGCGTGCTGGGCCATCTCATGCAGTGCCGCAAGGATCGTCGGCTCATTCGTGGCATTCACGTCGATGAGAGCCTTGACCATTTTACGAGCGACGTCGCCATTGATTTCGTTCACCGGATTAAAGGCGACGATGGCGAATCGGCGCTGAAACTTCCGATCGTTGGCGGTCTTCTCGATCCAGCGTGCCAAATTCGGCAGGTCTTGCTCGGTCCACGTCAGAAGGTAGGACCGATGATTGCCCCGGCCAACGTGGATCACCGTCGTGGTCGGCCCGCGGAACAGGCAAATGCTGTGCGGCGGCAGAACCCTCCACGGCTGCGAATCACTTTCGCGAAGCAACTGTGTGCCTTCGATGTTGATCTCCAACGCAAAGTGGCCCGGTCGAACCGTAAACTCGGTGAGGCTGGGTCTCCGCTTGGATCCCTCGATCAAATCGACTCTGAACGAGCCCGAGTTCAAGACAACATTGCTGGACAGCTCATTGCTGGCTGGATTAGAGGAAACCAACATATCGAATCCTTCAGTTAATTGGCGTCTGATATTCACTCTTCGCCGACCTCGATGTGCTCGCCCACTATTAGTATGTACGTCTGTTGCGCCCATTTGAGCATCCCCTCCAAGAAATTTTTGGGTCCTCCCCAGCGCTTTTTCCGCTGCTTAGGGTAACCCTACCCCATGAATCGTCCTTTAGATGTCGCTATTATCGGCTCCACTGGTGCGGTCGGCCAAGAATTTCTTCGACTGTTCGAAACCAGAAACTTCCCCGTCGGCTCGCTCAAGCTCTTTGCAAGTGCGCGATCGGCAGGTTCGCATCAGGCATTTCATGGTAACGATATCATAGTACAGGACGTTTCCCTATCCTCGCTGGAAGGCATTGACATTGCTTTCTTTAGCGCAGGATCTAATCGATCCCGAGAATTCGCTCCGCGAGCAACCCAATCAGGGGCGGTAGTCATCGACAATTCGAGCGCGTTTCGCATGGACGCGTCCGTACCGCTCGTTGTACCTGAGATCAATTTGAACGCCATTCCCGAAGGTTGCCGCTTGATCGCCAATCCGAATTGCACGGCGATCATTCTCCTCATGGCCGTGAATCCCCTGCGAAAACTCGGCCGAGTCGAGCGGCTTATCGTCAGCACCTACCAGAGTGCAAGCGGCGGCGGCGCATCCGTCATGCGCGAACTCGAGGACCAAACGCGTGAATATCTGGCCGGACGACCGGTTACGCCGAGCGTCCTCCCCCACCCCTATGCTTTCAACCTCTTCAGCCACAACACGGCAGTGAACGAACTTGGCTACAACGAGGAGGAATGGAAAGTGATCGAGGAGTCACGCAAAATCCTCGGGGAGCCTGATCTCAAGATCAACATCACGTGCGTGCGAGTTCCCGTCCTGCGTGCCCACTGCGAGTCGGTCACGGTTGAATTTGCTGGTCCTGCCCCGAGTGAAGACGAGGTTCGCGAAGCGCTCCAGGCCGCCCCGGGTGTCCGCGTCATCGATGATCGAGCTGGGAATCACTTTCCGATGCCGGTGGAATCGTCCGGCCAGGACGATGTGCTGGTGGGCAGAATTCGGCGCGATTTGTCCAATCCCAATGCAATCTGCATGTTTATTTCTGGCGACCAGCTCCTCAAAGGAGCTGCGCTCAATGCGGTGCAGATCGCGGAGGGGCTGATTGCGGCCGGCCGCTTCCGAGAGCCGAGTCTCGCCTAGTGGGTGAGGTGCTCAGCCGCGTCCACTGCGTTGCTGAGCAAACTGGCAACGGTCATCGGTCCGACACCGCCGGGCACCGGTGTGATGTAGCTGGCTCGCTCCGCGCACGACTCGAATTCGCAGTCGCCGACATCATATTTTCGGCCCTCGACCCGGTTGTAACCCGCGTCGACAATGACGGCACCAGGCTTAATCCAGTCCCCTTTGATCATCTCTGGTCGGCCAACAGCCGCCACGACGATGTCAGCGGTCCGGACCAAATCAGGCAAATTCTGCGTTCGCGAGTGGGCAATGGTGACGGTCGCATTCCTTTGAAGCAGCATGAGCGCTGCCGGCTTGCCCAAGATGTTGCTGCGACCGATGACAACTGCTTGTTTGCCTTCGAGCGGGATTTCGTAGTGGGCGAGAAGCGTCATGATCCCAAGCGGGGTCGCACATCGAAACCCGGGCAGGTCCGCAGTCAAGCGACCCAGCGACTGCGGGGTAATGCCATCGACGTCCTTCTCAGGTCCAAGCGCAAGCAAAGCCTCGTCTTCGTCGAGATGCTTGGGGAGGGGATGTTGAATGAGTACGCCGTGTACTCTTGAGTTGGCGTTGAGTTCGTAAATCCGCTGAAGAAGTTCGTTCTGAGGCGTCTCATCGGTGATGTCGTACGAGCGGCTCTCAATTCCTGCCTCTTCTGCCCACTTACGCTTCATCTTAACGTAAGCGAGACTGGCAGGGTCTTGGGCAGCGACGATGACGTCAAGGCGAGGCTGGATGCCTCTGCTGCGAAGTCGATCTACTCGGACTTTGAGATCCTCCCTCACCTTGCAGCTCAGGGCTTTGCCGTCGAGAATCTGAGCGCTCATGACTTCTCTCCCGAATTCTTGCGCAACTTCCAGGGGCCGGCCGAAGCTAGGGCTTGATGGGCTTCGGAACCTTCCTCCACGACTTCCTCGGGCTCCTCTTCGGGCTCAGTTGGAGCTGTGTCGGGTTCATCCCAGTCCGGTTCAGCGAGCGGAGTCCACTCCGCTTTGGGTGAACCCAAGAGGATCTTGCCCAAAACGCCATTCACGAAGCGGCCACTATCCTCGGTGCCGTAGAGCTTCGCAAGTGTCACCGCCTCGTTAATCGTCGCCTTAGGCGGGATCGCGGGCATGTAGTAAAGCTCGAATGTCGCCAGTCGAAGCACTGCTCGGTCGGTCTCGGCGAGTCGATCGAAATCCCAGCCCGCAGCGAGACGCGGGATGATCAAGTTGTCAATCTGGCCCAAGTGGGTGTCGAGGCCCATGATCAGCTGACTGAGGAACTCGGCGGCTTCAGGAGCGTAGTGGTGCTGAGCGAGCACGTCGGCCAGAACTTCCCTCGGCGAAAAGCCGCCCATCCGAATTTGGTAGGCGGCTCTGAGGGCGGCTTCGCGGGCTGCGCGCCGACTGCGAATAGGTTTAGGCTGGACGTCGGGCTCAGACGCCACTCAAAACCTCTTGCTGCAAGAACTGAGGGACAAAGCCAGTGCTGACGGTGCCTGCTTCATAATCCGGATGAGCGCAGAGGCGCCGGAGGAACGGGATGTTCGTCTTTACGCCCTCGACCTCGAACTCGTGGAGGGCGGTCTGGAGTTTTCTCACCGCCGCTGGTCGATCCTCGGCGGTAACGATCAGCTTCGCAATCATGGGGTCGTAGAACGGACTGACCGAGAATCCGGCGCAGACATGAGTGTCCATCCGTACGTTGCGTCCACCGGGAGCGCACCACTTCGTAATTTTGCCCGTCGATGGCGCGAAGTCTTGGTCCGGATCTTGAGCGGTGATTCGGGCTTCGATCGAATGGCCGAAAAGCCGGATCTCCTCCTGAGCGAACGGGAGAGGTTCTCCGGCCGCCACGGCAAACTGAAGGTGAACCAAGTCGAGTCCCGTCACCTGCTCCGTGACCGGGTGCTCCACTTGGAGGCGCGTGTTCATTTCGAGGAAATAGAAATGGCCTTCTTGGTCGAGGAGAAACTCGACGGTGCCTGCGTTGGCATAGCCGACGCTCTTCGCAACCCGAACCGCTGCCGCGCCCATCTGATCGCGAAGCCGAGGATCGAGTACCGCGCACGGAGCCTCCTCGATGATCTTCTGATGACGCAGGTTCTGAATCGAGCACTCGCGCTCGCCGAGGTGAACGAGATTCCCGTGCTCGTCCCCCATGACCTGAATCTCGACGTGACGCGGCTCGACGACGCACTTTTCGACGATGAGGTCGCCATTGCCAAAACTGGCTTGTGCCTCCGCTTGGGCAGTCCGCCATTGCCGAGCGAGTTCGTCGGGTGAATCGACTCGCCGAATCCCTCGGCCCCCGCCCCCGGAAACGGCCTTAAGGAGCACCGGGTAGCCGATTTCGTCGGCGATTCTCAGAGCGTCCCCATCCGTCGGCACCGCACCGTCCGAGCCAGGAACTACCGGACAATCCGAAGCAATCGCGGCTTGCTTCGCCATTGCCTTGTCGCCCATGCCCTCGATCGCTTTCACTGGCGGACCGATGAACTTGGCTCCGGTCGTGGCTTCGAGGGCTTCGGCAAACCGTGCGTTTTCGCTGAAGTAGCCGTAGCCCGGGTGGACGGCCTCCGCCCCGCTGATTTCGACCGCCATGAGGACGTTCGCCAGGTTCAGGTAGCTGTCAGTATTGCTGGCCTCCCCCACGCAGATCGATCGGTCGGCCATCTGCACGTGAAGACTGTCTTGGTCGGCTCGGGAGTAGATGGCGATGCTCTCGATGTCGAGTTCTCGACAGGCGCGGATCACACGACAGGCAATTTCACCCCGGTTGGCGATGAGGACACGCTTAAACATCAGTACTTCTCGTGCCCCGGGTGAACGCACTTGACGGTCGCCGTCGTCGGGTCGTAAACGTATGGCTCTTTTCCGATCGGATCGACGAGCATCTCGGCCGGAAGTTTGAGGTCCTGCAGTGATTCGGGGGCGCTGTCACCCGTCGGATTCTGAATCTCGATCGACTGCCGAATCTGTCTAAGGTTGTCGATGCAAACTCCATCTTTTGCTCGCGCCATCGACTGCCCCACGATCGTCTCGCCCTTCTTGTCGGCCCGCTTGTTGTCGGCCTTGCTGCCGAAGCCTCCGAAGACGAACACCAGGGTGAGACCGATTGCGAGGAGGATCGCGACGAGGGTGCCGATCAGGCTGAAGTTGCCGCGCTGGAGCCTCGACTCCCTTCTCCCCGATGAATGGCGGGGAGAGGGGTTGGGGGTGAGGGGGCGACCCGCTTGCGCTTTCATGCAGTCTTCACCTTGGCTAGGACTTGGCCGTACTCAACCGGCTGGCCCGGTTCAACGAGAACCTCGAGGATCTCGCCGGACACGTTGCTCGCGACATCGTTGGCAAGCCCTAGCGCGGAAATAGACGCCACCACTTCTCCACGCTCAATCGTGCGTCCAACTTGGAACGGCTCCGCTGTTTCACGGAAATAGCCGACAAGCCCAGCCGTGAGGAGTTCGATTCCGTCCGCTTCGGTTGGCTCAGCGATCTCAATCAGGGCCTGTAGGTTCGCGGCAGCGGCTTTTCGCGCAGGCTTGCCGAGAACGGCACGAAACTTCGTCTCGTCCGCCTGTAGTTTCACGACTCGAAAGCCGTTCTCCCGGGCCGTCTCCAACGCATGCCGAATCGTCTCGGCGTCCAGCTCGCGCATGGAGTCAGTGTACCGTCCCCGTGAATCCAAAGTACTTTCGCCGCCCCGGCGAACCCCGTCCCTGAAAAACCAGGCGGCGTCAGGGATCGGATTCGCCGAGACGGCGAAAGTACTTTGGGGGGGTTAGCCCTTAAGTAGTTGAAGAATGTTCTGCGGAGCCTGGTTCGCTTGGGCCAGCATGGCCATGCCGCTTTGCTGGAGAACCTGGAGCCGGGTGTAGGTCGTCATCTCGGTCGCCATGTCGGCATCACGAATCTGGCTCTCGGAAGCCGCGAGGTTCTCCGTGGCAATGTTCAACGAACGAACGGTTGATTCCAGGAAGTTCTTCTGGAACGAGCCGAGTTGGCCGCGAAGCTGAGAAAGCTGGGTGATCGCGTCGTCGATCAAACGAATCGCTTGCTGGGCACCGCTTTGCGTCGTAACATCGACATCGGCAAGGGTCAGGCCAGGAATCGCGCCAATCCCAAGCGAGGTCGAGAAGACAACCGGCATAGCATACGTGACGGCCTGGTTGTCATAGGCGCCGATCTGGAACTGGGCGGTACCCGAGGTCAGATTGCCGATCGTCGTCGCCGTATTGAGCGCCAAGGTGTTGCCCGGCGTGAGATTGATCAGGTTTCCGTTGTTGTCGCGCAGTTGGAGGCCCGAGCCGGAGGCAAAGGTCACCGTGACCAAGCCACCTGCAGCAGTTCCGTTTGAGTCGATCGTCACGTCCGCGACCGCATCCGTTCCGACACCGGGTGCCGGGGCTCCTGCTGCGCTCAGCAGCACCCCGTTCGAGTCGGTGAGATTCACGCTGTGGTCCGAACCGTACTGGGTCGAGGTGAGTGTCACTGCACCACCTGCGGAGTAACTTGCCATGACCCCCGTCAGGCCGGAAGCCTCATTGATCATATCGAGCACCGTTTGCAGATTGTCGGTGTTCTTGGTCGTGAAGGTTCGACCATTGATCGTGAACTGCCCCGCGGGGACGAGCGATGCGGTCGTTGCGAAGGTTCGCGTACCGGCGACGGTCCCCCTCGTGGCCGCCTGAGTTAGGGTGATGGTGACCGTTGAGTCGGTGGTGATGGAGTTGTTGTTGAACGAGCCGCTGAAGTACATTCCGGCGATATTGGCCGGGCTGATCGAGGTCGCATAGGTTCCTGAGCTGCCGTCGAGCAGCTTCTTGTTGCCAAACTGAGTCTGAGCGGCGATGCGATCAATCGATTGCAGCGTGGACCGAATCTGCATCTGGTTGGCCTGCATCGTCGGCGTGTCGACGACGGCACTGTTGGCGGAATGAACGGCGAGACCCCGGATATCTCGCAGGAGTCGCTGCACTTCGTCGAGGGCACCTTCGGCGGTCTTGACCATGTTGACCGCGTCCTGCGAATTTTTCACAGCTTGGTCGAGGCCCTTGAGCTGGGCACGCATGCCCTCACTGATGATCAAACCGGCAGGATCGTCGGCGGCTGTGTTGATTCGCAGTCCGCTGCTCAGTCGCGCGATCGATGTGCTCATGTCCATCTCGGTCATTCCGAGCGAACGGAGCGCATTGAGCGCTTGCGTGTTGGTGTTGATCCTCATTCCCATGGTGGATTTCCTCTAGCCCGGCGAGCAGGCCTATGCAAAATTCGCATCCTTACGTGGGGAATTCTTGGCCGAATGTGGAAGAACCTTTAGCCCACTCTGAGAAATCCGCAAAAATCTGGGCCTCCGGTATGCTCATTTCATGCACGACTATGTCATTGAGTCCCTGCGGCTGAGCCCGGCGATCATCGCGAGGATGCTGACCCAGATACCCGAGTCGCGCTGGGATGAGCGACAGGACCCCGACCGATTTACGCCAAGAGAAGCCATCGCCCACCTCGCCGATTGGGACGCGATCTTTCTGTCCCGCATGCAAACGGCGGTCGAAATCCCAGGCTCAACCGTCATCCTCTTCGACGAAGCCGAACTTGCCCTTGAAAACAACTATGCTGGACAAGGTGTAGCCGAGTCGCTCGCTCGATTCGAGAGGTGTCGAGGCGAAACCGTCGCTTGGCTTATCGGCCTCACCCCGGAGCAGTTCAAGCGCCACATCGTCCATCCGGAAAAGGGATCGCAGACGGTCGATGACATCATCGCCTACGTCTTCAGCCACGACCTCTATCACTTCGACCACCTGACCCTTTTCGTAGGTGAACGAACCGCAGGGACCTGGTAGACCTATTCGAGGTCAAAGTACAGGTCAGCGGGATTCTGGCCAATGTAGAATCGCCCGCGTTTCCACCTTGAGACGTGCGTGTCGGTCCACGAAACCGTCACCGAGTCGCCCAGCGTTGCGAGCGGACGCCCCCAGCAATCAGCGTCGGCGGCACTGGGCGGCAAAAGGAACTTCCCTTCGTCGCCACACCAGGAGTTCAAGACGCTGTTTGTCGCGACCGTGAACAGAATCGTGGCCGAGGGGTTGGAGATGGCGGACTCGGACTGTCCCGTATGCCCGTCGAAGTTCGAGAAATCGTACGCGATGTTGGTCAGGTAGTGAGCGTTGTAGCCGAAATGCGAAGTCGGTGTGCCATTGGCGTCCGTGTTTTTGAGGTTCGCGCCAGGACACAGCCAGACGTCCTTGTTCTTCACGTAGGGATCGACTAGGTCGTGCCAGAGCAGGAAATTCGGCCCCGACTGGTACGCCGCGAGCGTGTAGATGCCGTCGTAGTCCGTGCGATACATTTCGTAGGCCAAGGTTAACTGCCGGACATTCGAACTGCACGCCGTCGCCTTGGCCGCAGCCTTGGCTTGGCTGAAGATCGGAAAGAGGATCGCCGCCAAAATCGCGATGATCGCGATGACCACAAGGAGTTCGATGAGGGTGAAGGCGCGTCGCACGTTGTTTACAACGTACCCGGAACCGTGCTTGTCCGCCTCTGATCGCGGCATTCGGGTGGCCGGGGTGATGAAATTGTGCACCCCGGCTCAGCCAGTTTGGGGAAATCCTCACGCCGACCGATTAAAACCGAATGCCATTGCCTGAGCCAATGGCCTGGCCTCGGTTTCCGACACCAAACGGGGTGTCGAAAGGAAGCGCCTTGATCCGGACGAAAAAGTTGATCGAACGGCCCGAGCGGAAACCGACGGGATTGTCGATGATCTGCAATATCGCCTCGACGCAATGGAGGTCGTAGGTGAACGAGAAGTGCCTCGCCTCGACTTGGCGGTTGTAGCCGTTGTAGGAGAAGATCATTCCCGCGCGGAGCTTGCCGATCTGGAAACCGTCGGCGTAGAGATTGAAGTTCGACCACGTGTGGCGTTGGCCGTCGAAGTTCGTTCCCGCACTGATCCGGGCACCGCCGACCTCCCAGCCGAGGTCCATCCGGACGTTCGACCAAACTTGGTTGACGGTGTCGTACGTCGTCTGCGTACGGAACGAGAAGTTGTCGGTCGGCGCGTATTCGCTATTGAGGCTCACGCGCTGCCACGGAGTCGCTTGTCGGGCAAGCTGTAGAAAATCGTAGCCGGCTTGAGCCCGCAACTGGAAGGAATCCCATGGGCGATAGGTCAGATCAGCTGTCATTTGGTGAGAACGGCCGGAACGGTCGATCGCGAGGGGAGTAAAGCCGTACGGACGCAGGTAGTTGTAGCGGATATTGAAATTCGTATCGCGATCGACGTAATACGAATAGCGTGCACCGCCGTTCAGCACGTATTGAGCGGTGTCGTCGCTATAGATACCCTGTTTGAACCGTCCGCTCACGCCGAATTGATGGCGTGAAGTGGCTGCACGGACATCTTTTGTGAAGTTGAGATCGAACGTTGCTCGAGTGATCCTTGACTGGTCCTGGCTATTGACCAATTCGCCCCAAGACACCTCGGTATTGAAGGGGAACTTTCCGCTAAACGCCTTGCCAAACAAACGGCGAGCATCTGATTTTAAGCTGACAACTGGAGTGCGCTCGTCGGACGAGAAGAAGTTTTCGCGACTGCCGATGGGAATGGTTCGCCGATAATCCAAACTTGCTGTCGCCCAGTTAAAGTCATTGCTCCCGGTGAAATCAATATCCATCTGACGCGTGACTTGCGAGATGGTCTGGGTATCGGAGATATTCTTGCTTTCGTTGTTCGAAAGGTTGAGGGTCAGATTCGTTTGAAGCTTGTCGCTCCATTGGCGGCTATCCGTAACGCCAAAGTTATCCTGATTTGAATCGAAGGTGCTTGACGAACTACCGGTCTTGAAGTAATTGAAGGAAGTCGTTCCGTTGTTCTGGGGCAGGTTGAAACTGGCCCGCGCAGAATACGTCGTCGTGTTTGGAGCCGTCAGGTAGTTGTTCTTCTGGTAGTTACCGTCAATGTACAATTGGCCGCCAAAGATGTTTTGGCGGTGATTCAAACTGGACTGAATGCTTCTGAATCCTCTGGTAAGGGCATACGTTCGGAAAATGCCCTCCATGTTCTCGTTGGAGTACATGTAATCTGCCCCAAGAGCAAGGCCTTTCTTCTCGAAGTAGTCGATCCTCGAACCCAAGACGTCATCGCCCTTGAGCGGCGTTAGCCAATAGGTCTTAATGTAATAGCCTTCGTCCTCTGTCTTCCCAACTTCTGGAATATAGCGCTCGGAGTAGCGTTCCAGCGGTATGACAATGTACGGAATCTTCAGGACCGTTCGTCCGAGTATCTTCAGGCGCGTGTCGCGCAAGATGGCGCGCTTGCCGACCTTGATCGTCGTCCGACGAGCCGTGACTTCGAAGTGTGGCTTCTCGTTGTTGCAGGTGGTTAAGTGAGCGTCTTCGACTTCGATCAGCTTCTCATCGCCTCCACCCGCCTCCCCTCGAACATACAGATTATCGGATAGTTGCGGACCGATCATGCTGGGGGCGAGGACCGCCTTCGCATCGAGAAACCCGAAAGTCTGCGCGTCGAAGTTGACCATGACGCGATGGCCGACGAGACTCCGATCCCCGCCAACCAGGACGACATGCCCTTCCAACACGAAGATGTTCGTTTTTAGATTTCCGAAGGCTCGGTCGCAGGTGACTTCATAACCCTTGTAGAGAAAGTGGACGTTCCCCTGCGCCTCAATGTCGTCGCCCTGCTGTTTGGATTTGTCCGCGTTCTGCAGGATGAACTTGTTTGGATCCGCCGTATCCTGCTTGGGCGCGGGCAGTTTATTGTCCCCCGCCGGCAACCCCGTTCCGGAAGCCGCGTTCGTCCGCTCGGGCGAAGTCGGCGGCGTCTTGATCAGCCCCTGCTCGCGAAGCTTCTCCTGAGAAAGCCGCAGGATTGAGTCCAGGTCTTGGGCACCCGCAATCGACAGCAAACAGAATCCGGCGAGGATCGCGGGCCAGCGTCGAAAGGCCATTACTCCGCCCTCCGCAGCGCAAAGAGGCCCAAGACGGCGAAGATAATATTCGGGAGCCAGGCGGAAAGCATTGGCGTGAGCCAGCCATTGCGACCAATAATCTCCGTGCAGATGATGAAAGCGTTGTAGTACACCAGCACGAGCACGATGCTCAGCAGAACGCCGATAAACGGTCCGCTGCGCGCAAGCCACACGGCGAAAACCGGTCCGGTCAGGGCGAAGACGATGCACGCCGCAGGGACGCTGAAGCGAACGTAATAGCTCACTTCCATGACCGTCGTGTCGCGCTTCGCCTTCTTGTCCATCTCGATCGCTTTGGCAAGTTGGGCGATGCTCTGTTGTTCGGGCGGGGAAGCAGCACCGAAGAGGTTTTCGAGCCGGATCGGCTCTTTGATCAGCATGTCCTTGTCCGGCCGCGCATCGACCAAGTTTTCGTCCTTAAACATGCGCAGATACGGCTCTTTGATAATCCAGATGCCGCCTTTGTATGTGCCATTGGGCGAGGTGATGACGACTTCTTCGCCGGGACGAGGGCGCGTCGTGAGGGTGATGTCGGTCAACTTGATCGCGCCATCGGCACCCTTCTGAACCGTGCCAATGCTGACCATGTACTCGCCGACCTGCTGGAGGACGTTGGATTTGAATTCGGGGTTGAGGGCGAGCGTTCCGATATCGTTCTGACGTTCGATCGCCTTTCGCGTGGCGTCGGGCATCACCCTCTCTGCGACCCAGAAATTCGCGATGGCGACCGCGATCCCGGCGAACACGACCGGACGCACCACACGCAGAATCGAGACGCCCGCGCTTCGAATCGCTGTCAGCTCGGACTCGCGGGTCAAACGCGAAATCGCCAAAGACGACGCCAGCGACATCCCAACCGGGAGGGTCATGTTGAGGTAAGTCGGCGTCCGGAACAGGATCACCTGGATAACCGCCGTCATCGGTACCGCGCTGAGGTTGAAGTTCTTATAGAGCGCGATGAGCTCGTTGATCTGGAACATCAGGACGACCGCAATCGTGCCGATGAGGAAGGGCACGAGCATCTCGCGGATGATATAGCGGTCAAGTTTCTTGATCATCGTCTAGGCCGTGCGTTCCTTCAGGCCCACCCACGCGACCAGCGCTCCGAGAACGACTTGACCCGCGATCAACGCAACCGCAAGACCCGTCGAACCCAGCATCGCACTCGAAGGGATGCCGACGAAAACCAAAATTCCCAAAATCCAGGCGGCCACGAACTTCCGGCCGACCCCAGTGCGGGCCCACGATCCTCTGATCAGATCAAGCATCAAGGGCGCCCGGCACCTTTGACAATAAACCTCCCCGGCACTATTCATGGTTCCACAGTTCAAACAAGAAAATTCGCGTACCGCGTTTTTGACCTGTCCGCGCCACCGCTCCATCTCCATGAAGTCGTCGCGAAAGGTCGTTCTGGGCAGCCCTTTGAGCGTCGTCTCGGCCAGCGCAACCGCGTGCCCTGTCAAGCCCTTGTGGAACAGTACCCGGGCCAGTTTCATCCTTGCTCCGATGTTCTGAGGGCTCTGCCGAAGCACCTCATACGCGCGGGCGGCGGCCTCGGTATCGAGGGCGGTGAGGGCGTGCCGATTCATCGCGCGGCGGACAAAAGGAAACACGACGATCGACCCCGCGACCACGCAAAAGAAGACAGGCGCAAGGCGCGGATCGGGCGGGCGGGTCGTGAAGTAGCCGAGGCAGAAGACCGCGCCGAGCCCGATCACGAGGGTGATCGCATCGATATCCCCTTGCACCGCCCAGCCAATCAGCGAGATCGCCCAAATCGCCACCGGCACCCAGACGAGGCAGCCGAGGATGAAGACTTCGGGATGGGAACCGACTCGGTCGAGGAAGTTCATCTACTCGGCCCAGCCTCTGTTCGCGGGCTCCCATGGCACCTCTCCCCCAACCCCTCTCCTCCGCCGCCCGGGCTTCCGAATTGCGAGGGCTTTGGGGGCGCAGGAGAGGGGAGCCTGGCCGGTGGCCATTGGCAGAGCCGGGATGCACAATTTCAACACCCCAGCCACCCAGTCGCCATCACCTCTCCCCCAACCCCTCTCCTCCGCCGCCCGGGCTTCCGAATTGCGAGGGCTTTGGGGGCGCAGGAGAGGGGAGCCTGGCCGGTGGCTATTGACAGAGCCGGGATGCACCATTTGATCACCCCGGCCACCCAGTTGCCTCTTCTCCACGTGGACCAGCCTCGTTTCCACGTGGACCAGCCTCATTTCCACGTGGACAAGCCTCATTTCCACGTGGACAAGCCTCATTTCCACGTGGACCAGCCTCATTTCCACGTGGACCAGCCTCATTTCCACGTGGACCAGCCTCATTTCCACGTGGACCAGCCTCATTTCCACGTGGACCAGCTTCATTTCCACGTGGACCAGCCTCATTTCCACGTGGACCAGCCTCATTTCCACGTGGACCAGCCTCGTTTCCACGTGGACCAGCCTCGTTTCCACGTGGACCAGCCGCAGATTCGTCAGGGATTTCCCGCTTGCCTTTGAACTTGAACTTCGGCTCGGTGCCGTTCAGCAGCCGCCCGATGTTCGCCCGATGGCGATAAAAGATGAAGAGGGCCATGCCGCCGAGGACCCACTTGATCGTAGGAGGCTCCCCGAAGAGGAAACAGAACGTCATCATCGCCACCGCCGCGACGAGCGATGAGAACGAAACCCAGCGCGTGAGGAGCATCGCTACCAGAAAGACCGCGAATGAGCTCAGCGCGACGACGGGAACGCTCCCGAGCAATGCGCCAAGGCCAGTGCTGATTCCCTTGCCGCCCTTGAACCTCAGGAACGGCGAGAGCGAGTGGCCGACAATCGCGATCATCCCGCAATACAGAGCCTGCTCCTTGTTCCCCCCGATCATTCCGCCCGCCAACGCGGGCCCGAGCCCCTTGAGGACATCAAGGACGAACACGGGAATCCCGAACTTGGCCCCGAGCGTCCGCCACACATTGGTCGCGCCCGGGTTGCCGCTGCCTTGGCTTAGGATATCAACTCCGCCAAGACGCGCGATCAGAACGCCGAACGGAATCGCGCCGATCAGGTAGGAGGCCAGGTAAAGCAGAGCCAGCGTCAAGGCATCACTTCTACCCGAAGACGCCCATCTGGCGAAGGCTGCGGTAGTCGTGATGCCCGACGATGATGTGGTCGAGGACCTCGATGTCGAGCGACTTGCCAATTTCGGCCAGCTTGCGCGTGACCTCGATGTCCTCCGGGCTCGGACTCGGATCACCGCTCGGATGGTTGTGGGCGACGATGATGCTGACGGCACCCCAGCGAAGCGCCTCGCCGAACACCTCGCGGGCTCCCACGATGGAGCGGTTGGCGGTGCCGCGATGGATTTCCCGGGTCGCGAGAACGCCCATCTTGGAGTTCAGGAGCACGACCCAGAACTGCTCCTGGCGCGGATCGACCAAGGTTTTGAGGTGGAGGAAGACGCTGTCCGCGTTGTCGAAGACGGCGAACTCGCCCTTGTTGGCGTTGCCCGCCCGTCGTCCGAGTTCGAGCCAGGCCCGGATCTTGGTGGCGGCGAAGCCCTCCTCTCCCGAAATCTGGGTGACGTCGTGGTTGCTGAGGTTGGTCAGGTGCTCGATACGACGTTGCGACAGCCAGTATCGTGCGGCATCCAGGTGGTCGCCGACCTCTTCGGGGCTTCTCGCGCGGACGATCGCGAGCAAGTCCACGGGCGTGGCGCTGCGCACGCCCAGTGTCTCGAATCGCTCCAGCGGTCCGTCTTTCACCAGTTCTCCACCTCTTCTCTCTTGACTAAGTCGGCGGCGAGAAAGTCATGCGGCGGGTCGGCCCAGGCCCGCACGTCCTCGCCGGTTACCGGATGCTGGAAAGCGAGGTAGGCGGCGTGAAGCTGAAGCGCTCCCTGCCGCCATTCGCCGGTGCTGTAGAGGTCGTCGCCCCGCACCGGATGACCCATCCAGGCCACGTGGACACGGATTTGATGGGTGCGCCCGGTTTCCAGACGGACAGCCAGCAGCGACATCGAATCGACCTTGCCGAGGACTTTGAAGTGCGTGACGGCCGGCTTCCCCTTCGGATCGACCTTCATCTGGAGCCGATTAAAGGGGTTTCGCGCGAGGGGTGCTTCGACGGAGAAGCGATCCTGCTCGTAGCCTCCCCAAACCAGCGCCACATACCGCCGCTCCGCCGTCTTCGCCTTGATCTGGGCCTGGAGATGTCGGTGGGCCGCGTCGCTCTTTGCCACGACCATCAATCCCGTCGTGTCCTTATCGAGGCGGTGGACGATGCCGGGGCGAAACTCACCGCCTTCCGCGCTCAGGGCATGCGACCGGGACAGAAGCGCATTGACAAGGGTCGGCTTACGATTCCCGGGGGCCGGGTGGGACGCCATTCCGCGCGGCTTGTTGACGACCAGCAGGTGCTCGTCCTCGTACAGGACATCAAGGGGAATGTCGGCGGGAGTGAGGTCGTGGATCGCGGTCTCGGGGGTTCCGCGCACTTCCACTTCCATGCCCGGTCGGAGTGCAAAGGAGGCCTTTCGCTCTACGCCGTCCACCGCAACCTCTCCCGATTCGATGAGCTTGGCGAGTTTGGAACGGCTATGCTCGGGCAACAGTCGAGCGACGAACCGATCCAACCGTTCGTGTTCGTCGGCAATAAGGCGCATTCGCATGGTGTACCCGCAAACGGGGGGCGGCGAACAATTCGTGGAAAAGCACGAAAACCCGCGAAATTAAGAGGGCATTAACGGCCCCTGCCGTCAAAAGACAGCGAAAATCGCCGTTTTCCGCCCCTTGACTCTGCCGAGGACCGCGAACAGAATGGTGAGGTACTGCGCGATGAGGGCCTTGCGCGGATGATTTGGTTGGGAGGAACGATGGCAGCGGAATTGACCGGACGAACCGATACGGAATGGGTGGGTCCTCGCCTGTCGGATGCCCTTTTTCAAAAAGCCCGCTCGGGCTTCGCTTCCTATGCCGCCATCTCCTCGAATGTCAAGGCGATCGAGGCCTCCCTCATGTTTGCCAATGGCCTCGCGCCATTCGTGGCATTGGTCGGCCCAAGCGGCTGGGGCAAGTCCCATTTGCTCGAGGGCGCTGCCAGCGTCATTCGCCGCGATCTTGGAATCACCGCAAAGGTCTTGAGCGCGGCCCAATGGGTTGAGGCAGGTGCACGCTGGGACCAACAGGGCCCGCTCATCTTGGACGACGCCCAGGGGGCTCTGGCCAGATCGCGACTTCGCCAAGCGGTTCGCAACGGCCTCGAAAGAAGGGTTCAAGCAGGTCGGCCCACGATGCTGGCGTTCACTGCTCCCCGTCTCAGTCGCTCCATCCGCGGATTTCTTCCCGGGATACGTGATTGGCATATGGCTACGATTTCGATTCCCACCCCGAACGAACGAGAACTCGTGAGCCGCCAAATCGCCTCCTTGGAAGGACTTACGCTCTCGAACGCGATCTTTCGGTTCATTTCCCGCCAGATGAGTTGGGATGGCAACGCAATTCTCGGCGCCATGCGTCGGCTAAAGCTTGTTCAGACGCGGTGGGTCGAAACGGACGAGGTCTTGCGCGGCCTCGGAATCTTGGGGCCGTACTTGGTGGACAATTCCGGCTGCGACTTACGCGATCAGGTCCACGAGACGGTGAGCCGAGTGGTTGACCAGGGCGAACACACCGATGATAAGGTGAACCTAACGACTGATTTGAGCGTTTATCTTATGATTGACCGTATGGGATTATCAGAAGGGGAGGTCGCTTCGTATTTCCGTTTGAGTCCAGGCGAAGCCTATTGCCGCGCGCAAAAGATGGCACGTCAAGATCGGGCCACTTGCCAACGACTGAAGGCTGACTGCGCAAAGGCCCTGGTGGCATCACTGGATTGAAGGAACGACAGCCCCCCGAAGAAGGCACATCCGGCAAGTTTGCCGTTAGCGTGACTGAGAACACACGGTTAGAATCTAACTCGGGTCCCGCCCTGCCCATGCGCTCCATCGAAGAACTTAGGCTGCTGGCCGTGTGGGTCAACTCTGACCACATGGTGGGTACCGCGCTGCATCTTATGCGCGGGCACCGCCTCACGTCTCTTGGCGTCGTCGATGGGGGCAAGTTCAAGGGAGTTATTAACCAGGAATCCATCCTGCGCGCGCCCGAAAATGAGCAAGTCGGCAAGTGGCTCGAACAGCCTCGCCTGACCGTCGATGCCGCCTCTGATGCCAAGCGCGCGGCCAGTCAGTTCATCGTTGAAGACATCGTGATCGCCCCGGTTCTGCGCGGCGAGCAGTATGTCGGCATGCTCACCTCGAACATGCTGCTCGACGAGCTCAGCCGATCATGGGACCCGCTGACCAATCTGCCTTGGAGCGACCAGCTTCGCGAGTGGGGGATGGACCGCCTCGCCGAAGGCCGGGAGATTACGATTCTCTTTCTCGACATCGACGACTTTGGCAATTACAACAAGAAGTACGGCCATATCGTCGGTGACCGCATCCTGCAGAGCGTTGCGAGTCGGCTGCGCCACTTCCTGACCGGCGAGTGGGATGTCCTCGTGCGTTTCGGCGGAGATGAGTTCGCCATGGGAATGGTCCTCGACCGCGATGGAGCCGAACGACTCAAGCTGGATGTCGAACGGGCCTTGGAATCCGTGCTCCTCCAAGGTATCAGCGAGCCGGTATCGGTCAGCGTCGGCTTGTCGGGAGGAAAACGCTCCAAGGAGCGGGAAAGCATCCACTTCGCGGCGACCGTCGACAGCCTCATCAACCTGGCCAGCAAAGACTGCATGCGGATGAAGAAGCTGAGGGGTCGGGAAGTCCCGAAGGACCCTGCTTCGAGCCAGGAATTCCAGGTGGTTGAGGTTGCAGTGGATGAGGATGGCGGTCCGACGGTCGTGCTTTTGACGCTTGACGGTAGACCCTATGCCGCGTCACACTATCGCGATAATGAGACCGATCTTGAGTCAGTCGCTCTTGCAACGGCCGAAGCGATCGAGCGAACACTCGAGAACGATCGAATCCGAATTGAAGACGTTGTTCTCACCGAGGCCCCTGGCGCAAGAGCGGTCACCGTCGCCGGTCGGATCGAGCGCGATTCGCGATCAGTCACTTTCGTGGGGACGCGCACCGTCGCCGAGGATGTTTACTTGGCGACCGCCGAAGCCACACTTGAGGGCTACGTCTGGCGCGCTAAGCAGCGCCGCGTGGGCTCCTGAGCCAAACGAGATTCGACGGACAGCGCTGCACTTTTGTTCGGCTTTTTGTGCAGAATTTTCAAGTTTCTCTTGGAGATCCACCAAGTTTCGAGTAAAGTAGACCCTACGCATTCATTGCTGGAGGATCCTTTTGCGAAATCGTTCTCAGCGCGCGTTCACGCTCATTGAGTTGCTTGTCGTGATCGCCATCATAGCCATCTTAGCGGCGATTCTGTTCCCCGTCTTCGCGCAAGCGAAAGAAGCGGCGCGGAAGACTGCCTGCATCAGCAACCTTCGTCAGCACGTCCAGGCGACGCTGATGTACCACGGGGACAACGACGACATGAACCCACTCGGGGTCAGCGCCAACCGCGTGACCGGCGTCGTCTCCTTCGTCTTCGACAAACTTGCGCCCTACATGAAGAGCGATCAGATTGTGGGTTGTCCGAGCTATCCGACCGGAAAGCCTGGCCAGGACTACACCGGCGACTGGCGCAACAACCAGTACGGCCAGAGCCTGTTCGCCTTCATCCGCGGACGATGCGGTACCTGTAAGCCGGAAGGAAACTTCCGCTACGCCGCCTACACGTTCAATCTGGGCGTCTTCGGCATGGTCTTGAACCCTGCACCTAGCGGCCTTGTGACACGCTCGTACTGGGCGCAGAACAACTCGAACATTCCATTCCCTTCCGAGACCCTCGGATTCACCGATGGGTACTTCCCGCGTCGGTACAACCGCACGGAAACGACCGGCGGCTGGATCGACTATTGGTATAAGTGGGAAGTTTGGCCTCGCCACACTGGTGGCATGGTCTTCTCCTACATGGACGGCCACACGAAGTACGCTCGCTACAGTGGCATGCCGCACGGTGGACGGGTTCAGGCCGGATGCACGAACTACTCCAGCTATGGCACCAGACCGTACTACTATGACTTCAAGGTTCGCCTTTCTCAGGCCACGTTGAACGGTTGTGGCATCAAGGACTTCCCGAACAGCGAAGCCGCGTTCGAGTGCGTTCCCCACCCGGGCGGCACTCCGAACTTCGGCGACATGCACGGCGTGCCGGGCACGTGTATCGCTGACATCCAGGACTTCTAAGTCCTTCTTTCCAGGGCGGGGTGAAGCTGATGGCTTCACCCCGCTTTGCTGTATGCTTGCCGGGTGAGTTCACCGAGCACGGAAGCGAAATCGGAGCGCATCGGCCTGTTTGGGGCCGTCAGCCTCGGAATCGGCGGCATGATCGGAGCCGGGATATTCTCGATTCTCGGTGTCGTGGCTCAAGCCTCGGGCTCGGCGATGCCCCTATCCTTTTTGGTCGGCGGCGTGGTCGCCCTCCTGTCGACGTACTCCTATGCGAAGATGGGAGCGGTTTTTCCCTCTTCGGGCGGAGCCGTCGAGTTCTTGGTGAAAGGGTTCGGACCTGGCGTTCTCAGCGGCGGGATCAACCTTTTCATGTGGCTGGGCTACCTGATCTCGCTTGCCCTCTATGCTCACGGCTTCGCGGCTTACGCAGCGACCTTCGTGACCTCCGATCCGTCGGGCATGCTTCTCAAGGGGATCGCACTTGGCGTCGTCGTGCTCTTCACCTTTGTCAACATGCTCGGCGCGGGCTCGGTCGGCAAGTGGGAGTCGATCATCGTCGCGATCAAGCTAACGTTCTTGATCCTCTTTGCCCTCGGCGGCCTCCTCTACGTCCAGCCAGAACGCCTCTCACCTTCGACGTGGCCTGGGTTCGAGCAGGTGCTCTTCGGCGCAGGTGTCCTCTTCATTGGTTATGAAGGATTCGGATTGGTTGCGAACGCGGCTGGTAACATGGCGAATCCGGCCAAGACGTTGCCGAAAGCCCTCTACCTCAGCGTCTTCTCGGTGGCGGCCATTTACGTCGTTGTCTCGATCGCCGTCATCGGCAACCTGACGGTGGCCCAAATCTTGGGTGCGCGTGACTATGCGCTTGCCGAAGCCGCACGGCCCTTCTTGGGCCAGTTCGGTTTCACCCTCATCTCCATCGCGGCTCTCTTCTCCACGGCATCAGCCATCAATGCGACGCTGTTTGGGGCTTCCAACGTGGTTACGACGGTTTCCGATGACGGTCAGCTGCCAAGGTCTTGGGGAAAGCCAGCGTTTCTTCAAGGTACGACTGGGCTCTTCCTGACCTCCCTCATCGTGCTCGTGTTTATCCTGCTCTTTGATCTGTCTAGCGTTGCCATGATGGGCAGCGCAGCGTTCTTGCTGGTCTACGCGGCCGTCAACGCGGCGCACCTGAAGCTGACGAATCAGACCGGAGCGAGCCGACTCATCGTCTGGCTCGCGATCCTCGCTTGCCTCGGCATGTTCGGCGTCCTGACCATCTACATCGCGAAGTCGGCCCCTAGCGCGCTGGTGGCGATGGCTATTCTCGTGCCACTCTCGTTCATCGCCGAGGCGATCTACCAGCGACTCAAGAAGTGACTCAGTCGCAATCCTGAATTGGCGGTGCTGGGTTTGGCACGGTGTCGACCTTCTTGATCGCCGCAACGATGTCAGCCGCGATTTTCGCCGTCGGCACCCCGGTTTCATTCGTGCAGAGCGCCACACAGACGCCCTCGGTCTTGTAGATCGACATTTGGGCTGAATATCCGGGAAGTCCGCCGTCTTTACGATAGATCTTGATCGTGTCGTCATCGATGCAGTTCCATCCCAAGCCCCACTCGCTCGAACGGAGCGGAAGCTCGACCGCCTTGAACATCGTCGTGTAAGTCGCCGCTTTGAGGATCTTCTTCTGCTCAAGGGCGAGGAGGAACTTGGCGAGGTCGCCTGCAGTGGTGATGACGGCACCCGAACTGAAGCTCGACAGCGGTGAACGTGGGGCTGGAGTATCCCAAGCCGCGCCCGTCCATTCGTAGCCGGTTGCAAGGCCCAGCGGCGTGTTGTTCGGCGTGTGGATGAAGGTCTTGTCCAGGCCAAGCGGCGTGAAGACGTAGGTCGCCATGTAATCGGCGTAACTCATCCCGCTCAACTGCTGGATCAACTCGCCCAAAATCATGTAACCAGGGTTGCTGTAGCAGTACCCCGTGCTCGGGTCGAATTCGAGCGGCTTGCCGGCGGCAGTCGCTATGACGATCTGCCAGATCGACGTATTACTGGAACCATCGGGGATGCCGCTGGTCATGCTGAGAAGCTCACGGACCGTGATGTTGTCCCAGTCGGGCGGAATCTGAACGTTGGGGCTGCCTACGAGATAAGTTTTCACCCTCTCGTCGAGATTCAGCGACGCGATCCCCTGCTTGCGGATCAGCGTCGGGTCATCGACCATCCGAAGCACGCCAAAAGACGTGAAGCTCTTGGTGCACGAGCCAATCTCGAAGTAAGTGTTCGCATCGACCGGCGTCCCCGAGCTGATCTCAGCCGCGCCATAGCCCTTCACGAGCACAACCTTACCGCCCGCCACGACCCCGACCGAGAGACCAGGGATGTTGTCCGAGAACTGGTAGTCCCGCACGATCTGATCGACGTGCAATTCGACGGCGGGCTCGAGTTTGCTGATGTAACCGGGATCGGGCGGCGGGTTAACCCCGCCGCCACCGCCGCCACCACAACCGACCAGGACCGCGAGAGCGGCGACCGCCATCCAAGAGCGCTTCATACCGCTATTGTGACGGTTCACGCCTTGAACCGTCACGGTCGGGAGGTCGAGGGTTTGTGTGGCCGGGCTGATGAATGGTGCACCCCGGCGCCGCCAGTTTCGAGGATCCTCCGCAGTTGGCAAACCTCGGCGCACCCTTCATCATCAAGGCCGCGCCGGCCGTCGTCCATCAAAGTGTTGTGCCGGTAGCCGTCGGATGGCTCGTGCCGACGTTCCCCTCGGCATCCTTCAGCCGGTCCCGATGGATCCAAGCCAACACTGCCCCAACCATGACAGCAACCCCTCCAGCGAGAATCGTGTTGGAGAGGGTGGTGACCGTCGCCAGCCAACCGAAGAAGAGAGTGCCGAAGGGCGCGAGCCCGGATAGGGCCCATACATGCATCGCGATGACCCGTCCCCTAAGATTGGGGGGCGAGATCAGCTGAAAGAGCGTATTGGTGGTATTGAATTGCATCACGCTGGCCCCGCCGACCAACGCCAGCAACGGAAACGCCGTCCACTCTGAGCGTGAAAATGCTAGCCCAATGAGCCCGATCGCGATCGCCGTCATCGCGAGGCGAGTCAGAATGGCCTTGTAAGGTTTGCTCGACAGGTGGGCCACTGAAATCAGCCCGATCACCGCGCCAACCCCCATCGCCGTGAAGGCGTTTCCCAATCCCGTCTTGCCAAGCTTCAGCATGTCGCGGGCGATGGCCGGCATGAGGGCAATGTAGAAGAGGCCGAACAGGGAGACCGTGGCCTCCATGAGGAAGAGCGTCTTGAGCCGGATGTCGTGGAAGGTGTATCTCATGCCGCCCAAAAGGAGGTCCTTCATGGGCTCCGGTTCGCGAGGTATCGCGCGCAGATCGGCTTTGACGGCGAGGACCGCCAAGATGAGGGCCAGGTAGCTGATGCCATTCACCAAGTAGCACGTACCGGCACCGAACTGGGCAAGCAATATGCCGCCCACGGCCGGTCCCACCATGCGCGCAGCATTGAACGTCAGCGCATTGATCGGGACCGCAGCCGCGAGATCCTCTGCGGGCACTACTGATGCCACGATCGACTGCCGGGTGGGAATCTCGATCGCATTCACGAAGCCCAGGATCAGGGCCACGGTGACGATGTGCCAGTACTGAACGACGCCGGTGTAGGTCACGTAGGCTAGGAACAGCGCTCCAATACCGAACGTCGCCTGGGACAAGGCGAGCACGACCCGGCGGTTGAGAGTGTCGGCAAGGGTCCCCGCGAAAATCCCGAAGAGCGACAAAGGGGCCATCCCGCAGAAGGTCACGAAGGCCAGTTTTGCTTCGTCACGCGTGAGGTCATAGACCAGCCAACCCTGGGCCACGCTCTGAATCCAACTTCCGGTGAAGGATAAAAACGCCCCCGTCCAAATCAGCGAGAAGTCACGGTGACGGAAGGGTCGGAGCGTGCCGGTACGGGATCGGCTCTTAGGCTCCATGCATGAGAGTATAACCCTCTCCTGCGTATCTCCTAGGGTCTATCAAATGTCTATCCGTTGCAATAGAACAGAAATCCAAATTGGGCACTCCGTGGGTCCTAGGTCAGATCCCCGTATTTTTACGGCTCACAGGAACAATTTGGCCCGTAACGATGCCTGATTCAGATGGAATTAATATACATGGCGCAATATCTGTAGTAGAATATTCCAGTTCAGATTCCATTATCGGAGGAAAGGAAATAAGATGCAATTGAAAGGCTTTATTATCGTCGCCGCGATGGCGGTAGCCGGCGTGGCTTCAGCCCAATCCGTCAGTTCGTTCAATTACGCCCAGCTTTCGGGCGTGAGCGTGAACCGAACCGGCAATCAGATCGACCTCGTCGTCGGTCCAGCCCCCACAGTCACCTGGAATAGCGTGACTTACAACGTGACCGAGGCGTTCGGCGTCTGGGCACTCGACGACAACAACGACATGGGGGGCACGGGCACCAACCAAAACGGTTGGACCTTCGACTCGGGCAACGGCATTCGCGGTTGGAAGACGAACCCGAACAACGGTTTCATCAACAACACGCTGACGTTCAACTACACGACTCTGACCGGCACGGTCGAGGACTTTGGCTTCCACCTCCGTGTGGACGGCACCTTCCCCGGCGGCGGCAACACCGCTTACTTCCGCCCTGTTCCCGAGCCCGCGAGCCTTGCTGCTCTCGGTCTAGGCGCGATCGGCCTTATCGGTCGACGCCGACGACGCAACAAGTAGGGCGTCGCCTTACCTTCCTTTGGCCCTCGCATCTGAACAGCGAGGGCCAATTTTGTTACGCTTCGCTTTCTTGGATCGCCGCGAGGACGCGCCCTGCTTCGGACCGGAACAGCCTCACTTCCTCGCTGATCCCGTTCATTGAATCGGCTGTCCGGTCAGCCATCTTCTTGACCTCAGACGCAACAACCGAAAAGCCACGACCTGCGTCGCCAGCTCGAGCGGCCTCGATGAGCGCGTTGAGGGCCAGCACCTTGATGCCGCTCATGATTCCGTCGATGTCAGCGACCACGCGGTCAATGCGGTCCCCTGAGGCGTCAACCAATTCCTGAAGCTCGCGACAAACCTCGGCTCGGCCCTCCTTGGCGAGGCCAATGGCTGCATCCTGGGCTTTCATGGCTGAATTGGCCTCGTTGATCGTCGCCGCTCCGCGCCTAAAGCTTCCGGGCATGCCCTTGGCCATGAACTTGCGGTAATACCGCCGCTCACTCGCAGCATGAAGCGCAGCCGATGACTCGCGCACAAACGCATCGGTCGAATCGAGAAGTGAATTCACGGCCAAGGATAGTTCAGCCAGGTTGGACTGGTCCGGGATGTTCTGAATCCGTGGCTCGAGATCGCCCTTCGAAGCAGCACGACAAACAGCAGACGCTTCGGCTAGGAAGCCTTCGAGATCGTCCTCAGTGCGGACCTTAGTCGGGCGTGACGGAGAAAACGAGTTCGTCATAGGAGATGCCTTGGGATTGAAGGAGTTTTACGACATGGGCGAATGACGCTTCGAGACCGAGCCTACGATCAGAATGGCGTCTCTCGATCTCGCAGAGTTCGGCATAGATCGGCTCGAAGAACTGGATGGCTCTTCGGGCTGGACTTCTCCGATTCGAGTGATAGCCGATGATCTGGTGACGATTATCGAAGGTGGGTGTGACGTGAGCAAAGACCCAGTAGTGGTCGCCGGTCCTGGCCATGTTCTTCACATAGGCGAAGATTTCGCGACCTTCGGCGATGGTCTCCCAGAGAAGTTTGAACACGCAGCGAGGCATTCCTGGATGGCGGACTATGCTGTGGGGCGCGCCAATCAGGTCGGCGCGATCGTAGCCGGCGACCCGGCAGAAGACCTCGTTGGCATAGGTGATATGCCCCTTGAGGTCCGTCTTGCTGACGATCACCTCTTCGGGACCGAATGTCCTCTCCACGCCAGTCGGCGTGACTTCGCGCTGAAGCTGATGGACCGTCTTCGGGCGGGGTTCCAGTACGGGACTCACACCCTATTAATCGGCATTTACACCCAGTACTTTCAGGTGCCCAGCATCTCACACATTGCGCATTATCAATCAGCCGCTATCGGGCCAGGAATTCAGACCGACGCTTAGCCTGTTCGAGGGTGGCAAAGGGATCGGGCTCGACGATCCAGCGGCCGACGGTTCGCTTGGTGAGCGGCACCTGGATCTGTTCCACCTTGTCGCCACGCTTGACGTCGACTTCGTACTTGGCATTCTGCTGATAGAATGCGCCGAGCGAGAACGGTTTGCCATCAACGTTGATGATCTCGTCGCCAACCTGCCAGGGCGAGCCGTCCTCAATCGCCGCGACTTTGCTGCCTTCCAGAGTCGCGCCAAGGGTTGAAACTTCACGATTCGGCGGCACGACTCTTAGTCCAACGCCTGCAAGTCGCTCGTACGGGACTTCCTTGGTCGATCGCAGCATGACTTCGTAGAGGTCGGACAGGTCCTTCACCGCCACCTCGTTGATGGTGGTCCGAATCGCGTCTTCGGCGTAGCCAGGCTGGGGGAGACGATAGCGGGTGAACATGAGGCGCATGACGTCGTCCAGGGACTTCTTGCCCTGGGTCGCTTCCCGGATCGCGGCATCAAAGACGGCCCCTACAACGAGGCCCTTTGTGTAATAGCTCAGGTCTCCTACATCGAATCCACTGTGCTCCCAGGTCTGTCGACACACGTCTTCGAGGGTCATTTGTTTGCGCGTATTGCTGCGCTGCAGTTCGGAGATGTTGCCCGCCAAGGACCGCAGGTACCAGCGCTGATCCAGCAGGCCAGAACGGTAGGCGAGGAGATCGGCGTAGTAGTCCGTCACGCCTTCGGCGAACCAGAGGTTCGCCGTTCGAACCGGCTGAGTGTAGTCGAAGGGCCCAAGAACTTCGGGACGAATCTGCTTAACATTCCACGCATGGAAGTACTCGTGGGAGGCGAGGGTGATGAGGTCCAGCGCTTTCGTGTTCGGCATTGCCATCACGGTCGACGCCCGATGCTCCAGCCCGCCACCGAAGTCACCTATCGCAAGGTTAATGAAGTAGATATACCGCTTAAATGGTGCCTTGCCAAACAGCTTGATGGCGGGAATGCTCACTTGCGAGAGCATCCTCGCCTGGGCATCTAGGTCGGGGTTGTAGTTCTGATTGGTGGAGGCGAAGATCGCCTCGAACGGAATGCCTTCGACCGTGAACTTGCGACGCTCGAACTTGCCAAGCCGGATCGGGCTGTCGAGAAGTTCGTCGTAGTCGCCCGCCGTGTAATAGCCCTGAGCGTTCTTGTCCAAAGCGACCGCCTCATCCCAAGCCGCAGGCTTCTTGACCTCTAGGGTAATCGCCTCACCCTTCCGCCCATCGGCATACATGAACGCTGCGGGACCGTTGATGAACGCGGTGTGCGATCGGACGTTCACGCCAAAGAAGCCAAGGCCACCGTCATCACCGAGCACAGAGTAGGTCATGGTCAGAGGTCCGCCGGTATTTGCGGCCTGCCAAACGCGGGGATCGGGCCGCTTGAACTCGACGGCCTTGCCCTGCCCATCAACGAAGCGAACGTCGCTGATCTTCTCCTGGTAATTCTTGAGCGTGTAAAAGCCTGGACACCATGCGGGTATGCGAAAGGCGGTATTCGGTCCCGACTTGTCTACCCGAATCGTGACATTGATCTTCTGTCCGCCTGGGTCAGGCTGAACCACATAGTGAATCGTCGCTAAGGCCAGCGTGGGCATCAGCGACAACACGGAGAAACCAGTCTTAAGCGTCATTTTTTCTTCTTCGGGGGATACGGCTTGGTCGGCTTTGCCGCCTGGCCCATAGATCCTTCATTGACGCCTGCCAGTTTAGCTTCGTTCTTCTCGGTGAATTTCTTGAACGAGAGCCCGTTGTGCTTGTAGTAGAGCCCCCGGAATCCCCAACCCTTTCCACCATAGTCACTGAGGTGGCAATAATTGCAGGCCTTCTTCTCCTTGGCCGCGAAATCGGGCTTGGCGTTGGCCACCAGCACGAAAGGTCCGGCGGCGAAGAGGGATAGAAGGAGAACGGCGGTGAGGCATCGCTTCATACCGAGTGCATACGATGCCCCAAGCCCTCACCGTTCCGATAATCAAGTACTGACCGCTTGGAGGGGCCCGCCGGTGACTTTCCTTCGCCCGGTCAGCCAGATTCCAGCCAGCGCAACCAGCACCGCCACGCCCGATCCCACCCGTGTCAAGCCGATGACGTAGGTCACGGTCTGCATCTGAAGCGGATAGATGCCCTTCTCCTTGAGCTTCGCTTCGTCAACGAGCTGGACGCCGTTCTCACCGCCAGGCAGGAAGACCGATTTGTCGCTGATCACCAGCCTCTGGGGCGAACCGATCTTCGCGCCGGTTTCGCCAAAAAGTGAGGACGCCTCGCTCTGCTCGACTCTCTGCGCGAGAACCGCCTTAGATGCGTAGCTACTCTCGATGGGGAAGCTGGCCACGAGGGCCAGCAGCGACAGCAGAGCGACGACAAGGCTCATGATACGGAGGATCTTCATGGCTGCTCCTTAAGATCCCGACTGGGCGTAGACCGTCGTCGAAATCGTCACCGTATTGGAGACCTTGCCAGTGGCGGGACCGCTGATCGTGATGCCGAAGTCGCTCAGCTTAACCTTGAAGCTTGTCTTGACCTGAAGAACGTCACCCTTGAAATTCGCTTTGCGGGTGGCGTCGCTGGCCTTGAGGTGCTTTACGGTGGCGGTGGTCGTGAGGGATTTGGTCACGCCCTTCATCGTGAACTTCCCGGTCACCGAGTATCTGTCGCCGCCCATCGACTTGACCGAAGTCGTCTCGAAGTTGATGGTCGGGTACTTGGCAGCGTCAAGCCATTGCCCTGCCATCATGTGCTCGTTGCGCAGCGGAATTCCGGTGTCGATTTTGGCGACCGAGATCTGGAGACTGCCCGAGCCGGTCTTCTTGATTGGGTCAAAGACCAAGGTGCCTTTCACGTCGTCGGTGCGCCCGGTGAAGGTCTCGAAGTCGGTCACACTTTCGACCGTCGCGATCTGTTGGGCGGGTGTGCCGCCACCGATCTTGAACGTCGTTGGAGCCGCTTGGCTCAGGGTGGTGGCGGCGAGAACGCCAAGGGTCAAAGCAATACGTCGAGTGTTAATCATCATTCGTCTCCAATTATTTGCGCATGCAACTGTTGCGCTTACAAACAGTATAACTCCTCCACTCGCCGAATTGTTCCCGCATTCGATGAAATTCTCGAAAAGGTAGGATTCCGGGGTGAGTGTCAGGGTCGGGCTATCGGGATTCTCCTACAAGGAGTGGCAGGGAGAGGGGCTGTTCTACCCCCCGGAGCTGAAGCAGAAACAGTATCTGGCCTACTACTCTGAGCGCTTCATCACGGTCGAGGCCGACGGAACTTGGTACCGGATGCCGGGCGAAGGAGCCGTCGCCGGTTGGATCGCCGGAACCCCGGATGGCTTCCAGTTCGCACCGAAAATGCACCGCAACGTAACGCACATCTCGCGGCTGAAGCCGGACAGCCTCGACTCGGTTCGCTTCTTCCTCAAGAGGCTGCGACCCATGGCGGATGCAGGCAAGCTCGGCCCGATCCTCATCCAGCTTCCTCCAAATCTCAAGCGCGACGACGATCGCTTGAAAGCGTTCCTCGATGCGCTCCCTGCCACGATGGGCGATTCAGCACGCGCTTCCGGAGAGGAACCCACGGACGGTCCGGGCAGAGACGCACTCCTGAGTTACGCCCTAGAGTTTCGCAACGACACTTGGCATGTCCCCGAAGTCGAGAGCCTCTTGCGATCTCACCAGATTGCCTGGGTGGGGGCCGACACCGACGATAACGACGCCCAGCGCCGCGACACGGGCCGCGTGCTTTACGTCCGCCTACGGAAAAGTGATTACGACGAAGCGATGCTCAAGGATTGGGCCGACTACTTCAAGTCTTTCGATAAGGACGCTTACGTCTATTGCAAGCACGAAGACGCCGAGCAGCCGTGGGTCTGGGCCGATGGCCTTATTCGCCTGACGAGTTAACGGAGCGCGGACTTCAGTCCGCCTTCGGACGAAGGACTTCAGTCCGTCGAGTTCGAGGATTTCAGTTCCCTTTGCCCGTTTAAGCGCTTCAGTCGATATTTTGAGTCAGCGACTTCAGCGTGCCTCGGAAGACTGAGATCTTTGTCGATTCACCCTGACTTCTCAAAGAGAATTGAAGTGCAACCGAAGGAGGACTGAAGCCCGCGCTCCAGCTGCTTGGTCTGCAGGTTAGTGGTCATGACCATGATCGTGATCAGGATCGTGATGATGCTCATGTCCATGTTCCTCATGCTCATCCAAACTCTCGGGAGTGACGAAACTCGTGGCCTCCTCGCCAGCCTTGGTTACTGGTCTTAGCGGAGACGGAGGTGCATTGAGCATGCGCTGGAGAACAAGATCATCGGGAAATCGCTGGGCACCCTCACGGAGGAGTTCGTACATTTTCGCCAGCATCCCGCGCTCACGATAGCCGAGTGAAAGCCATCGATACACGTTAGGCAATGCTTCCTTGTCATCTTCATTAAGCCATCTGCCCTCAGCCTTACTGAGGTCGCGGGCGCGTTCCAAATACACCGATGAGCCGACGAAATCACCCTTTCGCGATACCAGAAGATAACCAATTTCGCCGTTGAGCGCGACGGATTCAAGGTTCTTGCTCCGTCCTTCTTCCAGCAAGTCCAGTGCCTTCTTCAGGCTGGACTCGCTTCGATCCCGAGCAAGTACAGAGGAAGCGGTGGTCCATCCGGGGATGAACTCCGGATCAACCCAAGTCATCAGTCGAAAGAGCGGAAGGACACTCACCGGATCATTGTGGTCGTGGCCGCGCATGTCTTTGTAGGCTCTTGTTGCACGCTCGATATCTCCGAACACTCCACGAAAGTCGTGTTCTTTTCGAGGTACGACTGTGGTTATGCTAGAATCGTCGTGGAGGGCATTGTCGTGATTGTCGGTCGAACTCGAACCTCGATTACCTTGCTGCCTTTCGTAATCCGTGAGGGGGCGCATCTCGACGCCGTTGTGCAGGTAGAGATCCGTCCTGACCCATAGCCAACTCGAAATGCTTGTCCTGAATTGACCAAGCAATGATGCACTCGCATGCGTTTCATGCATGTCCAATCCAGGCGGCCGACCCGGTGGATTAACGGTATTGCTCAGCCCAGAAACTCCATATCCTGTCACGGCCAGCGCCGCAAAAGATAGTGAAACTGGCACGAAAGGCTTCATCAGACGGCCTGCCTCCTAAACTTCGCCCACGAAATGCTGAGCATCGCCGACGAGTAGACCAGCATGTAAACCGCCAATGAGCCAAGCACCCACATTGGTACCGGCCCCCAGGCCACGTTGGCGGCACGGCTGCCGAAGTCGAACAATCCGTACTGCGGCACGAGCGCATTGAGGAACCTAAAGAACCCTTGCATCGCCGGCGATGCCTGCTCATAGCCCATTACGAGCGCGCGCACGATCATGGACGAGCCAAAGGCAAGGACAAAACTCATGGTTCCGGCTGCCGAAGGAGTCATATAGAGACTCAAGGCGAAACTTACCGCGCACACAACGACCAGACCCATCATTTTTCCCACGAGATACTGAAGCATCAGGATATCGAAATGAACGTGGAAGGTCAATAAGGCTAGGCTGGTCAGCGTAGCCAGCATCAGGAACGCGATCCAGCTCACAACGACTGCGCCCAAGAACTTGCCAAAGAGCAAATCGAAACGCGAAAGCGGGCGTGCTAATAGGGGATAGAGCGTCCGGTTCTTGATTTCCTCGGGCATAAGGCGACACGTGGTGAGGATCGCGACAATCGTGCTGAACATACCGAGAACCGAGACGGCCAAGTCCTTTGCGAAGACCTGCAGTCCCTGCATGCCGAAGAATCCGAGAGCGCCCGCACTCAGCATGATGAGAAAGCCGAGAATGGCAACGACCCAGAGGTCCTTGCGACGAACGGATTCCAGCACGACGCCTCTTGCTAACGATTTCCAGATCTGGATTTTTTTCATCGAACACTCCAAGTAGTCATTCGCCATATCTTGCGCAGCCGTCGGGGTGGACGCAGGGTCGTCATACTGCCGGCGAGTGAGGTAAGGCAGAGCCGTTTGAGGAGTTTCTCCTGGTCTGGTCGAATTTGGAGTCTCATGCTGCCCTCCCAATCGCGGTCACGAAGTACTCCTCGAGCGAACCTTCCTGGGCGACCACATCGAGGATACGGCCGTGGTTTTGGACCCGGTCAACGGCTTCGAGGAGACTGTCTTTGGTATCGAATCTTGCCCGAACGACCCCGGGTGCGATGATCTCCATATCGTCGGTGATGCCGACCATAGAGGCGCTGCCGGTGAAGGTTAGCGAGTACTGGCGCAGCTCTTCCTTGAGGGCATCGACGATCCGCTCTTCGATCAAACGGCCCCGGTGGATCAGGAGGATCCGATCGCAGAGCATCTCGACCTCAGCCAACTCGTGGCTGGAGAAGAAGAGCGTCGCGCCTTGACGTTGTCGATCCTTCAAGAGGTTGCGGAGCTCTTTCCGTCCCACCGGATCGAGGCCACTGGTGACTTCATCCAGGATCAGCAATTCTGGATTGCCAAGAAGCGACTGCGCGATTCCCACCCGCTGGAGTTGGCCCTTGGAGAGCGTCCTATTCTGCTTTTGCATGTTCGGCCCCAATCCCACCAGGTCGAGGAGCTCTTGGGCCTCGGCTCGCAACGCCTTACCCCTGAGCCCTTGGAGTTCACCGTACAGCACCAGTGTCTCTAACGGCGTGAGAAACGGATAGTAGAGCGCGACCTCGGGCAGATAGCCGATGCGGCTCTTAGCATCGATGGTCCCGGCCGGAACGTCGAAGATCCGGCAATCACCCGACACTGGCTCGACGAAACCCATCAGGGCTTTTAGGGTCGAGCTCTTCCCTGCCCCATTGGGGCCGAGAAAGCCGACCACCTCGCCAGGGGCCACGTCGAAGGTGAGACCTTGAACGGCATTGACGATGCCGCCTTTCTTCTGGCGGTACTTGACCACCAAGTCCGTGCACTGAATCGCTTTGCTCATATCTGCTCGATCCAATTCTCGGCATTCTTGCGCGACAACTGCAGGGGCTATACTCCGCCTATGCAGAGCGCATGGAAGGTCGGTCTCTTTCTCGTTCTCTTCGTCGTGCTTGGACTGGGTACGTACAAGATTCTGGGCAAGAGCATGTTCGCACCGGATACCGTTGAGTACGAAGCGGACTTCGACGATGCGGGCGGATTGTCGGCGGGCTCAAAGGTCGTAATGGCGGGCGTGAGCATCGGTCAAGTCTCCGAAGTCAAGCTCGCCGGTCCCCGAAGCGCGATAGTCAGCCTCTCCATCAACAAGGGCATCGAAATCCCGACCGGCAGCGTGGCGGTTCTTGAAACGGCCCTCATTGGCATTGGAGATCGTCAGGTGGAGATTGCTCCGCCCAAGCAGTTGGCCGGAACATTCCTGAAGGCTGGTGATCGCTTCAAGGGCATCAAGCGGAGCGCGCTTCAGTCGATTCTGCCCGAGAGCGATCAGATGCTCGGCGAGATCAATGATACGCTTAAGGCAGTGAAAGCTGTACTGAACGACCGCGAACTCAAGGGTCAGGTCAGCGGGGCCATCAACGAGACCAAGCAGCTCATCGCCAAAACGAACAAGATGATCGATAGCTTCACCACGCTGGCGAACCGCGTCGATGGGGTGCTCGCACAGAATCAGGCAACCGTGAAAGCGATCTTGAGCGACGGCTTGAAAGTCGTCAAGAACATCGAGCAAACGAGCACTCAGATTGCCAAGCTGGCCGATGCCGGCAAGCTTGAAGGAAAGCTCGATACATTGCTTGCAAACATGAACAAAACGATCGAGAACGGCAACGCGCTCGTGGCCGATATGTCCAAGTTTGTGACCGATCCCAAGCTACGCCAGTCCCTCGAGGAAGTGCTTGCCAACGCCAAGACGATGAGCGAGAGCGGCACCAAGATCGCCTCGAACGCCGAGAAAATGACTGAGAACGGCATTACCTTGAGCGAAAAGGCCGTCGAAATCGCCAACAAAGCCTCGAAACTGGCGGACGAAGCCAGTGAGTTGCTCAATACGTTCAAGAAGACGATCGACAAGCTTCCAGGAGCACCCAAGACGAACCAGATCCAGACTCGGATGGACGTGACCCGCGACCTGCGCCCAAACTACTTCCGGACAGACTTCTCGGCCAGCATGCCCATCGGAAAGCAGAACGTGCATCTCGGTCTCTGGGATGCCTTCGAGACCAACCGGCTTAACTTGCAGTTGGGGCAGCCGTTCGGCGACGGGAGTGAGTACCGGTATGGAATCTACGCCGGTCGACCCGGCGTTGGGGTAGACTATCGGATCGCGCCGGGGGTATTTCTTCGCGGCGATCTTTTCGGATTCAATGAACCGCGGCTCGATCTGCGCGCTCGGTTCGATTTCGGGAAGGACTGGACCGGCTGGTTGGGCGTTGACCGCGTGTTCGAGAAGAACTCGCCCTCCATCGGGATCGGGATCCGGCGCTAGCGCCATCCCCCTCCAGAACTAACAAGAGCGTGAGACGAACATGAAAGTGATTTTGAACCAGACCGTGCCCAAGGTCGGCAAAGAGGGCCAGGTGGTGACCGTCGCCGGCGGATTTGCCCGTAACTTCCTTTTCCCGCGAGGTCTTGCCGTCGTGGCGGACCGTGGCCAAATGAAAGCCCTGGAAGCTCGCCGCGCAAGGGTTGACGCGAAGCTCGCCGAGACCAAAGCTGGTGCCGAAACCCTGAAAGAAAAGCTCCACGACATGGCGATCAAGATCGAAGGCAAGGCAGGTCGCGACGACACCAAGCTCTTCGGAGCCATCACGTCCGAGAAGATCGCCGATGCGATCAAGGAACAGCTAGGCGTCTCGGTCGAGAAGAAGCAGGTTGGCTTGCTTGAGCCGATCAAGCGACTTGGCAAGTACTCGATTGAGATCGATCTCCATCGCGATGTTGATGCGACCGTTCATCTAACTGTCTTCGACCCCGATGCGATCGTCGAAGAGGAAGTCGTGGAAGAAGAATCGACGGCTCCGGAAGAAGAACTGGTCGAAGCCTGATAAGAGTGCGATAAGAACAAAAAACGGCCCGAGCCATCGGCTCGGGCCTACTTGCGTTTGGGAGAATCCTGTTACGCTTCCTTTCGACAACTATCATGGAACGTGCGCGCCGCGGGCCGCCCCTATCTTTCGGCACTATCGTCACCTAACTTTCGACATTGTCGCTCTCTGAATCGCCGAAGAGAGAGTCTTTTCCGAGGGTTTTCCACTCCATTGCCCAATGATCTGACTTTCTTTCACCAAGAAGAACGTCGGCACGACCCGAATCCGCCAGTTCGCCCATGTTTGCTTTTGATCGTGGAGGACTGGGTTATCGAACTTCGTTTTCTTGAGGAATTTCTCGAGATCGGCGCGCTTTTCGTCGATGCTGACGCTTAATACCTCGAAGTCCTTATCGAGAAACTGTTTGCGCAATCGGTCGAGAATCGGCTTCATCTCTCGGCACGGTACGCACCAGGTTGCCCAGTAATCAATCAGCACCACCTTTCCCTTCAGGCTCTCGTCGTTCCACACCTTGCCACCAAGGTCAGTCAGTTCGAATCTGGGCATCGGTCGCGGCAAGACGGGAGGCATAAAGCTCAGCGGGTCCTTTTTGAACACCGTCACTTCTTTGGCGTTGCAGAAGTAATAGGCTTTACCCTTGTAACGCACACCCGCAGCGGGTCTTTCTGTGCCGTGGTCCTCGCCGTTACTCTCACAGACAACACAATGTTCGGTTTTTGGGAGTTGCGCCTTGGGAATGTCAACAGGGATATCCTGGACTGCGATTAAGGCAAAGAATAGGACTGACATGCTCATTGTTTAGAATCCCCAACTGATGCTGATACCCGGGTGTTTGAACCACACCCACATCAAAGAGACGCTCACGTCCTGCCCACGATACGTGAGCAGGACGTGAGACTTCCGACCGTCGTGCATGGGCAGCAACACCCAGTTCTTGTCAAGAAAGATGTTGGCTCCAAACGGGAAGTTGAATCCGCCCTCATGCTCTGAATAGTTAATGGAGACGTACGGCACGACGCGAGACCAGAAGGTCTTCGCGAACGTCGCGAAATAGCTTCGCGGGCCAGGGGGCGTTCCAATTCGGTCGCTGGACGTGCCCAGGTTAATCATCGGCACGTTCGCCGACTCAAAAGTCAGCATGTAGTTCGCGAGTAGCCCGACCTCGCGGGCGTTGGGGTTGTATTCCAAGCCAAGCTGCAGGCGACGATCGACCTGGTACATCACGGTGGTCCGAACCCGTGGACGAGGCAGGTCAACATCGACGTACCGAAACGACAGCGTCCACTTCTTGTTATTGTCCCCCGAACTGAGGAACCCACCCTCGCCGGGTCAGCCGGTTCACGTGGGGACAGAGATCGGCGGGTGCGCCGGATCTTGCTCGGACTTGGCGGGAGGCTGCGCCCAAGCAGGTGAAAGCAGTCCCATCAGGGCAAATCCGAGGTACCGATTGAGGCTCACGTTGACCCATGATATCACGACCGTTCAGGTTCGCGGGGGATTTGCTACAATAAATGAACTCCCATGTTTGCCCTTAACTTTTACAGTGACCTGTACGAGGACGTCCTCCAGAACAGCCGGAAGACAGCCTCGATCCGACTTGGCGACAAGTCCGAGAAGTATCAAGCGGGCATGATCGTTTGGGTAACGGTTGGGCCCCGGTTCGGGAGAAGGCAGAAGCTCTACGCTGCCATCCTCGATCGAGTCGAAGTGAAGCCCATCTCGGAACTTTCCCCACGAGATATCGAGCGCGAAAACCCCGAGTTCCGGACCCACGACGACATCATCGCGATGCTCACTCGCATCTATGGCGAGTTCCTAACCCCAGCTCACCAGGTCACCGTCATCTACTTCTCGCGCGTTGACGAATAGAGCATGAGGCGCAGTCGGTGGTTCTTTGCCGCGATCCCTGTGCTGATCGTTGCCGGGTTCTTGGTTGTGTACTGGTCGGGCAACCGCCCGCCGTACGCCTTCCTGAATGGGTCTGACCTCTACTTCGTCGAAGGTCCGTTCCAATCTGGCAAAGTGCTGTGCACCTACCTCGTGCGAGTTCCGCTCGACCAACTCGTCGCGAGCGCTAAAAAGGAACTAGGGCCGGAGAACTGGAAAGACGGACCAGTCGAAATCGGGCCTGGTCAGAGGGTCATCACTCACGAATGGAGTCCAAACGGAATCGTCCTGACCATCTACGAGGCCAATCCGGCTGAGGTGCTCGGCACAACCCACTATCCACCCGCGCCAGCCAGCGTGAAGGCGTTTGTCAGCGTGTGGCGGAACCCGACTCTTGCCGACCACCTGCATATTGCGTCGTTCGAGTCGCGTTGGAAAGGGGCCCGGGGCCTTTAGGTTACGATGCACGTCTGTAACAGCATCGTGTGCGCCAAAAGACCCGGTCTGGCCAGGGCCCGGCGCATAATGAACTAAGCAAGTCCATGGCGAGAGAATCATCGACACCCCAAGTTCCCGTCGAGTCCAGCCGTGATCAAGAGTCCGTAGGTGAGGTCCTCATCACACGAACTCTCGTGACCGGGTTTGGACCTTTCCCTGGAGTCGAGGTCAACCCCTCGGGTGTCCTCGCTCGCAGCGTGGACCGCTCCCACGAAATCATCGACGTCTCCTATCGGTCCGCTCGCTACTTCCTCGATCGCCTCGACCCCACCCAGTTCGACCGCCTGCTCCTTCTCGGAGTCGCGAGTGGCTCAACGAAGTGCAGGATTGAACTTTTCGCCAGAAACTTGATTGGAACAACACCCGATATTCACGGTGAAGCCCCTGGCCCGCGCGAGATTTACCCAGATGCACCGCGCGTCCTCGGCGGTACCCTGTGGGATGGAACCAAGCTGCTCAAGCCCGGCCATCTTACGGACCATCCGCACCTGATGCACAGTTTCAGCGCCGGGACCTATCTCTGCAATTTCGTCTATTACGAGGCGCTCATGCGCTTCCGCGACAAGAAAGTCGGATTCATCCACGTTCCTCTCGAAACCGATATGCCGATCGAGGATCAACTCGCGGCGATTCGCGAAGTCATCGAACACATCGAGGCCGAACCGGAAGCCAAGCCCACGCCGCCCTCCGCCGTAAGCTAAAATTGCGGGGTAGGAGAGGACCGAGAGCAGTTTGAGCGGCGAGCGAAAACCGGCGGATGTCAAGGTGGCGGTGATCATTCCCGCAAAGGACGAAGCAGCGCGCATCGGTGCGGTGCTTGATGTTGTCTCGCGAGCGAAGCTCGCGAAAGAAGTGATCGTCGTCTGCGATGGCTGTACGGACGACACGGCATTGGTGGCACGCAGCCGCAAGGGGGTCAAGGTCATCGAGTTGGCAGTCAATCGCGGCAAAGGGGGCGCCATGGTTGCCGGAGTGGCGGCCACGGATGCCAAGGTCATCGCCTTTGTCGATGCCGATCTCACCGGACTCCGTCCAGAACACTTGGACAAGATCATCTTGCCGATCCTCACCGGCCAATGCGAAATGTGCGTGGGCGTCTTCCGGGGCGGCAAATTCTGGAGCGACACCGCCCAGCGGATCTCACCCTATATCAGCGGTCAAAGGGCCCTTCGGCGGTCACTCTTCGATTCGATCCCTTATCTTGAGGACATCCGAATGGGGGTCGAGGTGACCATCAACACCTTTGCCAAGCGACAGAAAGCTCGGGTCATGCGGGTCGTGCTTCACGGGGTCAGCAACACCTTCAAAGAGAAGAAAATGGGGGTCGTGAAGGGAGCAGCGGCCAGAACGAAAATGTACGCCGAAATCGCCCGAGCGATTGCACGCAACCGTCGGCGCCAGCCCAAGAAGCCGAAGGGCTCGAAGACGGAGCGTTAACGGTGCCCCGGTGGTTCCCCTGGGCTGCTGTCGGAATCGCCACCGTGATTCTAGGCTCCGCGATCTCAGGATCGGTGCGTCAGGGATACATCCTCGCCTTCGCAGGGGCAGCCATGGTCGTCGTCTCGATCGGGATGGCCATTCGACCGCTTTTGCGAAGAACACGCGACCCTTACTCACTGGACGAGCTTCGGCGCATTCACGAGGAAGAAAAACTCCGTGAGGCGGGTTGGGATTCCACTGAGGAAGCTCAGTTCATTGTCTGCCCGAACTGCGGAACCGAACGTCCAGTACGTCTGCCCCAGTGTCCTCGCTGTAGGTGTGGCTGATGGCAGGTCCAAGGCGGGCCAAGCGAATCCAAGTTCTGCCCGGGCCAAAGCACTTGCGTCACGTTTTGGCCGAGTTCGCAAAGCAACCGGGAGTCGTTACCTGCCTGACCGACGACGCCCTGCCGGTTCTTCGAGACCTTCTGCCCGAAGGCAGCCAAGTTGAGGTCAAGTCTCTTGGCGAACTCGTGGGAAACGTCCTCGTAGGGTTTGGCGAACCATCTTTGCCCGTGATCAGCAAGGGCCAATTGCGGGCCTTGATCAGTCTTGCTTGCTCCGAACTTCCGCCATCTTCCCCCCTGGCGGCCTCGGCTCGCTTTGCGGGAACCCACGAGTCTCTCCAAAAGACCTTAAGTGAACTCTCCCACTGGGGGTTCGACGTTGAAGCCCTTGACCAGCTTGGCGAATCGAACGACCTTTGCCGCGACTTTGCCTGGTTGGGCCGTCAAATCGACATCGGTCTCGACCGTCTTCATCGAGGTACGGCGACCAGTCGCATCAATCGCTGTTTCGAACTCGGCACCGTCACTGCTTCGCATGTCAAGCGAGTGCTCGCCATCGTCGGCGACGTTCAGCATCCCTTGGCCGAGAAGTGGTTCGATTGGCTCGCAAGCAACGGAAGCAGGGTCACCTTGGTAGTGGAATCTGAAGAGCGAAGCCACGACAGTTGGGCCAGCCTCCTCTTTGGACCCGAGGTGGAGAAGATGCCTTTCGATGTCCCCCTAGTCGAGATATCGAGTGCCGCCGACATCCTGGCGGAAGCCGAATGGGCTCTTCGCGGTTGCCTACGGGCTCTCAAGGATGGCGTCTTGCATCATCGGATTGCCATCGTTGCACGGGACCGTGAGAGTTACGCGCCGATGCTTATTGCGTCGGCCAGACGCCTCGGCGTGACCCTCAGCATTCCTTTCCAATTCCCTTTGATGACGAATGGCTTTGCTTCCTTCGTTGCGGAGACCCTCGAAGCAATCTCGGCCAAGGACGTCCGGCGGCTCTCCAGCGTGGTGAGCCGATCCTATGCGGGGTCGAGCGAAGTTCTCAAGCAACACGCGATCGATGCAATACGCCAAGTTGCCACCCTGGAAGATCCATGGGCTGAATTGACGGAGTGGGCCAGCGAGCGCCAAGCGGAGCAGTCATGGCTTGCCCACCTAACGGCTTGGCGGCAATCCGTGGCTCGCGAAAGCTTCACCCTTGCTGGCTGGCTCGACGCCTTCAAAAAGCTGCTTGAGGGGGGCGGACTTCCTGAGCGGGTGATGAGCGACCATGCTGCAACGAGAGAACGGGACCAGCGAGCCAATACGGCGTTGCAGCGCGCCATTGCAGATACGGCCTCCATTTTCGGTGCCGATGAAAACAAGGCCATGTCGCTCGGAGCTTTCGTTGCTCTGGCCCGTCGCCTTTGGGAACCCGAAAGCACAGTACTCCCCCCAAGCCCTAACGGTGTTCGGGTTGTCGCGTCGGGAGAACAGGTCGGTGAGGTGGATGTGCTCTTCGTTTTGGGCATGCTCGAGGGGGTCCTACCACGTCGCCGAACAGAGGATCCGATACTATCGGACGAGATCCGAGCGTGGATATCTGCTCAACGGCCCGATCTCCCGCCACTGCAGGATTCCAATGCGATCGGCCCTCGCGAGCGGCGCGAATTCGTCCGGCTCTGCGCCGCCCCCTCCAAGAGACTCGTTCTCAGTTATCCCCAGACCGGCGAAAATCGCGACAACATCCCCGCCTTCTTCCTCACCGAGATCGGGCGACAGCTCAAGGATAGGGTTCGGGCCGTCGATCATCGCCGGGTCGAACTCACACCGACTCCTGACGACTGCCTGGCCCCCGCCGATTCATCCCTGGCTGCGGCGCTGGCGGGTCCTCGGGTACTTCCAGAATCGCCGACATTAGCCACGCTCCTCGGAAGACTGGCCATACGGCCCGAGTTCGAGCACGAGGGGATCGATCCACGGGAAATCGCGGCGTCAACCGAGTGTCCATTCAAAGCAGCCGCCCGCTTCAGGCTGGGACTCTTCCCCAACGCGAGGCGAGATCCGTGGGGTCGGCTCATGCGACTGCCCATACGCGCCTCTCTGCCCAGCCAGCCTGATCCAGCGTCAGCCGAAGCTACTTTGCGGCTCGCGCTGCGGGGCGAACTCGACCGTCTGCTCGGCCAACTCGAGTTCTGGGAGATCGGCCTGTTGGAGGCGGGAGCCCAGCGTTTCATTCGCGGTTGGGTGGAGCGCGAATTCGCGTCCCGGGCTCAATGGAAGCAGGAGGAATCCGAGTTGCGGACGAATGTCGACCTCGACGATCCGGCCCTGGAGAATCTCCTTCCTGGCCCGGACAAGGTTCCGGTTCGCCTCATCGGACAAGTGGCCGGTCTGTCTCGAATCGGACCCTACTCGAAAATTCAGAGTTATGTCCGCCGCGCGCCGAAGGATCTCCGGCTGGGTGAAAACCCGGAAATCACCGCCGACCAACTGCTCTTTGGTCTCTACATCGTCACCGAAGCAAGGCGAAGCCAAGCCCTCGCACTGGAAGTCGATTCGGCGGACGACCAGCGCATTCTGTACCTTCTTCCGAGGGTCAGTGATGTCGCGTTTCTGACTTCGGGCAACCTGCGAGTACTGCCGCTCGGAGAGTCGCGCCGCGCCTACCTGGAACCGATCATGGTGAGGTTTCGAGAGGCAATCCAAGAGCTCGATCGCGCCAAGATGGAGGCCCGTCCAGGGAACGTCTGCCGACTGTGCGACTACGGCGAGCTATGTCGAGTGTCGTCTCGCTTTGGCGAAGTCATCGATGACCCTTTCACCTAAAGTACTTTCGCCGTCTCGGGGAATCCGGAAACGAACGGGAGGCGTCGAAGTCAAAAATCGTACTTTCGCCGTCTCGGGGAATCAGAAAACGAGCGGGGAGAGAAGGAGTGTCAAACGCAATGTAATGTACTTTCGCCGTCTTGGCGAATCCGAAAACGAACGTGTAGAGAACGGGGGGAATCGCCGGGACGGCGAAAGTACATTAGGCTACGAGTTCGCCGACTGGTTCCTGAAGGGCTACAGCTTTGCGCCGAGTGGCGAGGTACCAGCTCAAGGCGACTGCAATACCGACCAACAGGTAGCCAACCCACGGCTTCTTCACAGCGAAAAGCGAACCGCCGATACAGACCCATACCATGGCAATCGCGATGACCTTCGTTCTGGGCTTGATCGCCCGATTCTCGTCCCAATCGCGGAGCGTCGGCCCGATTCTGGGCTGGTTGAGGAGCCATCGCTCAAACCGCTCACTGCCCCGGCGGAAGCACCACAGGGCGAGGATCATGAATACGGTCCCGGGCAGCACGGGCAAGACGTAGCCGACAATGCCGATGCCCACGAAGAGCCAGCCAAGTACCGTGTAGAGCACTCGGGAGCTGGCGTGTCGCGAAAGAGTTGCGGGCATACCAGTTGTCATTATTGCAAGGCCACCTCGCGAGCTGGATAGACCCGATAGCGATCCATTGTCCAATCTGACGAACCGTCCGCTTTCGGCTATCATAGCGGCATGAGACTCTTCACCGTTCTTGCCCTAGGACTCTCTCTTATCGTCGGTGCGGTCGCCCAAAATCCTGCAGACCTCAAGGCCAAACAGACCGAAATGACCAAGCTCGAAGCGGCCTACAAGCGGGCGAAGGTGGCTGGTGAGAAGGCGAAACCTGGTACGCCCAAACAGAAGGCCTACATCGACGCCACGGTCGCATACGGCAACTGTGTCTTGGTATCCCCGCTTCTCAAACCGAAAGACAAGTATCCAAAGGCGTTGAGCCTCTATCGGGAAGCCCTCAAGCTTGATCCCAAGAACAAAGTCGCGCTCGAAAACAAGAACATGATCGAGCAGATCTACAAGAGCATGAATCGCCCGATTCCCAAGGGCTAACCTTGGCCGCCGAGAACCTCAGCGAGAATCCTGGGCTTTTCCGCACTTTCACGATGCGGATGGCGCTGGCATTGGCGCTGGTCTCCTCGCTTCCTGCTCTCGTCGCCCTGCTCACCGCACCAGCAGGGGCATCTTATCTGGGCTTCCAGTACAACGCGGACGACCATTTTGTCTACGCCGCGTGGATGCGTCAGGCGATGGATGGCCAGTTCTTCTTCGACAACCGCTTCACGACCGACCACCAGCCAGGCCTAACCGTTCACCTTTACTTCTTCGTTCTCGGATTGCTCGCGAAGGTTTTGACGATTCCCGGGGCGATGCTCCTGGCCAAAGTGAGTCTCACTGCCGGGTTTGTCGTCCTGCTCGGTCGTTTCATCGAGATGCTCGGGGTCAAGTTGTTTACGGGCAAACTCGCATTGGCGCTCGTGTGCGTTGGTGGTGGCATCGGTTTCATCGCCTGGCGCAACTATGGTGTCTCCCTGGATGGCCCCGTCGGATCTGCAACCCTGGGTGGCTTGCCGATTGACGTCTGGCAACCGGAGGCCTTCGTCTTCCCTTCGATGCTGACAAACGGGCTGTTCATGGTCAGTTTGTGCCTCATCACGATCACTCTCACGTGTGTTTTGAAGGCTCGGGACAGCTGGAAGCCCGTCCTGCCCGGTGCTCTTGTCTTTGGCGTCCTCATGAACATCCATAGCTACGACGTTCTTCTCGTGGGACTGGTCTTGGTCGGATTTTTGGCCACGTCCTTGACGCAAAAGCAGACAACTTGGGCGTGGATCGCTCGCGTTGGCGTGATCGTTCTGGCCACGTTGCCCGCCGCCCTCTGGTTCGTACATGTGCTGCGCAATGACCCGGTATTTCAGGCCCGAGCCGCGACCGAGACGTTTTCGCCCAACTTCCGGCAAGTCGTTGCCGGACTCTTACCGGCAATTGTCTTGAGTTTGGTTGGGCTTTTCCAGGATGTTCGCGGCGACCGCCGTCGACAAATCGGACTCGGCGGTCTGATGGCGCTTCTCGTCCTCGGCTGGTCTTTGGCTTCGGCTCGAACGGATCAGTATTGGCTGAGCCCAGTGACCTTTGGCGTCGCGTTGAGCCTAAGTCTGGCTGTCGTCGCACTTTTGTCCAGCAAGGAAGCGGGTTGGAATTTGGTCATTGCCTGGGCGGTGATCGGACTCGTCGCTCCCTATATCCCCGGCCTTTTCCAGCGAAAACTCCTTATGGCGATTGCCGTTCCTTGGTGCCTGCTCGCCGCAGTTGGAGCATGGAAGCTCATGGAGAACCGCGATCGGGCCAAGAGAAACCTCGTCGGCGCGATGGTGATTCTGGTCTTTGCGGGAAGCTCGCTGAGGTGGTTTAGCCGCGAACTCATGCTCGTCCGGTCGAACGTTTCGAACACGACGATGCACCCGGTGTATCTGAGCACCGATATGCGACGTATTTTGGAAATCTTGAACCAAGGCCCGGGCCGGAAGGTGGTGCTGGCGATGCCGGGAGTCGCCGGACGTACGGAAGATCCTGACATCTACTTGACGCCCTTTATTCCCGACTTGAACCCGATCGCGAGTGGGCTAGCTGGAACCTACACCTATGCCGGACACTGGAGCGAAACTCCCGATTACGCAAAACGGCGGAGCGAACTCGTCTCGAAGATGTTCCTCGCACAAACCGCGAGCCCTGCGTCCCAGATGGAAATCTTGTCGTCGAGTGGTGCCGACTACATCATTGCTCCGTCCCTCGACGCCTTCCCTGACGCCGGACTCGCCGATCTTAGCGGGCTGGGTGAGGTGGTCTACGATGGGTCGCAGTTCGACCTGATCAGGGTTCGTCGCTGAGCATCGTTGTCAAGTACCCCGAGTTTGGGTCCGTGTGAATGATCGGGCTCAAGAAGCGACCTGCTCCTGACGGAGGACGGAATCGCGCGAAAGGTCACCTCTCGCTCGCACCCTCGTACTCCAAGCCACCCCGACGAGAATCACACCCAATCCGACAGCCTGGAGGACCTCGAGGTGATCGTGCAGGGTGAGCCAGGCGAAGAAGGCCGCCAGCGGAGGGATGAGGAATTGATAAAGCATGGCCCCTGCACTCCCAACCTGGCGAACACCCACATAGAAACCGATGAACCCGACAACACCCGCCAAAATGACGATGTGAGCAAGTGAAAGCCAACCCACCCAGTCCATGCGCGCCCAATCGACTGCGAGGGATGCGCCCAGCCCATAGGGAATGAGGAGGGGCAAGGCGCCTGGCATCGAGAGGGTAAGGACATTGAGCGGCGTGTCCTTTTGGACCAGCGTACGCGTCATGACCGCGCAGAATGCCCAGACAACCGCCGAAGCGAAAACGAGCAGATTTCCGATGATCTGACCACCTCCGGCATGGTGCCCGGCGAGGATGACCATCGTTACTCCGATAAAGGCAAGGACTGTACCGCCCAGCGCCGCCCAACTGAACTGGTCTTGCTTGAAGGCCACCGCCAAGAGGGCCGTGAAAATGGGGGAGGTCGCGAGGATGATCGCGCCTTCGGCCGGCGAGGTTTTCGTCATGCCCTCCAAAAAGAGGATCATATAGATGCCCATTGAGAGCATGCCGAGAAGCAAGTACCGCCACACATCGCCCCTGGGATACCAAGGAAATCGCCCTTGGGTCAGGCAGAGACCGGCTAGGACCAGCCACATCAGGACGAATCGAACCAGCGACATCGCGGCCGCTGTCAGGCCTTCGGCATAGAGCAACTTCAGGGCAACAAAGTTGAAACCCCAACTGAGGACCGTCAGGAGCAAGGGAAAGCTCACTTTTCCTCGTTCCCGCGATCTCACGTGATCAGTATGATCGCATTGAGCGGCTGAAGCCCGCCGAAGACATGCGAAGTTCAGCCGCCGTTAATCCGAGCCGAGACCCAGTGCGGTCTCGGCCACCCAGTCGAATCTAGCCTGCGTTCTGGAACAAGGCGACTACGGCACCCGTCGGATCGGCGATCACCGCAAAGCGCCCATAGTTGGGAATGTCCATCGGGGGCATCCTGACCTCGCCGCCGAGCTGCTTCACCAATTCGCATCGCGCGTCGACGTTGTCCACGAGGATGTAGGGCATCCAGTGGGCTGGAACGCCTTCGAACTGTGGACCTTCCATATTGTAGATGCCGCCGACCGTCTCGCCGCTCGCCGTCTTGATGAAGGTGTAGGTCATCCCTCCCATATCCTGATCCTCGAGCGTCCATCCGATCAGTTCGCCGTAGAACTTCTTGGCGGCGGCGACGTCGCGCGTACCGCACTCGGTCCAACAAAAAGTGCCCATTGCGGGCGGGGTCATCGTTTCTGCCATTAGATTGGTCCTCCATGGGAGCTTATTGGGAATTGGCTCCCTTTCGGAGCGATGTTACCAAAGCGCTCGCTAAAAATGCACCAAATGTCTACCATTTTCTGCACTTTTCGAAGGAGGGGGACGGGCGCTGCCTCGTAGAATAGAGAAATGAGCGCTGTTGCCCTGTTGTTGTCAGCTGCATGCCTCCTTGCTCCCCAATCAGGAACCCGCTTGCACAAGGGTCCAAACTTCGACATCCGCTATCCCTCAGAATTCAAAGTCCGGAAGGGCCGGACCGACGACAGCTACTACTTCACCTCCCGTGACAAGTCGGTTGAGTTCTTCGTGTTCTCACCCCTTTGGAACGGCGATCCCAGCGAGATATTCTTGAATGCGAAGACCGAGAAGGTGCTCAGCGAGACCCGCGAGACCAAGAAAATGATCGTCGTTTACCGAGCCACCTATGGAGCGAAAGACGAGTCGTACAAGCGCTCAGTCGAAGACGTGGAGAACAAAGAGTACAACACCCGCTACACATTCGGCTACAAATATCGAGACCAGAAGGCCTTCGAGAAGTACCGGAAGGCGTATCTGGCGTTCAAGAAGTCCCTGAAGCAATATGCGGACTAACCACCGCTGGGCCGCAATCGGGGCAGGCCTGATGTTTCTCGCCGTGGCGTTCGGCGCGTTCGGAGCCCACCTGCTAAAGGCGCGTATCCCAGCCGACCGACTTGAGATCTTCCAAACAGGGGTGACTTATCAGGGCATGCATGCCCTTGCGATCCTCCTCGTGACCTGCCTGGCACCTCGGCTAAGCACCCGCACCGCGGGATTTGCCTCGACCCTCTTTCTCGGGGGCGTCGTGATCTTCTCGGGAAGCCTGTACGCCCTAGCCCTATCCGGGCAGCGATGGCTGGGTGCGATTACGCCGCTTGGGGGAGTTTGCTTCTTGGCGGCCTGGGCTGTGCTGGCGATTTCGCTGGCGAAAGGTCCGGCCAATCTACCGGATTCAGCCGAGTGAGATGAGTTTTTGCTTAAAGCAGCAAACTTTCGGCCCCAATCTTGCACTATATTATCGTGTGCCGAGCCGAAATCCGTCCATAATAGGGCGTTGTGCCGGCGTTGTCACGACGATTGAATATAAGGAGAAGCTTTTGAACAAATCTATTCGAATTGCATTTGCCGGCACGCTGCTCGGTGCAGCCGTGGCCTCGCAGGCCTTCACGATGGCGACCTTTGCCGATCCGGCCATCGATGGTTCCACGCCGCTGTTCTCGCTAACCGGTTCGTCCATCACGGGCGGCTGGAGCGGCACGGGTCTCTTGCTCCAGACTCCGGGCTGGGCGGCACCCGACTATGCCGACGCCAAGTTCACCATGGCACCGGTCGCTCTCACCCCGGTTGCGCCTGGGTTCTGGAACGCAGGCAACGGTCAGATCGACTTCACCGATTCGTCCAACAACTTGGTGCTTCGCATCACATTCGACAGCGGTTTCGTCAGCGTCAACGGTGCCGGAGCCTCCGACCTGTTCTCGAACAACGTGGTCTTCTCGGGACCGGGCGTGCCCGTCGTGACCGATGAGACGTTCAACTTCTCGTTCGCGAACTTCCAGCCGAATGCTAATGGCGTGACCGCCACCGCTGCATTCACCTCCTCGGCTGTTCCTGAGCCGGCTTCGATCGCTGCGATCGGCCTCGGTCTGGCCGCAGTGATTCGACGCCGCCGCAAGCGCTAAGATCCTTCTGTCTGCTCAGAAAAACCCTCTCACGTAGTGAGAGGGTCGGTCTCGGCGACGAAGGAGCAGAGATCGGGGAGAGTAATCCATCGGGCAATCAACGCCACAGTTGGACTTTCCTGAAAATTACTCCCCCTGTGTCACGCGCTCGTGCCTCGCGGTGAACGTCCCCCTCATTGGGAAATGAGGGGGACGCTTGCTTTGTGGATTTGAGGGATTAGAAGCGGAATCCGATTTCGAGGCCCCACCCGCGGTGGATATCTTCTTGGCCGCCCTGGTAGCGAACCTGAGCGAAGACGTGCTCGGTGAACTCGTAGCCCAGGAATGCCTGCCAGACGAGCGATCCGCCCTTCTTTCCAAACTCGACGCCCTGGATCGTCGCGCGTCCCGTGCCCACACCGATTCCGCCTCCGGCGAAGAAGCAGGGCGTCCACGTCATGCTTCCGTCGCGCGTGGTCTGGCCGAATCGACCGTAGCCGTTGAGGAAGAACGTCCCCATGCTGATCGTCTCACGATCGCCGAGAAACTTCAGCTTATAGGCCGTATATCGAGCCTCAAGCTCGAATCCTGCTTGCTGGGTTCGAATGAACGACCAGCCCACCGATCCCGTGAAACCGGTATCCGAAGAAGCGTCGTTGTCATTCTGGTTGATGGTCGGAACGTGGAAACCGATCGTGAACTTGAAGGGACGGTCGACCCGAGGGTCCTCCGCCTTCTTGGCGTTATCGTCTGCGAAGCTGGCAGTGGTCGCTGCAAGCAACCCGACGAGCATCGCCGTGCGAAGCTTGAAATCCATGTCATGTACCTCCGTGCGCATTCTGGCAGAAGTCCAGACGAACCGGATAGGCCCAGAGTCGCAACCGAGGGATCGTTCTAGGGGTAAAACCTCTACAGTGCTGCAGGTCATCGATCTCGTCAAAGAGTACAAACGCTTCCGTGCTGTCGATGGCTTGAGTTTCCAAATCCAACCCGGAGAGATCGTTGGGCTGCTCGGACCAAACGGTGCGGGCAAGACTACCGCGCTGCGCTGTATTGCCGGGATTCTCCGCCCCACCTACGGCCAAATCCTGATCAATGGGCACGACATCGTCGCTGACCAAGCCCGCGCCAAGCAAGGACTCGCGTTTGTGCCCGAACTGCCGTCCTTGTACGAGTTGCTGACCGTCGACGAGCACCTCCGCTTCGTGGCCATGTGCTTCGGGACCATGGACGTCTACGACGAGGTCGGAGCCATGTTGCTGGAGCGTTATGCTTTGGCCGACAAGCGCAATGAACTGGTGGCAACGCTCTCCAAGGGAATGCGGCAGAAGCTCTCCATCGCCTGTGCGCTCATTCATCGGGCCAATGTGCTGCTCTTCGATGAGCCGATCATCGGCATCGATCCGGCCGGTGTACACGAGGTGAAGCAGGAGCTTCACCGGGCCAAAGAAGCGGGGTGCTCCATCCTCGTCTCGACTCACCTTCTCGATACCGCCGAAAAGCTCTGTGACCGCGTCATCATCCTCGCCAAGGGCATCAAGGTCGCCGAAGGCACGTTGGCCGAGTTGCGGACCTTTAGCAACATGGAAGGCGCAGGTCTGGAAGAGGTCTTTCTCAGGCTCACGACTGAGGCGCCACCCATTACGACGCCATGAAGCCTCTCGTCTTCCTCTTCACGCGTTCGTTCGTGAACGGCATTAAGCGGGCAGTGTCGAGCCCGCGGCGACTGATTGGTCTGCTCTTCTTCTTCAGCTACTACTGGTTCTTTTTTGCGCGGGGAAGCTTCGGTGGAAATGGACGAAGTTCTGGGCGTTTGCCAGCTAATATGCCGCAGATTGATGCACCACCCATCGAGGCGATCGACGCCTTCGTCTTCGCGGGATTCGTCCTCGTTTCGATCTTCCTGTCGCTCAGCATCTTTAGCTACCGAGGAGGATTCAAGAAGGCAGACGTCGACGTCTTGTTTCCGACACCGATCTCGCCCAAGATCTTACTTGGGTTTCGTTTGATTCGCGATTACTTGCTGACGCTCGTCCTGCCGCTGATTATGGCCGTCTTCATCTATCGACCGGTCAGCAATCAGTGGACGACCCTGTTCCGTAACCTGCCTCACCCAGAGTCGTCGGCTTATGTCACTCGAACCGTTGCGGTTTCCTATTTGCTGCTTTCGATGGCTTTCGTCTCGGTGGGTTATGCAGCAAGTATCTACTTCAATCGTCCAGAGGAGCGATTCGAGAAAGCTAAGCGATGGATGGGGTGGTCGATGTTCGGGCTGTTCGTGCTCGTCGCTGCCTATGTCGTTCTCGAAGTCCGCGGTGTCTCGGATCTTCAAGGACTGATCGCGATTGCGCAGTCGCCGATGCTGCGAACCTTCTTCTTCGTCGCGACCGGCGCAACCGAACTCACGATGTCACCTTTATCGGGAAGTTGGCTCAGCGCTGCCGTCGGCTCGTCAATTCTGATTGGCATGATTGCATCCGGTGTGATCTTATCGCTCAAGCAGGCGAACTACATCTACGAGGAATCCGCGTTGCGGGCCGCCGACGTCAACCAGGCGCGCGATCTCCAGCGAAAGGGCGATACGTTTGGTCTCATTGCGGAGCAGGCACGCAGTGGAAAGATCAAGGCTGGGCGCCAATCCTGGATTCACCGACTGCGACCAAGGGGCGCAGCAGCATTGCTTTGGCGTGAATACATTCTGCAAGCGAGAACCACGCGCGTTCTCTTCGTGATTTTCCCAATGTTCGGCATATTCCTTGCCGTCTTGCCTGTAATCGCCACGCAGGGGAACACGGTGTCTTCGCAACGTGCTAGCGGAGCCATGATGCTCGTGACACAGTTGATGATGATGTTCGTCAGCACGGCATCGATATCGCAGGGCGGGTATATGGAGATGCTTCGCCGAGTCGATCTGCAAAAGCCGCTGCCGTTCAGTGCGGGAGTGACGATGTTTTATGAGATCGCGAGCAAAGCAAGTCTTGGCATCTTCACCTGCGTTCTCAGCGTGATCGCTACGCTCATTGCCGCTCCACGGGCATGGCCACAGGCAGTAGCGGCGCTGATCGGAATGCCGCCGTTAGCGCTGTTGCTAGCCGCAGTCTTTTGCCTGGTTATTCTGGCATTCCCGGATGTCGAAGACCCCACTCAGCGAGGCTTTCGCGGTCTTGTCAACATGCTGGGGATCGTCCTCTTCTGCGCGCCATCAGCAGGCATCTATCTTGCCCTCATCTACTTCAAAGTCCATCCTGCCGTTGCCGCGATTCCGGTTGCGCTGATCAATATCGGGCTCGCCCTCTTGTGCGCGACGATCGCCGGACGCCTGTACGCGTCGTTCAATCCTAGCGAATAGCCATTTTGTCGAGTTCGTCCAGGCGGAGCCGAACCGAGAGGATGTAGGGTTCTTCGCCCTTATCCCAATGACCATACGTCGTGGTCACGACGGTGCCGTCGCGCAAGACCTCGACCCCCGGATAGCCGCAGTCCCATGAGTCCTTGTTATCCTTCAGCCGAACCCGATACTGCCCTTCCCCGCCGTTGACAAGATCGTCCCAGGTCCCCACCCAGGCAACCCAATCACCCTTCCAATCTCCGGAAGGAGGCATGTCGCGGAATGAAATGAAGAGCCTTCCGTCGGGCGTCCATTTGGCGGTGTGACGATCACCGGTCAGTGAGAGGGGAAGCGCGCGCGGTTGGGTCCAAGTCTTCCCTTCGTCGTTCGAAAAGATGATCTGCGAGTTGAACTTTCGGCTGTTCTCTCGCAGCAGCACGGCGAGCTTCTTCCCATCCGGTGAACGCACAACCCCAGGCTCGCACACGTGGATTTCGGAGGACGCAAAGACGGTGTCAGGATACGACCAGGACAACCCGCCGTCCTTCGAGACCGTCTTGTAAAGCGTGAATCGACCGCTCGTCTGTGGCGTTCGCAGGAAGTAGCGGCCGTCGTCGTGGAACATGGCCAGCAAGTCGCCGCTTCGCAGTTGCTCGACGAAGCCCATCACCACGATGCCGCCCCAGTTGCCGACCGGCTTCAGCGGCGTCCAATCCTTTCCGTCGTTCTCGCTGGTCGCGAGGCGGGCGGGGTACAGGCCAGACCAGAGGAGAAGCCGATCTTTCTGGGTCTTGGGATCAATCACGCGGTGAATCGTCGGGGTTTCGAGGCTTGTGGCCCAGTTCGAAGGCGTGGGCAGGCGGTCGCTCCAGGTCTTGCCGCCATCGGTGCTCCGCTTCATCAGGATCGCGCCTTTGCCGTGGCCTTTCGGATAAACGACCAGCATCGTCTTGCCGTCGCGAAGCAGCACGGTGGTCGGATGGCCGAGGTATTGGCCCTTCTCGCGATCGACCACAACCTGTCGGGATGCGTCCGCATCAAGGTCGATCAGCTTCGGACCTTGGTCGAAGGCACTCATGAGCAGGGCGGCAAGCACCCCGCGAGGTTACCCCTCGCGGGTACAACCCCCGTCATGCTTCGTTTGTCGGGTCAAGTGCTGAGTCTGGAGGAAGTCAAGGCGGTGGCGAGCGGCCAATTGCCGGTCGAACTCGACGACACCGCTCGCACCAAGATGCAGGAGTCTCGCGCCGTAATCGAGAAGATCGTCGCGAGCGGGCAGACGGTTTACGGCGTCAACACCGGGTTCGGCAAGCTCGCCGACGTCCGCATCCCGAACCAAGACCTCAACCATCTTCAGCTCAACCTCGTGCGGAGCCACTGCTGCGGCGTGGGAAATCCACTGTCCGAGCCAGAGGTTCGGGCCATGCTGCTGCTCCGGGCCAACGTCCTCGCCAAGGGACTTAGCGGAGCCCGGCCCCTTGTCGCGCAAACGCTCCTCCAGATGCTGGAGCGAGGGGTGCACCCGGTCGTGCCGGAGCAGGGTTCGGTCGGGGCGAGTGGGGACTTAGCACCGCTGGCGCACCTCGCCCTCACGGCCATCGGCGAGGGCGAGGCGTTCTACCGAGACGAGCGAATGCCAGCAAGCCGGGCGATGGGACTTGCCGCCATCGCGCCGCTGATTCTCGAAGCCAAGGAAGGACTCGCGCTTCTCAACGGGACGCAGGCGATGACGGCAGTCGGCGGACTGGCCTTGCTGCGGGCAATGCGATGCGTCGACTCAGCAGATCTGGCTGGGGCAATGACGCTGGAAGCGCTGCTCGGCACACCCGCTGCGTTCGACGCCCGCATCCACGAGGCCCGTCCTCAGCCTGGTCAGATCCGGTCGGCGAAACGTCTGCGTGGATTCCTGGAAGGCAGCGAAATCCGCGAGTCGCATCGGAACAACGACCCGCGCGTGCAGGACGCGTACAGTCTGCGCTGCATGCCCCAGGTTCACGGCGCGGCATGGGGAGCGCTGGATCACGCGCGGCAGGTGCTCGAGATCGAGACCGGCTCGGCGACCGACAACCCCCTCGTCTTCCCTGACACCGGCGAGATGATTTCGGGCGGCAACTTCCACGGCGCGCCCCTCGCCCTCGCCCTCGACTACGCCGCGATCGCGCTGACCGACGTGATGAGCATCTGCGAGCGCCGCATCGACCGCCTCATCAACCCCGACCTCAACGAGGGCCTGCCCCCGTTCCTAACCCCGAACCCGGGCACGTCGTCCGGTTTCATGATCGCGCACGTCACGGCGGTTGCGCTCCTTTCCGAGGCCCGCGTGCTCGTCCATCCCGCGAGCGCCGACAACGCCCCGACTTCGGGTGGCAAGGAAGACCACGTGTCGATGGGGATGACCAGCGCCCTCAAACTCCGCCGCCTCGTCGACCTCGTGGAGAAGGTCCTGGCGATCGAATTCCTCTGCGCCGCGCAAGGCATCGACTGCCGCGCGCCCATGCGGCCGGGGGTCGGGGTCGCGGAGGCGCACGCCCAGGTCCGGCGGCTGGTTCCCACTTTGTCGGAGGATCGGGTGCTGTCGGTCGACATCGAGCGGCTAGTGGCTTTCGTGCGGAGCTAGAGAGGCGCGGGCATCCTGCCCGCGCTGGGA
>JAIBBE010000085.1 GCA_019694835.1 Fimbriimonadaceae bacterium | reverse complement strand
ACCCGCTATCAAGCCTCGGCACTGCTGACGTTCAGGTTCAACAAGCACGCCATCCAGCGGGTGGTGCATGCCGCGAACCAAAGCTATCTGGAGGCCGCGTGAAATGTGCCGTCTGCTCTCGCGAAGCGCGCGGCTTCGGCTACTTCAACTCCGCGCTCCGTCGATCCGACCCGAGTCGTTACTCGGATCGGTGGGTTTTCTGCACGATGCGCTGCATGAACGCATTTTCCAAGGTCATGGAACGGCTGACCAGTGTGCAGGAGGACGCCGTGATTGACCCATCCGATCTGGAACTCGCCGCCATGCGCGCCGCACTCGCCCCGCTCGGTGATTACGTCTCGACCATCGGCATAGACCGTCCTCTGGCCGGCTACCGCAAGGAGGAAGTCCTGCGCCTGGTCGAGGTCGTGGTCGACGCCTATCAGGCTCACATGCTCGACGAACACGAACGCATGGCAGCGAAGGAGCGCGCCTTCTTCGAGCAGCGCCTTGCCGCCCAACTCAAGCCGCACCCCGCAAGCGGCTCCACTACAAGGATTCCCTTCTGATGATCGACCTTAACCATCAACTCAAATTTCACGAGCAGGTGACTGTTCTAGTAGATGTCGCCCTCCAGGCGGAAAACGCCACCCGCGAGAAACGCCGCTATCTGGGCGGATCCCGCCTCGGCGTTGCCTGCGAACGTGCCCTCCAGTTCGAATATACCGATGCCCCAGTGGATATGGGTGCCGAGTTTCCCGGTCGGACCTTGCGCATCTTCGAAGTTGGTCATGCACTGGAAGACCTCGCCATCCGTTGGCTGCGTCTGGCTGGCTTCGATCTTTACACCCGGCGTAAGGATGGTGAGCAGTTCGGATTCTCCGTTGCCGACGGCCGCATCCAGGGGCATCTCGACGGCGTGATCGCCAATGCGCCGAACGAACTTGGTCTGACCTTCCCGATGCTCTGGGAGTGCAAGAGCATGAACGACAAGAATTGGCGTGACACCGTCAAGAAGGGGGTGGCGGTCGCGAAGCCGGTCTATGCCGGCCAGATCGCGACCTATCAAGCGTACATGGAACCGTCTATCCCTGGCATTTCCGATAACCCGGCGCTGTTCACCGCGATCAACAAGGACACCCAGGAAATCTGGTCCGAACTCGTCCCGTTCGATGGTGGGTTGGCGCAACGCATGTCCGACCGCGCTGTTCGGGTGATTCGTTCCACCGAGGCCGGCGAGTTGCTTCCGCGTGTTGCCACTGAGCCGGGTTACTACGAGTGCAAGTACTGCGCATGGGCCAACCGTTGCTGGAGTGCATCGGCATGATGGATTTCAACGATATCCCAGGCAGCACAACTCAGAGTCCGGACAATGAACGCGATGCGCTGCGGGCAGATTTGATCTGCCGCCTGGAGAGTGTTCTGTTCGCGCTCTATCCAGCGGGGAAAGTGCGCAAAGGCAAATTCCTCATCGGCGACGTGCTTGGCAGCCCGGGCGACAGTCTTGAGGTTGTACTCGATGGCGACAAATCGGGACTCTGGACAGATCGTGCCACGGGTGACGGCGGCGACATTTTTGATCTGATCGCTCGGCATCACCAAATCGACACCAAGGTGGACTTCCCGAAGGTAATGAAGCTGGCCTGCGACTTGACTGGACGACCGACCGTTACCCCGCCCAAGAAGCACAAGAAAGAAGCCCTGATCGATGAGTTGGGTCCGGCCACGGCGAAATGGGATTACTTCACGGCCGAAGGCCAACTGATCGGTTGTGTCTATCGCTACGACCCACCGGGGAAGCGCAAGGAGTTCCGCCCTTGGGACGCGAAGCGCAAGAAAATGGCTCCGCCCGATCCCCGTCCGCTCTACAACCAGATGGGCATGGCCACGTCCGATACCGTGGTGCTGGTTGAAGGCGAGAAATGCGCTCAGTCCTTGATCGGCGCAGGCATCGTGGCAACCACTGCCATGCATGGTGCTCACGCGCCGATCGAGAAAACTGACTGGTCGCCCTTGGCCGGAAAGCAGGTACTGATCTGGCCTGATCGAGACAAAGCGGGATGGGACTACGCGATGGCCGCTGCTGATGCCGCCTTGATGGCTGGCGCGGTGTCCTGCGCGGTATTGATGCCACCGGAGGACAAACCCGAAGGCTGGGATGTCGCCGACGCACTGACCGAGGGGATGGATGCCAATAGCTTTCTGGCTAGCGGACCACGCATCACCGTCCACCCCGCCGTCCAGGAGGAGTCTGACGCTCACGGTGAAAACGCCGTCTGGGCAACGGATGACGCATTGGCATTGTCATTTACCCGGCGCTACGCAGAAGATTGGCGCTACTGCGCCCCCTGGGGAAAGTGGATGGTCTGGACCGGCAATCGCTGGCAAGCCGACGATACCTTGCTGGTGACGCATCTCATGCGACATATCTGCCGCGAGGCCGCAATCAAGGCGGATTCTCATCGACTCGCCGCCAAGCTGGCATCCAGCAGCACGGTCAGTGGTGTTGAGCGTTTGGCGCGCAGCGATCGGAACCATGCATCGACATCCGATGAGTGGGACCGTGATCCTTGGATGGCCAATGCACCCGGTGGCGTGATCAACCTTCGCACGGGTCAAGTTCGATCCCACGATCGTGCAGATAGGATTACCAAGATCACGACCGCGACGCCAAATGGCAACAGTCCCCGTTGGTTGGCATTTTTGTCCGACATCACGGGCGGTGATCGCGATTTGATGGCGTATCTACAGCGGGTCATTGGTTACTGCCTGACGGGTGTTACTTCTGAGCATGCCCTGTTTTTCCTGTACGGCACGGGTGCCAATGGCAAATCCGTGTTCATTAACGTGATTACGACGATTCTCGGGGACTACGCCGCGAACGCGCCCATGGATACCTTTATGGAAACGCGCAGTGACCGGCATCCCACCGATCTGGCTGGCTTACGCGGTGCGCGCTTTGTGTCGTCGATCGAAACCGAGCAAGGTCGGCGCTGGAACGAGTCCAAGGTGAAAGCCATCACCGGCGGCGACAAGGTATCGGCGCGATTCATGCGCCAGGACTTTTTCGAGTACCTGCCGCAGTTCAAGCTAGTGATTGCCGGCAACCACAAGCCATCGATCCGTAACGTCGATGAGGCGATGAAGCGGCGCCTGCACCTGATTCCGTTCACGGTGACGATTCCCCCTGAAAAGCGGGACGGCAAGCTCACTGAAAAGCTCCTGCAAGAGCGCGAGGGAATCTTGGCGTGGGCAGTGGACGGCTGCCTGTTGTGGCAGCAACACGGACTGAAGCCGCCCAAGGTCGTGATGGAAGCCACTGAAGAGTATTTCGAAGACGAGGATTCGATTGGCGAGTTCATCGACGAGGAGTGCTACATCTCGGCCGTCGCCCGCGAATCGATCTCGGCGATCTATCAACGCTGGCGCGAACGCGCTGAGAAACGTGGGGAGTATGTCGGCACCAGTCGTTGGTTGGTCGCCCAACTGCTCACCCGTGGCTACGAGAAAGCTCGCCTGACAGGGGGCATCAAGGCACTCGCTGGGCTCTCCCTCAAACCGCGCGAACCCAATGGTTATCAGGCCTACCGGGATGACTAACCGAGGGGAGTGACCGAACGTGACCAATTATTCCATTCCTCTCTACACGTGTGCGCGCGCAGGCGTAAGAGTCATTGGAAATTGGGTCCCGCTTGGTCACTCCGATTCGACACAGCATTGGAGATGAACATGAACACAACAATTCTGGCCCTCGACCTGGGCACGCACACCGGATGGGCACTGCATCAACTAGACGGAAGCATTACCAGCGGCAGCGAAAACTTCAAGCCGCATCGCTTTGAAGGAGGCGGAATGCGCTTTCTACGTTTCAAGCAATGGCTCAACGAACTGCTTGGAGCTAGCCTTCACATCAACGCCGTCTATTTCGAAGAAGTCAGGCGGCACGCTGGTGTTGATGCCGCCCATGCCTATGGTGGCTTCATGGGACACCTGACGGCATGGTGCGAGCACCACAATGTTCCCTACCAGGGGGTTCCGGTTGGCACGATCAAGAAGCATGCGACCGGCAAAGGTAACGCAGGCAAGGGCGACATGATCAGCGCCATGCGCGCTCGCGGCCACGCTCCTGGTGATGATAACGAAGCCGATGCCCTGGCACTCCTGCACTGGGCCATCGAGACTCAGGAGGTGTGAGATGAAGGTATCTCTGCCACCGTATCGCTGCGCACTGGGACGCAGCACCCAGCGAGTCGATCCAGACAGCATCAAGCGCGAAGGCTGGCGCGAGCAACACATCCTGGTCGTGGGGGCGAATGACGAACGTCTGGATTTCGTGGAACGTGAATTCGTTCGGCAGTTGGGCGAACGACTGTATGGGGAGAAGCACCGTGGCTGAGTGGACAACAGAAGATGTGGCTGCCAGGTTTGCCGAGGCAGCGGAGACAGGACGGCGCCTACCCCGCGTCAAAGTGCAGGGCTACTTTAATGTCTGGCCGGCATTTGCCAGGGAAGTGTGGGAGTCCTATCCAGATGAGGAACACGTCTATCGCCCAATGCCGCCATCACCGCAGGCCATCGACAGGATGATGGAGGCCATGCGGTGGGTATTGTGGCTAGAGGAGGAGCAAAGACATCTGATCTGGATGCGCGCCAAGGACATCGATTGGAAGACCATCGCCCGTCGTATGGCTTGTCACCGCAGCACGGCGTGGCGGGCATGGCAGAAAGCACTGGCTACGGTCGCCGATCAACTGAATGATGCATCCGACAACAGTAGGTCTCGATTGCGGAAGTGAAGTTACGTGAAATTGATGGCGCTTACCAATCAGTGCGGAATCATGATGCTGGATGCAGGTTTCGCCTGCGTTTAGGGCTGCAACATATCACGCAGTTTTTGCTACGATTGCTGCTACTGTCGCGAGCAAAGACCGACAAGCACCGAAGGCCATGGGTAACTGTGGCCTTCGTCATTTTCACGTCTGAATTTGCTCACCGGCACAAGAATTCGACGGGTCCTTCCTGTGCAATAACCCATGCGGGAGGCGCGAGCCCGGCATTTCGATAGCGTCAGCCCGCGAAACGAGGTTACCGGGGTTACCAGTTACCACCCCGGTTACCACCTGAATTCAGTTACCACCCTTTGATGACCCGCCCTCCGTGGCGGGTTTTTGCATTCCATGACCCATACCTTGAACGTCGAATACCGGAAGGTCGAGACGCTGATCCCGTTCGCCCGCAATCCGCGCACGCATTCCGAGGCGCAGATCGCCAAGCTCGCAGCCAGCATCGTCGAGTTCGGGTGGACCAATCCCGTCCTGGTCGATGGCAGCCACGGCATCATTGCCGGGCATGGTCGGCTGGCCGCTGCCCGCAAGCTCGGCCTGACTGAAGTGCCGGTGATCGAGCTCGGCCACCTCACCACGGCGCAAAAGCGCGCCTACGTGATCGCTGATAACCGCCTGGCACTCGATGCGGGATGGGATGAAGAGATGCTCGCCGCCGAACTGGCGGAACTAACGGAGTCGGGTTACGACCTGACGCTGACCGGATTCAGCAACGAAGAAATTGAAGACTTACTGGTGGATGGAGGGGAAGGAACGGCCGAGGAGTCCTCGGCTGATTCCGGCGACGATGCGGCCGACGAGGTTCCTGAAACACCGGTAAATCCGGTATCGCGTCCCGGCGACGTCTGGCAACTGGGTGCGCATCGCGTGATTTGCGGTGATGCCGCCGACGCCAGCGTAATCGCAACCCTGATGGCCGGCGAGCAGGCCGCCTTGTGCTTCACCTCGCCACCCTACGGCAACCAGCGGGACTACACGAACACCATCATTGATTGGGATGTCCTAATGCGTGGCGTTTTCGCCAACCTGCCAATGGCCCCGAATGGCCAGGTACTGGTCAATCTTGGTCTCATCCATCGTGACAACGAAGTCATCCCGTACTGGGACGGCTGGCTCGACTGGATGCGTACC
>JAIBBE010000145.1 GCA_019694835.1 Fimbriimonadaceae bacterium | reverse complement strand
CAAAGCGGCCACCAATGCCACCCGTATTCATCGTGCTGAACTCAGCTGAAATCGTCGCATCGCTGCGGAAGTCCTGGCTGAGAAGCATGAAGATCAGAGCCGGGTCGGCGTGTCGAATGCGCAGGCGTCGGATCGGATTCTCTGCCTTCGTCGGGCTCGCGTCGCCTCCGCCATCGCTAACGTCGGGCTTGTCCACCGTCTTGAGGACGATATAGTACACACCGCCTTCGACACGGTAGGTCGCCTGGACCTGGCTGAGGACACTGCGAAGTGCCGTCTCAAACGGAACATTCTTCAGGTCGCAGGTGACGGTACCTTGGACGTTGCTGTCGATCGAATACGAAACGCCAACGTTTCGGAAAAGAATCTTCAGGGCGTCGCGGATATCCGCCTGGTCAAGTTGCAGCGAACCGATAGTTTGATCTCGAGGATCATTCTGGGCCATTGCACGAACGGGTGCGCCGACGAGGAGCCCACCAAGGACTGCCCCTGCGACGATCATTTTCATTTTCTTCATAAATCGTGCCTCCACGAGTTTAGATGCGCTTCCTCATTAACAGTTTCGAAAAAATCAGTCTGGTCGGCCTTGGGCTGGTGCGCCAGCGCCTGTTCCGCTGGCACCACCGACGCCGGGGGTCATGCCTTCTCCTGGGTTTTGGGCACCACCGCCACCGGCTAGTCCTCCACCCGCCGGAGCACCGCCTCCACCGCCCCCGCTTCGACGACTCTCGAGGGGAATTGCGATTTCCTTGGGCAGCTTGTTACCCTTACGCCTAAGAATCGCCTTTTCGGAGTCGATCGAGAACACGGACCATTCCGAGTTGGGAATTTGCTGACCGGGCCTGACCTGGTAGGTCTGCCCATCTTCCATCTCGATGAGGGCCATGACGGCATCACCGAGAAGGATGCCAGCCAGGCGTCGATACGGCTGCGGCTCGCGCTCCTCTTCCGGGTCGGGCTTCTCAACGGGTGGCTCCCACTCGACGCTGAAGCCAGACAGTTTGCCAAACAGGAGTTCAGCGCGCTGCTGTCGATCGAACACTTTCTCTGGGCCCAGCAAGGCAAAGGCGTCACCGCGCACCGCGAAGGGCCTCTCTTCGGCGATCTTCCTGGTTTCGGCAAACGCGGGATCAGCGGCCTCAGGGATCGGAACTCCGGCCTCCGCGCTCAGCTGCGGGTTCTCGGTGATGTCTTTCGGCATCGCGAGTGCCGCCGGGGCTGTGATCGAATCGGTCGCACTGCCGCAACCGACGAGACCCACTGCCAACCCAGCAAGTACTCCTAAGCTCGTCAACTTCAGAAATCCCATCATGTTCTCTTTGATCCTCTCATCACGAAAGACGTTACAGCTAGCTTCGCCCAGGACCGCCAGGGCCGCCAGGGCCACCCGGTGCCGGACCGCCAGGACCACCCGGGCCGCCGGGAGCCGGAGCGGAGGCCGCCACACCATCCGGAACCTTCGGGAAAACGCGGTTCGCTCGCACGAAGGCCACCAACGTTACATTATAGGTACCAGTTAGCACGGGTGAGGTGCCTGTAATAGCCAGTCCGTCCGCAACTGCAAGATAGTCGGGCATGTTGGCCCAGCCTTCGACGTTTGCACAGATTTGCTCAAACGTGCCAGTCACCGTTACGGTTCCGAAGTCATAGATGCACACCGGGAACCGGAGCGCCGGGTAATTGAAATAGTTGGCGACAATCGAGCGGGCGTCGTCGGACGGATCCTCCACATAGGGACCGTTCACGATCTTGACACCGCCCACCTTTGCCTGGGCATTGACGGCTCGCTGAACGTCGTTTCGAAACTTCTTCGCATCGACCGTCAACTGCCAAGCATTCTCATCGAGATTGATGATGCTTGCCTGAGGAGTCTTAGCGGCAACGATTTCCTGCCACTTATCGGCTTCTGCCTGCACCATTTCACGGGCCGTCTTAACCCGGTTCTTGGCCTGACCAATCTTATTGGCCTCTGTTTGCAGGTCGTTATAGTGGGTTTCCCAGTAGCCCGTTTCTTCCTTGTTAACCAAGTAGCCGTGAAGATTGTCGCCGAACCCGAAAAGCCCGAGCCCGAGGGCAATCAAGCTGATCGATACTCCGAGGAGAATGATGGTAAGAGCACTTAGTTTCATCGTTGGTTCTCCTTAGAGGTCGTCCTCACCACGTCCTGGACGGTTGGGTGGATTGCTGCCGCCTGGGGGCGGAGGGGCACCGGGGCCAGGATTGAATCCGCCACCGCCGCCACCTGTATTCGGTGCTGGCGTCGAGCCTTCGGGAACGCGCTTCAGGGTCTCCCTGGGATTCGGGGTCTGCAAGTTCTTGCCCACCACCAGCATGGTCACCGTAATCTCCGACCATCCATTCATCGCGCCCTTGGTCAAATCTTCATCCGTCCCGAAACCGTTCAGGTTCTGGAAACTCGTCGTCGTATTGGCATTCGCGCCAGCGATGAGCTGCTGCAAGCGCTCAATCGAGTTCGAAGAGAGCCGCTCCTGATCACGACGAATGGGGATGCCGATCTGATCTTCGGTAATCAGGTTCGGTACGTACATGTCGTTCAGGTTGTAGCCTTGGCGGGTGACGCTCGCCGCGCCCGGCATTCGGAGCAGCGCGATCATCAGGTCCGCATACTCTTGGAACGAGCGAATCACGCCGGTCATGTTGACCTGTGCAACTTGGGCGTTCGAGGGCTGGGCCGAGATCGAGGTCAGGCGGAAAAAGTCGGGAATGTACTGAAGGACTTCGCGGTAGAGGTCGGGATACACCTTGCTGTGGTCGAGCATCGCATTTGCCAGCGAGGTGTTTCGAGCAATCAGCGGCGCGGGAACTGTGTAGGGAGGCTGACCATTGATCAGCTTGTCCGCCATCTTCGCGATTTCGACGGCCTGATCGGCCTGTGGCTTGACGTCCATCGCTTTTTGCTTCGCGTCAGCCAACGCCTTCTTGGACGAGGTCAGCATGAACACCGCGGCCGCGATCGACAAGACCACCATCAGCAGCGAGACGATCGTTGCTGTCTTAGCCTGACCGCTTTTGGATACGTGAGTCGGAAGAAGATTGAGTTTCATGGCGACTTAGTCGAAGGCGATGTGCAAGGCATTTCCAATGGCTACAGTGAGATCTTGGCGATTTTCGTCGACAACCGAAGGATCGAGCTTCTTCGCGTTGACCTGAAGGTTCCGCAGCGGGTCATACATTTCAGTTGGAATCCCCAGCGCTTTTGCCAGGAAAGCATCGAGACCCTTCAGCTTCGCCCCGCCACCCAAGAGTTCGATGCGATTGACATCGCCACCCTTGCTGCGGAAGTAGTCGATCGAACGCCGAATCTCAGCAACGAATTCCTCGATAACCGAAGCCATCGCATTGTAGATGCGAATCGTTTCCGGATCATCGGCCCCTGCATTAGGTGCCGCCGGCAACTCCGGCTCGGGAACGGGAACCATGGCCGGTTCAGGCTGAACAGGCTCCGCATCTGCGCCGGGCATGTAGGGCGCAGGCTCTGCACCGGCTCCTGCGTTATAGGGAGCCGCAGGCTCATCCGATGCGAACGGATTGTACGGCGCATCACCTGCGGGTGCATCCATCCCCATCGGCATGAGGTTCGGATTCATCGACGCAGGATCATCCGCAAAGGGATTGTAGGCGGCAAATTGCTGAGTCGACGCGCCAAAACCACCGATGACCGACCCCGAAGCCGATTCCGGAATGGCGGCACTCGTTCGCTTCAGCGCCTCAGCCTCGTCCACGGACAGCCCCAAATTATCCGCAAGAGCCCTGGTGAGCATCTCGCCGCCAAGGGGCACCGTGCGCGGCATGAGCAGCTTGCCGTCTTTGAAAATATTAATGGACGTCGTCTTGTTGCCGATGTCAACCGCGCAGACGGTGAGACCGCTTAGGTCCTGAGCATAGCTGGCCGTGAGTGACCGGGCAATGCTGAGCGGCTCGACATCAATGGCGGCGGTACTCTTGCCCGCTCGCTTGACGGCGGCGACCATGGTATCGACCGCCGATTGCGGTGAAATCGCCATGACCACGTCCAGGTTCTGGGCATCGGGAGTCTCGGGCTCGAACGCCTTGAAATCGCTGACGACGGTGCTTTCGGCAAAAGGAATGTTCCGGGTGATCTCCCAGTTCATGTGCTCTTTGAGCTCAGTCGGGTTCATCTTGGGAACTTCGAGGGTTCGGACCAAGACCGACGCCTGCCCCGCGATCGAGACGACGACCTGATTAACGCTGACGCCGGATTGACCGACGAGCATCTTGAGGACGTCCCCTACCGCGTCGCTGTTGTACACGCCGGTATGGTCGACCGCCCCTTCCGGGGTGTCGGCAATTCCCAACGCCGTAATGGTGGGCTCCCTTCCTTGGAGCTTCACCTCGGCGATCTTTATCTTCTGGCTGCCGATATCGACGCCGAGCACACTGTTAAGCTTTTTAGCCATCGTTCGCTGTCCCTGCGACCTAGCCGGGCTGGGCCTATCTTACTACCGCCTGATGCCGAGTGTCAACCAGCGCCAACCGACCCCTGAGTCGCAACGGTCTAATAGAAGACGGTCCTGGGACCCATTTCAGTTCAAGGTAATAGAGATTCGGCCCTCGGTCTTCCCCATCTTTTCCCCACGAAAATCTGAGCCGCGACCGGCTCTTGTCCGGTGACATAATGGCACCTATGTTGGAATGCATTGCCGCCGAGGGTCGATACCTCGCTTTCCGCGCCTCGGAAAAGTTGACCCCGCAAGACTACGAGCAGCTCTCGAAGCTGGTCGAGGAGAAGGCGGCCAAACCCCACACCGTGCGTGTCTTGCTCAATTTCCAGAACTTTCATGGGTGGACGCTGCCCGGGCTGGCGGCAGGCATGAAGTTCGGCATCAAGGACGGCAAACTGGTCGAAAAACTCGCCATTGTCGGCCACGGCAAGTCGGAAGAAGCGCTCGCGTGGGTTGTCGAAGTGTTCGGCAGCTCGATCGTCGAGTTCTTCGAGGAAGAGCGTGGGAAGGACGCTTGGTCCTGGCTCCACGCCGACGACACCGGCGAGTACCTCAGTTACGCCAGCTTCATCTGATTTCCCGTTACATCTTTCAGGACTTGTAATGGGAAAGGATATCTTTCGTTACATCTCGCCATGACTTGTAACTGAAAACTGGTTTTCCCGTTACATTTCATGCCAAGATGTAACGGGAAATCATGATTGGACAGTACATTGCCCAACCTGCCGGATACCGTGCGTTCATACCTGGACCCTTTCCACCAGGTGACATTGAGCTTTCCAAACGCAATAGATCCGCATTGGAAACGGCGAACATCGCCTTGGGTCGCCTCGATGGGATCACCGACCTCTTGCCCGATCTCGAATTCTTCATCCTCATGTACATCCGGAAGGAGGCCGCACTCTCGAGCCAAGTCGAGGGCACCCAGGCCACGATAGTCGATGCACTCCGAGCCGAAGGCGAGATGCGAAGTGGACTGCCCGATGATGTCGACGACATCTTGCGCTACGTCGATGCCATGAATCAGGGTATCGAGCGCCTGAAGGACCTTCCCCTTTCTGTCCGACTTGTCCGCGAGGTCCATGAAACGCTCATGCAGTCCGGAGGTCGTTCGCACGGACACGTCATGCCCGGCGAATTCCGGACCACTCAAAACTGGATCGGCGGGGCTTCGCCAAACACCGCGCGTTATGTTCCCCCTCCGCCCCACCTCATCGGTCCGGCAATGGGCGAACTCGAGATGTTTCTCCACGACCCAGGTTCGCTGCCGATTTTGATCAAGGCGGGCTTGGCACACGCCCAGTTCGAGACCATCCATCCGTTCGTCGATGGCAATGGCCGAACGGGTCGGCTGCTGGTGACCTTCTTCCTTTGTGAACGACGAATTCTCAAGCGTCCCGTCCTTTACTTGTCCGAGTACTACAGGCGCAACCGAGACACCTACTTCGATCGCCTTCAGGCCTATCACGACCGCGCTGATGTCGACGGCTGGCTCGAGTTCTTCTTACAAGGCGTCGCGCAAGTGGCAGCGGAAGCAACGGAGACCGTGAGGGGCATCAATCGGCTTCGTGAAGAGGATGTGCCGCTCGTTGCCGCCTTCGGGAAGAACCAGGAGACCGCTATGAGGCTATTGCGGCACCTCTATGGGCTCCCTGTAGTCTCAGTCCGGAATGTCGAGAGGGTGACTGGGTTATCCAGGACCAATGCCAATCGGCTCGTGGCGAAGTTCGTCGACGCGGGCATCTTGGTCCAGACCGATGAGTCGGTCGAGTATGGGCGAAGCTTTGCTTACAAGCGCTATTTGGATCTGTTCCTTACGTCGGAGGCTTAGCACCCTTTTTTCGTGCCGACTTCTTCGACTTGGGCTTTGGCTTCGCGTTCGCCAAGGCCCAATCACCTCGCCGCTCCCAGTTCTTCATGACGATGTCGCGATCCTTGGGGTCCACCACCCCGTCGCAGTTGAGGTCGCACATCTTGGGCGTGACGAAGTCCCTGTTCATCCGCTCCCACACACTGTCTTTCGGTGAGAGGTAGTAGTTGTCATAGATGACGTCGAGGTCGGCTTCGCCGATGAGGTCGTCGCCGTTGATGTCTCCATTGATCAGCGTCGTATCGAATCCGGTGAAGTATCCGTTCACGATCTTGGCATTGACGAATCTCCGGCTCAGGAACCCATTGACATGGAGATAAACCTCACAGGTGCCGGTAATGGGGTGAGCGCCAGCCTAGAACGTGCCATCAAAGTCGACGGTGGTCCCGCAACTCATGAGCTGAGCTTTGCTCTTGGCGTCAAGAACCGTGAGGGACATGTCTCGTGGTTCGACGAGCATGCAATCGCGTAAGACGAGTGTGCCCGATGGCTTCGGCTGCGTGTCATGGCTGACCGATTGAGTCAAGTTTGCGGGTGCCAAAAGGCCGAGAATGGCGATTGCTACTGATGGGTTCATAAACTTTCTCAAGTACTTTTGCGGTTGATTGGATCATTGGCATGCAGAGCCGAATTCATTAGGCCAATGGCCGCCCAGGATCGGAAATGGGTGGACGGGTAACCTCGCCGCATGCTTGACCCGCGCGTTACTCGCTTCGCCGAACTCCTCGCGACCCATGCCACCGACCTCAGTCCAGCCGATCGCGTGCTGGTCCACACTTTCGACATCCCGGAGTGGGCGATTGCGGAGGTGGTGCGAGTGTGCCAGAGCAAGGGCGCCGAGGTCGTCGTGCGATCGGAGAGCAACGCCGTCCGACGCCAACTCCTCCTCGGCATGACCGAGAAGAACGCGGCGACTATCGCGAAGATCGAGAAATTTGAGATGGAGGAGATGACGGCGTACATCTCGATGCGGGGCAGCGACAACGTCATGGAACTGTCCGACGTGCCCAGCGCGACGATGGCGATGTGGCAGCGCGTCTACGGCATTCCGGTGACCAACGAAGTCCGGGTGCCGAAAACGAAATGGGTCGCCCTGCGATGGCCGAGCCCGAGCATGGCCCAGCAAGCGGGGATGAGCACGGCCGCGTTCGAGGATTTCTACTTCCGAGTCTGCACGGTCGACTACAAGCGCATGGAAGAAGCCTGCAAGCCGCTGAAGGACCTGATGGACAAGACCGACCAGGTTCACATTATCGGGCCGGGCACCGATTTGCGATTCTCAATCAAGGACATCGGCGCCGTCCCCTGCGTCGGCCACCGAAACATCCCCGATGGCGAGTGCTTCTCCTGCCCGGTCAAGGACTCGATGAATGGCGTGATCCAGTACAACACGGCCTCGCTGTATCAAGGTCAGGAGTTCACGAACATCCACTACAGAGTTGCGAACGGCAAGATTATCGAAGCCGACGCGGGGGCGATGTCGGAACGGCTCAACGAAATCCTCGACACCGACGAGGGCGGTCGCTACTTCGGCGAGTGGGCACTTGGATTCAATCCACACATTCTGCATCCGATGAAAGACACGCTCTTCGACGAAAAGATCGCCGGTTCGTTCCACCTCACCCCCGGCAACGCCTACCCCCCTCCCGGCGGTAACGGCAACAAGAGCGCGATCCATTGGGACACCGTGCTCATCCAGCGCCCGGACTACGGCGGAGGGGAGATTTGGTTCGACGGCGTGCTCGTTCGTAAGGACGGCTTGTTCGTCCTCCCCGAGCTTGCTGGGCTGAATCCGGAAAACCTCGCGTGATCTTTGCCGCCAACGTGTTCCCGCACCGCTTCACGACCGCGCGACCCAGTTAGCGTTCCTCTACTCGAACGAGCTCATAGCTTGTGGTTCGTCCCGAACCGACACGCCGGAAAACACCCCACTCGACTAGTTGGTCCAGGTCTCTGGAGGCGGTGCGGTCGATCGCACCCGTGAGTGTTTGCCACTTCTTGTTCGACATGTTGCCCTGCCAATCCAGCAGCATTCGCGACAGAACCTTTCGTTGCCGCTCATTGAACGGCTTTGCGGCATGAGTTCGCCAGAAGGCGGCGCGAGACATGGCGGAGCCGATCCTTATGGTGCTTGCTTCAAGGGCACGCTGCAAGCAACCTAAAAACCAGACCAGCCACGGAGTAGCATCGAGCGTCCCACCTTGGGCTCGTTCGAGCTCATCGTAGTACGCACGTCGCTCTTCACGGATCTGGGTGGAGACGCTGTAGCAGCGCCAGGGCTTACGGTCGTATCGCGCAAGGGCGAGATCAAGCACCGCGCGCCCGACGCGGCCATTTCCATCATCGAACGGATGGATCGTCTCGAACCAAAGATGTGCGATGCCCGCTTGAAGAACGCGGTTGGGCTCTTCGGCGCTTTCGAACCAGTCCAGAAATGCCGCCATTTCTTGGGATAGCCGATGGTTCGGTGGAGCCTCGAAGTGCACACGATGCCTGCCTTCGGGACCGGAAACAACTTGCATCGGGCCGTCGCGCCAAGCTCCCGTCCGGACTCTGCCGTGTGGCCCCCGGCCACCAGGAAACAGCCCCGCCTGCCACTGAAAGAGGCGATCTTCGGTCAGGGGCTCGGTCCAATTTGTCGCGGCATCGATCGCCATTTCAACGACACCCTCAACGCGGTGGTCTCCACTCGGTACGCCTCCCGATTCGAGCCCCAATCGGCGTGCAATCGAAGATCGGACATCGGCGGCGTCCAAGCTTTCCCCTTCGATTTCACTGGAATGGACGACTTCATCGGCGAGCGCTTCGAGTTTGGCGTCATCCCGTTCGGCGAACCCAAGCCCTTCAAGGAGTCCCAGCAGATTGCCGTGCTGTCGGACCGCTTCGACCAAGGGCTGCTGGATCGTTCTTGGGTCGTATGTGAAGTTTGGCCAGTCCGGAAGCTCCCAGATATAGGTCGGCATGTCGTGATTATGGCCGTTAATCACGACAGACAGCGTCGTGATTTCGGCCTGCTTATCAAGACGTGTCGTGTCGCGAAAGGGCGAACAACGCGGGTTGCAGCCGCCGAAAGATCTCGTTAGGTCGAGAAGGCCGCTGCGCTTTGTGATCCGTACAGCTTGTGGGCGCTCAGCGAGAGATCGGCCAGAAGACCGCGTACCGACGCTCTCGTTACCGCACGTAGTGAATGACGGGGTCGTCGATCTTGTCGAGGAGCATCAGCGAAACGACCGGAAGCGGACGGTCCTTGGCGATGTCCCGTGCCTCGTCGAAGCTGACTTCCAGGCTCGCCATCCCGCTCAGGTCAATGAACTCGGCGAATCGGAATGCGCCGCCTTCGGTCGTGAAGCATGCCAGTCCGTGCACGCCCTGATGGCAGTAACAGCCGTACTTGCCGGTGGATGGGTGTGCGAGGAGAAAAAGTGTGTCGGGAAAGCTCTCCGTAATGCCCAACAGGGGCAGATCGAGGGTCTGCGTCATAACTTTCTATACGTTATCGGCTGGCGGGGGTTCGTTGTCAAGTCTTTTGCATCGAAACTGCGCGACCCAACGTAAACCGAGCAATCCTGGCAACGATCCCGAGGATGGGTCAAACTAGCCGAACCGACTATGGAAATCACTCCCCCGCCCGATTACCCTCCGGTGCCGGGGAAGCCCGCGTCCAACTCCCGTCTCGAGCCGACCGGGCAGCTTTCGCACGGCCAGCAGGTCGCGTTCTCGACATTTTGGCTGGCCACCAACTTCGTGCTCGCAGCGTTGCTGATGGTCGTGATTCAGGCGCAGGTGCGCACGATGGTAGGTGTCGAGGAGAGTGCAAAAATCCTCGGCATCGTCATTGGGGGCGGCGCGGTTCCGGCGATCGTCATTCCGCTCATCATCGGTCCCCTGAGCGACCGCTGCACCTCAAAGTGGGGCCGCCGCAGGCCGTACATTCTCGGCGGCACGGTCCTTTACGTCGTGGGCCTCGCTGCAATGTTCGGGGCCGGAGCGATCTCGAGCCCGTGGATCTACCTGGTCGCCTACTTCGTGCTTCAGATTGGCGCAAATACGGCCATGGGAGCCTACAGCGGAATTATTCCCGACCTCGTTCCCCATCACCAGCGCGGGGCCGCGAGTGGATACATGGCCGTCATGAGCCAAGCCGGCACACTTGCTGGCATCCTGACCGCTGCGTTCGTGCCTCGGGTCAACGACTACCTCTACGTCTATCTCGCGCTCGGTTTCATGCTCGCTTTGGGACTGCTGGTGACCGTCGTTTATGTCCGCGAGACGCCGCTCAACGATAAACCCCCCAAACTCGGCTTCATTGAATATGCCAAGAGCCTCTGGATCGACCCGAAGAAATACCCCGACTTTGCCTGGGTCTGGATCACGCGCGCGCTCGTCATGATGGGTTTCTACTCGGTCATGCCGTTCCTGCCCTACTACTTCGCGGACGTCATCCGCGTCAAGGATGCCGAGAAGACTTTTAGCTGGGTGGCGGGCATCATTCTCGTGGGCGCAATCATGAGCGGCTACGTCGGCGGAGCGCTTTCGGACCGTCTCGGCCGGAAGAAGATCGTGTACATGGCCAACGGCTTTATGGCAGCCATCTGCCTATTCTTCGCCGCGATTTCGAGTCTGGAGATGGTGGTCGTTGCCGGGTTCCTCTTCGGTCTCGGCTATGGAGCATACATTTCGGTGGACTGGGCGCTCGGTACGGATGTGCTTCCGAGTCAGGAGGATGCGGCGAAGGATATGGCGGTATGGCACGTCTCGATGACCCTGCCGCAAGCTATCGCCGCCTTTCCTGCTGGCCTACTGATTGGGGCGTTTGGGGTGACGTCGACACTTGATGCGAACGGTTTGATGAAGCAGCACTACACACACGCCGGTTTCGCCGCACTCTTCATCTGCGCGGGAATCTTCCTCGCGCTGGGTGCCTATCTTCTTCGAAACGTGCGCGGCGTCCGCTAAGAAAGTACTTTCGCCGTCCGCTAAAGAAAGTACTTTCGCCGTCTCGGCGATTCCGGACAAGTTCCCGGCTTCCCACGATCTCCGGGCCTTCCCGAGCACCTAGAATCGCCGGGACGGCGAAAGCACCTTTAGGATCCGCCATCGAGCGGTCTTGGTGTCGATCCATGGGCAACCGGGAATCGCCGAGACGGCGAAAGTACAGGAACCGCCGGCCCGGTCCAGCCGGAATCGCCGGGACGGCGAAAGTACCTTCCTTACCGGACGGCGGAAGTACTTTGGCTTGATTGAAGTAGACCGGGCAAGAGTTCGGGGTGAACTAACCGCCTTCTTCCGCTATCCTAGAAGGTAATGCTTGCAACTTATCTTTTGGCTGCTTCGACCCTGAATACGGAGAAACCGATTGATGTCGGCGGGGCGCAGGTGAATCCCGAGCGGCTGATGGTCCAGGTGAACTCCGATCTTGCCGCGAAGTCGATCGCGGAGGCCGGATACGAGATCATCCGGAGAATCCCGGCCATCGGTTATGTGGTCGTACGGGTTCCGGTTGGCGAAGTTGCCGACGGCAAGAAGGCCCTCAGCGGGCGTCCAGGAATTGCCCGGGCCGACTTCGACTATGCCAAACGACCGGCATACACCCCCAACGATCCGCTTTGGGGAGATCAGTGGCACATGCGCACGATCAAGGCCGACCTCGCTTGGGACCTTTCCTTCGGAACAGCAACCCAGGTCGCTCTTATCGATACCGGGCTGGAGGTCGCCCATCCCGACCTCGCGGCGAACATCTGGGTCAACAGCGACGAGATCGCAGGCAACGGCATCGATGACGATGGCAATGGTTACATCGACGACCGGAACGGTTACGACTTCGTCTACTTGGACCCCGTCACCGACGACCCGCTCGGCCACGGCACCGCGTGCGCGGGCCTCATAGGAGCCGTACAAGACAACAACACCGGCGTCACCGGGGTTGCCCCACGTGCCCGAATCATGGGGCTGAAGTGCTGCAACAACAGCGGCTACTTGTACGACTCCTACCTCGTCCCCGCCTACATTTATGCGGCCCACAATGGGGCGCGCGTGCTCTCGATGAGCTACTTTAGTGACCGCGTCAGCCACGCCGAACGACTGGGAATCGACTACTGTTGGACCAGTAACATCGTCCCCGTCGCCGCCGCAGGCAACGAAAACACGAACTATCCCTATTATCCGGCTGCTTACGAAAACGTCGTCTCGGTGGCGGCAACCAACAGTTCCGACAACAAGGCGGGCTTTTCGAACTTCGGCACCTGGGTCGACGTGGCGGCTCCCGGCACGAGTTTGACCACGACGGCTACCGGCAACGGCTACACCGGTGGATTCGCGGGAACCAGCGGAGCCTGCCCCCACGTTGCCGGCCTTGCCACTCTCCTGTTCGGTGCCAATCCTTCTGCGACCAATAGCCAGGTGCGCGCCGCAATCGAGGATACGGCTACGGCTGTCAACCAAGCCCCCTACGGCGAGTACTGCAACTTCGGCAAGATCAACTCGCAGGCAGCGATGAACGCCATTCTTGGCAGTCCCGCCCCCGGCAAGTCGCCGCTGGTCCGCTACATCACCCCCATCTCCGCCGAGCCACTCGTGAACCGAGCGAATCCAGCCCTGACAGGAACGATCCGGATTTACGGACGTGGGTTCCAGGCTCCCCGTGTGCTCGATGTAACGCTCTCCGGCAAGAAGCTCAAGGTTGTTGCGCGGTCACGAGATTGGATCGATGTTGCCCTGCCGCCGGTCATGGGCACCTTAGTGGTAAAGGTCGATGGAGTGACCGTCGCCACTCAGGCCATCAGCAGCACGACGCAGACGCAATACCCAGCCGTTGAGGCGTGCACCCACGGTGCGACCCTAAACAACGGAACGTTCGCGCGAATGGTTGCCGCCGACGGCCAAGCCTCGACCTGTGGACGCCGGGATGATGAGCGAATCATCGTCGAGGCCTCGATCCGCCGGGTCGTCGCGGCACCCGCTTCGGCGCAGAATGGCTCGAATCTGACGATTCGGCGAAGCTACACCGGCGGTGGAACCGAGAACATCTACCTCTACAACTGGTCGAGCGCGAGCTACCCGTACGGGTCGTTCACCCTCGTTTACTCTGGTGCGGCACCCAGTTCGATGACGACAACCACGATCCCGATCACAGGTCTAAGTCAGTTCATCGACTTCGAGGGTTCGGTGTACGTGTACATCGATACCACTGGGGTAGCCGCTGGCGGGCAGCTTCAGCTTGATCAGTTGATGCTCGTCAAGCCCCGCACCTAGCCGCCAATTCGTCGAAAAGCAAGTTCGCTTCCCTCGCGAGGAACGGGATTTGTTCGACGGTAGCTGGATAAGCGATCAGCGCCAGCCGCTGGTAGAGGTCAGCCGGCAGATCGTCCCTCAAGTACCGAAGGCCGTAGTCATGCCGCTCGGGGCAGTGCAGGCTACGGGCAAGGTCCACCAGAGGCCGTACGATCATCGGCTGGTAGAACCCAATCGCATCCAGAGGAAGGCCGCGCTCAGCGCATTTCACGGGCAGGTGCCGAAAGAGTCGGTATTTCGTGATGATGTCCCTCACCTTCTTCTGGATCGTCTCGTCGATGGCCTTGCGATCAACATGGGCTTCTGAGATGAGGCCGTCCTTGTCGAACAGCACCACCGGCGTGCCATGCCGCTCAACCTCGAACCACGGATGCACTTGGCCGACTTCCATCATCAGCCAATCGATCATCAGGTCTTCGGGGGCTTTTTCAAGCTGGTAGAAGGCTTGGTGGAACCCATGCCAGTTCGGCATGGGCATGCGGTAACTCACTCGAATCGGTGAGAGTTCACGGATGGCGTTTTCGACTTGCTCCACTGCCGCCTCGACTTGCCCGTCTTGAACCACGACCATCAGGTCAATGTCGGATCGCTCATCGGCCCGTCCGGTTGCGTCTGATCCTCCCAGCCAAGCGGCGCGAAATCGGTCGCTGGGGGTAAGGGCGGCTTTTAAGCGATCAATCATGGTGGTGCGATCGAGCATGACCACCATACGTTGGCCAGGCGCGCTGCGCCGCGAGGTTGAGCGAAATTCGAACGAAACATCAGGACTACTGAAGACGGCCGTATCAAACGCTCATACTGAGTCCCTTATATGCTATGAAGGCACGCCCTACACCTCAATATTCTCCGTTCGGTCTGCTCGGCGGATCAGCGCTACTCTTTGCAGGAGTGTTAAGTCCAACGGCAAGGGGAAAGGCTTCTGAGCCGACCTTTGGCGAGGTCGGCAAGATTCTCGCTGAGTCGTGCATTGGCTGCCATTCGAACGCAACTAAGAGCGGCGGATTGAGCATAGAGTCATACGAAGCCCTCATGAGGGGAGGAAGGTCTGGCCCAGCGATTGCTTCGGGTAAGCCTGCCGACAGCCTCATTATCAAGCGGCTCCGAGGCATCATCAAGCCATCGATGCCGATGGGAGGCGACCCCCTACCAAACGCGTCGATCCAGCGTATCGAGGCCTGGATTGCAGCCGGGGCTAAGAACGGTGGGGCCGTTGCTGGATTGCCTGCCAAACCCAAGCCGGGCGAACCCGTGACGTTCGCCCACATCAAGCCCATTCTCGACCGGCACTGCATTCGATGTCACTCAGCAAACGGGCTTCAGGGTGGTCCTTCGGCCGGTCTTCGGTTGGACACCTACGAAGGCATGTTGCGCGGAGGCGAGCACGCGGTCCTCGTGCCCGGGATGGCGGCGGCCAGTCAAGTGTTTCGGACCGCAACAGGCCTCTCTCGTTTGCGCATGCCCGCCGACGGCAAATCCGCCCTTGATCGCGAGGAGGTCGCATTGCTCAAGGCGTTCATCGATCAGGGGGCGAAGGCACCAGATGGTAGGGCCGCACCGGTGCCGGTCGGTGCTGAAATCGAGATCGATGGTCGTCTCGATGCGAACGGGTCGCTTGATGGCCTCCGGCTCGATCTGTCCAGGGCTGAGTTTCGCAAATCGCCTCGCCGTGGAGATTGGGTGGAAGTCAAGGCTACCGTCGATCGTTCAGGACGCCTCGTCGTGCGCCGGATCAAACGCGACGACTAGTGGCGTAGGTCGTGAGACCTAGAGGCTCGCTCGGCGCTTCAGTCCAATGTGCTGGGATAACTACTAGGTTTTTTCTTGTGCTTCCGACGATAGCAGGCAAGCATCCAGGGAATGGAGTCCAAGGTCCATCGCAGGAAGAACATGAAAGACTCACGACTTTGGATATGCATCGCCGCCCTTGCTGCGGCCATTCCCTCCCAGGCTTTTACGACCCTCGGTACCAAGTGGGGGATGGGGCCCGACGTGGCCACTCATCTCGCGGGCCACGAGGGCACGCCCGGCTTCGTCACTTGGTCGATCATGGGTGGCGGACTCGGGATTACGAGCTACGAAACGCATGGTGGAATCCTCACCGGCGACTTCGGTGTGCTCCTCGGCACCCCATCAGAGACGGAAGAGATCGCGATCATCACGGATGTCTTTGAAACCTGGGCATCCGTGTGCGGACTCACGGCGCTCGGGCCCGTGATGGACGGCCATGTCTCGGGTGGAGCACCAAAAGCGATGGGCGGGCATCTCGGCGACATTCGCATCGGCGTCATCGGAGGTTTCGACAGCGCCACGGTCCTTGGCCATGCGTATCTGCCCGGCACCGAAGCGCTCTACGGCCCTGGTGGCACGTTGACAGGAGATGTCCACGTCAACATCACCAAGCTTTGGGTTGACGACCCGTTTGATGACGACGACGGCGTCGATTACGACCTGCATACGGTGTTGCTGCACGAGGTCGGCCACGCGCTTGGGCTCGGACACTCCGACGTGGTGGGTTCGGTCATGGGTGCCAGCTACGACGGCGGAAAGCGGACGCTCTCGGCGGACGACATCGAGGGTATCACCCACATTTACGGCCCGGTACCTGAGCCAGCGACGCTGCTGGGCGTCGGAATGGGCGTTGCTTGGATCGCACGGCGGCGACGACAGCGGGCTAGCTAGACTTTTACTCAGCCTTTTCTGCACACGCCCTGGCGTCCTCTGCGTGAGGATTCTCACGCAGAGGCTCCTCCCATGTCGTTTCGGTAAACCACAGCACGATCATTGGCTTCGTGCGTAGACTGAGGCTATGCAGTACGTTAACCTCGGTCGCACCGCCCTCAAAGTGAGTCGGTTCTGTCTCGGCACCATGAACTTCGGCCCCCACACTTCTGAGACCGACAGCCATGCGATCATGGACCAAGCGCTTGACCTTGGGCTCAACTTCTTCGATACGGCCAATGTCTACGGCTGGCAGAAGGGCGAAGGTCTGACCGAGCAGATCATTGGGCGATGGATCGCGAAAGGCGGTGGACGACGGGGAAAGATCGTTCTCGCGACCAAGGTCTACGGTGATATGGGAGACTGGCCCAATACCAGCCGCCTCTCGGCCCTTCATATTCGCAGGGCTTGCGACGACAGTTTGCGACGCCTCCAGACCGACTACCTAGACCTCTATCAGATGCACCACGTTTGGCGCGAGGCGCCTTGGGAAGAGGTGTGGCAGGCGATGGAGCTGCTGGTTCAGCAGGGCAAGGTCATCTATGTCGGATCGTCCAACTTCGCCGGATGGCATATCGCACAGGCCAACGAGCGAGCCAAAGCCCGTAACTTCCTCGGACTCGTCTCCGAGCAGCCGGTCTACAACCTGAACCGTCGCATGGTCGAACTCGATGTGCTTCCGGCCTGCGAGAACTATGGCCTCGGCGTCATGCCATGGAGCCCGCTTGCTGGTGGCCTGCTCGGTGGGGTCTTGGAGAAGATCGAGTCGGGTCGGCGAGCTTCCGAGGCGATCCAGAAGCAGGTTGACGAACATCGGCCTCAACTTCAGGCATGGGAGGATCTCTGCCGCGAGGTTGGAGAGTCCCCAGCAGACCTTGGGCTGGCCTGGCTGCTGCATCAGAAGGCGGTCACGTCGCCGATCATTGGACCGAGGACCGGGGAGCAGCTATCGGGAACGATGAAGGCTCTGGACATCAAGATCTCAGAGGAGACGTTGGCACGCATCGACGCGATCTTCCCAGGGTACAAACCTTCGCCGGAAGGATTTGCCTGGTAGCTGCAAAACACTCAGTCCTATTTTCACCTACCGACGAGTGTTCGCTAAAAAATATTGCTGGCCAGCCCTAAAGATCATCGCATCAACGGCCAAAGGTACCCGTATGGGTTGAACCTTGGAACTGGAGTAGATGATGCAAAACATGAAACTTGGATGGAAGTTGGGGCTAGGGATGGGCCTCGGAGTGCTTGTCGCAGTTGTCGTTGGATGGCGCGGACTGGTCGGTATGGCAGAGATTGACAAGGCGCTAAACGACATGTATGGACAGCGCGTCGTCCCTCTCAATTCGCTCAAGACGGTGGCCGACATGTACGCCGTCAATATTGTGGATACGTGCCATAAGGTCCGTGCCGGGTCGATGACCTTCGAGGAGGGCCTGAAGAACATCCATGAGGCCCGTTCGACCATTGATTCGACGTGGTCCACGTATTCGGGTGGGAAGTTGGGAGCTAAAGAAGCCGAGCTCGTCTCGGCTGCGAAGCCTTTGATGGCCACTGCCAACTCGACGATTTCGAAGGTCGAAGGCATCATGGAGCGACAGGACAAGCAGGCTTTGGCCGACTTCTGTCGACAGGACTTGTATCCTGCAATTGATCCCATTTCGAATCAGATCTCGAATCTCGTGGCGTTCCAGCTCGCCGAGGCGAAGAATGCCCACGAAGACTCGCTCGGCATCTATGAGACCGATCGCAACTGGGCGTTTGGCATCATTGCCGTTGGCGTCGTCGCCATCGGAATCGCAACGGTTCGGATCAACCGTGGCATTCTCGGGCCCGTCTCCGATCTCTCGGCACGCTTCAAGAGCTTGACCGAATGCTGTCTGACCGGCGTGGGCAACTCCATTGAAGCCATGTGCCGAGGCGACCTCACGCTTCGAACAACGCCAGTTACGACGCCGGTCGAAATCCGCTCCAACGATGAGATTGGCCACTTGGGCCGCCAGTTCAATACAATGCTCGGCATGGCCCAAAAGGTGATTGAGGACCTCACCAACGCTCAGGAGAACCTCTCTGAACTCGTTCGCACGGTCGGCAAAAGTGCCAATCGAGTTTCCGAGGCGTCGGGCCAGCTCAGCCTCGCTTCGTCCGAATCAGCAGAAGTTTCGAGCGAGATGGCGCGGACCATCACTCACGTCTCGCAAGCCGCCGACCAGACGGCAACCGCCAGTCAGCAGATTGCCCGGGCCAGCGAGCAACTCGCCGGCAACGCTACCGAAGCGTCGGCGGCGATGGAACGGTTGGCCGAAGCCATCGACACCGTCCTCAAGGGCAGCCAAGAACAGCAGGAAGCCGCCCGACGGGCTACCACCGTCGCCGAAGACGGAGCCGAAGCGGTCGAACACACGATCACCAGCATGGATCGAATCCAGAAGCAGGTGACCGCGTCAGCCGAAGCAGTCCGAGACCTGGGCGAGCAGCAGGAAAAGATCGGCGCGATCGTCCAGACCATCGACGAAATTGCCGAGCAGACGAACCTCCTTGCACTCAATGCAGCGATCGAAGCGGCGCGAGCAGGGGAGCAGGGTCGCGGTTTCGCCGTCGTCGCTGACGAAGTCCGCAAGCTTGCCGAGCGATCCAGCGAAGCGACGAAGGAGATTGCCGGACTGATCGAGAACGTCAGCACCGGGGTTGCCAGCGCGATTTCCGCGATGGAAGCCAGTGCCCGCGAAGTCAGCGAAGGAACAACTCACAGCGACGCCGCGAGCAAGGCACTCGGAGCGATCGAAGAAGCGATCAACGCCGTCCGCGATCTCTCGGAGCGCAGTGAGAAGGCGGTGGAAGACATGCGCCGCAACTCCGACACCGTGACCAACGCCATTACGAGCGTGGCCTCGGTGAGCGAAGAGACCGCCGCCGCCGCTCAGCAGATGAGCGCGACGACCGAAGAAGTCAGCGCCTCCGCTCAGCAAGTGACCGCTGCGGTCGAGGAGCAGACGGCCAGCGCGTCGGAGGTTGCGAACATGAGTTCGAGCCTTGCGCGCGAATCCGAGAACCTGAGCAGCCTGGTCGCTCAGTTCAAGACCGAAGCCGGTGCCGCCCCCGTCCTCAAGATCGCGGCGTAAGGGTTAACAGGGCCAGAGCTTTGCTCTGGCCCCTTCAGAACCAGTCACGATCGCCGTAGATCGTTTGAATGTAGTGAATCTGGGCGGCGTGCCAGTTGAGGTGGGCGGCCATGAACGAAATCCCGGCCGTCATCGGTACCTCACCAAAACCGAACGGCACCTTCATTTGCGTCGCCAGAATTTCCGGGGTCACGGTTTCGAGCCACGTAAGGTAGGCCTGGCTGTTTCGTTCGAGGCATTCGACCACCTTGTCGCGGCTGTCAAGCGCCTGCTCGGCCTGTCGGAAATACACATCGGCTTCTGCTGTCGTGGGGATGGCGAAGGTGTCGCCGGTCAGGTTGCCGAGCATGGAGCCGGCCGCGAGCGCGGCATGCGCGGCGACCTCGAGGGGACTTCGGGCGGTGTCCGATGGCGACCACTTCAGCCGCTCGGGGGGTGTCTTGTCGAGTGCCCGGATCAAGCCTTGTTGAGCCTGGAGGAAGTCAGCTCTCGCCTGTTCGATCACACCGAAGTTCTACCCCGAGAGACGCATCCGCCATACTCCAGCCATGCCCGTAACCGAGTTGCGGATCAAGGGGTATCGGTCGATACGAGAGCTGACGCTGCCGCTCAAGCGGGCGAACATCGTAGTCGGAGCGAATGGGTGCGGCAAGAGCAACTTGTATCAGGCCATCGGCCTCCTTCGCGCGGCCGCCTCCGGTCGACTGGCCCGCGCCTTGCTCGACGAAGGTGGGCTGCCATCGGCGTTCTGGGCTGGCCAGGGCAAGGGCCCGCAGCGAATCGAGGTCGGCGTAGATGTCGATGCTTATCGCTACAACCTGGTGATCGGAAAGCCGCCGCCTGATCCGAGCAACCCGACCGCCTTTAAGAACGAACCCCGCGTGGTTAGCGAGACCATCGATCTGATCCAGGGCAGCAAGAAAATCATGGTCTTGGACCGGAACGTCAACTCCTGCAAGATCCGCAAGGTCGACGGGACGATTGACACGTTCACGCTGCGGCTCTCCAGCGCAGAGTCGGTGTTCGACCAGATCCTCGACCCGGAGAACTACCCCGCGCTCGATCAGTTGCGCCGCATCATCTTGAAGTGGCGGTTCTATCACGAATTCCGCGTCGACCGGACTTCGCCCGTCCGAGCGGCACAGCCAGGAGTTCGCACATGGGTGCTGGCGGGTGACGGGTCCGACCTTGCCGCAGCGATTCAGACCATCTTCGAGAATGGCGACGGAGATACCCTGATGCAGGCGTTCGGGGACGCATTCCCCGGCTCGGCCTTGCTCGTGACCGGCGGCGACGCGGCGTTCCGAATCTCCGTGAGCTTCCCCGGAGTCTTTAGGCCGATGGAAGGGGTCGAGCTTTCGGATGGGACGCTTCGTTATCTATGTCTGCTCGGCGCCCTGCTCAGCCCGACACCGGCCCCGCTTCTGGTGCTCAACGAACCCGAAAACAGCCTTCACGAGTCGCTCTATTTGCCTTTGGCGCGGCTGCTCCACAAGGCGATGGACTTATCCCAGCTATGGGTCACGACACACTCGCAGGTCCTCGCCGCCGAGTTGGGTTCGCTTGCCGGAGTTCAGCCGATTGGTCTTGAGAAGATTGACGGCGAGACACTTCGTGCCGGTCGGCCACGAACCTCTGCGTACCACTATCAGTGGGATGACCCGTCGGACGAGTAGCGATTGCTGGCCTCTTGTCTCACTGACCTGGCGGTCGGGCCTGCTTCTTTCGGCTGACCACATAGACCATTAGCGCCACCGGATCGCCGAGTTTCATGTCGGTGTGACATTTGAGGCATTCCGGCTTGCTAAGCCGAACGGGCCGTATCTCCGAGTAGAACGAGTCGCGACGCATGACGACCGGCTTGGTGTTTGGCAAGGAGAAGCGACGAATCGCGTCAGCGAGAATCGCGTCCGACGCAAAGTTGGGGACACTTTTCGGTTTTATTGCAGCCAGCGTAGTTGGGGAACGATAATACCGCCGCGATAACATCCTTACGTCCAAAGGCTTGCCGTGGCTCCCGAAAATCTGGACGGAACTCATCCAAGTCTTGCTGCGAACGGCGGGGTCGACAGAGAGATTGCTGTGGGTCTTGATCTGACTGGATTCAATCCGGGAGACGCCAAACTTGCCCATCTGGGCTAACTTTAGGTTCGCGAATTGGCCCTGATAGAAGGTGTCCGACGCCTTGACAAGCATCTCGGCTGTCGCAAAGTCCTTCTGCGGACTGATCACGATGGAGGCAAAAGCCGCGAATACCATCTCATTAGAAGAAACGGGCGAAATGTTCGTCGGGTTTCGAATTCAGCTTTTTCGATCCTTGTGCGAATTCAATTAGAGCCTAGGTTGCGGGTCAGCGCTGGCACGAACCATCCAGCGGCTACCGAAACTCATAACGGGATGGGCGGAGCTCACCCCCGAGCTACCTTCGCAAGCGAATCAACCGCAAACTTGCCGCTGAGGGTGACCATCGGGAGCCCCGCGCCCGGCTGCACCGAGCCGCCGCAGTAGGCGCGATGGGGGTGCTTGGAATCCCAGTTCATGAGAGGAAAGAGGCCGAAGGCGCGGTGCTTCTGGGTCGGGCCGTAGAGTGAACCGCGATAGTTGCCGTGGGCTTGCGCGAAGTACGGCGGGTCCTGGACGCGCTCGAAGAGGATCTCGGCGTCATCCCATTCAAAGCCAGCTTTGCGGATAACGCTCAAGACGAGATCGCGGTACTCGTCTCGCCGCTCATGCCAGTCGAGCGCGGGTACATCGGCGGGCACCGTGACCACGGCGAACAGGTTCGTGCAGCCGGGTGGCGCGGCCTCCGGATCGAGGGCAGCGGTTGCGTTGAGGTACGCGATCGGCGGATTCGGGAACTGGTTAGCGTAGAGCTTCTTGAACCCTCGCTCGAAGTCCTTGGGAATGAGCAGGGTGTGGTGCTCGAGGCCCGAGAGTTCGCGGCGCAGTCCCCAGTGCAAGGTGAAATAGCTCATGCTCGGCTCGACCTGCGTCTCTCCGGTTGCGGTGAGTTTGTCGATGTTGCAGATCACACCGTCGGCCTCGAGGATCTCGCCGCCATCCAGTTCGACCGACTGCTCGCCGACAAACTGCTTGAATCGCGCCCCAAACCGAAATTCCACGCCTAGCTCGCTGGCAAGCCTCTCGAACGCGGCCGGAATCGCACGCACGCCGCCACGTGGGAAGTACACGCCGCTCTGAAGCATATAGTAGGGAATGAGCAGTGCGCCTGGCGCATTGTCGCGGTAGGTCTGGCCGCTGTAGCTGGGGAAACCGTAGAAGAATGCGCGTAACAACGGCGAGCTGAACCAGCCGTCGACCATATCTTTGTAGGTTCGGAAGGGGTTGAACTTCATGCCGAAGCTGAGTAAACCGGGTCGCATGAAGTCGCTCTGCTTGAGAATCGGTCGTTCAAAGACGGCCCTCTCCAGGTTCGGAACGCAGCCGTCGAGTTTCGATATCAGTGCTCGGAACGCGGCCTCGTCGTCGGGCGCGAGACCTCGAAGCAAACGCAGGCACTCGTCATAGTCGGCGGGCAGGTCGACCGTCTCGGAGCCTTCGAAGTAGATCCTCGACAGCACTGAGAGCCGCTCGAACTGGAGGTAGTCGTCCGGATTTCGTCCTGCCGCTCGAAAAACGTCGCGGTAGATTTCGGGGACGATGATGATGGAGGGGCCGGGGTCCAGGTGGAAGCCGTCGATCTCGATCCCCGCCGCCTTGCCGCCCGTTCGATCCGACTGCTCGAGAACGAGCACATCCCATCCCCTAAGCCGCGCGTGAATGGCCGCGCTCAGCCCGCCCAATCCCGCCCCGACAATCACCACGTTTCGCGCCAATGCCTCAGGGTAGCACGCGGGGGCGAAACCAGAAAAATCGCCCGCAGCCGATTCGACCGCGGGCCAGAAGTTAATGAAGAGTCTTGCTTTGCGTGAGAAGTCAGTTCTTGCGTCGTCGTCGGAGGGCCATAGCCGCACCGCCGATGGCGAAAAGTGCCATCGTAGTCGGTTCTGGGACAACCGTCATACCGCGCAGGGGTGCGCAGTCAACGCCGTTGCCAATCGTTCCGATAAACGTGGCCTGTCCGGTCATCAGGTTCATTCCGAACAGATTGGATGCGGTGACGTTGGCTCCTGGGGAAGTCAGCGAGGCGAATGCTCGTCCGCTCGTGCCCGAGATGTCGAAGCCGACGAGCCCGGTGGTGTTCACTCCGAGCGAGCCCACCGTGTTCAGTGAGCCATTGTTCGGCGGAACCTGCGTCACGAGGATATCGAGGTTTGAGTCGATGTTGTAGAGCGTAGTCGACGTTGCGCCGGCGAAGTTGTTCGTATAGGCGGATCCGACGATGTTCGGGTTGACACCAAAATTGGCATCACCGACCGCGTAGGTTAGGTTGCTATCGACCGCTGCGCTGCCACCGGTAATCGGGTTCAGGCGACGATTCTCGTCGACCTCGTCGGTCACGCGAACGCGATCCACCGTCGGGTTGAAGTCGAATCCGTAGTCGGTTCCGGTGACGCCGGGCGCGAACCCGCCGCCAACCGCGCTGGCCGCGCCGCTGAGCCCGACCGTGTAGAGCTTGTTGCTGCTCCCCAGGATGTACAGTTGGCCCGTCAGGGGTCGTGCGTCGATGCCGAGTGCGATTTCGCCAGAAGCAAGGCCCGTGATGGCCACATCGCTCATCAACGTGCCCGGCGTCGAGCTGTCGAAACTGACCAAACGGTTATTGACGGTTACGCCATAAATGGTTTCCCCGCGGACCACGACGATGGCTCCGAAGGCCAGCGCTACCGCGGCGGTGCGAAAAGATAAGTTCATGTGTTTCCACTCCTTTAGATCGCGAAATGCATCACCACGATCTGATGAGTAGTATGGAGGGGCCGCTTCAAAGGGGGGTTAACGGAACATGAACGTCATCTAAATTCGAGAGGTCCTGCTCCAAATTCCTCGGCTTGTGGCTCCGTTCAAGGCGCGGCACTAGCCAAACGATCACGGGAAATGCAGCGATTGGAAAAATGGAGAGGATCCAAAAGATCACGGATTCACCGGAACGGGCACCGGTTTCCCACGGAAGCCTGCCATAGAGAGGCGAGAAAATCATGATGGCAGCCATCCCAGCCATCCATCGGCCCTGCAGAATTCGGGTCGCCCCGAATAAAGTCAGTCCGATGCTAGCGAGGCAGCTTATGACCAGAAGCGCTGCGGGAACCCCTGTCATTGATGAGAAGCGATTCAGATTTGGAACGACGTCATCTCGAAATCTGTCTATTCGAATCTCGGCAACGAAGAGGAGCATGGCGACGAACAGGATTCGCCCGGTCCACACTAGCCACTTCGGAGGCCTGATCTCCCGATTCCAGTCCACAGCGGCATTATAGCGAACCCAACCGAGCCAAACCTCAAGTAGATTGCCAAGTTTCAACCCTAAACCCCGTATTCTCGCGTGCCGATAGACACTGTGGGATGAACCGCGGTATTTATGCAACGGCCACCGGAATGATCGCATCGCAGCAGTTGATGGATGTGATCGCCCAGAACCTCGCCAACGCCAACACCACTGGCTACAAGCGCGATGCCATCGCGTTTGACGACGCTTTGGTGCGCGAACTGCGTGCCGATGGCGGTCGTGGGCCGGTGATTGGGAGCATCGGCATGGGGTCGGTCGAGAAGGGCCGGTTCACCGTGTTTGACGAGGGCTCCATTACCGAAACCGGCAATGTCCTCGACCTCGCGATTCGCGGCGGCGAAGGGGCGTTCGCCATCCAGACCGATCGCGGCGTTCGCTTTACGCGGGACGGTGCGTTCACCCGGTCCAGCGAAGGAATCATGGTCACCAAGCAGGGCAACCCCGTGCTTGATAACCAGGGCAAGTCGATCGACCTGCCGGAAGGAAAGGAAGTCGAAATCGGCAATGACGGCAGCGTCATCGTCGAAGGCGTGGAGATCGCCCAACTCGGCATCTTCAGGGGCCAGTTCACCAAGGAAGGCAATAACCTCTTCTCCGCGACCGGGGCGACCCTGATGGAGAACCCCGAAATACAGCCTAAGGCCATCGAGGGCTCGAACGTGAACACGATCGAGGCGATGGTAGCGATGATCAACGTGAGCCGCAGCTATGAAATGGCCCAGCGCTCCATTACCAGCCAGGACGAGTTAACTCAGAAACTGATTCAGAGCCTTCCCAACCAATAGCCACGCCGGACCGATTTCACCACGTGGTGAATCGGAGGCAAGGAGGAGTCGCCGAACGCGATTCCAAAGCTAGGGATGGCGACGAGACCGAAACCGAAAGGAGGGATCGCCGACATGATGCGTTCACTAACCACAGCGGGCACCGGGATGGTGGCCCAACAAATTAATCTCGACGTTATCGCCAACAATTTGGCGAACGTCAATACGACCGCTTTCAAGGGCCAACGCGCGGAGTTTCAGGATCTGATGTACCAGACCTACCGCGCTGCCGGTGCACCTACTGGCGGCTCCTCGCGCCTACCCCAGGCCGAACAGGTCGGACTTGGCGTCGAGTACAGCGGCAATGCGAACAGCATGGCCAACGGAGCGTTGCAGGCGACCAATAACCCGCTCGATGTCGCCATTGTCGGCGAGGGCTTCTTCCAGGTCGAGCGACCGGATGGCACCATCGCCTACACCCGAGATGGCAGTTTCAAGCAGGACTCGAACGGACTCCTCGTGACCCAGGACGGCTTCCCCATCGTGCCAAACATCACGATCCCGACCGGAGCGAAAGCGGTGACGATTGGGCCGAACGGCACCGTGACCGCGATCCTTCCGGGCAGCGACGATGCGACAGAAATTGAGACCGTTCAGCTTGCCCTGTTCGCGAACCCGGGCGGACTTTCGCGCGTCGGCCAGAACTTGTTTACTGCTAACGCGGCGAGCGGGACGGCTTCGGTAGTCACTCCTGGGGGAGCTGAAGGGGCGGGTCAGTTGCGTGCTGGATTCGTCGAAGGTTCGAACGTCCAGATCGTCGAAGAGATGGTCCGCATGATCCTCGCTCAGCGCGCTTACGAGATCAACTCGAAGGCCATCCAGAGCGCCGACGACATGCTCGGCATTCTCAATAATCTTAAGAGGTAAGCCATGATAGTCGCTCTGTGTGTAACTCTGCTCGGAACGCTTGGACCTACGACGAAGATCACCGTCGATGGCGAAGGCTATCTGCGGTTTGCCAAAGATGGTCGAGTCGTCTATGCCAAGTCTGCATCGCTCACGGTAGTCGATGGTCGCTTGTCGCACGAATCGGGGGTTTCGGTGGCTCCGACTATTACGTGTGGCGGTACTCCTTCGTCCATTGAAGTCGATCTAGAAGGCAATGTCAAGGCTACGCTATCCGGTAAGCCGCAGATGATTGGTCGGCTGGTTCTGGCCGTGTTCAGTGGCAATCAACCGCTTGCTGATTCGAGTTCATTCCTTGTCGCAAGTGCGAAACCCACTCTAGCCAATCCCGGCGAGGGAACTGCCGGGGTTCTTCGCATGTCCGGCAGTCTGATACCTGCTGTCAAGACGGAGAGACCGATTGCCAAGAGCGAAAAGGTTGTCACTCAATCGGGCACAGCCATCACCGTGCGACCGCTGAGCGAAGTCGATGATAGACAGTTCACGCTTGGTGAGATTGCCGATATCAAAGCTCCGAACACCGATGCGCTTGCCGCAGTGATCGTGGGAGAAAGTCCGGCGATTGGGGTGGAGCGCGGTATCGACAAGATTCGCATTCAGGGTCGCCTGCGCATGGCAGGAATCAACCCGACGGCGTTCGACATCCAAGTCCCGGCAAATGCCAAGGTCATCCGCAAATCGCAGAAGGTCACCCATGCACAGTTTACGGCGAAGGCCACCGAAGCAGCCACCAACCTTGCCCCGAATGCCGAGCTCAAGTGTACGACGAACCTCGGCGACATGAGCGTCCCCAACGGGAACGTTGAATTGGTCGCAGAGCGCACGTCACAGAACGGCTCGAATATCAGTGTAACTGTGGCAGTGATGGTTGATGGCAAGCGGTTCAACTCGCGCACTCTCAATCTCGTCGCGGCTATGGGAGCGGGTCAAGTCAAGAGCGGTGCGGCAGTGCGAATACGCGTGGTCAGCAATGGGGCTGTCGTCGAGGTTTCTGGACGCACCAAGGGTAACGCCATGATTGGCGGGACGGTTGAGGTCGTGACCAATCCGACCGCGCAGATGCCCAGCTCTTCGCTTACCGGAATTCTCAAGGAAGCTGGTTTAGTCGAGGTCAAGCTATGAAACTGATTCTTACGAACAAAGATCACAGGAACTCGCAACGGTGCCTGAAGGCTGTGGAGCGATTCCTCAAGTTTCTCCGATCCCACCACGTCATCAGAGTCGTCGCGATTCATGCATGCCTACTCAGTGCAGCTGCGCAGTCGCAAGTCATCGATAAGAACGGCACCACGCAAACCGGCTCTCTTTGGTCGAACGAAGTGCAGAATCCATTACTGGACCGCACTGCGCGTAACATTGGCGACATCGTCACGATTGTCATCTCCGAGAACTCTGTATCGACATTCAAAGCGGGAACGTCCGCGAAGAAAGATGACAGCAATAACGTCGCTCAGAAACTCTTCATCGGATTCCTGGATCGAATCTTCAAACCCTTCGCCACGAGTGCGTCGAGCAGCAACAAGGGTGAAGGCGACACGAACCAAACCGGAAAGATGAGTGCTCGTATGAGTGCGATTGTCAAGAAGGTCTTCCCCAACGGGAGCATGATCATCGAGGGCACTCGCAACATCATGACTAACAAGGAAGTGCAGATTATCAAGCTGTCTGGCGTCATTCGACGCGATGACATTCGACCTGACAACACGATTAAGAGTGAGAACATTGCTGAAGCGGAGATTCGCATGGAAGGCAAGGGTCTCATCGCCGACCGTCAGCGACGCGGACTTCTCACTCGTATTCTCGACTGGCTCTTCTAAGGTGAAATGATGAAACAATTCCTCACCCTCATATTCAGTTTCGCGCTGATGGCTTCGACCTTATGCCAGGTCGCACCCGGATCAGTCGATCCCAGCAAGGCTAAGGTTCAAGAAGACCCCGTCAAGCAAGCGGAGCGCATTGAGCGCCGACGGCAGATCAGAGAAGCGGTCGATGCCGAGCGAAGCGGCGTCGAAGTCCGTATCAAGGACATCGCCCGATTCCGGGGCATCCGCTCAAACCAGATTCACGGCTACGGCCTAATCGTCGGCCTCGAAGGAACCGGCGACAGCAAAAAGACGCCGTTCACGGCGACGTTGATGGCCAACGCGCTCAAGGACTTCGGCACCATCGTCGATCCGGCCCAGTTCAACGCCAAGAACATCGCCGCCGTCGCCATCACAGCCGAACTGCCCCCGTATGCTACGCCCGGCAATAACATCGACGTGACGGTTCAGTCCATCGGCGACGCCAAGAGCCTCCAGGGCGGATTCCTGATCCAAGCCCCGCTCTATGGTGCTTCCGACAAGACGAAAGCCATCGCCGTCGCCCAAGGCGCGGTCAGCATCGGCGGATTCAACGTCAGCAGCGGCGGTAGCAGCGTCCAGAAAAACCACGTCAACGTCGGTCGCATCCCAAGCGGCGCGATCGTCGAAGCGACGGTTCCTTACCAAGTGGTGTACGATGGCAAGCTGTTCCTCGAGCTTCAAGCCGGGGATATCACGACCTCCGCCCGCCTCGCCGAGGCCCTCAGCGAGAAATTCCCGCAGACGCTTCCCATAGCGGTCGACGGCGGCACGGTTCAGATTTCTATACCAAATGGTGAAAATCCGATGACGCTCATGAGCCAGATCGAGCAGTGCACGGTCCGCTCCGACACACCAGCAGTGGTGGTCATCAACGAGCGCACCGGCACCATCGTCATCGGCGGGAATGTCCGCATCGGCCCAGCCGTGGTTGCCCAAGGCAGCTTGCAGGTGATGATCGATCAGGAGACGTACGTCAGTCAGCCCAACCCGCTGACGAACGGCCAAACAACGACCGTCACCAATACGGTGGTCGGGGCCGAGGAGGACAAGGCGCAAATCGCGCTGATCACTCCCAACGCGACGGTCGCCGACCTCGCCCGCATCTTCCAGGCACTGAGGGTCACGCCCCGCGATATCATCGCTATCCTTCAGGCGCTCCGACAGCAAGGCGCGCTCAAGGCACGCATCGAGGTGCAATGATGACGATTCGACCCCGAATCCCACTTCACGGTCCCGAGATGATGGCCGGACGAGCGAAGAGCGAAGTCGTCCGAACCGAGGGCAAGATGGACCTCCAGCGACGCCTCGAAAAGGAGAACGGAGCCGTCAAGATCGTCCGGCCCGACCCACGTCCCGAGCCACATCGCGTTCCGATCAAGCCGCTCACGGAAGCGGATCTCAATGACGATCAGAAGGCGCAGATTCAGAAGCTCAAGAAGGCCACCGAGCAGATCGAGGCGATTTTCGTCAAGGACTTGCTCAGTCAGATGCGTCGCGGCGTCTCGGGGCAGGAGAAGGGCGACGCGATGGGCGATATGGCCAAGGACATGATGGACCAGGCCGTCGCCGACGACTTTGGGCGAACCGGAGGCATCGGCATCGGCCGCATGCTCTACCGCAACCTCGCCGACGCATATCTCAAGCAAGAGACTGCCAAGAAGGCGGTCGAAACTCACGAGGAAGGAAATGGCAAGTAAGACAAAGGATATCCAGCGCCTCTGGTGGGACTGGCTCGGCACGTCCGAGCGCCTGCTGCGGTCGCTGAGCGAACAGACGAGAGCGCTCGTCACGCGGGACGTCTCTCGCATCGAGGCGCTTCAACCCGAACTTGAGACCATGCTTAGCCGCATGCGAATCATCGACGATCATGCTGCGGCGGCCGCCGCGAAGCTGGCCGAAGACCTGGGCACCGAGCCCACTCTTCGAGGCATCACGGCCGCTCTCTCCGAGACCGAAGCGCAGCAGGTCCGGTCGATCGCCAACCGAGTTCGTGTCGTGGCCCGCAACGTTGAGGAGATGCTCGACAAGAACCGCACGCTCATCGAGAACGAGCTGACCTATGTAAATGGTTCGCTCGCGTTGATTGCGAAGGCGTCTACCGAGCGGGATGGCCGGTACTCGCAGGCCCAAGGCGGTCCGATCGTGCTGGACCAAGTGGCGTAACCAGTTAAGACCGATCGGACGCAGTCCGATCGGTCAGTGAGAAAGTTAGTCGTCGCCTTCGAATCCGTAGTTTGCACTCAAGATCGCGTAGTCGGCGATATCAATCGCATCATCCCGGTTGAGGTCACAGGTTTCGGCGTCATAGCTGGGATACGGCCAACTGAGCCCGTAAAAGAACGAGAGCAGGGCGAAATCCGAGATGTCGACCACGGTCGAAGGAGAACCGGAGTCCTCGTAGTGATCTGCGTTTCCGTTGACCATAGTGACGGTGCCCACATTCAGCGTGCCGGGACCCGTGACGGTGAAGGGGCCAACGGTCGTTCGCAGAAAGTGCTCGCCTTGGAATGAGAGGTCATAGGAACCGGGCGTCTGCGGTGCCGTCGCGCGAAACTCACCATTGGGCCCGAGGTAGAGATACTCTTCACGAACAAGCGGGTCACCATAAAAGGGAGACTCGCCGTGATTGCGTGTCTGGACACGAATGGCTCGAACCGGCCGCAGCGTTCCCGGATCCACTCCTTCGAAGTTGATTTGTCCTTCGAAGACAGGATCGGAAGTGTTGACCAGGAGAGTCGTCATCGGTTGAGTCCGGCCAATGGGATAGTCAAACTCCAGATTGAAGACTTCGTCGAAGTTCCAACCGAAGTCGTTGTTGAAGTCGATCCAGCATGAGCCGGTGGAATCGCTCGGATTTGTGCCGACGTACTCGGCGTTGGGCTCGGTTGGCGACAGCATCTGGAACTGCATAAACTGCCCTGCGCCTGCTGCCGGAGTTATCGCATAGTTCGCGTCATAGGTGGCCAACTGGAGCAGCTGACAGGCTGGCGCACCTGGCGTGGTCCACGGCATCGAAAGGCCCAATCCGCCCACACCTACGCCCCAATATCCTGAATTGAAGTTGTCGAAGAAGAGGCCCCACCCTCCTGCCGACGAGAAGGGGAAGCCCGAGTCGAAGTACTGGTTCCCAACGAGAATCAGGAGCACCATGTTGGCTGTGCCGCCGACCGGAGACGTGCCGTCCGGATTCCAAATGAAGTTCAGACCCCAGTCGTAACACACACGCCCCTGAGTGGCAGGATTGGCATACATGTCGTTCACCCAGGCGAAGGCGGCAGTGTCCTCCGTAAACTGAACAACCGTGCCATCCACGCCGTACTTGTGGCCGAATTGATCGACGCCGAAGAGGTCAACGTCGGCGGAATCAAACACCACCTCGCGTGGCGCAACCCCTGTCGGTACTGGCGAATAACGAACACGCGGGCCAGTGACGACGATCTGTCCATTGCGCATTTCAACCGGCGCAACCCAATCGGGTGTAGCTCGCTGAAAAGTCCCGTGATAGGGTTGGACGGCCCGCTGGGCACTCGCGTTGAGCGCTATCGCCATGGCGAGACAGCCGAACATGACTCTCTTCAACATCACATCTATCCTCCAATCAAAAGGCTTCTCACCAAAGTGAGACGCAGATTCAACAAAACTACCACAACAGGGCCAGCAGCACGCGCAGAATTACTTAAACCAAGCAGAAATTTCAGCTTCGTGTTCGGTGCAGTCGCACACCCGCAGATTCGATGATGGCGTCGGTCGGAGGCAGGCGTTTCATCAGGTTGACGGTTACCGTTTGAGTAAGCGGAAACCTTGCGAGAATCGCATCGCCTAGAATTGCGGCAAGCCGCTCGACGGTTCGAACCTGCTCCCGTCGGCCGACGGACTGGACCAAAGCGCTGACCGCTCCGTAATCAGCCGTGTCGTCGACTGAGTCGGATTCGTCCGCTTTGCCATCTACTTCAAGGTCAATGTCGACCGAATATCGGTGTCCGATCACCTGCTCTTCATCGGGCACCCCGTGGTGGGCATAGAATTCGAGACCGCGGACGAAGACGGTGTACATCGCCGGAGTTTATTCAGGCGTGGCCGGTTTCTTCTTGGCGGGACCGTCGATAAGATAGTGTCGGACGATTTCGGCGGCAACGGGGGCTGCTTCGTCGCCACCGTGGCCCGCATTTTCGAGCATCACACAGATCGCGATCTTGGGGTCCTCCAGCGGCGCATAGGCGACAAACCAGCTATGAGTCTTCTGGTTCCCCTTCTTCTCCGCAGAGCCGGTTTTGCCTGCCCATCGAAGCCCGGCGATCTTTGCGTGGCGGGTTGCGGTGCCACCTTCGATGACATGAAAGAGCGCGGTCTGGAGCGCATTCCAAAACTCGGGGGAAGCGTCCACTTTTCCGAGGACCTCGGGCTCGACCGGCTTGAGTGTTCCCGTGTTGTCGGCAGGCACGATGGCTCTCACGACATGCGGCTTGTATGAAACGCCTCGATTGGCAACGAGCGAGATGACCGTCGCCATTTGAAGTGGGGTCACGTGGAGTTCGCCTTGGCCAACGCTGAAATTGGCGGTGTTGCCCGGATACCAACGACCGTCGGGCATGTGCTTTTTCACCCACTCGGCGGTTGGCACAAGACCTCTTCCCTCGCTGCGAAGGTCAATTCCGGTTTTGTCTCCCAAGCCGAGCTCCGCGCAAGCCTTGCGCAGCGCGTCAGGCCCTGAGCGGATGCCGAGGGTGATGAAGTAGGTGTTGCAGGACTTCGCCATCGCGCGGTCGTAGGTGATACTTCCGTGGTGACCCAGGCAGCGAAAAGGTCTTCCTCGCCCCATGGAGTAGTAGCCCGGGCAAAAAGCCGGTGCCGAAGGTGACCAGTTGCCCGTCTCATAGGCCGCGATGGAGGTCACGATCTTGAACGTCGAGCCTGGCGCATAGGACGAGTAGATGGCGCGATTGAGCAGGGGCTTGCCTGGATCGTCCATCAGAGCCTTGTATTCCTTGCTGCTAATGCCCCGTGCGAACTGGCTGATGTCGTAGGTCGGCACGTTGGTCAATGCCAGCACTTCGCCCGTTTTCGGGTCTAAGGCGACGACCGCGCCCTTGTAGCCCCGCTTGTTGAGGGCTTCTTGAGACACCTTCTGAAGTTCTGAGTCGATGCTGAGGACGACCTGATCTCCCGGCTTGGGGTTGTCGCTCTTGACTCGACGCAGGGGTCGACCCTTGGCGTCGACCTCCATCTGCTCTTTGCCCTCCTGCCCCATGAGAGCCTTCTCGTAGACCCACTCGACACCTGTCTTCCCTACGTAGTCGGCGGGCTTCCGACCCATCGCCTTGATGCGCTTCTCATCGTTGGCGTCGGGGACCCAGGCATAGCCGATGATGTGGGAAAAGTCGAGCGTGTTGGGGTAAGTCCGCATCGGAAGGGTCTGCACCCCCAGTCCCGGGAATTCGTCGTTGCCCTCGGCGACCTTGGTGGCCACATCGATTGGCGCTCCCAAATAGATTGGGGACGGGAGGTAGGGGCGCCATTGGGCATCTTTCACCTTTTCCTGAAGCTTCTCGAGCGGGGTTGAGAGCATGAGCGAAAGCCGTTCAAGGCTATCGGGGTGTTTCTTCACTTCGGCGGGGACGGCGGTAATGACAATCTCAGACTTGACGGCGGCGAGGGGCACGCCATTGCGGTCCACGATGCGTCCCCGGGGTGCCGGTTTGGGAATCGTCGCATTGCGAAAAGACTCGGCCCGAATTGCAAGCGCGGGAGCTTCGACGACTTGGAGGTACCAAAGGCGGCAGAAGAACACGCCAAAGACAACCAAGATCACGACCGGGAAGATCGCCTGCCGGGTATCGAGCTTGCGCTGCTTTTCCTGATGAATGATCGACATGCTCGCTAGCCCGATCCGTGCAGTTTGCAGGTGCCCTTGGGTACCCCACCACGTTTGAACGGACGCTTAATGGTCTCTGGGCAGAACCGCGTTGCCCTCAGCCCCGATGCCGCGCAGATCTCGACCGACACCTCTCCCGCCTCCGCGTCGCGTGCTCGCCGCTGGGTTTGGGCAGGGGGCGAGGTCGTATCGGTGACTTCTCCGGGTCGAGGCGTTCCGTCGGCGACGGTTGGAGTCGGCTCGCTGACCACGCCATCGCCTCCACCATCTTCGGTGGGAGGAATATCCTCGGTAGTCTCATCACTGGTGATGCCGATGGGAAGTGAATCTCGAGCAGGCGGGAAGTATTCCCGAATCTCGCGTCGGTCCTCACCCATGATTTTCTGGGCGAAGGCCATCGTGGGAACCCACATGGTGATCGTAACCGTTCCGCCGAAGGTGCCGCGCGCCATCGGTTCGTAGTCCCACTTGCGCACACCGCTCTTGCTCTTAATCTCATTGCCAATCCAGCCGATGCCGATCAGCGTATCCGTATAGCCGCAGAACCAGGCGTCTCGATTCGAGTCGGTCGTCCCCGTCTTCCCTCTCGCGTTGAGCACCGCCCTCGCCGCTTTGCCCGTACCGCTCGTCACTACCGCCCGCATCAAGCCATCCATGATCTGGGCGGTCTGTGCACTGATGACATGAGGCTTGATTTCGGGCTGAAACTCCTTGACGACGGTTCCGTCCTGTGCGACGATGCGGCGAATGCCGTACGGCTTGACCCGGTTGCCGCCGGTCGCGAAGACGCTGTAGGCCTGAGCCATCTCAATCGGGCTGACCGCACAAGCACCCAGTGCCAGCGAAATCACCGCGTCCATCTTCGACGTGAAACCGAAATCCGTATGAGCAAGGGCCACCACATTCGATGGGCCTGTTCGCTCGTTGGCGCGCAATGCGGGCATGTTCATGGACTGGCTGACTGCCGTTCGCATGCTGACAGCGCCACCGTATTTTCCGGAGGCATTTTTGAAGGCCGTGACCTTGCCCGTCCATGGATCCCGATAGACATAGCGAGCGTTGCTGAACGTATCCGACGGCTTGAGCTTGCCGAGTTCGAGTCCGGCTGAGTACACGAACGGCTTGAATGACGACCCTGGCTGCCTTAAGCCTTGCGTGACAATGTTGTACTGGTTGCGTTCGTAGTCCACGCCCCCCACCATCGCCTTGAGTTGGCCGTCAATATCCATACAGACAAAGGCAGCCGTGGTGACCCGGCGCCCCCGGTTCTTCTGAACCAAGAGCTTGACCTGCTTCTCGGCTTCCCTCTGGATCTTCAGGTTCAGCGTCGTTTCGACGCGGTAGCCGCCTTTTTCGATATCCAATTCGGGGAACTGGGTCTTGAGTTGTTCGAGAACGTAGTCGACGAAATAGGGTGCAACCTTCGCCCCTGTCAGAACCTTCACAGCCGACTTCCGGAGTTTGAGCGGCTCGGCGATGGCCTTGTCGTATTCCTCCTGCGTGATCATCTGCTCATCACGCATGATCTTCAAGACGACGTTCCGATTCTCGATTGCCTTTTCGGGGTTGTTGACCGGGTTTTGGTCGCTCGGCCGTCTCACGCACCGAGCCAGCGTGGCGGCCTCGGCGACCGTAAGTTGGTCGAGCGTCTTCCCAAAGTAAACGTCGGCGGCAGCGCGAATGCCATAGGCGCGTTGGCCATAGTAGACCTGGTTCAAATAAAGAAGAAGGATCTCGTCCTTGGAGAGCTTCCGCTCGATCATGATCGCCAGCGCGATGTCGTCGAGCTTGCGCTGGAGCGACTTGCTGTTGTCGTTGTAAACCCGCTTGGCAAGCTGCATCGTGAGGGTGCTGCCCCCTTGCGCGGTGCGCCCTTCCCTGGCGTTGGTGAACACGGCCCGCGCGAGGGCCATTTCATCGACGCCGCTGTGGTCGTAAAAGCGCTTGTCTTCAGCGGCGAGTGTAGCAAGCCTAATACGCTCGGGAATCTCGTCGAGCGTCTTGATCGGCTTCCGGTATTCGGCCGTCATCGTGTAAAGAACCTGGCCGTCCGCGCTGACGATCACGGTCGGCTGCGTGTTGACGGACGCCATGATCTTGTCGAGGTTGACGACCTTCGCAGCCGCTTCCTTAAGCTCGAGCTGCATGAAGATAAAGCCCGCGATCGCCCCGGCCGTGCCGAGGATCACTACGAAGGCTCCGAAGATCTTCAGTCTCCGCTTCCAACTCGACCGCTTTCGGGTGCGTTCACCGCCCGCAGTTCTTACGGTTGTCACCGCCACAACGTTAGTATAACGTTTGAGCCGTCCCAGACGATCCAGGGTCCCGTCGGAACCGGGGTATCATTTGCGTTCGGTCGCGGGGCGTGGCGCAGTTTGGTAGCGCGCTTCCATGGGGTGGAAGAGGTCGCACGTTCGAATCGTGTCGCCCCGACCATGGCTCTTTCACTCGGGTAACGTTGCCGCCATGAACGTGGAGGCGGTTACGCTTCAATGCACCGATCCAGAAGCTCTCGCCGAGTTTTACGTTGCGGGCTTCGACCTCGCTCCGCCCCGCCTCATATCCGCTGACCATATCGGGCTCAGCTTCGGCGAGTTCTATGTAGGTCTCGAGAAGGTGCCCATTCGCCCCTATGGTGGCGGGGCGATGACACTTTGGATCATGGTGGGCGATACCGAAGAGACTTGCTCCAAGCTCTTGGCGCTCGGCGCCGACCCTATTCAGGCGCCCGACCGAGAAAGCTCGCCCGGCGAGGTGATCGGCATTGTGGCCGACCCGGAAGGAAACCGCATCGGATTGATCAGCCGCGTGGCGAGCCTGGAGTAAGTGCCCTCGAAAAACCTAGTAAATTTTTTGTCGGTAACCCTTCCGGTCCGCGGAGACCTGTGCTACAATAGTCGCAGTCTGTGTTGTAGGCATTTTGCCCTGACCCTGGATAGAGAGGAAGTTTATGAAGAGATTCCTAGTATTGACTGCGCTCGTCGGCATTGTTGGTGCCGCCAATGCGCAGACCCCGTTCACCTTGGTGGACGGCAATGCGCTCGTTAATGGCGACGCGTCAAGCGGTCTTTTGACCGACTGGTTCACCGACGGTGTGGATGACCTGTTCAACCAGGACTACTATTTCCGCGTTGGCAACAATCCCGAAGCTCCGATCTGGACCGCTTCGGCCCCGCTTCTGACTGTTTTCGGTCCGAACATGGTCAACGTGGCTTACACCACCAACACGTTCCGAATGGACATCACGTACACGCTGATCGGCGGCAACGCTGGCAGCGGAACTTCGGATATTGGAGAAATCGTTCGCGTTCAGAATCTGACCGCTGACGTTCTCAATTTCCACCTGTTCGAGTACGATGACTTCGACCTGAACGGTACCGCCGGTGGCGACAGCGCTGCCCTCGTCAATTCCTCCACCATCGTGCAGTGGGAAGGCAACACGACCGCTATGGTCGGGTCCGTTCCTCCGTTCGATCGCTGGGAGATCGACAGCTGGCCGAACATCTTGGCAAAGCTGAACGACGGCGTTGCCGACAACCTGTCGAATGCTACGTCCCCGAGTGGCCCTGGCGACCTCGCCTTTGCCATGCAGTGGGATCGAAACATCGCAGCTCGCGGCACGTTCATCATGTCGAAGAACAAGAGAATCGAAGTCGTTCCCGAGCCGGCCACCATGGCTGCTCTCGGCCTCGGCGTCCTTGCTCTGGCTCGCCGACGACGAAACAAGTAAGCTTCGTCGGAAGGCTGGTTCAAAAGCCCTCGCTCATACGAGCGAGGGCTTTTTTGTGCCCAGTAATACTGCGAGATTGAGTGTTAACCCGGTCGCAATACGGGGTCATTACGGTTGGCTTTTTCGACGCATTCGGTTACCATCTTCTTAGTCTGTGATTCGGTTACTTGATTTACCAAAGGAGATTCCGAATGAAGAAAACTCTTATCCTTCTCGGCCTCATGTCCGTGGTTGGCGTTGCGAACGCCCAACTGTTCACCCTCACCGATGGCAACGCCGTCGTTGATGGTGACGCGGGCAATGGCTTGCTTTACAATTGGTTCACCGACGGTGTCGATGACCTGTTCAACCAGGACTACTACTTCCGAGTTGGCAACAACCCCGAAGCCCCGATCTGGACCGCCGGCCCCGCCGTCGTCACCCCGATCACCGCGAACATCGTCAACGTGGCCTACACGAATGCGCTATTCCGATTCGACATCACGTACACGCTGATCGGTGGCGCAGCGGGCAGCGGCACGTCCGACATCGGCGAAATCGTTCGAATTCAGAACCTGAGCAACGGCGCTCTGGACTTCCACCTCTTCGAGTACGATGACTTCGATCTGAATGGAACCGCTGGTGGCGACAATGCCATGCTCGTCAATGGTTCGACGATCATGCAGTGGGAGAACAACACCACCGCGATGGTCGGTTCGGTGCCTCCGTTCGATCACTGGGAGATCGACAGCTGGCCGAATACCTTGGCCAAGCTGAACGACGGCGTTGCCGATAATTTGTCGGATGCCGGTTCCCCCTCCGGCCCTAACGATCTCGCGTTCGCGATGCAGTGGGACCGAAACATCAACGCAGGCGGCACGTTCCTCATGTCCAAGAACAAGAGAATCGAAGTCGTTCCTGAGCCCGCCACCATGGCTGCTCTCGGCCTCGGCGTTCTCGCCTTGGCTCGCCGACGACGCAAGAGCTAAGTTTTCTTTCCCTTATGGGATGAAATCATTCAGCCTCCGCCTTGTGCGGGGGCTCTTTCTTGTTACAGGGCGGCCAATGCGGCTCCGCCGAGGAGACCGGCGTCCTCGATCTGCTCCGCTTGCACGATCTTCGCGAACCCGAAAAGCGAAGGGATCGCCACATTGCGCGCCGAATCCCGCGCGGGTCCCAGCAACCACTCCCCGGCCTTCGCAATCTGTCCACCCACTGCGACGACGTCTGGGGCAAAGACGTTGATGAAGTTGCCGACCCCCACACCGAGGTACGTCCCGACCTCGGCCAGCACCTCGATCGCCATCGAGTCAGCCTGATTGGCGGCCTCGGTAAGAATCCGGGGCGTCACGCGTGAATAGTCGCCTTCGACCAGATCTCGCACCAGGGACGCCCGACCCCTTCGCAGCCGGTGAACGGCGCGCTGAATGATCGAATCACGCTGGCAGTAAGCCTCGATCGCGCCATACGTGCCCGCATTGCAGTCGAGGCCGCCGTGCTGGATGATCGTGTGCCCCAGCTCGGCCCCGCCCTTGTTGCCGCCGAGAAGGAGCAGAGGACTCCGGGCGTCGCCTTGAACGGCACTGGGGGCCATCACGACGCCGCCGCCAATGCCGGTCCCGATCGTCAGCATCACCATGCAGCGCGCGCTGTTTCCACCCGAGCCATAGCGGTACTCGCCGAGCGCGGCAAGGTTGGCATCGTTCCCCAGCTTGATGGGATGGGCGATGTGGACCGACAGGGGTGCACGGATCGGCACGTTCTCCCAGTTCCGGAAGACCCCGTTGACCGTCCCACCGAAATTCGGTGCCCAAACTACCGTGCCTGCGACATCGTCGATGTGGCCAGGAATCGCGATGCCCACTGCGTCGACGTCGCCCTCAGCGGCGGCAATGGCTTGCTGGATCGTCGAGCTAAGGGCATCGAGAATAGCTTCGGTACCATCTTGGGCACGCGAGGGGTTCTCGAAGCGCTTTCCTGCCGCATTGCCCGCCTCGTCGAAGGCCCCGGCACGAACATTGGTTCCGCCCAAATCGACTCCAACCACCAGTCTCCTTGACACGGGCACGAGTATGACGCCGTTACGAGTTGGGCCGCAGGACGCCCATAATTCGAACGTGGTAACCATTGTCGTCATCGAGTCCGTGCTGCTGGTCGCGTGCCTGGTCCTTGTGTTTGCCTTGGCCCACACCATGAAGGGGCTGCGCGATCAGGTCGAGAGCCTCGAGGGCCAGGTTCTGCGGCTCAGCGTCCAGGTGCAGGAGCAGGAGAAGCAGATCGAGGCTCTAACGGCTCAGCCCGAAGAGGCCACGAGCGCTCTGCCGATAGCCGGAATCATGCCGATCGTCAGCGGTTTTGCCGGGGGCGCGAGCTTAAAACGCATGTTGCCCAGCCTCGCCCTATTCGGTTTTCAGCTGATTGCGGCATACTTAAGGAAGAGAAGCGCGAATGCGCCCTCAGAATAAGGCTAAGGAGGCTTTTACATGGCTGAATCTGACGATAAAAATGTGTTGGTGTATTTGTTGGCTGGTTTCGGACTCGGCGCGCTGATTGGTGCTGCCGCCGGTCTGCTCTTTGCCCCCAAGGCGGGCACTGAACTGCGCGGAGACATCTCTGGCAAGGTGAAGGAGATCAAGGACAAGACCGGGCATTGGATCGCCGAGCAGAAAGCAAAGCGACAGGGTGCCCTCGAATCCTCGGCTGAAGAAGTCGGCGCCTAGACCGTTCAGGACAAATTTCCGGGCCGAAGCTTCGTGCTTCGGCCCATTTTCGTGAGCAACAGCCCTCCGGCGCATCATAATGGCCTCAACCACATGATCGGCTGGAAAATTGCACTTTGGGTCTTCGTGGTCGCCATCGCGATCTGGTTCCTCTACGCCGTCCGGACTATCCTGCTCCCGTTCGCGCTGGCATTCCTGATCAGCGTGCTCCTCGATCCGAGCATTCGCAAGCTTCGAATGCGCGGCTATTCTCGGCCCAAAGCGGTGACCATCGTCTTCCTCGCGTTCTTTGGCGTCGTAGGTCTCGTTGGTCTATGGGTCGTACCCATCATCGGCGGTCAGATGGGGTACTTCAAGGACACTCTCCAGAACTTCACCAGCCAGCTCTCGCAGGAAGACCCGAGCGACAACTACTTCCTGAAGTGGAATCCGGCCGTTCGCACTAAGCCGCCTATTGGAGCCAGTGCCGAGGTTGACAAGGTGCTCGATCAGTTCGGCGGCACGCTGGAGCGATTCGGCCTGCCGAGCACCCGCCAGGCCATCGTCTCCCAGTACGTCGAGCCGCACCGAGCCGACCTGGCGAACTACGTCGAGAAGTTTTTCAACGGATTCCTGGGCATCGTTGGGACGGCGGCGAGCCAAATCCTGCTGCTCTTGTTTACCCCGCTGTTCGTGTACATGATCCTCATCGATCTCGAGCGATTCCGTGTCCGCAGCGCAAGCTGGATCCCGCCGTCTATCCGTGCCGAGACCATCAGCATCATCCGCGACATCGGTGATGTGTTCATCAAGTACCTGCGGGGAGTGACCATCACAATCGTCACGTACATCGCCGTCATGGCCCTCGTTCTCGCGGCCATTGGTGCACCGTACTCCGTTCTGCTCGCTCTGCTCTTTGGCGCGCTGTACATGATTCCCATGGTGGGCAGTTGGATCGCTTCTGCCACGCTCATCCTCGTCACTGGCCTCAGTGGCCAAGATCACAACTGGTTCATGAGTTTTGGCTCGCCCTGGACCTTTGCTTTGGTCATTACCGGCATCTACCTTGCCTGCTCCACCGCTTTCGACCAACTCGTCTATCCCCGCATGGTGGGCAAGGCTGTCGGCCTGCATCCGCTCGTCAGCATGTTCGTCATCTTCGCGGGCGGGGCCTTGTTTGGCCTCATCGGCATGATCATCGCGTTCCCGCTGGCGGGTTCGGTCAAGGTGATCCTGGAAAGGCTCCTCAAGATCACGAGTGGCTCGCATGCCGAGGATCTGAACCTGCCCGTCGTGCCCCTTCGCCATCGGACGGCATCTGAGGTCTAGCCATGCGTGACCGATTCGACGAAGTCGACCTGCATATACTCCGCTTGCTTCAAGAAGACGGGCGGATGACCAACGTGGACCTCGCCCGGACGGTCGGCTTGTCCGCGCCGAGCGTCCTGCAGCGGGTTCGGAAACTCGAGGAAATCGGTGTGATTCAGGGCTACACCACCATCCTCGACCAAGAGCGGCTCGGGTTCGGTCTGACCGTCTTCGCCCAGATCAGCCTCGCCCTCCACCAGGAAGCCCCCATCGAGCGCTTCCGCCGAGCGATCCAAGACATTCCCGAGGTGCTGGAGTGCTATCACGTCAGCGGCGAGTTTGATTTCCTCCTCAAGATCGTGGTTGAGGATATGAAGGCGTACGAGGCGCTCGTACGGGACAAGCTTAGTCATATTAAGGGCTTGGGGAAGATCCAAAGCTGTTTCGCGCTGGCGACGAACAAGCAAGTCCATCGCCTCCCCTTGGAAAGGCTCGACTAGCCCCAATCGTACCGCTGGCATCCTGCCGGCACCGCTTACGGAAGGTCTGCACCGTACTGCTCCCAACCTGCCGATCTCGCTGATAACTTTCCGTAAGCGGTGCCGGCAGGATGCCAGCGGTACGATTGGGGCAAGGACGCGGTCCTAAGGCACCGGCGGCGGGCTGCCCTCACCGACCCGGATATTGCGCATTCGTTCCTGGGCATCCCGCATCTTTTTGAGGAACGCGGCGGGGAGGGCGTCGAGGGCAACGTCGAGGCTGTTGCTCAGCACCCACGCATCGCGAAGCCGCGAAGTCTGTGCCTGCTTGTCGTTCATCGACAGCTTGATCTCCAGCCGGGCGAGGTTGGCGGCACGGAACTTCGTGAAATTCGGCGGCCGGATACCCGAACCAGCCGACGCCTCGCGCTCGGCCATGCCCTGCATCATTCCCAATTCACCCGCCGTGAAGAACCGCCCGTCGCGTGAGCCGGGCAACCGAGAATAGACCGCCTCCTCGGGCGTGAGGCGAAGGGAGAGTGAGGCAAACGCGGGAATGCCGGTCGGGTACATCTCCGTGGGTTCCTTGGCCAACGAATCACTGCCGAAGTCTGGGGGGCCACCTTGGTCATCGGTTCCGGCGCTGACCGTCATCATCATCGCCATGCCCTCGCCACGAATCATGGGCAGACCACTCGGGCGGTTGTAAATGATGTTCGCGACCTGGGCCGACTGGGCCGGGCCGAGATTGCGGGCCAGCAGGTTCTGGCCACTTTCGAGCACCCGGCGCTGCTCGCTGCTGAGCAGACCATAGAGGGTCAGCATGCCTTCCGACATCGCGAGCATATCGCGATAGTCCCGGTAAGCAGCCGGGCTGATGGCTTCAAGGTAATGGTCGTCAGGGCCCTTCTCCTCGCGATACGTGGGCAAGCTGGCGGCGTAGGCACCCATCTCGTTGAGACGCGCATAGCCCGAGCCAACGATGCTGCGAAGCAGACTCCCGAGCGCCCGACGGTCGATGCGGCCCCGGCGCGCCGTGAACGGCTGAGTTGGACTCAGGACGAGCCACCCGTCTTTCTCTTCGGCGATCATTCCTGCTTGCCCAATGGTGCTGAACACCGTGCTCGCGCTGGACTCCTTAGACAAGGCGCGCGCGAAGGCACCGAAGGCAGCATCCGGCGGCGACGCGACGAGTTGGGCTCCTTTGGCTTCGGCCGCTTGGATGAGGCTCTCAGAAACAAAAAGACTCAGCGGGTCGAACTGCTCGGGCTTGCTTAGCTTCGTCAGCAGTCCCGGCGTAATCGGCTTTCCTGATTCGGGTTCGCCAGAGGACATCACCACACGGTCGCCGTTGATCTCCATGACATTCACGCTGCTTCGGCTCGACTCGCCGTCTTCCCGCAGCAGCTTGATCAACTCGTCGGAGGATTCAGAGAGGGTAATGGTCTTTTCGGGGGCCTTGATCTGCGTCTCAGATACGACTGGTTCGATATCGACAAACGCTTGGGCGGTGCCCACGATCTTGCCCGACGGATCAGCGAGCTTCAGATGAAGCGTTAGCGGCGAGTCGGCGGCTTGGCGGTTCACGATGAGCAACAGCTTGGAGATGGCTCCGATCGGCTTTGCCTGGAGATCGAGGCCGCCCTGGAACGTCACCTTAGCGGGCAGAGCCGGTTCGTTGGCGACGGCATTCGCGAGCATGTTGTGCGAGGCGACGAAACGATCGATCGCCTTCCGATAGTCGAAGGGTGCCGAGCGCTGCATCTGAGTCGGACTGGAGGCATAGACAACCCGCGATCCTGGTTGAATCGTGGCCAAATCGCGTGCGCTCAGGGTCGAGAGGATTTCGTAGAGTGCGGTCCCTGCCGGGGTCTGACTCCCGTTCGAGGCCATGCTGATCATCATCGCGTTGTCGCCCGACAAGTTTCGCTCGATGTCCTTCATCGTCCGTTCTCGCTGCTTCTTTTCGGCGTCGATGAGCTTGGCAAGCGTCTCCTGATCCCATGCACCCATCTGCTGATGCTGGTCGAGGTAGCGGGCCAGACTTCTCTTTATGGCGACCGTTCGAGCAGCGAGTTCGGCATTCTCTTGCTGCCGATCAAGGGCGGGTGATCGGGTTAAGCGGAAACCCTTGGCCGTCTTCTCCCACTCGGCACGCAACGCGTTGGCGATGCGGGGCATCAGGTCCTGAACCGTCACATCGCGGACGCTCAAAAGCAAAGGCTCACCCGCCACTCGCCCGGAGGCTTCCAGTTCGACGCCGGATTGCGCACTGAGGAGCCTCAGCGCCTCCTTGATGTCGGTGGCGGGCAGGGTGAGGCTAACCTTTTTATCCAGGTCCTGCGCGACCCCCGGCCATGCAGCGGCCAAGGCGAGTACGGTGATCAGTATTCGTGTCTTCATCGGTGGTCTCCAAGCAAATCCGATTGTAGTACGAAGAATGGTGTACTTTTCGTTTCGTTGCCCGGTTGTTTCAAGAGAATTCTACAAATCTATCCCACGGATGGATGCCCGCCTGCGCCGGAATCAAGGGGTGGACGTAGGCCTCCATCCGTGGGAGGATGGAGGCATAGAGTCCTGATGCCACCATCCTCCCAAAGGCTGGAGGCACAACACGCTGAGTTCAAAGGCAACGTCGCTTTCGTTGGAACTCGCGCCTTCTGGAGGCCGAAGGAGATTTCACCGAGCGACCAGGGCTATCACTGGAACAGCAACGGAGAAACCTACTATCTGATCGGGGTCGCGATGGGCCAGGCCATGACCGATCTCTTGAAGCGGCGACCTCGATAAGGTGGCAAGCCGGGTGAACGTCGTCACGAGCGTGACACGTTCACCCAGCCAGGGACTAGTCGACGCCGCTTTGCCCGTACTTGGACGAAAGAATGGCGTAGTCGGCAATATCGACCGAGTCATCGCCGTTCAGATCGGCACCGGAAAGGTAACCGACGTCCCCAAGCGACTTCCCGTACGAACTGGATAGCATCGCGTAATCGGCGATATCGACAGTGTTATCGTCGTTCGCGTCGCCGTTGATCAGCGAGAAGTTCTGACCGGCCACGCCTGTTGCCGCAATGGCGACGTTTGAGCGGATCGCGCGCAGCCAGTTCGAGCCCTTGCACGTGATGTCGTAATTGCCCGCCGCCGGGATCACCGGATTGAAGGCATACGCTCCGCCAGCACCCAGGTTGAGAGTCGTGCTGTAGATTGGGATCGTCGAGCCGACGGCTCGGATCTCGAACGTCACCGGTCGCGCACCGATGGGGCCGCCCCAGTCGCCCAGGGCCACCGTTCCCGAGATGGTCGGGCGGGTGATCCGGAAGTTCGTGTTCGACACGTCGTAGAACACACCGTTTGCCGATTCCACGAAGATCCTGCAGGTCGTGTTCGAAGCGATGACGGGCAGCGTGACCGCTTGTGAACCGTCGTTCGGCGTGTTGGCAACGAGAAGTGTTGTCGTGCCGGTGCCGTAGCTATTGCCACCATCCGTCGAGAGGCGAATGTTGACGTTTGCCGAAAGTGCGGCGCTTCCTCCAACGCTCCAGGTGACCGTCTGGGTCGAACCCGAGAGCCACTCGACGTTGGTGTTGGGCGACGTAACCGCCATTGCGGTGCCGCTGACCGTGAGGACGACGGCATCCGTCTCCACTCCGCCTCCCCCCGCTCGATTGTCGCGAACCGTACAGCGGAAAGTCATCGAGCGGTTGACGTTGGGGAGGATTTCCCAGGTCGGGGATAGGTTGTTCAGAACATCCGTCAACCTTGGGAAGAATCGGGTTGCGCTCGTTGATGGGTTGAACGACCGGAACAGGGGCCGAGTCGTATTGTTCGTGGTCGGCGAAGCGGTGCCCAGATTGAACTGCTCCCAACAGTAAGTCAGCGGATCTCCATTGGGGTCGGAAGCGGTGGCCGTCAGTTTGAAGGGTGTGCTCTGCGGGATCGATGTGTCGGCTCCCGCGTTGACGGTCGGCGCGCTGTTGCCCGTGTTCGAGGATGTCCCGCCAGAACTTGCGTTGTTGCGCCAAGCGACCATCTCGTCGATGCTCTTCGTGTGGAAGTAGGCGTCGGAGTGAGCCTGAAGATCCTCGGCTCCGCAGATGCCTGCGTAACCCATGATCGTACTGCCACTACCCGGCTCATAGGCCGACACCGAATCTCGGTTGCCACCACCGCAGGCACCGGTGGTGCCATTGAACGAGTGGCGTCCGCCGTACTGGTGTCCCATCTCATGGGCCACGTAGTCAATGTCGAAGGCATCGCCCGTGGGAGTAGGGAGGCCGGTGACGCCTTTGGCTTTGCTGCCAGCCACGCCGACGCATGCCAAGAAGGCTACGCCACCTCCACCCGTGGAAAACACGTGACCAATGTCGTAGTTGGCCGAACCCGGTGTCGCGTCGCATCGCGTTTGGTTTTGGGTCAGCATGGTGACGCCATCGTTGTTGGTATAAGGATCTGCCCCCGTCCAACACGTAAGTGAGGTGAGGTTAAGCCGGATGGCCGCATCCTTCTCATAAACGCCCGTAACACGGTTGACGCTGGTCGTCGCGGCGGCTTGGGCGGCGGCGACGGTCCCGAAGACAGTCGTGTACTCGGTCGTCGTGTTGAGCGCAAGCCGGTATGTTTTGAGAGTTGGTCCGGTCGTTTGGATTCCACCGCCACCGAAATCGGGGGGAACTGCGCTGGCATCGGTCCAGCAAGTGAACTGCCATCGCGGAACGACGTGGTCGCGGCGGTAGAAGGCCACATACTCGCGTGTATTCGAGCGGCGGATCGGATCAATGATGACGTCGCCTTTGGGCGAGAAGATCGCACCGTGGAAGCCATACGTCCCGAAGTCGATGCGCCCCGACGCGTGCGGATCATCGACTCCCTGGATGATATAGGTCCGGATCGGAATCTTGGCAGCCAAATCCGGGCTCAGAATCGGCGACTCAAGGACTCGAAACTTCGACACCCCGCCGTCAGGCATGGGAAGGTCAATGATCGCGGGAATCGCGAAGGGCCGCTCGAGGGGTGCCTTGTCGAGAGAGGCTTTGAACGCCTTCACATCGAGGCGATAGGCGGCGTAGGCGTTGAGCTGCTCGATTTCAGGATTCTGATCGGCGGCTCCGGTGAGAATCGGTTGGAAAAGGGTCCACGGCGTCTTGTCTTGGGCGGCACCAGGAAGCGCCACCATCAAGGCAAGAACGGCCAAGGGCAATCGCCCGGGCATAGAAAAGTGCATGAATAGAATTCTCCTTCTTCCCTTGGACAGCCGCAGGGGCTGATTGAGTTCAGATCAGTCTCCTGCATTGAATCCGCCGAATACCTCAATGCCGCAATATTCCGGTAAATGTGCTGGCCGCTTAGTCATGGGTCGCCCATGCAACACTTGACCTCGTTCCCGGTGAAGCACGGGACTCTGGCTCACACCAGGCGGACTGGGACCAAAACTTGTCGTCCCATGCCACCCTTGTTTCGCTGCCGGGGAAGCACGGGACTTGGCTCACAACAGGCAGTGTAGGACGAAACTTGCGTGCCGTGTCAGAAGCCACAAGAACACAGATCCTGAGGTGGCGTCGCCCCCGGGCTCAGCCGCCGCGCTGGCGCTTCAGCGACCACGCGCCGAAGAGCAGCGCGGTCTGCACGAGTCCGACGAAAGCAACGAAGCGCGGATCGATCCACATCACGTCCAGCCGCGCCGCCTCGCCAAAGCGGGTGATCGGAGGCCGGGAACCCTCTGACACGATCTTGAGGCCGACCAAAAGGAGGCAGAAGACGATGGGAAACAGCACGATTTGTTCGGGTTGGAGTCTTCTGCCCCTGAACATAGCCGGCACGATCAGGGAGAGCATCGCGAAAGCAACCGAAGCGCGGGCTGGGTCGAGGACCACTCGGAGCAATGCCATCGGCTCTGCGCCTCGCTGCCAAGCGATAGAAAACGCGATCATGGCACTCGACAAAAACAACAGACCAAGGGCTTCGAAGGCCACATGCCAGGCTTTCGTAACGTTGCGCACCCAGCGTGCCAACCCCACGGTAATCCAAGGGCTGCAACGACCATGGAGCAGACCGCGAACCAAGCTCTTTCGCGCCATGGGGCGGCTTATCCGGGCACGTCTTCGGGGCGGGTCGTCGAGGCTTGACGATTCTCTTCTTGAATCTGGTCGTAAATCTCTTTACGGTGGACGGTAACGGTCTTTGGCGCGCGGATACCCAGGCGCACTTGTTCCCCGCGAACTTCCAGGACGACCACTTCAACATCGTCCCCGATAATGATGCTCTGATTGAGTTTTCTGGTTAGGACCAGCATTGACGTCCGCCCTCCGTGGCTTCCGAACAAATCCGCCGCAGTTCCGAGGAACCTAGGCCGCGAGTTGCTCAGCCGTCTTGCCGAACACGCGATGCTTGATCGCGCAATTCGGATCTTCGATTACCAGTTGTCTCGCCGCCCGGGTTTCCCCGTTGATGACGATTGGACCGGCAAGGTTCAGGGTCATCTCTTCGGGCTTCCCGTTCGGAATCGTTGCGATAGTATAGACGAGTCGAGGGGTTTCCTCTACCAGTCCAAGTGAAGTTGCCGCTTCGTCGCTCATTACGGGCGAATAGCCCTGAACGAAATGTCCCGGATCGACGACCAAAAACGCCAGCGATGGCTCGTCGATGGATTGAAGCCACCGGAAGGGGCTGCCCTCTTTGTGGGTCAGCACCAAGTAGCTCTCGCGCCCAGGAAAGCCGAGGAGGCCGTCCTGTATTGTCACGACGTCTTCGGTCGTGTACTCGATGGCGCCGAAGCGCGTTGATTCTAGGTTGCTCGTAGTCGTCATCGGATGAAGTCCATCAGGCTTAACTTAAATCCTTGGCTGCCAACCTGCAGGGCTGCAGTGTAGGCGACCTCCGTTTGCTGCAATTTCGTGATTGCCTCGGCCATGTCGACTTCCTCGATATCCGAAATCTGGCCGACGAGTTCGTCGATCCGCCGCTCGTGGTGGCGACCGATCTCTTGAATTCGGGTTAGTTTGGAACCCACCAAGCCCCATTCGGAGCGGAAGCTCTTCATCTGGTTCTGGGTGTTGATGATGTCGCTCTCGGTCGCCCCAGTCGTTCCAGAGCGGAGGTTGGTTTCGAGTTGGTCGAGCGCATCCCAGGCGGCCTTGAACCGTTGTTCGCCCGCCGAGTTGACCACGGTGGTTTCTGCCGCTGAGGTTTCGACGGCGATATCATTGTTGTCGCCGTTGAAGGCGAGGGTTCCGGACGAGGCGTCAAACGGTTTGGTGTTCGACATCTGCCCCGCGAAGATGTATTGCCCGCTCGCGCCGCGCGTGTTGCCGAGGTCGATGAGGCGCTTCTTCATTTCGCGAACCTGGTTGGCCATGCCATCGCGGGCTTCTTGATCCACCGTCGTCTGGTTCGCCCGGACTGAAATGTTATAAGCCTCGCGCAAGATGCCATGACTCTCGTCAAGGGCGGATTCGGTGAACGTGAGATAGTCCTTTGCGCTCCGCAGGTTCGCGGTGTATTGAGCGGCTGCCGCCTTGAGACCGCCCGCCGAAAGTACGACGCTGGTGCCGTACGGATCGTCGCTCGGCGTATTGAGGCGTTTTCCAGTCGTGACTTCACGATGGGCTTGGAAGTAGCGTTGCTGTGCCTGCCGAATCTCTCGGTTGTAGGTGTCGTATTGGTAGGCGGTCGATATACGCATGAGCTAGTCCTTACCGGCGAACCATGCCGATGAGGTCCTCCGTGACTTGGTCGAAAATCGTGAGCAGCTTGGCGGCGGCTTGGTAGCTCCGCTGGAACCGCAGCATGTTGGCCATCTCGTCGTCGATCGAGACTCCGCTCACGCTCTGGCGCTGAGTCTCGATCTGGCTGACGACCGAATCCTGGGCCTCGGCTTTGGCCGAGAAGAACTGGGCTTCGCGCCCGAGGTTCGAGATCATCTCGCTGTAGAAGCTGTTGAAGCTCTTGCCCGAAAGCGTTCCTTGGAGGCTGTCGCGCATCGCGCTAAGCTGCAGAGCGATGCTGCCGTCGCCCGGTTTGGTCGGATCACCGGCCAGAATCTGGCTCGCGTCAGCCTTGATGTGCGCATCGAGATCGAAGTCGACCGCACCTGTTTGCGGATTGCCGATCGGGGCGTCGGCGAAGAATCGCTCCGTAATATCCAGCGGATTGGCGATCGTCTTGTGGACGGCGTTGATCTGGGTTCGCAGCTCGTTCGCGAGGTCGTCGAGCATCGTCTTGTAGCCCTTCACCGTAGACACGCCAACAGTGCCGCCCTCGATCTTGAGTTGGGCGTCAAAGAGGCCGCGGAGGCGTCCCGACTTGATGTCGATGCTTCCTGCCCGGGCGTTCGCGAAGTCGACATTGCTCGGCAACGGCGTGGGCGGTGCGGCAGGTTCAACGAGCGTGTGCTGGCTGATGTACACCGCCATCGTGCCATCGTCGAAGTTCGTGGTCGTGACGTTGACCAGGCCGCTAAGACGCTCGACGAGCACGTCGCGCTGGTCCATCAAGTCGTTCGGCTGACCACCTTGGGCAAGCGACTGCCGAATCTCATTATTCAGGTCGTGAATCTGCTGGCCGATGTCGTTGACTTCCGTGATGGTGGACTGGATTTCAGCCCCGATCTGGTTTGACTGTCGGGTGAGTTCGGAGTAAGTCGTCCGGATACGGCTGGCCAGGGTCTCGCCTGCAAGGCGGACTTGCATCTTCGCACCAGGATCGCTCGGGTTCGATGCGAGCCCAGACCATGCATTCCAGAACTTGTCGAGCGCATTGGCGATCCCGTTTTCGCCCGGCTCGTTGAAGACGCCTTGAACCTGATCAAGCTGGCTGGCGAGCGAGGCATATTGGTTGAGGTCGCTCTGCCCATCGCGCATACGGGCTTCGAGGAACATGTCGCGGATGCGGTTGATGCTGGAAATCTGGACGCCACTGCCAATCATCTTCTGGCCGTTCGACCAGAATGCGGTCGGCTCGGAGGCAGAGAATTCAGCGACTTGGCGAGAGTAGCCTCGCGTGTTGACGTTGGCGATGTTGTGCCCCGTCACATCGAGCGCGCGCTGGAAATTGCGCAACGCCCTCCCCGCTAATTCAATTCCGGCAAATGGCCCAGGCATAGTGCTTACGGGAAGTATCGGTCGATCCACAGGAAAACACCAGGGTAGCGTCGAGTATCCATACCTCCATCCTCCCACGGATGGAGGCTCCCCGCCAGCCCAACAACCTATGCCTCCATCCTCCCACGGATGGAGGCCTCCGCCCGCCCAACAACCTATGCCTCCATTCTCCCACGGATGGAGGCCTCCGCCCGCCCAGCGATTGCGAATAGAATGGAGCCACTCGAATAACCATGAAGCGCAACTGGCCCCTCCTTCTCCTTGCACTCCTGCCCCTCATTCCCCTCTGGCGGGCAGTGTTCCTGGGCGAGACGATCGGGGCGTTCGACGAGATCCGGCCGATGGCACCGTGGAATGGCCAGCCGACGAATCAGCCATGGGATGTGCTCCAAGCAGACTCGGTGATCCAGTTTTATGCCTGGCGCGACCTCGTCTTGGAGTCGTGGGGTAAGGGGCAGTTGCCGCTTTGGAATCCGTACCAGCTTGCCGGGACGCCGCTGCTGGCTAATTCGCAGTCGGGCGGAGTGTATCCGCCCCACATCCTGCTCGGCGTACTCCACGTCCCCACTGGGGTTGCGCTGACGCTGCTGGCCTGGTTCCACTTGTTCATCGCTGGCTGGGGAATGTTTCGGCTGGCGCGGCGATTGGGTGCGACTGAGGTCGGTGGAGTGGTGGCGGGGGTGTCGTTTTCGTTGTCGCAGTTCATGCTCGCTTGGACGGCTCTGCCAAGCGTGATCTCGACTTGTGCTTGGATTCCGTGGGTTCTGCTCGGGGTTGAGGAGCTGTTCGATGATGGGAGGCGAGTTGTCCACAAGATCGCCGGTTTGGCCGCGCCATTGGCCTTGCTCTTTCTCGCTGGCCACCTCCAGTTCGCCGCCTACGGGGTTTTGGGGGCCGTGTTTCTGGGTCTGTGGCGTTTGGCGGGACTCCGAAGAGGAAGAGCACGTCATCCGGACGGGCCTGAATCGTACCGCTGGCAACCTGCCGGCGACGCACACGGAGGCTTGGAAGGGGACGCGGGCCCGGGCTCCCCTCTCCTGCGCCCCGAAGGCTCGGCCAGCGGAAGTCTTTGTGGCGGAGGAGAGGGGTTGGGGGAGAGGTTGCGGCGAGAACTTCCAACCGCCGAAGGGCCGGACGCCGGCAGGTTGCCAGCGGTACGGTTCGGAACGCGCCGAATCAACATCCTTACGCTTGGACTCGCTGCCGCTCTCGCCAGCGTTCTCCTCGCCCTCCCCCACCTCGTCGCCGTCTTCGGCTACTCGGGCTTCAGCCATCGCCAAGGCACCGCGACCAACGAGGGATACCAAGCCTACGTCGCCGGAGGAATCCCCGCCTACTCCCTTGTCGGCCTCACGAACCCCGCCCTCCAGGGTCTCCCCACACAGGCATCGCCGGTCGTCGAAGGGGCCTCGAACTACTGGCCGGCCATCGTCAGCCGGGGGATGAACTTCGCCGAGACGGCGCTCGGGCTGTCGCCGTTCATCGTCTTCCTGCTGATCTTTGCTGGCTTCGGCGTTCGTCGTCTGAAGCACCTCGGACCCTATGCCGCCCTGACCCTGATCGCCCTGCTCCTTGCCCTGGGCACCCCGCTGAATCGGGTGTTGTACTTCGGCCTACCCGGCTGGTCGGCGACCGGATCGCCGGGGCGCGTCGCGGTGCTGTTCGTGCTTGGCTGCTGCCTCATTGCAGGCTGTGCGCTGTCATCGGAAGTGGTCTCTAAACGTACGGCGGCTCTGTCAACGGCGGTCTTTATCCTCGTTGGCATCACCCCCTTCCTCCTTGTCCGCTCGCTGGCCGACAGCCTGATTTCGTGGCTGCCTCAAGTCGGTCCGGACACGGTGTCGCGGCTCATCGCGGGGGCGGCGGCCTTGGCGACCGGCCCCTACTTCGTCGCCCTACTCCTGTGTGCGATCGTTGCGATTCTCCTCACTCGCGAGCACAAGCTCAAGCCGGCCCTCATTGTTGCGGTCGGGTGCCTGCTGCCGATTTCGCTATACGCGACCCAGGTCCTGCGAACCTCGCCGACAACCCTGCCAAAGGTGCTCGGCCCAGCCGAGGGCGAGCGAATCGTCGCAATCAACGACTCTTGGGATCTGCTTGCCGCCGCGCCCGCGACGCTTCCTCCGAACACGGCGACGCTGTCGCGGATTCACGATCTTTCGGGCTACGATTCGCTACTGCACCGCGACACGGTGAAGCTACTCCACGAGATCATGGGCCAAGACCCTGCCCCGCCTGCGAATGGCAACATGATGTTCATCAAGCCCTCGGCGAACCCGCTGTTGCTTGCGGAAGCCGGGGTCAGCGAGGTCTGGACGCGCAAGCCGATGGAGAAGCTCGGTGTGCTGCCCATCGAGGAGGGCGGTCTGTTCAAGTACCGCCTCCCGGGTCCGGGACGGGCTTTCATTGAGCGCCCCGATGGGACGAAGGTGCCCGCGAAGATCAGCGCAGAAGGCCTGGGAAACTTCAAGGTTGAGGGCGAAGGGCCAGGCAAACTGGTAGTACGGGACCGCGCCATGCCGGGCTGGCAAGTCTCCACCGGTGGCCGAACCTACGAAATCCCCACCGGGACGTGGATGGAGATTCCCGGTGTGCCGACTGGCTCGTTTTCGGCCCAATTCTCCTATCGCCCGAGCGGAGTCATTCCGGCCTTCTGGATCTCGGTCTTCGCCTGGATAACGCTCGGGGCGCTGGTTCTCAGGTTCCGGAAGCCGTGACTTTCCATGAGTTGAACGAGCAGATCGTCGCATGTCGCGCGTGTCCGCGCCTAGTCGAATGGCGAGAGCAAGTCGCGCGGGAGAAGCGCAAGTCGTTTGCCGACCAGGAATACTGGGGCAAACCGGTACCGAACTTCGGCGATCCTAAAGCCACCCGCTTGATCATCGGCCTCGCCCCCGCCGCCCACGGCGCGAACCGGACCGGGCGGATGTTCACCGGAGATCGGAGCGGCGATTGGCTTTACCGGGCTCTAAACAAGGTGGCCGCGGCGAATCAGGCGTCCAGTGAGCATGCTTCGGATGGGCTGGTCTTGAACGGCGTCATGATCACCGCCGTTGCCCACTGCGCGCCGCCCGATAACAAGCCAACGAGCGAAGAGATCTCCTTTTGTCGCCGGTTTTTGGTCGAGACCCTGGGTATGCGGCCGTGGAAGTCGATCCTTTGCCTCGGGGGCATTTCGTGGACGGAGACGTTCCGAGTACTTGGGTTGCCTGCGCCGCGCTTTTCGCATGGGGCTGAATTCACGGTTACGCCTTCCCCGTACCGCTGGCAACCTGCCGGCGACGCACACGGAGAATTCGAAGGGGACGCCGGCAGGTTGCCAGCGGTACGGTGCACCCCTCTCCTGCGCCCAGAAGCCATGGCCAGCGGGGAACTGAGTGGCGGAGGAGAGGGGCTGGGGGAGAGGTCCGGCGGAAATATCCCAAACACCGGGAGGCCGAAGGCCGGCGAGACAGCAGCGGTACGGTGCTCCCCTCTCCTGCGCCCAGAAGCCATGGCCAGCGGGGAACTGAGTGGCGGAGGAGAGGGGCTGGGGGAGAGGTCTGGCGCGAGTATCTCAAACAAGGGGGAGCCGGATGCCGGCGAGACGCCGGCGGTCCGGGATGGCGCGCCTTTGATCCTGGCCTCCTACCACCCCAGCCAGCAGAACACCTTCACGGGTCGCCTCACGGAGGAGATGCTGGACGATGTCGTGGGACGCTTCTGGCGGGCGGGGCTGTGATTCCGTAACCCGTACGGCCTACAATACGTAAGCCGAGAACGGCTGATTGAACGCGTATGGCTCAAAAGACTCTCATCATCGGCATCGGAAGTACCGGCATGGCGGTCGGCGAAGACGTCCTTCAACGGATCGTTGACGAGTACGGGAGCCTGGACCGGGTGCCTTGGGTCAAGGCGGTCGCCTTTGAGACCGCCCGTGTGACGAGCAGCATTGGCCTCATGCGCGATCGCACTCATAGCATCGGCATCCCAACCGAAGAGTATTCGGCCCTGATTATGAATCCGGGCAACTTCGACGACATGGCCTTCAACGAATGGCAAGACCCCCAGGTCGTCTCCCTTGCCAACGGGTCCACCGATGGCGCGGGAAATGTGCGAATGATCGGGCGCATATCGTGGATGTATCGGACAAATCTACTCAAGTTTGAAAACGAGGTCAAACGCCTTCTCGATGAGCTTTCGTCGCTCACCGAACAAGCGGCAAATGAAGCTCTTGGACGAACTCCTTACAGCGAGAATCCGGATATTCGTTTCGATAAAGATGCTTCGGGTCAGAGCAAAGTCACGGTCTTCGTGTGCGGCACTTTGACCGGTGGCACCTGCAGCGGCTGCTTTGTCGATGTCGGCTATTTCTTGCGCACGTGGCCCGGCGTGAGTTCGCAGATCGCAAATGTGATCGGACTCCTGGGAATTCCGAACGTCTCATACCCCATCGATATTCAAACCGCGAATGCGTATGCTGCATTGACCGAACTCAACCACTTCTATCATCGCGGTGCGGTATACGATGTCAAGTTTCCGACCCGACCCGAGCGCACGAAGCGGCAAGGCCTTGCCCCGTTCGACAGCATCTTCCTTGGCCATCCACCTAATGGTATAGCCGGAGCGGAGAAGGCGCTGACCCGTTCGTACGGCCAGTTCATCTATCTCGCATCTCTCTCACAGATGGGCGATCAGGTTCGCGCAAAGCTTATCAATCCGACTACCGTTTATGCGGGCACACCTGACCGACAAGGCAACCCAATGACCTTCGCCAGTCTCGGCGTATCTGCAATCGAGTATCCGTCCGAGCACATCATGAAAGCGTGCTCCTATCGGCTGGCTGCCTCGGCCATTAGCGACTGGAAGGGTACGCCGGGTGTCGAGCGGGGTCCGGCCGACCTGATCATCACGCGGCCCGGTCTGGCGGGCGGCGGCGTGACGCCCGAGCTTTCACGCGACCAGATTCGATCCGAACTGCGAAAGGCACCTGAAGGCAAACCTTCATTCAGCGAGATCATTCAGGCGCAGGTGGAACGTGGCGTCGCGGCGGGATTGGCGGGGGCGATGGTTGAGGTCATGGATTCGGAAACCGTCCTCGAGAGCGGGTTCGATCATAAGGTGAAGCCCGATTCCCCGATTGCTCGGGTTTTCATTGATGGCGTGATCGCCAATGGCGACAAGCTGGTCGACGACCGAATCGCGCGGGTCAAAGCGATGTTCCGCGACCGAATCACCGACGCCGACAGCGGCCCTGCATGGTGCCGCGACATGGCGGATCATCTTCATGCTTATTGCACCGAGTGGCTGGGCCAAATGCGAAGTTCGGCGGGTGAGAATCCGCTTGCAGACCTTCGTGGCATGCTCGAGCATACTCGCCAGCGCATGGAGGAAGCCCAGAACGCCTTCAGCCTTAAGCTCGGATGGAAACCGACGGCTGCAAAGATTTGTTCTGAGGAGTACCGCGATGCTTCGATGGAATACTGGGAGGCACGGATTGGTTTGGCTTGTGAGCCATACGAAGCCAACCTTTGTAATCAGATTATTGAACTTTGTGTACGCCTCAAGAAGCGACTAACGCACGAGTTCTATGGGATCAGCCGATGGGGAGATTCGCTGGCTCTCGAATTGCAATCGCGTCATGACGTTCTCAATGAGCGTGAGCCGGACATCAACGGCGAGCTCCTTTACGATGCGATGACGACCATTGGTCGCGATTACGAGCGGATTCTCTCCGATGTCAAGCACGATGGCTCCAAAGACATCGGTCCCGGCTACCAAGGTGAGGCATTTGCGCGACGCAAGGTCGTGCGGGGTTGGACCTGGATTGCCGATCAGCTCCTTGCCCCGCGCGATGAGAGTTTCTTCGATGATCCGATTACGGCTGCTGAGCAGAATCAGCCGAAACCGGTACGGAATAACGATGCGATGGCACTGGCCAGTCTTTCGAGGGGCTACTTCGAACCGTTGCTTCAAATCAATGCCCTCGATCGTCTCTATGCCCAGCCCGATCCAGATACCGTGATTGACGAAGTATGGCGAAAGTCGTCCGGTTTCTTGGACGTTAGCGATAACCGAAACCCCATCGTGCGTGGTACTGGGGGCAAAGGTGCGTTGCACCACCCGACGTTCGCTTTCTTCCGCGGAGCGCGTTCAGCAGGTGAGGGTTCCAATGGATACAAACTGCGTCAGCGCATCGAACCCAAGGTTGCGTTTTTCGAGGAGTTGCTCGAGCCGCACCGCGTCGTGTTTATGCAGGCCCGCTCTACCTTCTCACTTTCGATGATCGCTGGTTTCAACCCCGATATCGATTCCACGTTCCGCGCCCATTACCGCGATCGGATGCGTTCGGATGGCAGAACCTACCACTCCCGCAGTGGCAAGAACATCCGCTGGCGGCCGCTTGATGGGCCGTTCTCATACCCCGAGCGCAGCCTCAATGTCGCGCGAATCCTCGCCGGTATAGCGCTGGGTCGGATTCGTGGTGCCGGTGACTCGCCGCTCATCTTTGATTTCAAACCTTTGCATCCTGGTGAGGAGGGCGGGCCGATCGAACTCTCGCATGATCTCGATGACGCGGCATTCCGACTGTACGAGCGACCAAGTGCGGCGATGGCGCTTAAGAATGCACTGGAAGAAGAAATGCGTTCGAAGTCGATGGACGACATCGCCCTTAGCTTTGACGACTTCAAGAACAACGTCGCAAAGTTCAACTTGTCGCTGGCGGGCAACCCGGTCGCTCCAAAAGATGCCTATCAGCTTCTGCTCGTACTCGTCAAGGCCGTGCCAGGTTTACTTCCGGCTTGGAAAGCGAGATTCTCCCAGCTTCCCACCGTTGACCAGTATCTGAGGCGGGATGGTGAGAGTCGTCTTAACGGTTACTACTGCCCCAGTCCCGAGTGCGGCGCCTTCCTCGCCGACGAAACTCAGCCGGATCAGGTGCCTGCCGTTTGTCCTAGTTGTGGTTGTGTGCTGTTGCTAAAGGATTAGGCTATTTCTTGAAGAAGAGGAAGATGGCAATGAGTACGAGAAAACCGGCGAAGAGTTTGCGCATTAGGGCGTCATCGAGGCCCACGGCAATCTTTGAGCCGAAGAAGGCACCAAGAACAAATCCGCCCGCAATCCATGCCCCCTTTCCAAGATCAGCTTGGTCTGCTTTGACGTAGTTCCAGAGGCCCAGTAAGCCAACCGGAGCCAGCAAGGCGACGAGGGACGTGCCCTGCGCCTTTCGCTGGCCGAATTCGAAGGCGAAAATGAGCATGGGAACGATGACGATGCCACCGCCAATGCCAAAGAGACCGCTGCTGATGCCCGCGATTAACCCGATGATGATGCAAATGAGAGTGGCCACTCTTCGATTTTGGACCAATGGGCTGGCCCGTGTCGACTCGCGGACTTCGTCGCCAAACATCTCAGCCTTGCACTGGGCCGACCAGCGCGAAACCCTAGGGTGGGGGCTGGCCGTGCGCCGAAAATCGACTGGTTAAGGACAAGGAGTCTACGGTATACTGTAAGATACCATGGCACATACCGTACACCTCAGCGACGAGGCTTATCGGCTATTCGAACAGCGGGCAGACCGCCTCGGCCTCTCGGTTACCGACTACCTGAATCAAGGAGCACCCAAACGCACGAAATCCCGAATGGAAGGAAAGCCCGCTAAGGCAGCGTCCAATAAGATTCACTGCGAAGCGACCGGTGCCGACTACACCCCGAGGGCGTGGGGACTTTCGAAGGACATTTATCGGCAACTTAGAAGCGAATGGGATGTACTGAAGCGTGGTCCGATTACTTACCAGCAGTTGGGCGAGGCTGTCGGAGTCCATCATCGCACCTTGCGCAAAGGACTTGAGGTGATTCAAGCTCACTGCAGAGTTCGTGGCTGGCCCACGTTGACAGCCTTTGTGGTCACGAAGCATGCGGGCCTTCCCAGCTCAGGTTGCGACGTTACTGAGGTCGACGAGTTCGCAAGCGCTTCTGCACAAGCGCGAAAAAATCGACTGGCCGAAAGAACCTTGGTGGTAGCCGCATCATGGCCAACCCCAGCCTAGACGTTTGCGGCTATGCATTCGATTTCGTCTGCGACCTTGTCCCTGAACGCGATACAACCGGACGGATCATCGAATTCGTATACGAACTTCCCGCAGGGGTTCGGGGCAACCGGTATGCGGACGGGCCCTTTTGCACGCTCCGAGTGCCCGGTCCACCGAGCCCGGGAATCTATTGTCTAACTCTGAATGGCCGCGTCGTATATGTCGGCCAGGCACGCGACTTTGCGAAGCGGTGGGGACCGGTCGGTTATGGCCATATCCACGCGCGAAACTGCCACAGCGATGGTCAAAGCACGAACTGCAAGATCAACGCAACGGTCTTAGCCTACGCCAAGGCGGGTACGCCGCTGAGCCTCTGGTTCCACGCGACACGTGACCTCAACGAGGTCGAGAATCACCTCCTGAATGCACTGCGCCCCGAGCTAAACGGTCAGCGACCCACGGGCAGACGAGCACCAACCCCGACGAAGAAACAACGAGAAAGGAGCCCCAACATGATGCCGACTACCGACGACTTCCGGAGAGCGCTTCACCAAGAATTCCAGGCTGCGCAAGAGAAGGGAATGAAGTCTATTCGAATCATCAGCGGAGACTTCCATCGGCAGGTCGGTGGCTACCCGGGTACCAATCACCGCATGCCTTTATGTTGCAACGCTATGCATGGCGAGGTAAACGCAGGCGACGTCATCGTCTCAAGTCCACCAAGTGGCAAGGGCGCCACCCTCACGATCGAATACATGCTCCCACGCTAGCTGACCAGTCCAGCCCTCCCGCTACCCCCGATGCTCACCCGAGAGCTGATCCCAGGCGAGCTGGCCGATGACCTCTGCGCCTTGCGCGGTCTGCTGGGCCTCGGTTTCGGAAAACTTGGCGCGACCAGCGGGGGTGGTCATCCAGGTCTTGAACTCATCCATCATCGCCGCAAGCTCGACCATGTCGGTGGGGTAGGGCTGACCCTGGGGCCAACAAGCCAGCCGGGGTGGGATGATGCCGGTGCGGTACAGGCAGTCCGGATCGTCGGCGTTGGTCTGGTTCATCGCCCACAGAGGCCACTTCGGGTTGCGCCACGTGCCGTCAGCCTCCCACTGCCGGGCAAAATCCGCACAAGTCGACGCGATGCCCTCGAGGATGCCCTTGCGCAGAAACGCGGCGCGGTCGGCGTCGACGAAGTTCTTCCAATGCCCTGCGTCAAGCCACTCCAGCGCTTCCCAGAACGGCCTTGCTCGCTCCAGCGGCTCCTTGCTCCACACTTCCGCCTGGCGGTTGTCTCCGAACGCGGCGGGAATCTGATTGGGGTCGACACTCATGGCGTGAGTATAACAAGAGCGACGCCACAGTGATGAGTTTTTGCGCCCCATGGTCAGTTGCCCCCAGCCGAAGAATAGGCAAAGAAGTGCAACCGCAAAAAGGAGCGGCCCCCCTGATTGCTCAGAGAGGCCTGCCATTCTCCTATATCACTGAGTCGGAACAGACCCCGATATTCAAGTTATCGGCACACCGCCTGAAATCTTTAGGGTGAGATTCTGGTGCAATTTGAGCAGTGAGGATGCGCTCAGACAAATCAACACGAAGGCGCTCCCGATTCCGGGTACAAGTTATCTTGCCATGGCCCCCGACGAACAATACCAATATAACCTCTTCGCCAGCGTCGGTTCCGCCCGCAACCTGATACCGAGCGCGTTCAGCCTCGCCGCCAACTCCACCGCTCGCATAAAGGAACGCTGGACGGCGTTCGATTCGATCTACGACTTCGTCGCTGAAGAGATGGTGAAGAAGGGCACGCCGATCCAGCCATCGGCGTTTAGCCACCCGGACTTGACCCCGACCCAGGTCCGCGCCTTCGAGGAACGCAGCCTCCGTCACCAGGTGGCCATGGTCCTCCTGTCCCTGGCCTACGGCAACCCAAGTGAGAACCTCAACATCATCATGGTCGAGGCTGAGAACCTGGTCCCGACCGACCCTGACCCAGATTCGGGAAAGCTCGTCATGTCGGGCAAGGATCAGGTCCTCCTCAACGAATTCACGCGACTCACGAAGGAGGAACTCCCCGACGATTGGGCGGCCTTCTTTAAGAAAGAAACCGTGCCCCTGGAGCGTCGACGCGAAGCGTTCGCGAGACTCTATGCCGTGGTCGGCGGAGCTTGGCGGGAGAACTCTGACTTCGCCCGGAGCATCACTCCCGCACAGCGCCAGGGCATGGTGATCCTTGCGTACATGTGCCACGTGTCCCAAGACCAGTGGACCAACGAAGATCTGCTGCGCCTCAAGGAAGAACTCGCCCTCCCCGAGCCGGACTGGGACGCCTTGACACCGCCTTCAGACCCCTAGGTCAAGAGCAACCGAATTGGGTGAGGGCGGCAATCTGCGGGGACCTCGAAGACGTATGGAGTGACATGAGCACACGCGCCAAGAACACTGTTTGCCTCTGGTACGACGGCGATGCCGAGGAAGCCGCCAACTTCTACGCCAAGACCTTCCCCGATTCGAGCGTTGGCCAGGTGGACCGGGCTCCTGCGGATTACCCGTCAGGCAAAGAAGGCGACCCAATCGTCGTCTGGTTCAACGTGATGGGCATCCCTTGCATGGGGCTGAATGGCGGTCCGGCGTTCAAGCACAACGAGGCTTTTTCGTTCCAGGTCGAGACCAAAGACCAGGAGGAGACCGACCGCTACTGGAACGCGATCGTCGGCAACGGCGGCGAGGAAAGCATGTGCGGCTGGTGCAAGGACAAGTGGGGCGTCTCCTGGCAAATCACCCCCTCCGTCCTCAACGACGCCCTCTCTGACCCCGATCGCGCCGCGTCGAAGCGGGCATTCGAGGCGATGATGGAGATGAAGAAGATCGACATCGCCACCATCGAGGCCGCGCTCCGCGGGTAGCCGCCACCACGGTCCCGGAGAGCCTGGATCCTCATTGTGACGGAGGAGGAACGAAATGGGAACCAGCCCCTTTGCCAATGTACTTTCGCCGTCTCGGCGATTCCGGGCGCCTGCGGTTGGAATCGGGAATCGCCGGGACGGCGAAAGTACATTGGGTTGATGGCTATGAGCCCGAGCCATAAGAATGGCATAGGCAAACACCTTCGGCGTTACGGCGCATCAACATTTGGGCGTCCCCAGTTGGGAAGACAATGTCCTTTGCCCCTATCCTACGAATCAGGCGTCATTTACTGCATCGTGAGACAAGGTTTTTTCGGCAGAATCCTCTTGCAAAACTTTGAAAGGATGTCCTCGTCCTGCTGGCGAAGAGCCCGATAACCGGTATCCCATCCCCTCACTGCGTGAGGGATATTTCCGCCTCTTGCTTATGGTGGCAAAAGCCCACCAATGTCAGCCCCTGCTGTCAGGCGCCGGCACCAAGTTGTTCTGCAGAATCACCTCGGTCACCGGGAGCCAGAATCCTACGGGCACGAGAATGCGTCCGAACCCATTTGAAACCCACGTCCCCCCAGAAAACCACTCCAGTCGCCATCCAATCTGGTGCTTGCCGCGATAGCGTAAGACGATTCGAGTGGCGGTGGTGAGAAGCCACATGAAGGTCGCGGCGGCCTCCTCGGGATCAACAAAGTGATCATGCCAACCGCCCGCGAAAATGGTAGCTACAGCTCCATCAATCACCAGTTCGACATCGAAGCCTTCGCCCGGTGGCGCTTGCACGGTTACTCGCCCCGGTGAGCGGATAACGTTCAGCGATGGGTGCTTCTCCAAATGGGACTCCACAAGTGCCAACGCGTCGCTGCCGACCTTGTTGCCAGACATTTCAGCCTTGTTCCAACCCGACCAACGCACGCAACGCGTCGACCTCTTTCTTCCCCAGAATCCGGCACATGCCGGGGCGCATGTCGCGGAGGCGGATGGAGCCGATGCGGACGCGGCGGAGTTCGAGGACGGGGTTTCCGACGACGTCGCACATCTGGCGAATCTGGCGATTGCGGCCTTCGTGAATGACGATCTCGAGGCGGGTGGTGTTGCGGCGGGGGTCGTAGTTGCTGGCGCGGACCATAGCGGGGGCGGTTTTGCCGTCTTCGATGTAGACGCCGTCGCGAAGCTGCTTCAGGGCTTTCTCGGTCACGGGGCCGGTGACGACGGCGACGTACTCCTTCTCCACGGCATAGCGCGGGTGGGTCAGCCGAGCCGCGAGTTCGCCGTCGTTGGTGAAGAGGAGGAGGCCGTCGGTGTCCATGTCGAGGCGGCCGACTGGCTTGAGGGCGGCTCCGATGTCGGGCAGGAAGCGGCTGACGGTCGGGCGCTTTTGGGGGTCGCTGAGGGTCGTGACGACACCTTTGGGCTTGTTCATGAGGACGTAGGCGAGCTTCTGCGACTTGAGCACCTCGCCATCGACGCGCACTTCGTCGGCCTCGGTGACCTTGGTGCCAGGGATGACGACGAACTCGCCGTTGACCTGGACTCGCCCTTCCGCGATCAACTCCTCGGCTTTGCGGCGGCTGCATAGCCCGGACGCGGCAATTACTTTATGCAAGCGCTCCACAACCCCCATTGTGGCGCTTTGGGCGTAGAATCAGCTGTGTTCACCGGCATCGTGCAGGCAGTGGGTCAGGTTTTGAGCCTGGAGAAGGGCGTCTTGCGGCTGACTGCGCCGGGGGAATGGGTGGAGGACGACCCGCTGGGCCTGGGTGAGAGCATCGCGGTGAATGGGTGCTGTTTGACGGTGGTTGATATTCGGGTGCAGGATGCGGAAGGTTCTGGAAGCGCGGGCAAGATGGCCGCGCCACGGCGGATGGGGCTGCAGTTCGATCTCAGCCCGGAGACGCTCTCGCGCACGGCTCTTGGCGACCTCGAGCGAGGGTCGCGGGTGAACTTGGAGCGCGCGATGAAGCCGAGCGACCGGTTTGGGGGGCACATCGTCCAGGGGCATGTCGACGCCACCGGAATCATCCGCTCGGTCTCGCATGAGCTCAACACACTGATCGCCAAGATCGGTGTGCCAGGGGAGGCGGCGAGTTACCTGATTGACAAGGGTTCCATCGCGGTGGACGGCGTAAGCCTGACGGTGGTCCGGCCGCAGGGCGACGAATTCGAGGTCTGGATCATCCCCCACACGGTTCAGCAGACGCAGATCGGGGGCTGGGAAGCTGGCGACCGCGTCAATTTGGAATATGACGTGGTCGCCAAGTATGTCGAGAGATTAGTGACTCTCGGTCGAGCCTGAGCTAATCGGCTCTTGGGGCAAGTCGCCCGCGAACGCTGGCTCGGCCTGCTCGCCCTTGTGATACCGCTTAAAGAGCGCGCGCCCCAGCGTGTTCGACAGGTCGTCGAAGATCGTGTAGGAGCACGGGATAACGAGCAGGGTAAGCAGCGTCGAAAGCGCGACGCCGCCAATGATCGTAATGCCGATCGTCTCGCGGAACTCCGAGCCACGACCGATCGCGAGGGCGACGGGGAGCATGCCGAGGATAACGGCAACTGTTGTCATTGCAATGGGTCTTAGTCGAACCGGACCGGCCTCCAGAATCGCGTCCGTACGCGACCGTCCTCGGGCACGCAAGGTGTTCGTATAGTCGACAACGAGGATCGCGTTCTTACCCACCAATCCGACCAGCGCGATCAAGCCGATAAAGCCGACGATGTTGAGAGCCCTGTCGGTGAGCATCAGCGCAAGCAATGCACCCACAAATGCCTGCGGCTGGGCAAGCTGGATGATGAAGGGATAGAGCAGATTATCGTACAGCGAAGCGAGCAGCATGTATACCAGCACCAAGCCAATAATCAGCGCGCTCCCTAGATAACCCTGTTCACGGGCTTGGACATCAGCCTGGCCCAGTGGCTTGATCTTCACGCCTTCGGGCAGAAGCTTTTCCTTTTCCATCCAGTTGTTAATTTCCTGCTGGACGGTTCCTGCCGCGAAGCCGGGAAGAAGGTCGGCGGTAATACGAATCTCCTCTTCGCGGTTTCGGCGCTCGATCTTGTCGACGCCGACTCCCGGCTCGATCTTCGTCACTTGGCTGACGTAAATCGGGTTACCGTTCTTAAAGGTTATGGGAAGTTGATCAACGATGGTCGGGTTGTTGCGGTCCTTCAGGTCGAGCATCACGCGGATGTCGTATTCCCGGCCCTTGACACGGAACTTGGTCGTGTCATCGCCTTCATACATCGTACGCATCGCGCCAGCGACATCGAGGGTGCTGACCCCCGCGTCGGCAAGTCTTGCACGATCGGGAACGAGACGGATTTCGGGCTTTCCGGCTTTTGATGAGATATCAGGGTTAATGACGCCCTTGATCTGTCCCTGCGCGAGTCGGTCGCGAATCGTGCTGACCGTTCGCAACAGGAGTGGCCGGTCATCAGAGGCGAAAGACATCTGAATCGGAGCACCGAAGCCCTGCGCTCCTGCCGCCGCGACGGTCATCGTGACGCCAGGAATTCGGCCCAGCGCTTCCAACATGTCGGCGGCGATGGACACGTCCACGCGGTCTCTCAGCTTCTCCTCGTGCTTCACCCAGAACGCGATTTTGTCCATGAGAGCCGAGCGCTCATTCAACGTAATGTTGACGGTACCGAGGTTGGTGCCTTGGTCGGACGCCTGGAAGCCTCCGCCCCGCGTACCGACGGTCGAGACGACGTACTTGGCGTTCGGGTCCTTGCTGACCACGTTTTCGACCTGCTCGATCGCTTTCTGGGTTTCAGAGAGTGACGCGCCCGGTGGCAGTTCGAGTTTGACCTCGATCTTGCCGGAGTCACTCTGAGGGAAGAATTGGAACTTGAAGATCGGGTCGCCCTTCCACTGCGCCCAGCCAAATCCGATGACGGCAGCGACTGGGAAAACGAGTCCAAAGAGCAGACCGTTGAGGACGATGCGAGACTTCGCTCCACGCAGGAAGAGGTTCGTTAAAAACCCAGCGACACCCATGAGCACCCAGAAGCCGAAGATCCCGGCAAAGAAGCCCATTGGACCGCCCATCGGAGCCGGTGCCAGCGCGAGAGCGACGCCCATAATCGGCATACCGATCAGAGCGATACGACTGAGACGCCCCTCAGGCAGGACCGACTTCCAGTAGTTCGCGCCGAAGACGATGATGCCGATCACCACTGCCATCATCATCGGGCCCATACCGGTCTGTATGGCGGTGTCAGGGCTTTGTGCGAAGCTGCCTCCGATCATCATGAAGACCGAGATCAGCACGACGAAGCCGCTGATGAAGACGAAGAACCGGTGATCCAACGACCACCTCAGCGCGTTGCGGTAGCGGTTCTCGAGGGCGTGGAAACGGCGCTCAAACCAGTTGGCAAACCAGCCGACCGGATGCTCCATGTCTTCGCCCTTTCGGTACCAGCGCGATGCGAGCATCGGCGTAACCGTAAACGATACGAAAAGCGAGAACAGGACCGCGACGACGAACGCAATCGCCATCGGCTTGAAGAACTGGCCAACAACGCCACCCATGAAGGCGATGGGGACGAAGACAACGACGTCGGCCATCGTAATTGCGATAGCGGCAAGGCCGATTTCACCACGACCATTGAGCGCAGCCGTCTTCGGGTCTTCACCCATCTTGAGGTGACGATAGATGTTCTCGAGGACAACGATAGCGTCATCGACGAGAACGCCAATCGCGAGCGAGAGCGCGAGCATCGTCATGTTGTTGATGGTAAAGCCCAACATCCAGAGAACGGTAAAGGTCGCGAAAATACAGAGCGGAATCGCGATGCCCACGATGATCGTTCCGCGCATGTTGTGAAGGAAGACAAACACGATCGCGGTGACGAGGAAGATGCCGAAGAAGAGCGTAAAGTTAAGGTCGCTCAGCGATTCCTGGATGAACGTCGCCTCATTGTAAGTGATGATCATCTGGACGCCGAACTGCTTCTCCAGCAGCGGGATAAGTTCTTGAGCCGCCTTCGAAATCTCGATCGCATTGCCTTCTTTCGCCTTCTGAATTGAAAGCGACACGGCATCGGCTCCGTTCAAGCGGGATGTGACACGGCGTTCGGCGGTGCTATCCGTAATCGTCGCAACTTCGGAGAGCTTGACGGGGGTTGATTTTCCACCCATTCGGTTCGGATCCTGAATCTGAATTCGAACATCTTTGATTTCTTCTACGGTTTGGAAATCGCCAGGGACACGAACGCTGTACTCACGATCACCCTGAACAATGCGACCGCTCGGAGCGTTCAGCGAAGCACTTTGAACCGCACGCTGAACGTCAAGAATACCGATGCCATAAGCCAGGAGTTTATCTTTCTTGACTTGGACCTGGATTTCACGAATGTCGCCACCGCCAACACCGACACTGGCAACACCATTGATTCGAGCAAACTTATCTTTGAGCTTGTCGTCGGCTAGGTCGCGAAGCTCTTGGTTATTAAGCGAATCACTCCGAATCGTCACGTTCATGACCGGCGACGATGTGGAGTCGAACTTGCTGATGACCGGCTTCTCGACCTGATCAGGAAGCCGACCCAAAATCGCATCCACTTTTGCACGAACATCGCTTAAGGCGACGTCCATGTTGGTGCCGACATTGAACTGCGCCGCGACCACCGAGACGCCCTCTTGCGAGGTACTGGTGACCTCTAGCAAACCGTTAACGCCTGAGACCGCTTCTTCGATCTTGCGCGAGACGAGAGTATTCAACTCATCCGGGCCTGCTCCCGGATAGATCGACGTAATCGTGACCACACCGAACTGAACCTCCGGGTTCTGTTCGACGCGCATGCTCCGATAGCCGATCGTGCCCATCATAAAGGCGAGCAGCATCAGCATCAAGATGAAAACCGGTCTAGTTATCGCGACTTTTGTTAAGCCCATAGGAATTCCCTCTTACGCACCCATCAAACAAAACAAACTAAGCGGCGGCCTTCTTTTCCTCTTCCTTCTTGCCGTCGTCAATCTTGACCGAAGAGCCATCGGCGAGTTTCGTTTGCCCCTCGGTAACCACTTGATCTCCGGCCTTGATGCCCTCGACCTGAATCACGCCGTCTTTCGTAAGGCCTGTCGTGACCTTGACTTTCTTAGCCTTCTTGCCGCTAACGATGTAGAGACTCTTCTCCGAACCCTGCGTGATCACCGCTGAACCAGGAACGACAATAGCATCGGGAATGCGCCTGAGTTCGACGATTCCCCGCGCGAACATTCCCGGCTTAATCCCGGCCGTATCGCCATCGATCTGAACGCGAACTTTGAAGAGTCGGCCAATATTGGTTCCCATCGGGTTGACGGCAACGACACTGCCACTGAAGTCGCGATTCAACGCATCGACCCGAACCACAACCGGACGACCGGCCTGCATCGCTCCGACCTGATTCTCAGGGACGTCGCCCTCGAAATAGGCTCCGGTCGAAGCCACGATTCGGGCAACCGGCGAACCCGGTCCAACGTAGGTCCCTACCTGGGTTGGGTTGCCGGAAATCCGGCCTGAGAATGGCGCTCGAATCGTTGCATCTGTAATCGACTGCCGAGCCAGGGTCAGCGCTTCTTGTGCCGACCGGAGATTGGCTTGGGCACCACGCACCCGGTCCTGATACTGCACGTCGAGGCGCTGGTTGGCTTTGTCCGAGTTCAGCTGCTCACGGGCGGCGGCGACCTGCTGCTCCGCAGCGGCGATGTCCTCGCTCCGAGCCCCGTTCTGGATCATCCGGCGATTCTCCAAGGCGTTGTTGTAAGCGCTCAGAGAAGCCACATAGGCGTTTTCGTCACGCTCGAGTTGGGCCTGGGCGATCGCACCTTCCTTGAGAAGCTGCCGTGACCGCTCGACTTGGGCCTTCGCGGTTTCCATCGCCTTCTTCGCGTTCTCCACCGCCCAATCTGCTTGCACACGCTCCTCCTCGCGGGCCCCGTTGCGGAGCTTTTGGAGGGTGGCTTCGGCCTGCTTCAGCCGAGCTTCCGATGCGCGAACGGCGGCTTGCGAGCGGGACGGGCCAATCCGGGCGTCGTTCTGAGCCTGCTGCAGTTGAGAACGAGCGGCATCGATGAGAGCCTGCTGTTGGCGGACCCGGATCAGCGCGTCGGTCGTCTCCTGCATCGCGATGGTCTGTCCTGCCTTGACGACGTCACCGTCTTTGACCATGACCGACACAAGTCGACCACCGACTTTCGCGCCGACCGTCGAGTCCTCCGCCGTCGCAATCGAGCCGGTGATTTCCAGCGTCTCGGCGAGGTCGGTGCTGGTAGCCGGGGCGACGGTCACCAGAATCGTCGGATCGCTGATGAGTTCCTCGGTGCGCTTGGCCTGCTTCTGGGCCTCGCGGTTGACGCAGCCTCCGACGAAGAGGGCCAGCAGGGCGAATGCGAGATATCGAGATTTCATAGTTAGTTCTGCCCTCCGGCGAGAGCCTTTTGGAGGTCGTCGGCACCGACCGCCTTCTGGAGCGCAGCGTAGGCGCTGTAGTAATCGAATCGAGCCGTAATCACCGCTTCTTGAGCCTGGGTGAGTGCGACCTGGGCGTCGGTAACGTCGAGCAAGATGCCGTCGCCAACATCGAATCGAATCTGGGCGAGTCGAAGAGCTTCGCGCTGTTGCTCCACCGTCTTGAGCGCAACCTCCAACGTTTGCTTGGCATTTTCCGCCTTGACCAGCGCTTGCCGAACTTGGAGTGATGCAGCCAGCCGAATCTGCTCCAGGCGAATCTTGGCTTGCTCCAGATCCTGTTTCGCGGCGTCGACTTTGGCGCGGGTGATGCCGCTGTCGAACACGTTGAACGTGAGTACGAGGTTTGCCACCGTCTGGTTTTGACGTCCTCCAAATCCTGGGTCCGGATTGTAGGTGTGGGTCGCGCCGATGCTGAGACTCGGCAAACCTCCGGCTCCGGCTGTCTTAAGAAGCTTTTCGAACGCTTGTACCGTCGTGTCGGCTGCTTTCACATCGGGTCGAGTCCGGAGGGCAGCATTCACATAGTCGTCGGCCGTGGATTGCATGGATGGTGCATCAGGCAGTTGACTGGCGCTGAAGTCACTTTCGATGGGCCTGCCCAGGACGTTGTTCAGGTTGTTCTTTGCCGTGCGGATGCGGTTTTGCGCCGCGATGACGGCCGCTTGGGCTCGGCTGACATCGGTTTCGAATCGCAGCACATCGAATTTGGCGATCGCTCCCGCTTGCTCGCGCTGTCGCGCTTTGTCGAGGCGCTCCTGGGCATTCTTGAGTGCCTCCTGTTGAACATTCAGCGAGTTGTCGGCGCGGAGGATTTCGTAATAGCTCTCCCGAACGATGTTCTTAATGTCATTGATCTCGCTCCGCAGAGACTCTTCGCTCGCGAGTCGATTCAGTTCAGCGGCCTGAACGGCCTTGCGCAGAACGCCCGTAATGTCGATCGGGTAGCTGAGCGAGGCTTGAATCTGCTTGTTGTCGATCGAGCCGAGGATCGCGTCGCCGGTCGAAGAGGCCCCCACCTGTGACCTTTCGTCGAACCGAGTGTAGCTGCCGGTCAGGTCCAAACGCGGTCCAAGATTGCCCTGAAGCTGCTTTTTTTGCTGAAGCGCTTTCTCAACGTTCGAGGCGGCAATTCGAATGTTGAAAGCGCGATCAATCGCGATCTTCTCGGCCTCCTCCAACGTCAACGTCGGCTGCCCCGCAAGGAGCAATCCGAGTGCCAACCCAAATCCTGTCCAAGCCATCCTTAGCCCTCCGTGTCCTGGTGTGTTTCGGCGATGCGCTGCATTTCGCGCATGAACTCGTCGTAATAGTCCTTGATCGACTCGAATTTGGCGACCATCAACCCCTGAAAGACGGGGTGGCGCATGATAAGGAGCTTGTCTCCGGGCTTGATTCCCAGTTCTTCGCGCGCCTCGGCGGGCACGACGATCTGGCCGCGCTCTCCTACGGTCACGGAACCATAGAAGCAATCGTCAATCGAACACTGTTTGCCTGGCTTAATCATTGCTTATCCGGCCTGATGACATGTTTTTCATACATCTGCGCCGAATGCATACTACAGCATCTGATCCCGGATCGTTGCGCGAATCGGGACCATTTTGTTGTGGAAAGTGCTCCTCGCCACTCGTTGATAGGACCGATAGGACGAATTCGTCTTATCGGTCCTATCTGTCTGCAAGCAGAATTAGTCCTTCTCTTGGACCGGCGGAGGCGGAGCCGTCAGCGCTTGCGCCCTTTGAGCCGGTAGCGACTCGGCTGGCGCGGGTTCACCCAGGCCCTTCAGCTTATCAACGACGTCGATCCCGAAGACTTCCTTCACTTGCTCCGCGAGCGCCATCAGTTTGCCCGGATTGAACGAGCCACTGCCACCTGAGCCGCTGATGCGGCTGTCGATGACGGTTATCTTATCAATGGGGGTGCTGCTGATCGTCGAGGTGATCTGACGGATGATGGGCTCCATCTTCTGGAGCAGGAAGATCTCGCGCGCGTTGTCGCCCGCCTTCTTCCAGCTTCCGGCAAGCGTAGTGAGCGCCTCGGCTCGAGCCTTGCCGTCTTCGATGATCGGGGCGACGGTGGCGCGGGCAGTGGCTTCAGCAGCTTCGCATGACGCCTTCGCGGGCGCGATGACATCGGCTTCGAGTTTTCGGCGAACCTGTTCGATACGCGCCGACTGAACCGCGACTTCAGCGTTGGCCTGGGCGACTGCTGCAGCGACGGTTGACATTTCCTCTGCGACGAGGGCTTCGCGCCGCGTTGTTGCGTCGGTCAAGCGGCGCTGGGCATCGGCTTTGGCTACGGCGATTTGCGCCGTGATCTGAGCCTGGACTTCTCGCTCCAAGTTCTCGGCGGCGGCGACCATAGAATCAGCCTGAGCTACTGCCTCGGAAATGCGGGCAAGGCTGAGGGTCTCCGCGTTCTTGCGCCGACCGATTGAGTCCAGATAGTGGACGTCATCCTGAACATTCTGGATCTTCAGGGTGTCCACCGTGAGTCCGAGCGCCGTCATGTCCTGCTCGACTTCCTGAACCAACTTCTCGGCAAAGAGGGTGCGATCTTCGTTGATTTGCTCCGGCGTCAGCGTCGACAGCACGCCGCGCAGTGAGCCCTCCAGGGTTACCTTCGCGATCGCCATGATCTCCGCTCGACCCTTCCCCAAAAATCGTTCGATTGCGTTGTTGAGCAGGGGCTCATGTCCGGCAATTTTGACGTTCGCGACGCCTTGAACGGTGAGCGGGATACCGCCCTTCGAGTAGGCGTTGGTAGCCTGCAGATCGATGACCATATTGGTCAAGTCCATGCGAGCGACCTGCTGGAAGATCGGGTTCCGGACGGCGGTGCCGCCTTTGACGAGCGCATATCCATACGTGCGATCACCGATCCGACGGCGTCGCCCGCCGTAGAAGATCAGCACTTCGTTGGGCGCGCAGGTGTAAAACAGGTTGCGGAGTCCTGCCATCAGCAGCAGGAGCAGGAATACGATGACGCCTAGAACGATCAGGAAGGGGGTCATGGCTGGTCCTCCTTGTGGCCGGACACCGTGCCGGGAATGTCGATACCGGTCGTCTTCTCGATCGCGGCAAACACCGAATCGAGCATTGCGGGGTAAGCCGACACGTAGTTCGTCAGCACCCTTCCATCACCCGAGTCGATCATCGAGAGCCCCTCGATTTTGACCTTCGTCACTCCCTGTGACGCGGTCGCGAGGATCTTCTCGATGTCTTCGATGAGGGCGATTTGAAGAGCAGTTGGCCCCGCGTCTTTCCACGCCTCGTGAAGCACTTCGAGCGCTGCGCCCACCGCTCGGCCCCTCTCTCGGATGAGGGCCGCGTCACCACGGGCCCGGAACTCGCGCGCCTCCCGTTCGGCCTCGGCTGGTAACACGGTGTCGGCTTGAAGCTGAATACCTGCGAGTTCGGCTCGGATTTTCTGAAGCTCCTGCTCAGCCGTGGCGCGGGCCTCGCGGGCGGCGGCGGCGGTGCGCTCTTCCTGTGAACGCACTTCAGATTCGAGATCGGCTTGAATGCGCCGCAGTTCGTTGCGCATCTTCGAGATGTTCGCCTCGACGTTGGCCTTGAGGACATTGGCGCGCCCTTGGTTCTCCGACTCGGCCTGCTCGGCCGCTCGCTTGGAATTGCTCTCCGCGATCTCGGCGGTACGAATGACGTTTGCAATCGCGGTTCGTCCGGTTGCATCGAGATAGCCCATGTCGTCAGCGACGTGGAGGATTTTGAGCGTGTCTACGTGAAGGCCCAGCTTGCTGAGGTCCTCTTCCGACTCGCGGCTGAGAGCTTCGGCAAACATGAGCCGGTCCTCGTTGACCTCTTCCGGGGTGAGGGTCGCAATCGCACCGCGAAGGTGACCTTCCAGGGTCTCCTTGCCGACGCGCCGGATTTCGTTCGGGTCGCGGCCCAGGAATCGCTCGATCGCGTTGCCAACCAGCTTGGGATCGCTGGATATCTTGATGTTGGCCATCGCGTCCACATGGAGCGGAATGCCGCCTTTCGAGTACACGTTGCGCACCGTGATCGGCACTTCCATCGTGTTCAGGCTCATCCGGTCGACCTTGCCGACCACCGGCGTTCGCCACCCGGTCCCGCCAAACACGACATCGAATCCGCGCTTGGTGCCATCGGGCATGCGGTATTGCCTGCCCGAGAAGATCAGTACTTCATTGGGCGGGCAGATGTAAAGGAATCGCTTGATGAAAGCAAGCAGCAGAAGGAGGCCGACGACGGTTCCCACTGCGTAAAGGACTGTCCAGAGCCAGCTCGGCAGCTCGGGAATCTTCGTGACCTGCGAAAGGTATTGCATCTCTTCACCCTGTTATACATCGCAGGAGTGCGGCCGGATGCGAAATTTCGCCTCGCTGATCCGAACTTCAGGCGAAATACTCCGCAGCACCTCTCCCCCAACCCCTCTCCTCCGCCGCCACTGCCACCGCGATCGAACGCTTTGCGGGCGCAGGAGAGGGGAGCCCGGAATAAACGCCTAGAGAATTCCCTTCGGCGGCATCAGCGTGATTTCGTCGTAGCTGCGGTCCAGCGGGCTCAGCAAGACGTCGCGAATAACCTCCGCGACAGCATGGGCACTGAGCATGTCTTCGACCGGTGGCTTCCAGTCGCCTTTGTCCCAAAGAGGCGTGTCCGTTGATCCAGGCAGAAGAGCCGTGACCCGAATTCCCTCCCTCCGGACCTCTTGGGCGAGGCAGCGGCTGAACATCAAGGCTCCCGCCTTTGACGCGCAATAAGCCGTGGCTCCGCTGAAGGCGTGGGTCGCAGAGATGCTCAAGACGTTGATGACGTGACCGGACTCGGCTTGACGCAAGATCGGGAGCAGCGCGTGGGTAGCGCGCATGAGGCCGTTGAGGTTGACTTCAATCTGATCAACTGAATTCTTCAAATCCGACGATTCGAAAGCTCCGAAGCTCGCGATTCCCGCCGAGTTCACGAGGGCTACTCGGCCATTGCCATCGACGAAACCGGTTGCTGCGTCGGCAGGGCGCTGCGTTTCTTCGGCCACGGTGAGGTCGCAGGGCACTGGCGCAGCAGAGGGTGCGCCTAGGTTCAGACACTCGGCGGAGACTTCGAGCAGGACTGATTCTCGTCGTCCCGCGAGGACCAGGCTCCAGCCTTCTTGGGCGAGCAAGCGGGCGGTCTCCAAACCAATCCCGCTCGTGGCCCCAGTGATAACGGCGACATTAGCCAATGGCGGCTCCCGTGAAGTCGGCGGCACGTACCTCGAATGCGTTCCGAGCCGTTTCATACAGCCTAACCCGATCCAGAGTCGCAGGCAGAGTTTCTTTAAGCCGTTCGAAAATCGCCAACGCCACGACTTCCGAGGTCGGGTTCTTGCCCGCGAGTTCGGGGACATCGCAGTTCAGGTTCTTATGGTCATACCGGTCGAGGATTTCGGTTTTGACGACCTCGTCGATCGCGCCGATGTCGGCCATCATGCCGGTGCGCGGATCGGGCTGTCCGGTGACGGTGACTTCGAGCACGTAGTTATGCCCATGCCCCATCGGGTTGTTGCACTTTCCGAAAAGGGCCCAGCTCTCGGAGTCGGGCGCCCCTTCGATATGCAGGCGATGGGCGGCGGCGAATTCGTAGGTTCGGGTGAGGGTCATGGTGTCAGGGGTCCATTCGGCATAGAGGGTCTCGGTTTCGCGCAGGGTTAAGTGGGTGAGAGTGACCCCGCCCGGAAGGTTGGTCAGACGGTCTCGGATCACGAGCAGGAGGTTCTCAAGGCTCGGCGATCGGTCGCGGAATTCGGGGACTTCGTCGTTGAGGCTGCGCTGGTCGAAGTCGGCGACGATGCGTTCTTGCAGGACCGCATCGATGTCCTTGATGTTAACCACCATCCCGGTCGACTCGTCCAAGCGGCCGGTTGTCTCGACTTCGAGCACGTAGTTGTGGCCGTGGTTGTAGGGCGATGCCCAGCGACCGAACAACGCCCGGTTCTGCTCGGTGTCGAAATCGGGAAGCCAATAGCGATGACCGCTGGAGAAGGTGACGCGCCGGATCAATCGAACGACCGGGCTCATGCCGACCTCTGGAACGGTTTACCGAGCGCGGCCGGAGCGGCTGAACCCCGTCCGACCCCGACCAAGACCAGCAAGGCGAGGATGTACGGCAGGGCAAGGAGCAATTGGAACGGCACCCCGATCCCCTTCGACTGGAATACGTACTGAAGCGAGTCGGCATAGCCGACCAACAGGCAGGCTCCAAAGACCCACATTGGTTTCCAGCGTCCAAAAGTGACCATTGCGATGGCGACGAATCCGCGTCCGGCCGTCATGTTGGTGGCAAACGACCCCGCGATTCCCAATGAAAGATACGCGCCCGCAAGCCCAGCGAGCGCACCGCCGATCAGCATCGCCTGGAGCCGCAGCTTCAACACCGAATATCCCGCCGCTTCCGCCGCATTCGGATACTCGCCCGCTGCCCGCAGGGCCAATCCCCAGCGAGAGCGCGAGATGAGCCAGGCCGTAAGGGGGGCGAGGACCAAGAGCAGGAGGATCACGACGTCAATTCCCCAGAACTTGGGCAGTTCCGGCACGCTCAGCAACTTGCCGCTGTCGCCGTACTGAGACCGAAACAGCGTGCTCGTCAGACCGAGCGCGAGCAAGTTGATCGCGGTGCCGACGACGACCTGATCGATTGCCAGCTTCAGAACGAAGAGAGCCTGGAGCAGGGTCAGCGCGATGCCGACCCCCGTTCCCGCCAAGATTCCGAGCCAAGGCGAACCCGTCGAAAGCGAAGTCGCCATGCCGAAGAAGCACCCCGCCAGCATCGTGCCTTCGATGCCGATGTTGAGCGAACCACCCTTCTGGTTGACCGTCTCGCCGAGGGCGGCCAAAGCGACGGGAGCGCTGTAAACGAACAGGCTGGCAATCTCAATCATGTCTCTGGCTCCACTCGGGTCTGTTGTCGCTTCTTAAGCCAAGCCCCAAGCCCGACGAACCCAAGCACGGCAACCGCCTGGATCACGTACACGATCGTACTGCCGGACTTCGTGAACCTGGCCAGGTTCTCGGAACCGGCAAACAAGGCTCCGAAATAGAGGCTGCTCGCCACGACCCCGAGCGGGTTCAGGCTGCCGAGCAAAGCAACCGGAATGGCGAGGAATCCCCATTGTTGGCTGAAGCCAAGATCAAGCCGCCCTGCAATCCCCGTATATTCAATCCCCCCAGCGAGTCCGCACAACGCACCCGAAAGGAGCATCGCGCTGAACTGCACTCGGTCGGTAGGGATGCGCGCCGCCCGGGCCGCACGCGGGTTCTCGCCAACCAGCCGAAGCCGAAATCCACTTCGGGTTAGCATGATGAAGGCGTAGATTCCGAGCGCGGCCAGCAAGGCGATGAACACGCCGCTGTGGAGGTCGGTTTGGCGGTTGAACCGCATCATCATTGCGTCATTCGGCAGCGCATCGGTCATCGGAAGCTGGCCCTTCTTTTCCTTGAGCGGCCCATTGACCGACCAGTCGAGAAGCTGCAGCGCCACGAAGTTAAGCAAGATCGTCGAGATCACGACTTGGACTCCGCGCTTCACTTGCAGCCATCCGGCGACTCCGGCGTAGAGGGCTCCGCCCGCCGCCGTCGCGGCGAGGATTCCCAGATTGAGGACCGCCGGAGGCAAACCGGGGGCGAGCTTGAAGAAGGCGGCACCACAAAGTCCACCGACCACGAACTGCCCCTCGCCGCCGATGTTGTACATCCCGGCGCGCCAGGCAACGACGATGCCGAGCCCCGTGAGGAGGAGGGGGGTGGTCTTAACGAGGGTCCGCGCAATGCCCGCTTCGCTCCCGAACGCGCCGTCCCAGATTCGTCCCAGCGAGGGGCCGAGGGGCAGTCCGAAAGCGATGAGGGTCAGTACGAGGGCGAGCACAAGTCCTATTGCGATAAGTGCCGGTCCGGCTCCCCTCTCCTGCGCCCACAAAGCAGACGATCGACGCCAGCTGTTGTGGCGGAGGAGAGGGGTCGGGGGAGAGGTCAGGTCGGTGCGGTTTGACAGCCCGCGCCCCCTCCCTGTCCCTCCCCCGTCCCGGGAGAGGGGACTTACTTGCCCATGCTCCTCGGAGGTGGAATTGCTCCTTGGTTGATAGACCCCAGTTCCCAAGGCCTCACTTGTTTGAAGGTGTCGAGTAGGGGGCTCGTTCTCAGACAGGTCCCCTCTCCCGGGACGGGGGAGGGACAGGGAGGGGGCGCGGCCTTCCGTGTCAAGATGTTCCCCCGCCAGCGCTCCCGCGAAATCCTCCGCCAACCGGCCGCCCGACATAAAGAGCGTCCGACTCGCGATGGCGCCGAGTTCGTCGAGATCGGTCGAAAACAGAACAACGGCGGCACCGTTCCGAGCAGCGTCCAAGAGTTCGGCGTGAACGGCGTCAGCAGCCTGGATGTCGAGGCCCCGGGTCGGGTTCACCGCGATGATCACGGCGGGCTTGGCATCGAGGGTCCGTGCGACGACCACCTTCTGCTGATTCCCGCCGGACAGGCTGGAGACGGGATCGGCGAGTCTCCCGACTTTGATCCGGAACTGGTGCACGAGGCCCTCTGCCCACGCCCTCACTCGCCCCGGAGCCAAGAACGGGCCAATCCGAAACTGGGAACGCGGGTAACCGCCGATCAGCAGGTTGTCGGAAAGGCTCATCGAGAGGGCAAGGCCGTCGACTTGCCGGTCTTGCGGGATGTATCCGATCTCGCCTGCTATTCTCTCAATGCTTCCGTCGAAGGTGGGCCGGACGAGGGCCAGGGCCTCGGCTAACTCAATCTGCCCGTTGCCATCGACGCCGCCGATGCCGAGGATTTCGCCTTGGCGAACCTCGAAAGTCACTCCTTGAACCGCCGTCTCGCCCCGGTCCCCTTTGACAACGAGTCTGTCTATGCTCAGGCTCACCGCTTCTGCTGAAGGTAGCAACGGCCTTTGCTCGTCCGGCAATTCACCAACCATCCAGGTCGCCAACTGCCGTTCGTCAACCTCTCCAATCCGAGCCTCTGCAACTTTGACGCCCCGTCGCAGGACCGTCACCCGATCCGCAACTGCCATGACCTCGCTGAGTTTGTGGGCGATGAGGATGACCGCTTTGCCCTGGTCGCGAAGCTTCCGCAGAACGCGAAACAGGTCGTCGACCTCATCTGGCGAGAGCACGGCTGTCGGCTCATCGAAGATGAGCACCTGGGCGTTGCCAGCGAGGGCCTTTAGGATTTCGATGCGCTGCTCGACTCCGACCGGGAGGTCGGCTGTGCGGGCATCGGGTTCAATCTGCCACCCGAGTTCGCGGGCGATTTGGAGAGGTTTCTGGGCGACTTTTCCCACATCCAGAGCACCGCCCAACCCACCCAAACGGGCCAGCGCCAGGTTCTCAGCGACCGTGAAAGCGGGGACCAGCATGAAGTGCTGGTGGACCATCTCGATCCCCAGCGCGCGGCAACCAATGGGGTCACCCAGCGGCAGCGGCGATCCATTCAGGGTTACGCGCCCCCCATCAGGTTTGAGGAACCCGCCGAGCACGTTCATCAGGGTGGACTTGCCCGCTCCGTTCTCACCGAGCACCGCATGGATCTCGCCCGGCGCGAAGTCAACGCTCACGTCGGCGAGGGCCGTGACGTTGCCAAAGCGTTTGGAGACGGTTTCAGCCCTCAGCAAGCTCTCCCTCCCCCGTGGCGCGGCCGTCCCGCCCGCGCTCGCGCCCGCTGCATTGGAAGCCGACTAGCTTCGAATTGAATCGGCCACCCGGTAGTGTTTCCTTTTCAACGCGAATCGGCCCTGGGTTTTTGGGATTCGGGATGACGACCTCAACTTTCCCTGTGGACATCCTTGTTCGGAGGCCTTCGGTCAACCAAACCGAGATCCGGTAGCCGACTTGATAAGCTTCCCAGCGCGGGCGGGACGGCCGCGCCACGGGGGGAGGGCTAGAATTCGTCTTTGGGGACGACGAGTTCGCCGGATTTGATTTTGCCCATCGTCTCTTCAATCTTCGCCGCCACCTCAGCTGGGACTTTGTCTTTCAAGGCGGGGTTGATGACGAAGTCGATCGCCCCGATGTCCATGCCTTTGAGGTCTACGCGTCCTTTGTAGGTCCCGTCTTGGACCTCCTTGGCGAGTTCGAGAAACGCGGGCTTGGCCACGATCACCGCCGAAGCAACCACGATCCCACTCTCGTTCGAATTCTGGTCGGCATTCGCACCGAAGGCCATCACGCCTTTCTCTTTGCATGCATTGAACACGCCCTGAGCACCGGCGTTGGCTTGGTGAATCACGAAATCCGCCCCTTGGCCGATCGCGGTTTCGGTCGCCTTCTTGGCGGCAGCAACATCGTCATTCGAGCCGGTGAACGTCTCGATCACCTTGATGCCCGGCTTGGCCGCTTCCGCGCCCGCTTTGAAGGCCTTGAAGGTGCTGCGGATCGACGGCACGTCCGGGCCGCCGATCATGGCCAGGGTGCCTGTCTTGCTCATCATCGCCCCCATCATGCCGGCCAGGTAAAAGCCCTGCTCAAGGTAGAACCGGAACGCGCCCGCGTTGGCCGAGGTCTCGCCGCCCGAACTGCTGACGAATGCTGTCTTCGGGAAGTCCTTCGAGATTTCGACTCCGGGACCGTTGTACTCGAACCCGTGGCCGATGACGAGTTGGTAGCCCTGATTTGCATAGGTCCGCATAGCGTCCTTGATCTGGGTGCCCTTGGCCTCCTGGTTGGCGATCTCGGCACCAAGGTCCGTCTCGATCGCTTTCAGACCATCGTAGGCGAGGGCGCTCCAGCCACTGTCGCTGACCGGGCCGGGGGTGAGAAGGGCCACCTTAAGCGTGCCTTCGACCTTGGTCGGCTCGTCGGTCTTGCCGGTTTCGGCCGTCTTCGGCTCCTCGGCTTTCTGCCCACCCGAGCATCCGCCCAACATCGCAAGCCCCGCCACCAGGGCCAGACCCCACGTCGCAAATCGAACCATCGTCATGGCGCTAGGCTACCCGCCTCGGGTATGCCTGCGGGATGGCGACGATGGCGGCACGGGACTACGTGATCGAAGAATACACACGGACCGTGTGCCCGCAGTGCTTCGAAGAGGGGCCACGGCGTTCGGACGATCCCGGAACCTTTATCGATGGCATGCTCGTTTCGCGCGACGGCTCGATCTGGATGCGGCGATGGTGCCCAAAGCATGGCGAAAGCGAGAGCCTGTACGAGGAAGACGCCGAAATCTGGCACAGCCGCTTTGGCTGGTCTACCCCGACCCTGGCGATCACCCCCGACCGGCCTGACAACACTCGGGGTTGCCCAGGGGGCTACGCGGACGGGTTACCCGCCTCCCACGGCCAGCACACCTGCATCCTCCTCGCCAACGTGACCGATCATTGCAACTATCGGTGCCCAACCTGCTACGCATCCGCCCTCGAACCCGGAACCCCCGCCGAAGCCGTCGAGAAGCCGACGATCACCGAACTCCTGCACACCGTTGACACGATGATCGCCCGCGAGGGCGGGCGGCTCGGCGTCGTGATGGTCTCGGGCGGCGAGCCGACCGTTCGGCGCGACATCGAAGCCCTGCTTGACCAACTCACCGATCGCCCGATCACGCGCGTCATGCTGAACACCAACGGTCGCCGGATCGCGCGGGACGACAAGTTTCTCAAGTTCCTCAGCGACCGCAAACACCGCATCGAAGTCTATCTGCAGTTCGACGGCCTACGGTCTTCCACCCACCTGGCCTTACGCGGCGAAGATTTGACTGAAGAGAAGCCCTTGGCTCTGCGAAGACTAAATGAGGCAGGAGTCTTCGCAACCCTCGTCACGACCGTCGCGAGAGGGGTCAATGAGGACGAGATCGGAGACTTGATTCACCTTGGCCTTGAGACGCCCCGCTGTACGGGAATGGCGATCCAGCCGATGTTCGGCTCGGGTCGTCGTCCCGACTTCGATCCCCGCTCGCGCGCCACACCCACCGGCGTCCTCAAGAGGCTGAACGAGCAAACCAATGGCCTGGTGCAGGCCACCGACTTTATTCCCTTGCCCTGCTCGCACAAGGACTGCTGCGACATCGGCTACTTCATTCAGACCAAGGATGGCTGGCAGTCCCTCACGAACCTGATCGGGCGCGCCGAATTGAAGAACTGGATCCACCTCGTCGCCAACACGATCAGCTTCGAATCAGCGTCGTCATCGGTGAAGGAAATGCTGCGATCAGGCGCGATTCAACGAGTCTTTTCCGAGCAGCAGAAGGTCGGCGCGGCTCAGCTTGCTCGCGACATGATGTCGATGTGCCAATGCGTCCCCGGCATCGCCGACATGCTTGGCGCCGCTTGGAGCAAGCTCAAAGGGGAGTCGGCCTATGACAAGCTGGTCGAGAAGACGTTTCGGGTGACGGTCAAGATGTTCATGGACGCCCACACCTTCCACGAAGCGCGAATCCGCCAATGCTGCGTCCATGTCGGGACTTTCGAGGAAGATCCTCGCCGATACTCGTTCTGCTGGCGCTGGCTCTTTGCCGATTCATCCGACCGTCCCGGACTCACCGCCCTCCCGATGGTCCGTTAGAGCCCCTGGATCTTCTTCGACTCGTCGCGGTTCTTATCGATGTACTCGCGCCAGTTGTTGGGCACGTCGGTGTCGACGAAGATCGCCGTCACCGGGCATTCGGGCTCGCAGAGCCCGCAGTCGATGCAAAGGTCGGGGTCGATGTACACCATGTCGTCGCCCTCGAAAATGCAGTCCACAGGGCAGACGTTCATACAAGACTTATCTTTGACGCCGATGCAGGGTTCGGTCACGATGTACGGCACGACATAAGATTACCGCGCGAGGTTGGAAAGCGTTAGCCGAGTCGGTCCAAGATGCTGGTCGTCGATCGTCCTGCCAGTAGAGGCAAGATCACGACTTCGCCTCCGTACGAGCGCACGAGCGGAGTCTCGGGCATTTGTTCGGGGTCGTAATCGCCGCCTTTGACGTGAACTTCCGGCTTGAGAGCGAGGATCAGGGCTTCAGGAGTCGGCTCCCCGAAGACGACTACCCCGTCCACGGCTCGCAATGCACTGAGAACCACCGCTCGGTCGCCCTCCGGATTGATGGGCCGGTCGGCCCCCTTACCAAGACCGCGCACGGAGGAATCGCTGTTCAGTCCGACGATCAGCAGATCGCCGAGGGCGCGCGCTTGGGCCAAATAGGTGACATGACCCGCGTGCAGGATGTCGAACACTCCGTTCGTGAAGACGAGCCTCTTCCCCGCGCGTTTGGCCAGAGCCTCGTCCAGCGTCAACACGAGGCGTTGGCAGTCTGGCGAACCAAGCCTTCAAGTTCGGTGACGGCTTGATCGATGTCCCGGTTCACGACCCGATGCTGGTACCTGTCTGCGACCGCCAGTTCTTCCCGGGCATTTTCAAGGCGCTTCTGGATGGTCGCTTCGTCGTCGGTCGCACGGCCTCGAATGCGGGCCTCCAATTCTTCGGTGGAAGGAGGGAGGAGGAAAATGCTTTTGGCGTCGGGACGCAACTCCATCGCCGTCAGCGCACCCTGCACATCGATCTTAAGCACTGCAATCTTGCCCTCGGCAAGCAGCCGCTCCATGTCTTCGAGTGGCGTTGCATAGAGGTTTCCGTGGACCTCTTTGTGTTCGAGGAAGGCACCGCGATCGACCCGGGCTTGAAACTCATCTGGGGTGACGAAATGGTAGTCGATCCCGTCGACCTCGCCGGGCCTCATAGCACGCGTCGTGTAGGCCACGACGCGAACGACGAGCGGGTTCGTAGCGCTCCAAGCTTTGAGCACGGTGTCTTTGCCCACTCCGCTCGGTCCACTCAGGATGACCAGCATATCCCCAAGGTACCAAAAATCAGACCCGGAGCGATACGGGCGGACCTAGGGGGCGCAACCGAGGGGCCCGGAACTCGGTAAAGTTCGGCGAGCCTATGAGCAGCGCACCGATTGCCGATCTCAGCTATCGATCCTACGATGGCCCCCTCGATGAGCCCAACAACCGATGGTGGGTCATTTCGCGAATGCTCATCCGCCAGACTTTCAAAAAGAAGTCGTTCTGGGTCTGGACCGGGTTCGCGGGCATCAATTTCTACTTGATCGCGATCATTCTCTACTTCATCGAGAGCGCTGCCGACCCCCGCAATCCGCAGTCGATGGCCATGATTAAGGCGATCGTCTGGAAGGACATCTTCGTCTCGGCGTTCGGCCACATGCAGCTGTTTCTGCTCTTTATCGCCTTGCTCGCAGGGGCAGGATCCATTGCGAACGATAATCGGGCCAATGCCCTGCTCGTGTATCTGAGCAAACCCTGTCGCAAGATCGACTATCTGTTCGGGAAGTGGGCTGGACTGGCGATACTGATCAGCGGGGTCACATTCGCCCAGTTCACGATGTTCTATCTCTACGGCCTGATGAGCTATCGAGACTATGGCTTCTTAAGTCAGGACCCGTACCTCTATCCGAAATTGGTCCTGATTTCGATTGTGCCTGGGGTCTTCTATGCCAGCGTTGTCCTCGGGATCAGTTCCCTCTTTAACCAAGGGCGAATGGCGGGCGCGACCTTTGCTGGTCTTTACTTCATCACCTACTTCTTCACGACGCTGATGCTCGTGGTGCGGGTCATGGCGGTCCAGCAGGGCCAGAAGGCGACGGGTTTCGTCAACAACCTCACCTATGCCTCCATCGACGGTGTGAACTTCGGCATCGCCAAGGCGATTCTCAACACGTCGGGAAGCGTCTTTGGGCAGAATCCCCGCCGCTCCGCTGCAAATGTCCTGGTACCGCCCCCGAACCTATGGCTGTTTTTGGTCATAGGAGTGGCGGTCTCCGGCCTATTCCTGTGGATCGCTTGGAAGCGAGTCCGTGCGGTGGAGGTGGTCGGTTGATCAAGCTCCGCAACGCCTCGCGATGGTACGGCCAGGTTATCGGCCTGAACGACGTCACCTGCGACATCGGCCCCGGGATCACAGCCCTTCTCGGCCAGAACGGAGCCGGGAAGTCCACGATGCTGCGGCTCATCACCGGCCAACTTCGACCGACAACCGGCGAAGTGACTGTGTTCGACATGGTTCCGTTCGCTAACCCTGAAGTTTACAAACTGCTCGGCTACTGCCCGGAAATCGATAACTTCTACGAGCACATGACGGGGCGCGAGTTCGTGAACTTTCTTGCCCGGCTGGCCGGATACGATGCTCCCGAAGCCAAGCGCCGCACCGACCGGAGCATTGAGATCGTCGGCATGGCCGACCGCTGCGACAAGAAGATCGCGGGCTACAGCAAAGGCATGCGCCAGCGCATCAAGCTGGCCCAGGCGATGCTTCATAGTCCCAGCTTCATCCTGCTGGACGAGCCGCTGAATGGCCTTGATCCGGTGGGTCGACGCGACTATATGGACATGCTTGGGCGTCTGGCCGATGAGGGCCTAGGCATCCTCGTCAGTTCGCACATTCTCTACGAGGTCGAACAGATGACCAAGAGCATCCTGCTCGTTCATCGCGGACGCCTTCTTGCAACGGGTGACCTACGAGTTATTCGTTCGCTCATCGATAAGCACCCGCATCGAATTCGCATTGAGACGAACGAGCCTCGCCGCGTTGCGGAACAAATGGTCAAGCTGCCTTACGTCATCAGCATGCAGTTTGATTTCGCCGGTGGTGCGATTGAAATGGAATGCAAGGAACCCGACCGCTTCTATGACGAGCTTCCAAACCTCGTGATCGAACACGACTTACCGGTCCAGGCGTTTTCCAGTCCGGATAATAATCTGGAATCCGTCTTTAAGTACTTGGTGGGTGGCTAAGCAATGGAACTCTTTCTGCTCCAAAGTGCCCTGAAGGACTACCTCCGTTTCCGACGATTGTTCCCGTGGATCCTGCTTGCTGGATTCTCGTTCCTGGTCGGCCTTGCCTGGTATCAGATGTCACGAGTCCCCGATCCGCAGAGTATTTATTCGCAGGTCACCTTAACAATCGTTTTCAAGCTCGTTGCACTGGCTTCGGCGATCTTTAGCACGGCGGTTATTGGTCAGGAAGTCGAGCAAAAGACGATTGTCTACTTGGTCACGCGTCCTGTTCCCAGGTGGAAACTGATCCTCGCTCGTTTTGTTGCGTCTGCCTTGGTTGTCGCGGCGATCGGGATCGTCTGCGCGCTCATGGTTTCCATCGCGGTCTATCGGGTTGGGGCGCTTAGTAATCCGCTGTTCTGGCGCGATGTTCAGGCCATATTCGTAGGCGCGTTCGCTTATGGTGGCCTGTTCTTATTTCTCAGCCTGCTGTTCAATCGCGCGATGTTGATTTGTCTCTTGTTCGCGTTCGGTTGGGAGACGATGGTGCCGAACATGCCGGGCGATGCGTCGTACCTTTCGGTGTTTAGTTACGTCAATGCCATCGCCGCCCATCCGTCCGAAGGTGACAGTAAGAACCTAATGACTTTCCTTTCTGGCCAGCTCGGTGACGGAATGATGTCTACTGGGACCGCATGGGCAGTGATGATCGTGATGATCATTGGCTTTGCAGCAGCTTCTTCGGCGTGGTTTACGCACTTTGAGTACGTGCCACGGGAGGATGCAGAGTAGAGTCCTGCTATAATCTATGCCTCCATCCTCCCACGGACGGAGGCTCCCTGCACTGCAGGCCTCAGAGCCTCCAAGCCGCGGCACCTGCAACGGCCTTGACGACGATAAATGACCCCTCGATCGTAGATCGTTCCAGGTAGTTGCGACCCACACTAACGATGAAATCCTGGACGCCTTCCGACTGCACCAAGGCAATGCAAGCCCCCCCAAATCCGCCCCCCATCATTCGCGCTCCGATACAAGCTTCGTGTCCCCAAGCCGCCTCGGCCATCAGATCAAGTTCAGGGCACGAGACTTCATAGTCATCGCGCAAACTCTCATGGCTAGCGCGCATGAGTTCCCCCAACGTGGCGCGGCCGTCCCGCCCGCGCTCGCCAAACTCTGACCTCGACGACCTGCTCACTGGTGGTGATTGAAGGTCCGGATTGCCGGCAGGATGCCAGCGGTACTGGGGGAGAGCTTTTCTGAATTCTAAGACCCGCTGGTTCTCCGTAATAATGTGGAGCGCTCTCTTGAACTCCACCTCAGTCAAACCGCCCCCGGCGAGCATCTCTAGGTTGGCCTCTCGCAAGAACTCGACACCCAGTTTTCGCGCCGCCGACTCGCTGTCCCGCCGACGATCGTTATATTCGGAACCTTGCAGCGCATGTTTCACCCGGGTGTCACATACGACCATCGCGAGACCCTCTGGCAATCGAATCGGCTCGGGCTCACCCGGTCGAAGAGTGTCTACAAAGAGGGCGTGGTCGGCGACACCGAATAGGCTCGCCGTCTGGTCCATGATGCCGCAGTTCATGCCGACGAACTGGTTCTCCGCCCGCTGTCCGGCGAGGGCGAGTTCCGCATCGCTGAACTCTAGCTCACCCAGCAATCGCCATAGAGTTCCGAAGGCCATCTCGATGGCCGCACTGCTACTCAGACCGCTGCCAACGGGGAGGGTGGCTCCGACGGTAGCGTTGATGTTGGGCAGTCGGCCCTGTAGCGCCCACGCCATTCCCGCCGGATAGGCGACCCATGTTGGAAGACGGTCCTTATCCAAAAGGTTAACCGTGTTCGCATCGAACTCGGCAGCGTGAGGATCGTGGTCGGAGACAAGGCGGGTCGGACCCGAGGCCAGCGACGTGGCGACGATGACATAGCGGTCGATCGCCGCCGGGAAGACGAATCCGCCCTGGTAATCGGTGTGCTCGCCGATCAGGTTGATGCGACCGGGGGCTAAGGCGATGTGCGTGGGGGCTACGCCGTAGACGCGTTCGTGGCGCTCGATAACTCGTTCGGCTTCGGCTGGTAGCATCCTCATAGGGCAATGCGATTATGAGTCAGGTGCCAGGATTCGATTTCGAGAACGACCCTCATCGGCGGTTCAACCCGCTGCTCTCCGAGTGGGTGCTCGTTTCGCCGCATCGTGCCAAGCGGCCTTGGGAGGGTCAGGTAGAGCGGCCGCTTGCTGACGAACGGCCTCGTTATGATCCTCAGTGCTATCTCTGTCCCGGCAATACGCGCGCGTCGGGCTTGACCAATCCGCACTATGAGAGCACGTTTGTCTTCACGAACGACTTTGCGGCACTGCATCCGCACGGTCCATCTGGACCTGCCATCCAAGACGGCATCCTGCGCTATCAACCGGTGACCGGAGAGTGCAGGGTGATCTGCTTCTCGCCGCGGCACGACTTGACGCTTGCCGAGATGGCGGCCGATGAGATCCGGCATGTCGTCGACCTCTGGCAATCCCAAGTCGCTGAACTTGAGCAGCGGTTTGCCTGGGTTCAGGTGTTTGAGAACAAGGGGGCCGCGATGGGTTGCTCGAATCCCCATCCACATGGTCAAATTTGGGCTAGTGATGTTGTCCCAAGTTTGATCTCGCGCGAAGAGTCGAACCAGTCGTACTACTTCGAAGCCTTCAATCGGCCTTTGCTGCTCGACGTGGTGCGCGAAGAACTCAAGCGCGGCGAGCGGATCGTTGAGCAGGTCGGCAACTGGGTGGCGTGGGTGCCGTTTTGGGCGTGCTGGCCGTTCGAGTTGATCATCGCTCCGCAGGTCCCGTGCCCGGATGTGGCTTCGCTTGACTTCGCGGCCCGGCTCGATCTGTCTGAGCTTCTGCGGCGCGTGCTCATACGCTACGATAACTTGTTCGAGACCAGTTTCCCATACTCATTTGGCTGGCACTTCGCCCCGCCTCATAGCCAATTCCGTGATGCGTGGTTGCTTCACGCCCACCTGTATCCGCCGCTGCTGCGCTCAGCCAGCGTACGGAAGTTCATGGTGGGTTACGAGATGCTGGCCGAGTCGCAGCGCGACCTAACCCCTGAGCAAGCTGCGCAGCGGTTGCGGGAGTTGACGATTATTCACTACAGGGTCAAATAGGACTGATACGACAAATTGGTCCTATTGGTCATATCGGTCCAATCAATCCCCAATTTCGCCATAGTTCGCTGATAGGACTGCATAGTCTCCAATCCCGACTTCGCCATCACCATCAAGATCAGCGGGCGCAAATGCGGCTCCGTAGTTGGCACTGAGCAACGCATAGTCCCCAATCCCAACCTCGTTGTCCTCATCAATATCGCCGTTCACCAAATGGAGAGTTCCGACCTGGCTCGTCGCGGGCATCGAATACGGTCCGACGACCTTCCTCAGCCAGTGTCCGTATTTGACGCCGACATAGTAGGCACCTGGTGCGGGATGGGGGATGGCGAAGGACCCGTTCGCGTTCAAAATCGCCGTCCTCGTTTCCGCAACCTGCATGCTGAGGTTCAGAAACTCGATTGTCACTTGGGGAATCGGATCGCCGGTCCAGTCTTGGAAGTCGAGCGTTCCCGAGAGATTGGTTCCGCTGGACGTGAACATCGTCACCCGCGCCGCATAGCAGGTACTCGGGTAATTGAGGTTATCGAGCGTCGTCCCGATGTGGGGGCTGAAGCCGTGGTAGGTGTAAGCGTCGGGGCTGGTTCCGCTCACCAGCGACGAGGGATTGGCAAAGCTGATGCGGCGCGACCTACCATCGGACGAGTGCTTTAAAGCCAATCCGATCGAAATGTGCTCACCGTTCGCCATGGAGAAGCCCATGGGGCGCAGGTCGAAGCGCAAGTTGTGACGGTTGTTTCCACCGAAGGTCTCGAGCACGGTGGTGTGGTCGGTGTTGACCGGGCGCAGGTGCGTCCATGTCTCGGTCGGTGTCAGGGGATAAGTGAAGAGCTCATTCGCGGTCCGACCAATAAAGAAGGCATAGCTTGCATTTGCCCAATTATAGTTATTGGGCAGAAGGACACTGACAGAGAACGAATCCAAGAACCCCGCCTGAGGCGCGACGATTTCGACGATGCCGATTGAATACGAACTCAAATCGTCCAGCGAGTTGACGGCAATCCCGGGCTGTCCCATGCCCCACGCACCGCTTTGGTAGGTGTCCTTGACGACGACCACCTGCTGCGCCGAAGCAGCTGTTCCTAACACTGCCAACAAAACAAACGCCCTCCATTGCATCGCCCATTATGGTGACCTCTGTGAACCAAAAGGCAAGCCCTTTTGCGGGTAGATTTCCACCGTGCGCAAAGTTTCAGGTTGGACGGTGGACTACGGAGACGGGCCACGTCCGATCACGGTTCCCCATGCCTGGAATCAGGATGTCCCCGTCGCTTGGGAGGGTCCAGCAATCTATCGCACGGCAGTTGAGTCGAAGTCGGGCGATAGGCTCCGTTTCCTGGGCGTTTCGTACGAAGCGATCGTTCGGATTTCTCTGCGCGAACCGTACCGCTGGCATCCTGCCGGCAACGCGAGCAGAGAACTCGAATCGGGAAGCCGGCATGATGCCGGCGGTACGACCGAACCCTTCGAAACGCGACACCTCGGGATCTGGGACGCGTTCGACGTGGCCCTTCCGGAAGGCCTCTGTGAGATCGAGGTCGAAGTCCGAAAGAACGGAGGTTCCACTTTCCCCGTCCGCGATGTCGCCAGCGGATTCCTGCCATTTGTGTTTCACACGTTTGGGGGGATTTTTGGCGAGGTCTTGCTGCTGGAGGAAGGGGATGGCGAGTATTACTCCCCCTCAGGCGCGCTCGTTCCTCGCGGCCAGATCCCCCTCATGGGAATGAGGGGGAATCCGGAGTACTTCCGCGGCGTGCTCCATTGGGGGTGGTCTCCGGAGATTGGGCATCCGAATCCGCCGGACGACGTCATCCAGAGGGAGGTCAGCGAGCTCAAGAGGCTTGGGTTCAACCTGGTCAAGTTCTGCCTCTGGATTCCCTCCCATCGCTACCTCGAAATCCTCGATGAACACGAGATGTTTGCTTGGATCGAGCTGCCGCTATGGGACCCGACACCCGACCCCGACAAGCAAAGCGCCATTGCCGAGGAGATGGAGCGGATCGTGGTGCAATACCGCCACCACCCAAACGTGCCGATTTGGACGGCCGGGTGCGAACTCAGCGAGTCGACGACCGCCGACTACCGTCGCGGGCTGGTCGAGATGTTGGAGCGGCACCTGCCGGGCAGGTTTATCAAGGACAACTCTGGCAGTGCGGAGATGTACGGCGGCGACCTGCGCGAGTTTGGCAACTTCGACGACTTCCACCCGTACTGCGACACGATGTTCTATCCCTCGGTCCTCGACTCGCTCTTGCCCGGCCCGCGCACGCCGCTCCCGATCTTTCTGGGTGAGTTCAATGACATCGATGTCCACCGCGACCTGCCGCGACTGGCGACCGAGAAGCCGTTCTGGACATCCGCAGACCCTGTCCTGAACGACCAAGGCGTCCGCTGGCAGCATGACTTGCCAACTTTTCTGCCCTCGAACCGGTTCGTCAAGGATGCCGACGCCCACAAGAGACTGCTTGCATCCTCTATTACGAAAGCCGCCTTCATGCGCAAGTTCGTTCAGGAGGAAGTCCGCGCTCGTGATTCGATACGGGGCTTCGTGATCACGGGCATCCGCGACACCCCCATCTCGACCTCTGGGATCTTTGATGATTGGGGTCAAGCCCGGTTCAGCGCGAAGGACTTTGCGGGCTGGAATGGTCCTGATGCTCTGTTCTTGATTCCCGTCCGTCGTCCGCCCTGGGTGCGCGGCGGGAATCGGGCCGGCTATCGAGATCGCTGGAATTTCCTGGCTGGCCCGTGTTTTTGGCGGGTTGGAGTGCATTCGATCCAAGGGGGGGACCACAGGCTCGGCTGGAATCTGACCGCTAGCACTGGAGCATCCGTGGCGCAGGGCTCTTGTGAGCCGGTCAATGTTGACGCGATGCGGGCGCTCCAGGTCGGCGAAGTTTGGGCGGAATTGCCGGTCGGTGAGTACACCTTGACCGTCAACTGGGGCGATGCGACAAACCAATGGCCGATTTGGGTCGTGGCGAATGGGTCGCTGCCCGATTGTGAGGTACTTCCCGGTATCGCCGAGGGCTTTACGGATTGGCAACCGGACCCCCTCCCCGACCCTCCCCCACCGGAGTGGGAGAGGGGGAAGCCGATCCTCGCCGACCGACTCCCCGATGACTGGCGGAAGCGTCGCGGAGCCATCTTCATCTCCGGACCCGGCACACAGCCGATGCCGTTCTGGCGGGAGTCAGCCTACCTGACCCCCTCTCCCACTCCGGTGGGGGAGGGTCGGGGAGGGGGCTCTCGCGAGACTTCCGCCGGCGGCCTCCATCCGTGGGAGGATGGAGGTATAGATCCCAATTCTCCCTCTCCCACTCCGGTGGGGGAGGGTCGGGGAGGGGGCTCTCGCGAGACTTCCGCCGGCGGCCTCCATCCGTGCGAGGATGGAGGCATAGATCGCAATTCTCCCTCTTCCACTCCGGTGGGGGAGGGTCGGGGAGGGGGCTCTCGCGAGACTTCCGCCGGCAGCCTCCATCCGTGGGAGGATGGCGGAATAGACTTCGAAGGGCAATGGGAACGCCTTTTCCCCATCGCGGGAGACTGTGTGCTCGACCCGGACTTCCTCAAGCAGTTCGACAATCCGAAGATCCTGCTCCAGCGCATCGACATGCGCACCTACCAAGAGCACGCGGTCCTGATCGAGGTCCAGACCGAAGTCGGCAAACTCTTCATCTCCACCCTTCGCCCCCAAGGCGGACTGGGCTGCCAGCCGACCTCGCTCAAATGGAATCCGGTCGGACGGCACCTTGTGGCCAGCCTATTGGCCCGGTCCGCACCCTAGGCGGCGGTATCATTCAGCTATGCCGCACATCCACTTGGAGGCCACCCCGAACGCGATTGCGAACACCGATGTCGTGCTCGTGCTCCGTCAGCTGACGAGCAAGCTGTCCAGCTTCGAGAGCGTTGACGCAGCGTCGGTCAAATCCTACTACACTGAGCGTCCGACCTACGTCATGGGTGAGGGCGCGCAGAAGGGATTCGTGCATTGCACCGTTGCGATCATCAGCGGCCGACCGCCTGAACTCAAGGACAGCATCGCGCGCGGCATGATGGAGGTGCTGGAGCACTGGTTCGGGCGAAAACGCGAACTTCATCAGGCTTCGATCACCCTCGAGTTGCGCGAAATGGATCGCGAAACGTATCAAAAGTAGAGTGGGAAAGAGTGACCGTTATCCGGTTTTCGCGGCTTACGTCACCGATGCGCTGGCGAAGAACAAAACCAGCGACACCCACCCCGTAACCTGCTTTGGGTGCGCGGTCGGCCTCGCGGGAATCGCCGCGGTGACCTTTCTGCTCACGAAAATCATGGCCACCGCGATGGCATTCGTGTTGGGCTCGGTCATTGGCTTGCCGCTCCTCTTTGCCTTCGTGTGGTGGCTCGACCAACACATGAATACGCCCAAAAACGAGGAGCAGAAGCGTAAGAAAGAGCTCAGCGACGCGCTAAGCTCTTTCTCCGGCCCGATCGACCGGCGTCGACTGCACAAAGAACTCGATCCGGTCGCTGGACAGCTCATGGAAGCATGCGCGTTCTACTATCAGAAAGCCCAAGTCAGTCTTGCCGGATCTGCATGGACGAACGACGCCGGTGGCCATCGACAAGCGCTGCGCGATCAAATCTCCAAAGCCCTCGACGACGCGATGTTCGAGGCCCTGCTCCTTGCCAAACCGTGCCTGGGCAAGCCCTCCAAAGACAATTGGAAAGACAAACTCGAAGACGCCCTCGACCTCGACGTTATCGATACGCTCCAGTCACTGACCGGATTCAAGATGTCCGACGACTTGCGCGGCACCCACCGCAGCCCGCATATCCGCATCGCCTTCGAGCCCTTGCGCCAAATCGCCGAGAAACTCAAATTGCTATCGGCCGAGGTCGAGAAGATGACTCTCGAGGCCTCGCGCGAGTCCGTCATTCCGGGCCTCTCTGGACCCGCCTCCAGCATCGACCTCGTCCTCGGCGAGCTGCGGTCGGTGCGCCAAGCCGAAGACGAACTGAATCAGCAGCGGCTACAGGGCCAATAATGCTCACGCCCAAATCGTGACGGAAGTCACGAGACTTGATCGGCGCCTGAGCCATCTTGAAGCATGCTCAGCCTTATCCTCACCATGTCACTGGCTCAAAGTGCTTTGCCTACTCTCGCGTTCACCGTCACAGTCGGCGAACATGAGAAGCTCTACCTTGTTCACCGCTCTCACAGCCAGCCCCTTGATCTGGGAATCGCGCAACACCCGGTCTGGTCCCCGGACGGATCGACACTCGCCTACATCCGAAGGGACCCTAAGGGGTTTGGCCGTGATCTCATGGTCTGCACTCCAGGAACGGGAAATCCTCGGATCCTCCATCGACAAGTTGCCAATAGCTGTCCGATTTGGGCCTCCGATTCAAAGACGATCCTCTTCACCGTGCCGCGACCCCAGGCGAAGAACGAATTCACTGACGCAGAGCGAGCTTGCCTCGTCGACTCCAAGACCGGCAAAGTCACCCTTCTAGGTGACTTCAAGAGAGGCGAGGCCTACGAGCCGCGGGCGGTCGCGAACAACCCTTGGTTCCTCATCCCGTTCGTCATGAAGGACCAACTGTTCGAACACGCGGTTTTGTGGCTTGTCGACACGGACGGTAAGAGACTTCGAAAACTGGGAAGGACCGAACTGGTGGAGCCGTCCCCGAATGGAAGGTACGTCGTGCACAGTGGCGTTGAGGATCACAGGGTAACCGAGTTGATAACCGGCAAGTCGCACCGAGTTCGGCGAGGGGTTGGTTATGTCGAGTGGCTCCCCGATTCATCGGCTTTCACCTGCTTCAATTCGAAATCGGGTTCGTTGATGCTGGTTAGCCAGACCGGATCTATCCTGCATCTCCTGCCAAAAGGTTATGACGAAATCGAACTCAGCCCAACAGGAAAGATGGCCTTCTTGACCAACTCCGAAACTGAGTCCATGCCGCTACTCTTCAATTTGGCAAGCGGAAAGATCATCAAGAAATTCTCGAACGATGCTCAGTACTACCGCTGGGAAGAAAAGGGGAAGCGTGTGTTATATGCGTCCTTGGTGGGCAGCAAGATCGTGATCAAGGCGTTCGACACCGTTCCGGGTCTGCCTGCATATGAACCGAAGGTCTTGTCCGAAGACGAAGATCTCGCACCCATTGCTTCTCCAGATGGTAAGTGGCTCGTCTTTGTAACGAGTGGACAGACGCGACTCTATGAATGCGCAACGGGACGATGGCAGGATCTGGCTCCCACCCAGGCAACCCAGATCATCTTTTGTCCCCGCTAAGGTACGCACAGGGGGCGCAACCTTCGATGCCACCAGGACATCTGGCTTGGCAGACAGGATGAAAAGGGACGGCCTTTGTCGAGTGGGCCGTCCCCGGCCACAGGCTTTCAGGTAAACAGTTCTCGTGAAGCCGGAAAATCTGCGGTCCGCCGTGATGGGCGCGGTGGTGGGGGCGACGTTGGGTGCTCCATTCCGTGGTCAGAACCAGTTCAGGAAGCTCAACTACTACGAGCCGATCCCGACGCGGATGGCCCCGAGCGAGGCGCTTGATGCTTGGGTGGTGTGGATTCAGCACCTTCGTCGCGGACTTCCACCCGAGGCCATCAGCGCGTCCATCTTCGCCTCTTGGCTCTACACGACCCACGAATCCGCGTTTGGCCTCGCTAACCTCGGCCGAGGGCTGGACTCGCCGATGGCGGGGACTTTTCAGAATCCGTTGGCCCCGGGAGCTCAGGCCCTGGGTCGAGCCGCGTTCTGGGGACTTGCCCTCTCCGGCGATCCAGAAAGGGCGTTTCGTTACGCCTATTTTGACGCTGCCAATGACCACGATTCGGTCGGTGTGGCAAGCGCGCTCGCGGTAATGGCGATGACCCTAACGGCCGGGCCGGGAGTGAATGCCACGACTTTGGTCAAGGCGGCAAAAGATGCCTTGCCGGGCGGGCATCCGGCTCACAAAGCCATCGCACGGCTACTTCAGTGCTTCAATGAGGGGAAGGACGCGGCGACGACCTACGACCTTTTGCCCGCAACGCTGCCGACCCAAGACCCGCACTACGCGCCCTTCAACCTCGCCCTGATCCTGCATGCGCTACTGTACGGGCAGGGTGACTTTGGGGCGTCGGTACGAATCGCCGCGGGATCAGGCGGTGCTTCAGATCAGACCGCGCTCGTGGTCGGAGCGATTCTCGGAGCCTCGACGATCATCGATGCGGAGTGGACCGACCCGCTCGGGAGCCCGTACGTGGCTGGACATGGACTCCGGGCGGTTGACCCACCGGCAAGTCTGGCGGAGTTCGCCGACTGGGTGGTGTCGGTGTCGGAGGGTTCGGACGAGGATTTCTTGGTTCCCGAATCGGTTCCCGCGAGTGTCGAAGCTGCCGCTATTCCGCCGTCAGGTCGTCCCGTCGTGGTGCCCGATGTGGAGGTAGAAGTTGAGTCGGTCGAGCCCACGGAACATACAGAACCTACTGAGCCAGGGGAGCCAACTGATACCCTGACTGTTGTCGAAGATCCGAATCCGCTGGCTTCAATCGCCGCCGAGGTCGCCCTGCCCAAGGTCGCGGTGCCGAAAGACCTCCTCGCCGCCCTCGACAAACCCGCCGATACCGGATTCGTCGCCATCGGCGACCTCCGGATTTCCGCCCAGTACATCGACCCGCCGACGGTAGTGCCTGGAAAGACCAATCGTTTCGTTCTCACCTTCAAGAACGAGGGCCTCGAGGAGCGGGTGCTCGAGCCGCACCTCTCGGTCCCGGCGGGGTGGTCAGCTGCACACAAACTGTCCAGTTTCCGAGTCCGCCACGGCGAGCAGAGTCAGTTCCCGATCGTCGTTCAAGCCCCGAGCGGGGAGCTTGCGCCGGTCACGAACGTGCGCATCGAACTCGGCGGCCAAGATGTTCTCATCCCCCTTCTCGCCGGGCAGCCTTGGTACTGGGTCGGGCCGTTTGTGAACCACGACGGAGCCAGCTTTGAAAAAGCCATGCGGGCGGAGGATGTGCAAAAGACGGGCGACACCTTCAACGGGCGCAGCGACCTGCCGATCAAATGGACCCGCGAATGGTGCGAGGGCGTCATCTTCGACCTCGAACCCAAGTTCAACAACGGGGCCGGGGTGGTCTATCTCTGGGCGAAGGTTCGCTTGGGTGAGGCAGGAAAGTATCGCCTGGTCGTCGCGACACCGGTCGGCGCACGGGCGTGGGTGGATAAGAAAGAGCTGATCCGTTACCACGATGTCCACACGCCGATCCCGCGCGCGATTCAGCCTTACGTCGCCGAGTTCGATTGTGGAGGGGAGGCCGAAATCCTCATCAAGATTCTGCGGAATCGCGATCCGATCAGCCCGACCGTGATCTACTTCCTGGCTGAGGATGGGCGGCACGTTGAACCCTTCGGCTTCGCGGAGATGCCCGTCTGAGTGCTTTGCTTCAGCGACTGAAATCCGGCTGGCCGACGCTGGCGTCGGTGGCGCTCTATTCGCTGGCTTTTCCGCCGACGAACCTGGGATTCCTTATTCTCGTGGCGCTCGTTCCGTGGTTGAACCACCTGCGAACGATGACCCCAAAGCAGGCATTCTGGTCGGGTCTGGCGTTCGGGATGATGTTCTATCTGTTCCAGATGTTCTGGATCGTCCCGTTCGTCGGTCGCTGGACTTCGGTCGGGATGGCCTTGATTCCGTGGGCTCTCTGCCCGCTCATCGGGGGTTGGTACTTCGCGGTGGTCGGCTGGCTCCTGCAGAAGTGTTTCGCCAAAAACGTCGCCTGGCTGATCCCTCTCGTCTGGGCGGGCGTCGAAGCGGGTAGGAGCTATTTTCCGCTTCTCGCGTTTCCGTGGGGACTGGCGGCGACGCCACTCTGGTTCATTCCGCACCTCATCCAGTCGGCTGCGCTGGGGACCATCTTCATGGTGTCGGCCTGGGTGGTTTTGGTGAATGTCACCCTCGCCAATCTGTTCGTGCGAACCGTCGATCCCAAACCGGGCAAGAAGGGGCCGAAGATGGAGCGGGTGACGGGCCGGATGGTATTTGTGGCTGCATCCGTTCTGATCCTCTCGGTCTACCGTTACACCCAGGGAAGTCCGGGGGAGAACGTCCGAATCGGAGTTGGTCAGCCGGGCGTTGACTTGGCTTTTCAGACTCGAGACAAGCAGGAGCAGGGTCTCGAACAAGAAGTGCCGTGGCTGGCCGAGCAAGCCGTCGAGAAGGAATGCCGGCTGTTGGTCTTGCCTGAGGGACTGACCTTCGGTGGGGATTCGATTCCACCACGAACTCCCTTTCTTGGCAACCCACCATTGCCCACCCTCATCGGCGGCCAGCGGGGTCGGAGTCCGAGTTACCAAAGCGCCTACGCGTTCTCAGACGGCAAGTGGAGCTACGCCGACAAGACGCGGCTGGTCATTTTCGGCGAGTTCGTACCGTTCCGCGAATACCTCCCATTCCTGTCCGGTTTTCGCCTTCCCACAGGCGATTTGAAAGAAGGTGATTGGGTTCGGGCGGTTGAACTTGGGGGCATCAAAGTTGGCCCGCTTGTCTGTTTCGAAGCCCTGTTCCCCAACATCGCCCAGGCGCAGACCGACAATGGCAGCCGTCTTCTTGCGGTGATGTCGAACGACGACTGGTACATGGACAGCAACGCGCCCGAGCAGCTCAAGGCGGCGTCGATCTTCCGGGCCGTCGAGTCTGGACTGCCGCTCGTGCGGGCCGCGAGCAACGGCTACACGCTGGCGGTAGATTCTCGGGGGAGGGTCTTAGGTCAGGTGCCGGTGCGGACGACGCGCCTCCTCGTTTCGGAGGTTCCGATCCCCGCCTCGAGTGACGCTTTTCGGTTTCGTTGGGTGTTTCCGTGGCTCTGTGCGGGGGTGATCGTGTTCGTTCTCGTCTGGAGACGCGACCTTTGACCCCCGTACGTCTGGTTCACTGTGTATAATTCGTGGAGCCTGAGTAATCGGGCGATGGAGAAGGAATGAAGCGGTTTTTTGCCTGGCTACGCGCGCTCTTTAATCGGGGAATGGACAAGCTCGAAGACCCCGAGATTATGCTCGATCAGGCTCGGCGTGATATGCAGCAGGCGCTGATCGCGAATCGAGAGAAAGCGGTCCAGGCGATCACCCAGAAGAACCGGCTCCAGTCGATGCTTGACGAGCAGGAGCGCAAGTCTGCCCAGCTTGAACAACAGGCCGGTATGGCCCTGAAACAAGGCAATCGCGAACTTGCACGTGGTTTCCTTCGCGAGAAGGCCACCACCGACCAGACCATCGAGACCTTGCGCGGCACGCTCGCTCAAGCCGTCGAAACCGTCGAAGCCGTCAAGATCGCCATCAAGCGCCAGGAAGAGGAAACCCGACGCAAGACCGCCGAAGCCCTCGCCATGAAGGCGCAATGGAAGCAGGCTCAAATTCAATCCTCGATCTCGAAGGCCCTCGAAGGGCTCACTTTCGAGAACGAATATGAAGGCAGTTTCGCCGCCGCCCGCGACAAGATCAAAGACAAGCAAGCCGAAGCGGCAGCGCGTCAGGAAATGATGTCGAGCAGTCTGACCGGCAAGATGATGCAGATGGAAGACACGGCGATGGACTACCAGGCCGACGAGGAGCTTCGCAAACTCGAGGAGCGCATGGGCCTTGCTGGCCCGACCACGACAGGCACCGAGCTCAAGCAGGATGCGGTCTCCGATGTCGACGCCCAGCTTGCCGAACTGGAAAAGAGAATTCAAGGCGGACAAGCCTAAACCACTATGGCCATGCCTCTGCTCGCTGCCCTCATGGGGTTCACGCTACAGACCGCGCCCTACAGCGACGTGTTTGAGGTCCGCGACCCGCTTCGCCTCACCTTGACGCCGCGCATGGACGGCAAGATGGACCCGGAGGAATGGGACGGACTGTCTGCTTCCGGCGGACTGGAGACAGCGATGCAATGGGAGCCGGGGATTCTTTACACGGCAGGACGCGCGCCGATCGGCAAGGACATCATCTGGAGCTTTGACCTTCGCGGCGACGGCTGGCTGGTAGGGCGAGACAATCTTGAGATTCGTGTCTCGATGACCGAGCAAGGTCCCGTGGCGACCTCTCGACTCGTGGATGCGACCGACCGCGATGGCCCCGTCTGGCTTCGCGACCCGCTCCTCGACGGCATGCTCAGCGTCTCCGCCGCGACGGATTCCGACAGTTGGACCGCCGAGATCAAACTTTTGGGTTTGTACTTGCCGCCGATCTTGGACGGCAGTCAGATCGGTGTCCGCGCCAATGCCATCCCAGCCGGTGAAGCTAGCCCGGACGCGTTCGTTCCCCGCAACACGACCGTGACCACCCTACGCTGGGATCGCAACCGCAACCTCCCGATCGGCGTCGAATGGCAGAGTGAGTACAAGGCGCGGAGCGTCGCTCCCGGTAACTCGTTCAAGGTCCGTTTCAACTTCATCAACCCGACCAAGACCGCGCGTTTCGATAAGATCGAAATGCGGTGCCAGGGGTTCTTGAAGACGCTGACCACCGAGAGCGCCAAGCCCTTCCCGAACTGGGGACGCAAGGGCCGCAACTTCGTCGACTATCAAACCGACGTGTCTTCGGAAGCAACAACCGGATACCGCCTCGTCCAAGCGCGACTGACCGAGCCGACCGGCACGGAGTCGTTCGTTTTCTCCGGTTTCTTAGTCGCACCGACCGTGCTGTTTGACGTGAATCTGCCCCAGGACACAGTGCAGAAGGCCGACAGCCAGATCGTTCGCGGCAGCGTTTGGGTTCGGAGCCAGATTTATCGCCGCATCGACGGCCTCTTCACGCTAGAGGCACCGAGCGAGTTCACCATCTCGCGCGGCGGCTCGAAGAAAATCATCATCTACCAGAATCGCGGTGCGATGCGGGTCCCGTTGGAGATCATCATTCCGCAGAACGCCTCGGGCGCGATTCCTCTGACGTTCAAGGTCCGGATCGGGGATCAAGTGATCCAGCAGACTGGCTTGCTCGCGGTGCGGCCCTCGACGATTCCGATGCCTTAGGCGGTCAGGTCCGCGTTCGCTGCTGGTACTTCTATATTCGTGGTCGTTGAGGCCAGTCGTTTCTCCTTTGACCACCAGGCAGCCAGCCCATCGGCGTTCATCGCTGCACTTTTGCGCAGACGCTTTGCCTTCAGCCATGCGATCGCGTCAAGGGCGCCTGGAAGATCTTCGGTAACCTTGAGAATGGGGACATCCCACCGGTTTGCTTTCACGCCGAATCGACGTTCGTTAATGTGCAGCACTTGGAGAGCCACGTGGATACAGAAGAGGGCACCGATCAAGACCGCTGTCTTTACGATGTCATTCAATTCTTCATCGATCCCAGCTAGGGCCTTCCTTATAAGGACTAACTCTTGTCCCGCGAAGAGGAGTAGGCAAAGCCACTTAAAGGCGCCGCTGTTCAAGCGAGTCAGGGCGCAGAACAGGATGATGAAGTCGCGCTCGCCTGGGGGGCGTTCGAGTAAATCTGGGTCCACGAAGAGATCCGTGCCATCCTGAAACGCGTAACCACGGTCGTGCCGGGTGGATAAAGGCGCAACGAATACCCGAACGGCGGGTAAGCCCAGTTTTTTGTAAAGAAGCCGAATCCTCTTGGTCAGTTCCTCATCGATCGTAGGGTCGAGGGGCAACGCCGGGACGATCAAGTACCGCCCGCAGGCCACGATGCCCGCCAGTACCAAGCCGAGAATCGTCAACGCCCAGTTGAAGCCAGGATTCAAGCCGAGCTGCTTCACCAACTCAGCCCGCAGAACGTCGGCGGTCAATCCGAGCAGCGGCGGCAACCACAACTCTTGCCAGATCAGCCGCATGCGTCGGCTTATGTGCATCAAGTCATTATGTCGCGACCATCACCGAAGTGATGCCGCGATTTCGCTGCATGTTGCCCTGAGTTCTTTGGCACGGTGTTACCGCTTCGCGATGCAGTCTACACGCATCGGATGCAAACGACGCAAGGCAGAGTTGCTTAATCCGATTCGCCAAACCAGCGTTTCTTGGCCTCTGATTCGTGTTCGTCCAATTGTCGTTCAAGACCGAGCCGCTGCTCGGCCGACAGCAGGTTGATATCCGTGATCTGAAAAGTGGAATGGCTTAGAATCGCGAGCCTCACATTTCTCTCTTGTTGCTTCACCGAGATCTTGGCATCCTCCACCGCTCGCTCTGCAGATCTCAAGGGTTCAATGAGTGCGTCAATTCGCTCCCTCAGAGCAGTGACTTCAGCAGGATCCGTTGCTCTGACGAGTATGCGAAAAAGCTCGTTTGCCCTGGCGTAAAGTCTGTTCTTGTGGACAATCAGTCCTACGGCACTTTCGCGATCCATTAAGAGCTGACGATGCAGTGCCTTTAGATCGGCGGGCCATGCGGCCCAGCCGGGAGGGTGCTTGACCTGACCCAGATAGCGTGGCGCTTCTCCAGACTCTGGATCATCGGGAAAAACCCAATGAACCTTTTGCCGGTCCAGATAACCGATCAGGAGTTTGTTGATTCTATCTCGCAGATTCATCGCCTGAAGGCTGGCTGTACCCCGCTCCGTGCTCCGTATACGGATGGCATCGGAGACGCGTTCCATGAAGATCTTCCCGTCGCCAGGCTCCAGGCTCTGGCGTTGCGAGTGATTGCTGACCAATTAGAGCACGGTGAGGCCCGGTGTACCCGGTGTACGCAAACCCATAGTGATTGACTATGATGAGATTAACGTGATACGTGAACATGCTGAGGCATTGGTTGGCGCTCTCGAAGAACTTACTGCGATTGCTCGCGCGCAGGCGATTGATGCGGCCAAAGCCCGAGACCGGGCAACGCAACTCGAAAGGATGTTTGAAAGCTCCCTGGATAGGCGCCTGAATGGTGAACGTCCCGAATTGTCAATGCCCGAAGCCATGATTGGCCGCACGGACGAGCTCAGGGATCAGTGGAAGCAATCTAGGCGTAGAGAGGCCTGTTTGTTTGAGGCCCTTGAGGCGCTGATGCACCTCTACGGCTTTCCGAAGGCTCAAGCGACCTGTGATCACGTGTTTCAGTGCCTAAAGCACCTTCGCATGATCGATGTGGGCGATGACCCGACGGAACTCGCTGTTGAACCCAACTTCGGTATGCCTTCAGCCGACAATCCTACGGAAATGCAGCGTCAGATGCTACGGCACGTCGCCGACTTTCAATCGCGGATGCGTGAGCGTATGGAGAAGCAGCATGCCAAGTGGGACGAGCAAATCAAGCGTTCCGACGCCCTTGTTGCCGAAGCGCTGGCGTCGGCTCGTTCCCTTCTGGATTAGCATTTGGCCAGGCTAAATGTAGCTATAATGTATAGTCATGAAACAGTCGGTCGAAAAGTGGGGCAACAGCTTGGCGGTGCGCTTGCCCAGCGCATTCGTTAAGGAGCTGGGGCTGCGACAAGGCAGTTCAGTGGATCTTTCACTGGTTGAAGGTGGCCTTCTTCTCAAGCAAGAAAAACTCACTTTGGAGGCCATGCTCGAGGGGATGACGGAGCAGAACCTGCACGGCGAGATCGACTTCGGCGGCCCCGTCGGCGACGAGGCGTTGTGAGTCGGCAGTTCCCAGATCGAGGGGACCTCGTGTGGATGCCGTTCGATCCGCAGAGGGGTCACGAGCAAGCTGGTCGGCGTCCTGCGCTCGTTCTCTCCCCTGCGGTTTACAACCGGATCGCCGGTCTGCTAATCTGCTGCCCGATCACGAGTAAGTCGAAAGGTTGGAAGTTTGAGGTCGCGCTCCCACCCGGGGGCAAGATTCAGGGTGTCGTCCTGAGCGACCAATTGAAGAGCCTCGACTGGCATGCCCGAGGGGCCGAGTGGATCGAGCAGTTGGACGCGGCGACGGTCGAAGCGGTTCTGGAGCGGGCTCGGCTTCTGCTCTAGCGCTTGATCGGATGCCCCTTCACACCCTCGAACGTCTGCTTCACCGGCAGGATGTTGCCGTCCTTGCCAAACACCAGCCGGTCCAGACACACGACCCGGGCGTTCGCATCAGTCTCCTCCAACGGACGACGGTGATAGCAGATCAGGTACGCCTCGGTCCCCGGCAACCGCAACACGGAGTGGTGGCCGGAGCCCTTGCCGACCGAAAGATCGGTGCTCAGGATTTGTCCGATGCGCTTGAACGGGCCGTACGGCGACGACGCGCGCGCATAGGCGACGCCGTAGGTTGAGTTCGTCCATCCGCCTTCGGACCACATGAACACGTACTCGCCGTTGCGTTTGAGCATGAAGCTCCCCTCGACATACCCCTCCGGCGTGATCTCGTAGAAGGCGTCCTCGGTGCGGAGCATGTCCTTCGAGAGCTTCACCACGTTCGCATGCTTCCATCCGCCATAGTACAGATAGGCTTGGCCGTCGTCGTCGAGGAACGCCATCGCATCGATCGGCTGAGCGCCGTTGATGACGTCCTTGATGAGGGGCTTGCCCAGCGCGTCCTTAAACGGCCCGCCCGGCTTCTTGCTCGTCGCAACTCCGATCCCCGCCCCGTCACCGGCCGAAAAGTACATGAAGTAGGTCCCGTCGCGGAAGATGACGCTCGGCGCCCACGCCGCCCGGTTTGTGCTCCAGGGGATGTCCTTGAAATCCAGAATGCGGCCTTCTCGGTGCCAATGGACGAGGTCGGGTGAGCTGAACGCCTCGTAGAAGGTCTGCTTCTCGTAAGGTGCGGAGTAGGTTGGATAGACATAGTAGCGCCCCTCGAAGACATGAATCTCCGGATCGGCGTACCAGCCAGAGAAGATCGGGTTGTTGGAGGTTTGAGGAGTCTGAGAGGTCATGGCGAGGACGACGAGCGCGGCAGTCATGCTTGATTAGACCCGGTTTGGATGGCTGTTGCGCCACAAGCCCCCTTTTCATGGGAGGCTTCGCAAGCGGGTCGCACAGGGTCTCCGAGTCCGGCTGGCGTACAATGTCCTTGATGGACTATCGTGAGCGAATCATCATCGATCCCCAGATTCGATTCGGCAAGCCGACAATCAAGGGCACGCGCATCGCGGTCACGGACGTGCTTGAGTACATGGCGGGAGGCGATACCGAAAACGATGTGCTCGCAAGTTTCCCCCAACTCGTCGTCGACGATGTGAGGGCATGTCTTGCCTTTGCCGCCGATCGTGAGCGCCACGCCCGAATTGCAGGATGAAGCAGATTCTCATAGATGAGAACCTGCCACCCGGGCTTACGCGGGTCTTCGCCCAAGCAGGCATTACCGCCCAGCATGTGTACGAATCGGGTCTAACAGGTGGTTCTGACCTCGCGCTCTGGAATCAAGCGCTCCTGCTCGAAGCTGCGATCGCCACCAAAGACGTCGACTTCATTGACCTCGTCGCGATTCGAAACGAAGGTCAGGTCGTGCTGTTCAAGGTGGGAAATATGCGAATCGGGGAGGTCCTGCGCTTTGCCGCCACTCAGATCGAAACCATCATTGAGTTCCTCTCGAGCGAAGATCAGGTGCTCGTTCTTCGATCCTAGACCAACAACGCTAAAAACGCACCGGTCGATCCAGTTTGTAATTGACCTCTGTTACGCCAGCGTCCCTTTCGAAAACGCGTCCAGCGAACCCTGTGCGAACGTGAACTTGGGAACCAGGCCCGGGCCGAAGTTCATCTCGACCAGCGGGCGGATCACTTGCTCGGTCATCACCGAATCGGCAAGCTCCTTGCGCAGTGCCTGGATCTGCAGCAACAGCACTTGCAGGTGAACCTTGCCCAAGGCCAGCGACCCAACCCGCCGACCCTCGTCGGTCGTCAGGGTCTGACCAAGGATCGCCCGAGCGATCTCCCGATTGTGAAACTCGATAGCCTCCATGAACCCGGTCGAGCCGTCGCGCGAGCCGCCAAGGGTCGCGATCTCGATCTCGTTCGGAAACACGATCGCGGTGTTGTCTTGCAGATTGCGCAGGGCCCCGATAATCTCGCCTTGCTCCTCGGCGCTGAGGCCTCGCTGGTAGCGACCGAGAACCGTGGGCGACGCGTAGCGCTCCAGGTGAATCCGCCAGGCGTTGAGCAGCGTCTGCTTGGCCTTCCAGTGCGGATAGGCGCTGTCGAGGTCACTCTTCCCTTTCGCCCGTCCGTAACCGCTGCGATGGGTGAAGACGACGAACTTCTCACGCGGCAACGACTCCTCGGCTTCGCCGGGAATCTGAAGTCGCAGGCCGCTGACCTTGCCGAACGCGTTGACCTCCAACCCGAACAGGCCGGGGTTCTTGGGTCGGACCGCTTCTAGACAGACGCGCCCGTTCTCGTTTGAGTAGACCAATTCCTGGATCGACCAGCCCTTCGCGAACGCATCCATAGCTTGATGCAGAATCGTCGAGGCGGCCCCTTCCATCCGGTCGAACGCGGCGAGCACGAAGTCCGCCCTTTCCTTCGCTTCGCTCGATCCGTCGGCCGGCTCAACCGTCCAGTTCTCAGCCATGACCGCGAGTTTCTTGATCGTTAGCGCCGTCTGGATCATCGAGTCGCGTTCCATCAGATCGTACGTCGCGAGTGAATAAGGCCCGGGAGGCGCACCCGGGATTTCGAGTGCACGGCGCTCGTAGGTGGTGAGTTGCGGCGCGATCTCGCGCTCCGCCTTTCGACGACGTGAAAACAGTTTGAACATGGGTTTCTCCTTCGAGCTATGGCTC